>JAZRYA010000066.1:0-42328 GCA_045600505.1 Bacteroidaceae bacterium
AGATAGGTTTACAGTCAACATTTAACAGTACTAATTAATGCAAGTCAACTTTATTTAGGAACAATTTTAACCCGGTCAACTTATTTTAGGAACAAGGCATAAAACTGAACTAAAACAGTCAACCTATTTTAGGAAAGTACACTGACGAGCGATTTGCTGTGTGAAATTCCTTGCGCGTACGCGTCCAGCGTGAAATAATGTTGCATTTTTTTGCCCAAATCGGTAAAAAAGTGTAACTTTGCAATTCAATTTAGGTTTAAGATAAAAGATTAATACAAAATAAAACGATGAAACACCAACTTAGAAGTGCTGTTTGCACCGAAGGTCGTCGCATGGCGGGCGCACGCGCGCTGTGGGTGGCCACCGGCATGAAGCGTGAGCAGTTTGGCAAGCCCATCATCGCCATCGTCAACAGTTTTACCCAGTTTGTCCCCGGACACACCCATCTGCACGAGATCGGACAGATCGTGAAGGCCGAGGTGGAGAAGATGGGTTGCTATGCGGCCGAATTTAACACCATTGCCGTGGACGACGGCATCGCCATGGGACACGATGGCATGCTGTATTCCCTGCCCTCGAGAGACATCATCGCCGACTCGGTGGAGTATATGGTCAATGCCCACAAGGCAGACGCCATGATCTGTATCTCGAACTGTGACAAGGTGACCCCTGGCATGCTGATGGCTGCCATGAGACTGAATATCCCCGCCGTGTTTGTGAGCGGAGGACCCATGGAGTCGCACAAGTGGAACGGCGAGAATGCCGACCTGATCACCGCCATGATCAAGGGTGGTGACCCCACCGTGAGCGACGAGGAACTGGCCCAGGTGGAGAGCATGGCCTGCCCCGGATGCGGCGCCTGCTCGGGCATGTTTACCGCCAATAGCATGAACTCGCTGACCGAGGCACTGGGACTCTCGCTGCCCGGCAACGGTTCGATACTGGCTACGCATGTCAACAGAATCCAACTCTTCCGCGACGCTGCCCGACAGATTGTGAAGAACGCCATGGCCTATTACGAGGACGGCGACGAGAGCGTGCTGCCCCGCAGCATCGCCACCCGCGAGGCTTTCCTCAACGCCATGACACTGGACATCGCCATGGGAGCGTCGACCAACACTGTGCTGCACCTGCTGGCTGTGGCCCAGGAGGCAGAGGTGGACTTCAAGATGCAGGACATCGACGCCCTGTCGCGCAAGGTGCCCTTCCTGTGCAAACTGTCGCCCAACTGGCAGAAGTACTCGATACAGGAGGAGAACCGCGCTGGCGGTATCCTGGGCATCATGGGCGAACTGGCCAAGGGTGGCCTGCTGGCCCTGGACGTGAAGCGCGTGGATGGCGCTACGCTGGGCGAGGACATCGCGAAATACTGCATCACCGGTGAGAGCATCGACCCCGAGGCTGAGCGCATCTACCGCAGTGCGCCCGGTGGCAAGTTCTCGACCGTGATGGGTAGCCAGAATGCCCAGTGGGAGACCCTGGACACTGACCGCGAGAATGGTTGCATACGCGACATCGAGCATGCCTATACCAAGGACGGCGGCATGGCTGTGCTGTTTGGCAACATCGCCAAGGACGGCTGCGTGGTGAAGACCGCCGGAGTGGCACCCGAGTTGTGGCACTTTGAGGGTCCCGCCGTGGTATTTGACAGCCAGGAGGACGCCTGCGAGGGCATCCTGGGTGGCAAGGTGAAGAGCGGCGATTGCGTGGTGATCACCCACGAGGGTCCCAAGGGAGGTCCCGGCATGCAGGAGATGCTGTATCCCACGTCGTACATCAAGAGCATGCACCTGGGCAAGGAGTGTGCGCTGATCACCGACGGACGATTCAGCGGCGGCACCAGCGGACTGAGCATCGGACACATCAGTCCCGAGGCTGCCAGCGGTGGAGCCATCGGCAAGATACAGGACGGTGACATCATCGTCATCGACATCCCCAGCCGCAGCATCAATGTAAAGTTGAGCGACGAGGAACTGGAGGCACGTCCCCAGCAGCCCCTGAAGCGCAACCGCGTGGTGAGCAAGGCCCTGCAGCACTATGCCAAGAGCGTGAGCAGTGCCGACAAGGGCGGCGTGAGATTGTAACTCCCTAATTATGAATTATGCATTGTGAATTATGAATTCAACTAAGATAACTGGTGCCGAGGCCCTGATGCGCTCGTTGGTGCACGAGGGAGTGGACGTGCTGTTTGGCTACCCCGGTGGCGCCATCATGCCCACCTACGACGCCCTGTATGACCACAAGGACGACCTGCACCACATCCTGGTGCGACACGAGCAGGCTGCCGTGCACGCTGCACAGGGCTATGCCCGCGTGAGTGGCAAGGTGGGTTGCGCCATCGTGACCAGCGGACCCGGTGCCATGAACACCATCACCGGTGTGGCAGACGCCATGATAGACAGCACACCCATGGTGGTGATATGCGGTCAGGTGGGAGCAGCCATGCTGGGTACCGACGCCTTCCAAGAGGTGGACGTGGTGGGCGTGACACAGCCCATCACCAAGTGGAACTACCAGATACGCCGCGCCGAGGACATCCCCTGGGCCGTGGCACGTGCCTTCTATATCGCCAAGAGCGGACGACCCGGTCCCGTGGTGCTGGACTTTGCCAAGAACGCCCAGACCGCGCTCATCGACTATGAGCCCCAGACGGTGGACTTCATCCGCAGTTACAACCCCTATCCCCAGCCCGAGGAGGCCGTCATCCGACAGGCCGCGCAGATGATCAACGAGAGCGTGAAGCCCCTGATGCTGGTGGGCCAGGGCGTGGAACTTGCCGGTGCACGCGAGGAACTGCTGGCGCTGTGTGAGCGTGCGCAGATCCCCTTTGGACAGACCATGCTGGGCCTGTCTGCAGCACCCACCGACCACCCCCTGAACATGGGTATGCTGGGCATGCACGGCAATCTGGGTCCCAATGTGATGACCAACCAGTGTGACCTGCTCATCGCCGTCGGCATGCGATTTGACGACCGCGTGACGGGCAACCTGAAGACCTATGCCAAGCAGGCACGGGTGATACATTTCGAGATAGACCCATCGGAGGTGGGCAAGAACGTGAAGCCCGACCTGGCTGTGCTGGGTGATTGCAAGCAGACGCTGGCTGCCGTGGCACAGTACGTGGACGAGACCAAGCACGATGCCTGGATCGACGGATTCAAGCCCTATGCCGAGAAGGAGTACCACAAGGTGATAGACCCCGCTCTGCACCCCACCGAGGGCCCTCTGCTGATGGGAGAGGTGGTGCGCAAGGTGAGCGAGGCTGCCCACAACGAGGCCATCCTGGTGACCGACGTAGGTCAGAACCAGTTGTTTGGCTGCCGCTACTTCAAGTACACCAAGCCCCGCTCGATAGTGACCAGCGGCGGTTGCGGCACCATGGGATTTGGCATCCCTGCTGCCATCGGTGCCACCTTTGGCGCGCCCGACCGCACCGTGTGCATGTTCTGCGGTGATGGCGGTTTCCAGATGACCATACAGGAACTGGGCACCATCATGGAGCAGCAGTGCCCCGTGAAGATGATCCTGCTGAACAACAACTACCTGGGCAACGTGCGCCAGTGGCAGTATATGTTCTTCAACAAGCGGTACTCGTTCACCCCCATGACCAACCCCGATTACGAGAAGATAGCCGAGGGATATGGCATCCCCTGCCGCACCGTGATCGACCGCAAGGACCTGGACGAGGCCATCCGCGAGATGCTGGACACCGACGGACCCTATCTGCTGCAGTGTGCCATCAAGGAGGAGGACAATGTGCTGCCCATGACCGTGCCCGGCGGCAGTGTGGATGAAATGTTATTGGAGGTGAAGTAGTATGGAAGACAACAAGAAATATGGAGCCGCCGAGTGTGGCGATTGTAACGATTGCGGCAAATGCGACGAGTTGCAGAAGCAAGAGCAGTTTGACGCTGCCGTGCGTGCCGCTGCCGCTGTGGACCGTGACTCGTATGAGAAGAACCTGACCCGCCAGCGACTGGAGACACTGGACAAGGACAATGCCCGTGGCACCCAGCGCGAGACCTTCAGCCGCACCGCTGTGGCTCGTCCCTCGGTGGCTGGACGCGAGGGAGCCATCGTCAATGCGCACGACGGACTGACCCTCTATACGCTGATCATCTATTCGGAGAACTTTGCCGGTATCCTGAACCAGATCACGGCGGTGTTTACCCGTCGACAGGTCAACATCGAGAGCCTGAACGTGTGTGCCAGCAGCACCCCCGGTGTGCACAAGTACACCATCACCTGCTACTGCAAGCGCGACATGGCCGAGATGCTGGTCAAGCAGATAGAGAAGAAAATCGATGTGCTGCAGGCCAACTGCTTCGTCGACGATGAGATCTTCATCCTGGAGACCTCGTTGCTGAAGTTGTCGTCGCCCATGGTGCTGGACAATCAGGAGATCTCGCGCATCGTGCGCCGATTCGACGCGCGCTTTGTCGAGGTGAACCCCACCTATGCCATCGTGGAGAAGACCGGAGTGACGGCCGATGTGCTGGAACTCTTCCATCAGTTGGACGCGATAGGATGCGTGCTGCAGTTTGTGCGCACCGGTCGCATCGCAGTGACCAAGTCGCGCATCGAGCGCCTGGACCAGTACCTGACCCAACGTGAGGAGGAGCGTGACAGTCTATAATATATAATAAGGTATGGAGAAGATAGATCGTTATCCCGTGTATGTAGAGCCCTTCCATGTCGACTATACCGGTCGCATGTTTATGGGCGTGCTGGGCAACCACCTGCTGAATGCTGCCGGCAATCACTCGCAGCGACGTGGATGGGGCATCAGCGCCATCAATGAGAACAAGCACACCTGGGTGCTCTCGCGACTGAGCATCGAGATGGAGGAGATGCCTCGCCAGTATGAGCATCTGGAAGTGAAGACCTGGGTGGAGAGCGTGCTGAAACTGTTTACCACCCGTAACTATGCCATCCTGCGTCCCGACGGCACAGCCTATGGCTATGCTCGCAGCGTGTGGGCCATGATCGACATGGAGACCCGCCGCCCCTGTGACCTGCTGACGCTGTATGACGGAGACATCCTGCGCTATGCCGTGAGTGACGAGGAGAACGACTGCCCCATCGAGGGACACGGACGATTCCGCTTCCGCGACCCCGAACTGGTGCAGACCATCGACACGCACTACAGCGACGTGGACATCAACGGACACATCAATTCCATCAAGTATATCGAGCACATCCTCGACCTGTTCCCCGGTGAGTGCTTCCAGCGCGGAATAGAGCGTTTCGAGATTGCCTACAAGGCCGAAAGTTACCTGGGCGACACGCTCAGTTTCTACCGTCAGCCCGTGGATGAGAACGAGACCGACATCGAGGTGCGCAAGAACGGCACCGATGTGGTGTGCCAGGCAAAAGTAAGATTCAAGAACAATTAACAACAATACAAACAAACAATTTATTATGGCAAAAATGAATTTTGGTGGCGTTATCGAAGAGGTAATGACACGTGAGGAATTCCCCTTGGAAAAGGCTCGTGAGATTTTGAAGGATGAGACCATCGCAGTCATCGGTTACGGTGTGCAGGGTCCTGGTCAGGCTTGTAACCTGCGTGATAACGGTTTCAATGTAATCGTTGGTCAGCGTCAGGGCAAGACCTTTGAGAAGGCTATCAACGACGGTTGGGTTCCCGGTGAGACTCTGTTCTCTATCGAGGAGGCTGCTGACAAGGCTAGCATCGTGATGTGCCTGCTGTCAGACGCTGCTGTGATGAGCGTATGGCCCACCCTGCAGAAGTACCTGACTCCCGGTAAGGCTCTGTACTTCTCACACGGTTTCGCTATCACCTGGAGCGATCGCACCGGCTGTGTGCCCGCCAAGGACATCGACGTAATCATGGTTGCTCCCAAGGGTAGCGGTACCTCTCTGCGTACCATGTTCCTCGAGGGCCGTGGTCTGAACAGTTCATTCGCTGTCTACAACGATGCTACTGGCAAGGCTCTCGACCGCACCCTGGCTCTGGGTATCGGTATCGGTTCGGGCTACCTGTTCGAGACCACCTTTCAGCGCGAGGCTACCAGTGACCTGACTGGTGAGCGCGGTTCGCTGATGGGTGCTATCCAGGGTCTGCTGCTGGCTCAGTACGAGGTGCTGCGCGAGAATGGCCACACTCCCTCAGAGGCATTCAACGAGACCGTAGAGGAGCTGACTCAGTCACTGATGCCCCTGTTTGCTCAGAAGGGTATGGACTGGATGTATGCCAACTGCTCTACCACCGCTCAGCGTGGTGCTCTGGACTGGATGGGCCCCTTCCACGTTGCTTGCAAGCCCGTGTTAGAGAAATTGTATGCTAGCGTGAAGTGCGGTAACGAGGCTCAGATCAGCATCGACGCTAACTCTAAGCCCGACTATCGTGTGGGTCTGGAGAAGGAACTCGCTGCTCTGCGTGAGAGCGAGATGTGGCGTACTGCAGAGACCGTTCGCCAGCTCCGTCCCGAGAACAATTAATCCCTCAGGACGAGGTTTACCCCATAAGGACCATTCTACTCTAGGGTAGAGTGGCCCTTTTTTTCATATTATATGCAACATTTCGTAAAAATGTATGTAAAAGATTTTGCGTTGTCAATATTTTGCAATACATTTGTACTCGTTAACGCAATTACTTAAAATTAAGCAATATGACAAAGCAAGAATTAGTTCGCGAAATTAGCACCAGAACTGGTGTTGACCAGAACAGTGTATTGGCTACCGTAGAGGGCCTGATGAGCACCATCAAGGACACCATGGCAGCAGGTGAGAATGTTTATCTTCGTGGTTTCGGTACCTTCTGCCTGAAGCACCGCGCCGAGAAGCCCGCTCGTAACATCAGCAAGAACACCACCGTGGTGATTCCCGCTCACGACCTGCCTCACTTCAAGCCCTGCCCCGAGTTTAAGCAGGCTGTATCTAAGAAGTAATCTAGCGAACGTAGATACACAATGAGCCGTACTCTATGAGAGTGCGGCTCTTTTTTGTGTCGATTGTCCCCTGTCTCGCATCGCAATCTGCTGAAGGCACGGATGGCAAGGGGACAAAAAAAGAGGCACGCACGCGCGTACCTCTTTCTTATGTCGAAGTGGAAACTTCCGATTACTGGTAGAACATGTAACGGTTGTCAACCACCTTAGCTGCCTTGGCAAGTACCTGCATGAAGCCCTGGAGACCACGCATGTAGCTGGTAGCCAACTGCTGCTCCTCGGTCTTCTGGTCGTACTTGATAGCGTCGCTCTTGCTCTTGCTCAGAACCTGGAATGCATAGACAGCACCCTCGCCACGAACGCCAGTTACAAACTGACCCTGCTGGGCAGCGCTGACAGCACCACTCAGAGCGGGCTCGCTAGCAGAAACCTTCTGCACGAAGGTGGGAGCAGCGAATGAGATGTGAGAAACGGTATCCTGAACGGCACCCTGCAGCTTAGCAACCTCGGCTACGCTCTTGGCGCCACCGATCTTCTCCAGCAGCTGAGCGGCCTTCTTGTCGCGGATAACCTCCTGGGTGAGCAGGTTCTTCAGGTTCTCGTCGTTGAAGTCGCGGTCACCCTTCTTGTGGATACCGGTCAGTACAACTACCATCAGCATGTCGTTGTTGTTGCCGCACTCATACAGCTGGCTCACGTCGCCAATCTTGGTGTCCTTCTTGAAGATCCAACGCAAAGCCTCGGTGGTGCTGCGGGTGTTGGCTACGTAGTGTACGTCGCTGGTCAGGAAGTTAGAGGTCTGCACGGTGTAACCTGCCTTGGCAGCGTTGGCCTCGATGTCAGCCTGGGTCTTGTTGCTAGCCAGGAATGAGCTGAACTCGTTCCAGATAGCAGCGTGAGTCTCGTCGCTGAAGTCTACGGTGCGCTTGATAACGGCTACGTTCACCTTCTCCACGGGGTTGCGACGCTCGGTAACCTTGACAATCAGGTTGGCGTTGCCCAGAGTCACCTTCTTGTAAGAACCAGCGGGGGTCTCGAGGATGGTGTTGACCAGAGTGCGGTTGTCGTCGGTGAGGGGAGAGTTGTCAATCTGAGCGCTAGTCAGCCAAGCAGCCTCGGCGGGCTGGTTGTACTTCTTAGCGATGCTGTCGATGTTAGCACCACCGTTCAGAGCGGTCAGGATGCTGTCGGCGCTCTTGGTAGCCTGGTCGTCGGTACCTACAACGCTCAGGATGCGGTACTCTACTGAGTCGGGCTGCTGAACACGGCTGGTCAGACGGATCACGTTCAGGGTGTTGTCGTTGTCGAACTTGTAGGGGCCCTTGATCTCGCCTACTGACATAGAGTCAACCTGAGCGGCGATGTCGCTGGGGAGAGCCGAGGTGCGCACGGCCATACCGTTGTAAGCCACCAGTGAGCGTGACTCGCGGATGGTGTTGGCTACCTGAGCATCGTCCTCCAACTGAGTACGCAGGTCGGTCAGCTCTTCCATCAGGTTCTGCTCGTCGGCCTTGCTAGCGTTGACGGGAACGGTGATGTACTTGATGTCGCGAGCCTCCTGAGTCATGTTGAACATGTCGGGATACTGCTTCTGCATCTCCTTGTACTTGGCCTTCAGGTCAGACTCGCTAACCTCGATGTCGGTGTCCTTGATAGTGGTGTAGGGAACTGCTGCCAGCAATACGCTTGCCTCGTTGGCACGAGCCTCGTAAGCAGCCTTGGCGCTTGCGGGGTTAGAGATGAGACTGCTAGCGAGCAGAGTCTGGTACTTCTGAGCCAGAGCCTGCTGACGTACCTTCTTCTCCATGAACTTCCAGTACTTGTAGTACACGGCCATGTTCTCCTTCTGTGCCTCGGGATACTCGGCGTTGCTCATGATCTCGTCGTAGTTGGTCAGGAACTGCTTCAGCATGTTGACGTCAAATGCGCCGGTCTGCTGGTTGACGAAGGGAGTCTGGCGCAGCAGGGGGCTTGCACCGGTGTTGATGATGTTCTGCAACTCGGCGTCGGTAACGGTCATACCCAGAGCCTCAGCCTCGTGGCCGATGATCTTCTCGGTTACATACTCGCTCCACACCTGGTCGCGCAACTGGGTAGCCTGAACGTCGGTCAGGTTCTGTCCACCATTGCTCAACTTGACTGCATTCTCATACGCGTCGTAGAGATCATTGAACTCCTGATAGTTCACCTCCTCGCCATACACCTCACCGATGCGCTGACGCTCTGCATTGCGGGTGTAAGAGAGGGCGCGAACCAACTCTTCAGCAATGAAGGCGAACAAGGCGAGACCCACAACAGCGATGAGGATAGCGCCATAGCTTCTGATTTTTTGTAATGTTGCCATTTGTTTTTATTATTTATTTGTATTTATTTTATTCCACATTAGCGCACAAAGGTACTTAAAAAATCCGAGAAAACAGGCCAGTTCCTCGAAAAAAGAACCTCTGAACGTGTAAAAAGATACGAGAATACGGCTATTTCACCACTTTCAAGCGTACAAGTTCGATCTTGGTCGTGGTGTTTTTGATGATTTTGAACTCCCATTTTCCGAATTTCACCACCTCGTTGAGCTTGGGGAAACTCTGGTATTCGTTCAGGATCAGTCCACCCAGCGTCTGGTACTCGTCGCTCTCGGGCAGGTCCAGGTCGAGCAGTTCGTTGACCTTCTCTATCTCGAGTCGGGCCGAGATGACGTACTCTCCGTTGCCCAGGTCCTTGGCTATGTAGTTGGTGTTGTCGTGCTCGTCCTCGATGTCGCCAAAGATTTCCTCCACCAGGTCCTCTAGGGTGACTATGCCGCTGGTGCCTCCAAACTCGTCTACGACCACGGCCAGGGACTTCTTTTGCTGCATGAAGGTCTGCATCATCTTCTGGGCAGGCATGGTCTCGGGCACGATGGGCACCTCGCGGATGCTCTCGGTCCATGAATCGCCCTCCTGGAGGTGGAACATCTCACTGCTGTGGACGTATCCTACGATGTCGTCGATGTCCTCGCGATAGATCACAATCTTGCTGCGTCCGCTCTCCACAAAGTGGGTGCGGAGCACGTCGAGCGGGGTGTCCATGCCTGCTGCGTCTATCTCGGTGCGAGGCACGATGCAGTCGCGCAAGCGGATGTTGCTGAAATCCAGCGCGTTCTGGAATATCTTGACTTCTTCCTCTATCTCGTCATCGTCCTTCACCTCGTCCATGTTGCTCTGGATCAGGTAGTCCAGGTCCACCTTGGTGAAGGCGTGGTCGGTGTTGGCCTTCTGTACCTGGGCTCCAGCAATGCGAAGCAGGAACTTGGAGAGGCTGCTGGTGAACTTGCTGATGGGGTAGAGGATGATATAGAAAAAGCCTGCGGGGATGGCAAAGGTCTGCATCATGCCATTGGGATTGATGCGGAAGAGTGTCTTGGGCAGGAATTCGCCTGTAAACAGCACGATGAGCGTGCTTACCAGGGTCTGGATAACCAGGCACAATCCATCGTTGGGGCAGTCGGCAGCGGGGTTGCTGGGATGTATGCCACAGGGCACGAGCACCAGGTCACGCACCAGTTGTGCCATCAGGATACCGTAGACGACCAGGGCGATGTTGTTGCCCACGAGCAATGTTGAGATGAAGTTGTTGGGGTGGGCGTAGAAGATGCCCAGAATGCGGTTGTTGAGTCCTGCGTTGGCTCGGTCCATTTCAAAGCGCAGTTTGTTGCTCGAGACGAAAGCAATCTCCAGTCCTGAGAAGAATGCGCTGAGGAGCAGCACAACGAGGGTTTGTATGATCAGTGTAAAGTCCATTCTTGTTATTTCCAGTGTCCAGTGCTGTTGTTCTTGGCAGGCGCGGTGGGCATGATGCGTCCGGCCTTCTGCCCATTGGGGGTCTTCAGGGGGCGCTGCTCGGTCTGTATGTTGGCGCTCGGTATGTCTTTTGCCGGTTGTGCGGCTTCGGCCTGAGTGGCAGCCACAGCAGCGGCGGTGTCGGGAACCTCCTCCTGCTTCTCTGTGTCGTTGACGGGGAAGGCACCTGCCGAGTTAGACACGAAGTATTCGGTCATCTGTTCGTTGGAGTGGAATTCGGTGCCCTCGAGTTCTCGTTCGGGCGAGGTGATGCGGATGTACTTGTAACTCCACATCTCATGCTTGTTCATGTCCCAAAAGAGTTCCTCGGTGCGGAAGATGGTGCCCTGGATGTTGCGGATGACCACTCGGCCACGCAGTTCCCAGGTGCGTTGCTCGTGGAGGTAGGCGGTGTCGGCTTGCACATAGAGGTCGATGTGGAAGCCTTCGTCGAAGCGCTCCATCAGCATGCCCTTGTTGAACTTCCATGTTGCTGGGGTGGTGTTGGTGTAGATGTCCCACTCCTCGGCCACCAGTTTGTATCGGATCACGCCCGAGTCGGAGATGAGCGTGCTGATGCCTCGGCTGCGCATAAAGGCAAGCGAGTCTTGCCCCGTGACAGCATCGGCGAGGTGCTCCTTGTCGCCCTCGCAGGCACACAAGGCTAGAATCGTCAAAAGGGGAAGGAGAATCAGTCTTTTCATTACTGAATCTTCCACTTCATGAACCAGCGTTCGTTGAAGGTGACACCCAGGTGGAGGACCACATAGTTCTCCTTGATGAGAGTGGATGTGTTGGGCGCACGATGCAGCCACTGCACAGCCACGTTGACGCGAGAACGGCTAGCGTAAGAAGTGGTGAGAGGCAAGGCCAAACCGGCGCTGGCTCCGTATTCGCTAGGTCCGTCATGTCCGTTGACACGAACATAAGGGGTAGAGTAGGAAGCACCTATCTTATACTCGATGCGCTCGCCGTATTTTCGGCCCATGGGATTCTGGATGTACTGGGCGCCAAAGACCATCTTGTGGCGGTCCATGTATTCCTGGTCGGTTACACTCAACTGAGCGTCCTGATTGGCGACAGGCAACTTACAGCCCGACCATTTCTCCATAAAGTAGTCGGCGCCCACGATGATGCGCCCCTCGTGTTGCCAAGCCAGACCACCGCCAAAGGTGTAGGGAAGGCTGATGGCGTTCTTGATGTTGCTGGCAATGGTGTCGCCACCGCTGGTGTAACGTATCATCTCGACCTTGCTGCCCACGTTGTGGCCCAAAGTGGCGCTCAGACCCAGGGTCAACCAGTCTCTGCGGGTAAGGCGAACGGGGTATTGCAAGCCCAGGTCTACTTTGTAGGTCTTGACATCGCTGGTTATCTCCTGGCGAGCGGCGTTGTAGTTGCTCGAGGTGGTTGTGCCCTCGATGAAGGACTGAGAGAGGCTGTTGTTGTAGTCGCCCCAGACATAGCCCACATTGGCACCGATGCTCAGTTTGTGTACGGGATTCCAACCCAGACCGACGTACATCTCGTGGAGTCCGCCGTTACCATAGTAAGTAGTCTTGCTCTTGATGTCGTGTGAAGTGGTGAAGTCGTTGCCCACTCGATTCTCGCGAGTGAAACTGAAGCCGATGGTAGAGTAGGGGACAAAGCCAAAAGACATACCTAGTCCCTTGGCCAAGCGGAAGCCAGCATTGACGTTGTCCAGAGTGGCGTTGCGAGCATTCAGCGTGCTGCCGCCCTGTTTCATGTGGCCGTATTGCATGCCCATGCCCACATCAAAAATGAAGGTGAGGGAGTCGATGCCTGAATAAGAGGCAGGGTTCAGCATATTGACAATGCTTCCTGAACGCAGACCCTGAGAGAGTCCACTCATGCCGCGGTTGAATCCCTCGGCTTGCTCGTTCATGGTTCCCAGTCCGAAACGGGAGTAGGATGAATTGCTACCATTGGTCTGAGCCATAGCTCCCACCGTGAAACAGGTGGCAAGCAACAGACTGCTTATCGTTTTCCTAAGAAAAGTCATTTGTTGTAGTTTAATATAGTGTTTAGGCCGCGAGGCACAATGTATTTATCTGTCAGTATCACTTCTTTCAGTGAGTCATCTATCTCCAGTTCGTCACCCCCTGTCAGGAGCACTCGGAGCGAGGGGTATTGCTGCCGGAAGTGGCGAATGTAGCCCTCTATCTCGTATTGCATGCCCCGTAAGACGCCGCTGCGCATAGCGGTTTCAGTGCTGTTGCCCACCAGCGGAGATTCACCTTGAGGACTGACGAGTGGCAGTCGGGCGGTCATCTGGTGCATGGCTTCGAATCGCATCTTCATGCCTGGGGCAATGTTACCTCCCCAGTAGTTGCCCTCGTGGTCCACAAACTCGTAGGTTATGCAGGTTCCTGCATCGATGACCAGCACGTCGTGGTCGGGCATCAGCGCGTGGGCTCCTACTGCAGCAGCCAGTCTGTCGGGTCCCAGAGTCTGGGGTGTGGCATAGTGGTTGCAGATGGGCACGGGGGTGCTGGGGGTCAACTGCATAATAGGGCAGGGCAGGCTCTCGAGCAGCATCAGGAGCATGTCGTTGAGGGGAATGGTCGACGCCACGATTCCTCGCTGAGGCTGGTACTGTGAGAGCAGTCGGGGCAATCCCTCCAGCGTCTCGTTGCTGGTGACGACCTGAGCCACGGGTTCCTCGCCATCAAAGATGACCAGCTTTGCGCGCGTGTTGCCTATGTCGATTATCAGGTTCAACTGCCTCTATTCCTATTTTTATTACGAGGCACAAAGGTACGCTTTTTTTTTGATATTCCGTCAAAACATCGTAACTTTGTCCTCAAATTAACTATTTGTGACAGTTTTCAAACGATTTTTTGGGGTCTTTCCCCTTGTGACAATACTGCTTCTGCTGGGAACTTCATCTTTGATGGCCCAGACTGAGGTGATGCCTGCGGACAGTTCTGAGGCGAGTGCTACGACTGCAAAGACGGACTCTGTGCCTGTAGCGCGAGATAGCGTGGTGATCAGTATACTTACCTGTTCACCGGGAACCGAGATGTATGAACTCTATGGTCACACGGCCATTCGTGTTCAGCGTCTGGATGCCCACGAGGATTGGGCGTTCAATTATGGCGTCTTCAATTTCCACACCCCTCATTTTGCTTGGCGTTTCACCCTGGGACAGTGTGATTACATGGTGGCAGCATGTCCCTTCCGGTACTTTATGCAAGAGTACGAGGAACGTGGTTCGTCGGTGACCGAACAAGTGCTCAATCTGACTTCGGAAGAAGCACAGCGACTCTTTATGTTACTTGCTCTCAACATGCAGCCAGAGAATAGGGTGTATAGGTATAATTTCTTGACAAATAATTGCACGACAAAGGTGCGTGACAAGGTGGAAGAGGCAATCCGTGGCGAGGTGGTTTACCTGCAGGATGATCGTAAGTGGACCTATCGCCAGTTGCTCCATGAATACACGCTTGATTCTCCTTGGGCAGAAGTAGGAGATGATATGCTGTTGGGTGCTTCCGTTGATACTGTTTTGACAGATCGCGCAGCCATGTTCTTGCCGGAAAGATTAATGAAATATTGCGACAAAGCCATGATATATGACGTATTGGGTAACCGCCGTCCTTTGGTACGAGAAACTCATGTGCTTGCACCCTTGCGTCCACAGGCTGTGCAACCTGGTTTCCCGCTCAGTCCATTGATGTGTTCGTTGCTCTTTTTGGTGTTCTGCCTAGCAGTGTCTGCGCTCGAACAATGGATGCGACGCATGGTGTGGGGATGGGACATTCTGCTCATGTTGGCTCATGGTGCTTGTGGCCTGTTGCTCACCTTCCTGCTTTTCTTCAGCGAGCACCCTTCACTCGATACAAATTGGCAGGTGTGGTTGTTCCATCCTTTGCCACTTTTCTGCATTCCTTGGGTCGTAAGATGTGCCATAAAGCGTCGTTTTTGCCTCTATCACTACATCAATGGGGCCATTTTAACATTATTTATAGTTTTTATTGCCTGGATACCCCAAGATTTTTGTCAGATAATTGTACCTTTGGCATTGGCTTTGTTGACAAGGCCTATAAGTTATTACTTATACTACCACAGAAAACGGCATGAATAGACTGACTGCAAGGCAATACAAGCTCCTCACCTCTCTGGTGGCAATGATGACCATCATGGGGGTAGATGCACAGACGGCACCCGAGGTGCCCCGTCTGGTAGTCAATATTATCATCGACCAACTGCGTACGGATTATCTTGAAGCCTTTTCGCCCTTGTATGGTGAGAAAGGTTTCTCGCGCCTGATGCGTGAGGGACGTGTCTATAGCCAGGCTCAATACCCCTTCAGCAGCCCCGATCGGGCTTCTGCTATTGCTTGTCTGATGAGCGGCACTGTACCTTATGAGAATGGTATCGTGGCAGAGCGTTGGCTCGATCGAGGAACCTTGTTGCCCGTCTATTGTGTAGATGATAAGGTTTTCGCTGGCGATGCAACCACAGAGTGCAGTTCGGCTGCCAATCTGGGAGTAAGCACCTTTACCGACGAGTTGAAGGTGAGCACCGAGGGCAAGGGTTTTGTCTATTCCATTGCGCCTAGCAGAGATGCAGCCGTGCTGATGGCAGGTCATGCTGCAGACGGTGCTTTCTGGATCAATGATGAGACAGGTCACTGGTGTGGCAGTTCATACTATGGAAAGTTGCCTCAGTGGATATCTTTCCATGAGAATAACAGCCAGGCTCTGCATCGCAACATCGGCAATATCACCTGGGAACCCATCAATTCCCTTGTAGGCAGTTACAATTACTTCGTGTCTGGTGGCATGAAGACTCCCTTCAAGCACAAGTTCAAGGGCGAGCGCAATTTCCGTCAGTTCAAGGCTAGTGCTTTGGTCAACGAGGAAGTGACGTCGCTGGCTACACGATGTGTCCAGAATGCAATGTTGGGAATTGACCGCATCACCGATGTGCTCAATGTATGCTACTATGCTGGCAACTTCGATCACAAGACTGTGGCAGAGTGTCCCATCGAGTTACAAGACACTTACGTACGACTGGACCGTCAGCTTGGAGAGTTGGTGGATTTGGTTGAGGATCGTGTTGGTCGAGAGCATGTCCTGTTTGTCGTAACCAGCACGGGATATAGCGACACCGAGCAGGGCACGACAGACCTGTCCCGCTACCGCATTCCCACGGGTGAGTTTAATATCACACGTGCCTACCGTCTGCTCAATATGTATCTGATTGCCGTCTATGGACAGGGTGATTGGATAGAGAGTGTGATGGGCAACCAGATTTACCTCAACCTCAAGTTGATAGAGAATAAGGGCCTCAATCTAACCGAGGTGCTGGAGCGTTGCAGTGACTTCCTCATCCAACTGAGTGGTGTCCGTGATGTGTTTACTAGCCAGCGTCTGTCGCAAGGCGCTTGGACTCCGGGCATCAGCAATGTTCGTAACGCTTATAACCCCAAGAACTCCGGTGATATTCTGATACAGGTGTCACCCGGATGGCAATTGGTCAACGAAGAAACACACGAGAAATCCCTGCAGCGGGATTCCTACATGGGATTCCCCCTGTATTTCTATGGTGCCGACATACAGAGTGAGGTCGTGCCCGATCCTGTCACTCTGGACCATGTCGCTCCTACTGTTGCGCAGTACTTGCGCATACGTGCTCCGAATGGATGTGATGCAGCCCCATTGCTGGGCATCAGGAAACATTAGAATCATCCACCGGAAAGTATAACAAATAGAACAAATAACGATTATGAGTAAGTTTATAGATATATTAAGTTCGATCTTCGGCAACAAGGCCTCTCGTGATATGAAGGCCATTCAGCCCCTCGTAGATGAGGTGAAGAAGATCTATCCCGAGATTCAGGCTTTGGACCATGATGCATTGCGTGCAAAGGCCCAGGAAATCAAGGCATACGTGCAGAGCAGCCCTGCCGAACTCCGTGCTCAGATTGCTGAGCTGAAGGGTAAGATTGAGCAGACTGAACTTCAGGACCGTGCTCCCATCTTTGCCCAAATAGACAAGTTGGAGAAGGAGGTTCTGGAAGTGTTGGAGAAAGCCCTCGATGAGGTGCGCCCCACTGCCTTTGCCATTGTAAAGAGTACAGCAGAACGTCTGGCAAATAATGAGACCATCACTGTTACTGCCAATGATTTTGACCGTGAACTGGCAACCCGTCACGACTTTGTGGAGATAGACGGTGACAAGGCCATCTATCACAACCATTGGGTAGCAGGTGGAAATGACACCCTGTGGAACATGGTGCACTACGACGTGCAGTTGTTTGGTGGAACCGTACTGCATCAGGGTAAGATTGCTGAGATGGCTACTGGTGAGGGTAAGACATTGGTGGCTACCTGTCCCGTGTTCCTGAATGCACTTACGGGTAACGGTGTGCATGTGGTTACCGTCAACGACTATCTGGCCAAGCGTGACTCGGAGTGGATGGGTCCCCTCTACATGTTCCATGGTCTGAGCGTAGACTGCATCGACAAGCATCAGCCCAACAGTGAGGCTCGTCGCAAGGCTTATCCGGCAGATATCACCTTTGGTACCAACAACGAGTTTGGTTTCGACTATCTGCGTGACAATATGGCCACCGATCCTCGTGACCTGGTGCAACGTCCTCACAACTATGCTATTGTCGATGAGGTCGACTCAGTCTTGATTGATGATGCTCGTACTCCCTTGATTATCAGTGGTCCCGTGCCCAAGGGCGAGGATCAGCAGTTTGAGCAGTGGCAGCCCCTGGTAGAGAAGTTGGTGGGTGTGCAGCGTCAGTTGGCCACCCAGTATCTGGCAGAAGCAAAGCAGCTGATCAAGGACGGCGTAGCCCAGAACGACAAGGACATGCAGGCTCGTGGTTTCCTGGCACTCTATCGTAGCCACAAGGCAATGCCCAAGAACAAGCCTCTCATCAAGTTCCTCAGTGAGCCCGGAATCAAGGCCGGTATGCTCGCTACCGAGGAAATCTATATGGAGAACAACAACAAGCGTATGCCCGAGGCTGTAGAGCCCCTCTACTATGTTGTTGACGAGAAGCAGAACAGCGTTGACTTTACCGATAAGGGTAATGCATGGATGGCTGGTCAGGTAGAGGAAAAGGATCTGTTTGTCCTGCCCGATATCACCGCTCAGATGAGTGAGTTGGAGGCAAGTAACCTCAGCGATGAGGAGCGCCTGGAGCAGAAGGATAAGCTCTTTACCGACTATGCTATCAAGAGTGAGCGCGTGCACACCATTCAGCAGTTGCTCAAGGCCTACTCGATGTTCAACCTCAACGAGGAGTATGTCATCATCGATGGCGAGGTAAAGATTGTCGATGAGCAAACCGGTCGTATCATGGATGGTCGCCGTTGGAGCGATGGACTGCATCAGGCCGTTGAGGCAAAGGAGCATGTTAAGGTGCAAGCTGCTACCCAGACCTTTGCAACCATTACTCTGCAGAACTATTTCCGTATGTATCACAAGCTCTCGGGTATGACAGGTACTGCTATTACCGAGGCAGGCGAGTTCTGGGACATCTATAAGCTCGATGTTGTTGAGATTCCCACCAACCGTCCCATTGCTCGTGATGATATGAACGACCGTGTCTATAAGACACAGCGTGAGAAGTACAAGGCTGTCATCCAGGAGGTAGAGCGCATGCGCATCAGCGGTCGTCCCTGTCTGGTAGGCACTACCAGCGTCGACATCAGTGAGATGCTCTCTAAGATGCTTTCTATGCGCAAGATTCCTCATCAGGTATTGAACGCTAAGTTGCACCAGAAGGAGGCCGATATCGTAGCTCTGGCAGGTCAGAGCAGTCTGGTAGAAGGACAGAAAGTCTACAAGACTAGTGACGGTAACTATTTCCTTGACCAGCCCGAGGCCCAGAAGTGGGTAGAGGAGAGCAAGCTCAAGGATGTTACCATCCAGGAACTGCCTTTGCGCTTGGGTGCAGTGACCATTGCAACAAACATGGCAGGTCGTGGTACCGATATCAAGTTGAGTCCCGAGGTGAAGAAGGCTGGTGGTCTGGCCATTATTGGTACAGAGCGTCATGAGAGCCGTCGTGTTGACCGTCAGTTGCGTGGACGTTCTGGTCGTCAGGGTGACCCCGGTAGCAGTGTCTTCTTCGTCAGTCTTGAAGATAAACTGATGCGTCTGTTTGCCAGCGAGCGCATCGCCAAGGTGATGGATAGCCTCGGTTTCGAGGATGGAGAGATGATTGAGCACAAGATGATCAACAATAGCATCGAGCGTGCCCAGAAGAAGGTGGAAGAGAATCACTTCGGTGTACGTAAGCGTCTGTTGGAGTACGATGATGTGATGAACAAGCAGCGTACTGTCATCTACGAAAAGCGTCGTCATGCTCTGATGGGTGAGCGTATAGGTATGGATATTGCAGACATGATCTGGGACCGTGTGGCTACCATCATTGAAAATAATGATTGGGTGGGCGTGCGCGAGCAGTTCCTCGAGATTTTGGCAATGGAGGTTCCCTTCACTCAGCAGGATTTTGAGAACGAGAATCCCAACACCCTGGCCGAGCGCAGCTATGATGCTGTAATGGATCGCTTCAAGATGAAGACTACGCTGATGGCAGGCAATGCCTACAAGGTAATCAAGCGTCTCTACGAGGATCCCAATGCTCCTGCCTTCGAGCAGATTCGTGTACCTGTCCTCGATGGTAAGCACGTCTACCAGGTTGCAACCGATTTCAAGGAGGCTTATGATACTGCTGGACAGTCTCTGGTCAAGTCTTTTGAGAAGATTATCCTGCTGCATACCATCGATGAGGCTTGGAAGGAGAACCTTCGTTTGCTCGATGAGTTGAAGCACAGTGTGCAGAACGCCTCTTATGAGCAGAAGGATCCCTTGCTCATCTTTAAGTTGGAGAGCGTGAAACTGTTTGATGCAATGGTCAATAAGATTAACAACAAGACCATCAGCATCCTCATGCGTGGTCAGGTGCCCGAATTGGAGGTGCAGACCCAGGCTCCTGCTCCCCAGGAGATGCCTCGTGAGCGTCAGCAGTACACCGAAAGCCGCACTGATATGACCGACCCTGCACAGCGTGCTGCAGCCGCCCGCGACACCCGCGAACAGCAGCCCATGCAGCCCATCACCGCTCGCAAGCTCCCCGGTCGCAACGATCCTTGTCCTTGTGGCAGTGGAAAGAAGTTTAAGCAGTGCCACGGTCGTGACTTGTAATTCCTAAAACTACGGTAATCAATAAGTAGAACCTATGAATCCTACACCACAAACCATTCAGCAAATCGAGCGCGCTCTGCGCAAGGTGGCCGACAAGTTCCCTGCCGACCAGGAACCCGTGATGACCGACATTCACATGCAGGTCAAGCCATCTTCGGGCGAGATCCTCGTCTACAACGACGATGACAAGGAGTTGTTCCGTTGTGTCATCGAACAGTGGATAGACAGTACTGAGGATTTCTATGATGAGGCAGCCGAGCAGATTAGTTCTTGCATCGAAGCCTTGCGCAATGACGTCATCGAGCACATGTCGGTGATGCATCCCTTCTCGTTTGTCCTTATCGATGAGGACCACGAGACGCTGCGCGATATCTATTTGGTGGATGAGGATGTGGTGATGATTCAGGGGGGACTGCTAGAGGGGCTCGACGAGGACCTTGACCAGTTCCTAGCTGAGCTTATGAAATAACCAACCAAAACTTAATGAAAAAATTATTATTTACCGCCCTTGCTGTGTGCATGGGGGTTGTAACTGCTTTTGCTGTCCCTGCCAAGCGTGGTGTCAAGCGCATGCTGAAACTGGATGATGGCACTCGCATCGAGGCAGAACTACAGGGAGACGAGAGTTTCTCCTTTTACAAGACAAGTGATGGACGTGCTTTGCGTCGTAATCTCAATGGAAATTTTGAGCTGGCAGACTTGACCGTCCTCCAGCAGGAGTGGGGTGAGGCAGCCACTTCTCGTAATACCGCACGAAAGGCAGCTCAGAAGCGTAAGATAGAGTACAAGGGGGTGCGCAAAGGATTGGTCATTCTGGTCAATTTCAGTAACCTTTCCATGACGTATACTCGTTCCGACTTTGACAAGTATTTCAATGAGGTGGGGTGCAAGGATTTTGGGCTCAATGGTTCGGTTCATGATTACTTCTACGAGCAGAGCTATGGCCAGTTTGACCTTGAGTTTGATGTTGTGGGTCCCTATGATTTGGGACACTCCTATAGTTATTATGGTTCACCCAGTGGTGGCAGTAACGACGTTCGTGCTCAGGAGATGATATCTAGAGCCTGCGTCCTTGCCGACAAAGATGTAAATTACAAGGATTATGACTGGGATGGCGATGGTGAGGTAGAGCAGGTGTATGTAATCTATGCTGGTTATGGCGAGGCACAAGGTGCCGATCCCACTACAATCTGGCCTCACGAGTTCACCATTGCGGGCTCTGGTCTGCCACACACCTTCGACGGTGTCAATGTCAGCACTTATGCTACCTCGTGTGAGATGCATGGCGATGGCGAGACAGACACTGGTATCATCGATGGCATCGGCACGGCTTGCCACGAGTTTAGCCATTGCATGGGAATCCCCGATATGTATGATACTGGCCAGGCTGGAAACTTTGGCATGGACGTGTGGGACTTGATGGATTATGGTTGTTACACCGACGAGGGCAATACTCCTGCTGCCTACACCGCTTATGAACGTTGGAGTTGTGGGTGGCTGGAGCCTATTGAACTGAGTTCTCCCTGTCATGTAATGGATATGCCCTGTCTTGAGCAAAATCCAGTTGCTTATGTAGTATATAATGACGCTAATCGCAACGAGTATTATCTGTTGGAAAATCGTCAACAAGTGGGCTTTGATAAGGCTGCCTTTGGCCACGGTATGCTGGTGGTGCATGTGGATTATGATGAAAATGTATGGCGCAAGAACCAGGTGAACGTAAGCAAGAGTCGACAACGCATGACTATCATCCCCGCAGACAACTTGTTTGGCAAGGGTGGTACGAATGCTGACGGTGATCCCTTCCCCGGAGTCAAGAATGTCACTGCACTGACCAATACTACCACGCCTGGTGCGACACTGTACAATGCCAATAGAGACGGACGAAAGTACATGAACAAGCCCATTGAACGTATTGATGAGACAAATGGCCTGATTTCATTTGACTTTATGGGTATTGATCCTATTCCCGCTCCTGTGGTTATGGCTCCTACCAATGTAAATATAGCAGGAGGTTCATTCACAGCCAACTGGCAGCCCGTTTCTGGTGCTACTCGCTATGACCTCAAATTGACTCGTGTCGAGGAACATGATCCTGCAGATTACATCATATTTGATGATATCCTCGACAAGTGGTATTCTGCTATTTCCAGCACTTCTGTTGATGTTTCGGAGGATGCTGATATGATGGATAGCTACTGCACCTATCCCGGTTGGACCGGTCAGTATCTCTATCGTTCGCCTCACCGTATGCGAGTGGGTAAGTCGGGTAACAATGGATGGGTTAAGACTCCTACCATTTCGGGTCCTAAGAGTTCTTCTGTGACTTTTGTTCTGGGTGCACTTTCCGCTAGTGCCAGCACTTGCAATATCGAGGTTTCTATGACCACAAGCAGTGGAGCTAGTGGAACTTTGGGTACATTGTCTGGCACTCCCTCTGGCACATCGGTTGGCAAGGACGTGTTTGCCTACTTCGTATTCACTGTCGACAATTGGGTGTATGGTGATTTCCAGATGAAGTTCTCTTCGGCATCAGGTTCAGGCAATTTCTTTGTAGGTGAATTCGCCTGCTACGATGGTTCTTATACTTTCGATGATATTTTTGGCAATGCTGTCAAGGGTGAACGCCTTTTCTCTGAAGGTGAACAGTTAGTTCAGCCTCAGCGTACCACACATTTCGATGTGAATGGCATGGACTGGGCAGAGAGTCCTTTCCATAAGCTCGCTCCACGTCACAGCAAGGTATATGCTGATGCTGGTGTATACAGCAGCACGACTACTAGTTATAATTTCAGCAAACTCACTCCCGGCACCTATATATATAAGGTACGCGCGGTGACAGCCGAGGGTAATAGCCAGTGGAGCGATGAGATGACCGTGGGTTTGGGTGACGGCATCGAAGAGATGGTAGCTCCCGTTGTTGTTCCCTCAGATTCTCGCATTTATGACATGAGTGGACGGGTAGTTACAGCTCCCTCTCACGGCGTTTACTTGCGTAATGGAAAGAAGTTCCTGGTAAGATAATTTTTTTCGGTAACCTAATAAAATAGCCCCGCAGTGGAAATCCATTGCGGGGCTAACTTTATTGAACGTATCCTTGTGCTACTTGACGAAGTATTTCTTACCGTTCTTGATGTAGATACCCTTGCAGGGACGACGGATTTCACGTCCGTTCAGATCATAGATACGGTCATCGACGGTGGCTTCTGCCTCGATGCTCTCTACGGGAGTGGGCACCAGCATAGTCTTGCTCTCGCTCCACAGACTCTCGCGCTCGCTATCCAGAGCACGCACACGCAGGGTGTAGATACAATTTGCATCCAGACCGCTGAAGGTGTGGCTAGTTCCAGTTTCCTTGATAGTGCTTACTTTGACGCGGCGAGGTGCCTTCTTCTGGTTCAGACCCAATTCCTCGGCCGAGAAGTTTCCATCGTAGACCTGGAAATTGTTGAGGTACATGACGCCTTCGGGACAGACATCAATCTTCCAGTACTCGTTGACAGTGACACTGGTGTGCAGAACCAGAGTGGTAGTAGTACTGAACTTGAACTTGATTTCCTCGGCGGGAGTTCCAGTCGTGCGAATGTAGACTTTCAGCACACCTGTGGTTTCTGTGCCTTCCTTGGCAGGAATTACACCCATCACAATTGTAGCCTCTGTGGTTGAGGGAACGTCCAGCACGGGAGTCATCAGATCACCGTTGGCAGTATTGGTACCAATCTTCAGGTTGTAAGGGGACTGGTAGAGCTTTGAACCATTGAAACCTGCTACAGAGCAGTATTTGTTCATGTTCGAGCCAATATCGGTGAATCCGTTGCTGGATTTGTAACAGCCTGCAAAATCCTCGCTCAGCATGAGAGCTGTAGCAATGTTTTTGGTAGGTGTCTCAGTGAGTTCCAGTTCGTATACATCAGCACCCTTGACGGCATCCCAATTTGCTGTGAACGACGTGGCGCTAGCAGCTGCGGGCTCGCCTACAACGGGCACCTCCAGGTCGGGACGACAAGCCAAGAAGGAAATCAGCCCGTTACTCTCGGTAATGTGCTCGATGTTCTTGTTCAGGTACTTGGTGCCATCACTATTTTTGTTGTACATGGTGAAGGCTGCGGGTGAGGTGTAGTTGGTAATCTTCTTTACGTTGTAGGGGCCGGGGAAGGGGTCTCCTGCCATGCTGCTGCTAGACGTACCATCGGCAGCCAGTATATCCATGCGGCGATGGTTGGCATCTACATTCACGGAGTTCGATGCCCAAGCCGATTCACTATAGTCTACGTGCAGTACCAGCAGACCATGGCCGCCAAGACCCTGGTCAAAGCCCTTCTGCTGTCGGTTTTCCAACAAGAAGTACTCGTTGGGATTACCTTCATTGCGGAGGATATAGGCTTCGGGACTATCATACAGAGACTTCATACCAGTGATCTGTTCTTCGCTCTTCAGTTCCACGGGAGTGAGCCACTTAGCTTCCATACGCTCGTAGCTGGTGTAGCATGCGGGCAAGACGGCACTGATGTATCGTCCATTGACGTATGCACCGTTGTAACTACCGCTGCACATCAAGTCCCATCCAGCGGTACCTCCAGCAAGCTGGCTAACGGTATCGTACATGTCGGGGTAGCCCAGACAGTGGCTAAACTCGTGACAGGGACTACCGATACCATCGGGAATTCCCTCACTCTGCAGCTCACAACTACAGCCATAGGTGCTGATGTGCATGCCATCGTAATCTACACTGACATGTGACTCGTGGGGCCAGATGCAATCGGTGCTGTAACCATAATTCTCGCCGTATCCGGCATAGATGACGAATACCTGGTCCACCTCTTTGTCGCCGTTCCAGTCATACTTGGTGAAATCGACATCAGGGTTTGCCAGTTTCAGCGCATCGAGAATCATTTGCTGAGCATCCGAATCATGTCCGTACGAACTCTTTGCGCCATACCATTGCATGATGCGAGGTAGGGTGTAGGGGCCAGCCACATCAAAATCGATGTTGAACTTGCCATAACTCTGCTCGCGGAAGTAGTCGCCAACGCTACCCTTGAAACCGTAGTCCGAGAATCCTTTTTCGTTGAAGTAACGAGTGTAGAAATCGTTGGGATTGTCCACGGTGAAGTTATTGTCCTTGAAGTTTACAAGGATAACCAGGCCCTTCTTTGTTCCTGTCAGATTTTCCACCATAGTACCCACACGACGTTGAGCCTTGGCTTGGCGACGCGTGTTGGCAGCCTGGCGCTGCTCGCTTGCTGCCTCTTGCAGGCTCATAAACTCGAAAGTGGGTATGAGCTCAAACTGATTGTTGTCCAGTTGGCGTACAGCTTTTCCGTCGTCAGTGCGGAAGTAACTGAAGTGCTCGTCACCTGTCAGTGTGACATTGACCACATTGCCATTGGTGAGAGTTACTCGCTTTTTGGCAGGGTAGGCGGGTATTGCCAGTGTGCTGGCAACGTGGCAGAAAAGGGCTGCCACAGTGATGAGAATAGACTTTTTCATACTGAATATTACTATACGAGGCACAAAGTTACACATTTTTCTGCAAAAGGCAAAGGGTAAACAAAAAAAGGATAGAGCCGAAGCCCTATCCTTTCTTATATTATCCTTTCGGAATGATTACTTGAGGGTAACCACCTGCAGCTTGTGGCAAGCAGCGGGCAGAGACAGGTGACGCTTGTTGTTCACCTCGCGGTTTGCACGGGTTGCACGAGCAGAGCGACGCAGACGCTGCATGGTGCGGTTGTAGGTAGAGCGTGCAGCCTTCAGCTTAGCCTTGCTAACTGCGCTGGGCAGCAGAATCTCTACACCATTACCACCATAGTAAGCATCCTTACCATAGTATACGATACCCTGGTAGGTATAGTAGTCATCAGCAGTCTCATCCTCGCCACTAGCGAAGGTGGGGAGCAAGATGCTGCCATCTCTTACGATACCAGTTACACCATAGCCCTTCAGCTCATCGATGGTGTACTTGCCGCTGCTCAGGAAGTAACCTGCGTAAGAAGCGAAACCAAGCTCGGGCTCAACACCACTCTCGAGGTACAGACCGATACCCAGCATCTGGGGAAGGATGTATACAGCCTGAGGATCACAAGCGTTCACCTCCAGATACTCGCAGGGAGTCAGTGCGTTGTACTTAGCATATGACCAAGCTGTTCCATAGGGATCCATGATGCGATACAGACCGGGCTTATCCTTGTTCTCCTGAATGTCAACCTCGTAGTACTCGGGCTCAACGCCATACATGTCTGATACGATACCCTCGTTGTAGAGGCCGGTACCGATAGACTTCCAGGGGTTGGCATTACCGCCACCATAGTACTCAAACTTGGCTACGCCGAAGTCCTCAGCACCATCCTCACCGGGAACAGCAACGATCAGAGCCAGAGTGTTGCTTGCCAGCTCCTCAGCGTCGAAGGGAACCTCGATGCGGCCAGCCTGTACCTCGATGCCCTCACCAGCAGCCAGTGCATCAGCAACAGCAGCAGGATCGTCATCCTGAGTAACAACCATAGCATAAGCCTTCTCAACGTCGGCACCCAGAGTCAGGTCGGCGCAAGCAAAGGTAGCCTCCTTCTTGTCGGTCAGGACACCCACGTAGTTCAGCTCTACGCTGTAGTCGGGGATGTAGAAGCCATCCAGCTGGATGTACTCCTCGCCGTAACCGTAACAAGCAGTGTGGTTCTCACCAGCCATCCAAGCGGTGTTCAGCACGATGGCGCCGGTGGTACGGTCGAGCTTGCAGGGGAACTGAGCGTAGTAGTCCTTGTTCTGCCAGTGTGTAACGTCGGTGATGTAGAAGTCACCCACGCCGCTATCGGTGTAGCCAGTGTACTGGGGCTCAATCTGGATGTTGTCGGTCTGGGGATTGTAGTTCAGAATCAGAGATACACCATATGCCCAGTTGTCGACGCGGATCTGTGCCTGAGTCTCGTCAACGGTAGACTGACGGTAGTAGATAGGCAGACCGGGATCGTCGCCGCTGAAGATCTGAGTGTAAGTGTAGGTACAGGTGCTCTCGGTCTCGCTCAGAGGCCATGCCTCGGGCTCGTAACCAGCCTTCACCCACTGTGCCTTGGTAGCAAACCAGGGAGTCCAGGGTGCGGGGATACCCATCTCGGCTACGTACTTGCTGGTACCATAGGGAGTGGTGATCTCTGCATCGGCCAGAGAGATAGCCAGAGTCTGATATTTATCATACTCGAAGTTTGCGGGATCGTAAGTTACAGTTACGGTGGTAGTAGACTGACCATCTGCAAAAGTAACTGCTGAGGGAACCTGGAAGACATTGCCTTCCTGCTCTGCAGTCAGAGCAACTACCAGCTCACCATCGGTCTTTACACGAGCGAGGGTGACATCATAAGAGGTAGCATCCTGTTCCAACTCTACCTTTGTGGGGTTTGTAGTGGGGAAGTACACCTGTGCGTTGGTGAGCTTCTCGGCAGCGCTGTACTCAGCGTGCTCGTCACTACAAGCGGTGAGGCCTGCCATCAGGGGCAGAACCATCAACGCTGCGGTGAATTTATTGAATAATTTCATTTTCTCGTTTCTTTAAGGATTACTGAACGGGTTTGTAAGAGTTGCTGGGGTCGGGATTGTTCAGACCCTTCAGACCTTCGTTGTTATCCACCTCGCTCTGGGGGATACACAGGTTCATCCAAGCGGGACGACCGTTGGTCTTGTAGTTCTCAGCAGCATCCCAGTTGTTGCTCAGGGTACGGTCAACTGACTTGTTCAGACGCTTGTAGTCGAACATGATCAGACCCTCACCCCACAGCTCGATACGCTTCTGCAGGAAGCACTCGTCAACGACGCTCTCGCTGTCAGCCTTCTTGAAGTTGTAGTTGGGGCAACGATAGTTCTGCATGAATGCATTCAAGAGTTCTGCACCACGAGCACCATCCTGGTGAGCGGCAGCCTCTGCCTCGATCAGGTACATCTCCTCGATACGCATTACGGGATATGCGCTCACGCTACCCACGGTGTAATCCTCGGTGTTACCCTGACCAGGACGGAACTTGAATGAAGAGTAAGCAGGCAGCTCGGCAGCAAACTCTGCATCGATAACGGGCTCCTGACCCTCGAGAACGCCACCCTCGGGTGCCTTCCAAGAGAGCTTACGGAAGTCGGTATCCAGGATCTTGTCATACAGCTCAGAACCGATCATGTTGTAAGGACCAGCAGCAGCATAACCATACTGTGCCTCGTTGCTCATCCATGAGGTCCAGTTCAAGATACCGGTCTGGACAACATCGTCCTCCTTACCAGTCTGTGAACACCACATCCAGCTGTTGAACTTAGAGTTGTTGAAACCGTCAGTCTTGCTCAGCCACTCTTCCTTGGTGAGAGGAGTGTTGACGCCCTGGTCGATAGCGGCACGTGCCCACTTCTCAGCCTCAGCATAGTTCTCGACCCACATGTTCAGACGAGCCTTCAGACCGTATACACAAGCCAAGTCAGGCAGAGTCTTGTTGGCACGAGTGTAACCGCTGATGATGCCCTCAGCCTTCTCCAGGTCGGCCAGGATGAATTCATACATCTCCTCACGAGTAGCACGGGGGTTCTTACGAGCCTCGGCCTCGGTGGTCTTGTAGGTTACGATAGGCATGGTCAGGTTGGTAACATCGTTGCCATCCTCGTTGGCTGTCCAAACATCGTTGGGCAGGAACTCATACCACTGAGAAGCATCCAGATAGAACAGGGCGCGGAATGCAAGACCAGCACCCAAGTATCCCTTCTGAGTCTCATTCAGGCTCTCCTCATTCTTCTCCAGAGCACCGATGGTGTTGTTGGTAGTCTGGATAGCCTGGTAGTAGTATGCCCAAGGCAGGTAGGTGGCTACATAGAGGGGACCAAGATAGGTGCCCTCACTCCATGAGGTGTACCAGTTGTAACCAGAGCTAACTACAGCCAAGTCAGCGGTCTCAACGTCACGCATGTGCATGAATGAACCGTAACCCCAGTCGTAAGCCATATCGCTGCTGTAGGTTGCGAAGTTGTTGAAGAATGCAGGCATGGCGTAAACCAGAGCCTCGGTAGCCTTGCTTGAAGAGGCGAGCTGGTCCTCCAGAGCGGTGCTGCTGAAAGTCTCTGCCTCGTCGATACAGCTGGTGAGGCCCATAGTGCCTGCACAAGCTGCCAATAGGAACAATTTAGCTATATTTTTCATCTTCGTGATCTCTTTTAGAATGTAACATTAATACCGGCGCTGATGGTGCGGATGGGTGAGTAGTAGCTAGCGTTACCACCACCGCCTACCATAGCTACGCGGGGATCCAGACCCTGACGGCATGACCACAACCATACGTTGCTGGCGTTAGCATACAGGCGAACCTTCTCAATCTTAGCCTTGCGGGTCAGGTCTGCGGGCAGAGTGTAACCGAAGGTAATGTTCTGCAGGCTCAGGTAAGAAGCCTTGGTGAAGAAGCGGCTGCTCCATGAACCATTGTACTGGTCGGCGAACTGCAGGCGAGGAATGTCGCTGCCGGTGTTCTGTGCGCTCCAAGAGTTCAGGATGTCAGCGTGCATGTTCTTACCCTTGCTGCTTGCGGTGGGAGAGCCCATGAAGCTTGCATAGTCACCATCGTATACCTTACCACCAATCTGGTAAGCGAAGTCCAGACCCAAATCGAATCCGTAGAGCTCGAGGTGAGTGTTGAAACCACCATACAGCTTGGGAGTGGTCTTGTCCATAACGTACTGGCTAGCATCGCTGTAGCTGGTGGTAGCCTTGTTGCCCTTGAACTCCTGAACAACTTCGCCTTTCTCGTCCAGAACTACGTTGCCATCAGCATCCTTCTTATCTTCCCAGATCTGCTTGTACCACATAGAGCTACCTGCCTTGCTGGGATCGTAAGTCTCGTCACCAGTCATCTGATAGGTGTCCTCGGTGTAGACGCCAGCGTACTTCTGACCATACCACTGGTGCCAGCTCAGGCCCTCGGCCAGGAAGAAGTTGCCTGAACCGTAACCATGGTAACCCTTACCATCGAAGTCGTATACGGTCTTGGTCTTTCTCTCCTTGGGCATGCTCTTGATCTCGTTTCTGTAGTTGGTCATGTTCATGCCGAAGGTCCACTTCACGTTCTTCTTGCGGATGAGGTCAGCGCTCAACTCTACCTCGACACCGTTGTTGGTCATGTCACCAATGTTGGTGTAGTAACCAGTCCAACCGAATGATACGGGAGTGCTGAACCAGTAGAGCATGTCTGAAGTCTTACGCCAGAAGTACTCGACACCACCGCTCAAGCGGCTCTTGAAGAGCTCGAACTCGAAACCGGTGTTGAAGTTAGCGTTCTTCTCCCACTTGATGTCCTTGTTACCCATGGTACCGGGGATAGCAGCAGCGTGACCATTAGAGTTTACAATTGAATAGGTGTTGGTGTAACGGAAGCTACCGATCTGGTCGTTACCGTTCTCACCATAGCTAGCCTTGAACTTCAACAGATCGATCCAAGAAGCGTTCTGCATGAACTTCTCCTGAGAGATTACCCAAGCAGCACCGGCGCTGTAGAAGGTACCCCACCAGTTGCTACCCTTGGGAGAGAAGCGGCTAGAAGCGTCGCGACGTACGCTGGCGCTGAGGAAATACTTCTGAGCGTAGTTGTACTGAGCGCGAGCAAAGTAGCTCTCTACGTTGTAGAAACCACGTGAAGAAGAAGCATTTGACTGGTCGGTGATAGCACCGTCCAGCTCGTCGTTGTTGGGATCGAACTGGTAGCTCTTACCGGCACCCAGTGAGTAGCTGTTGTTGCGATAGTACTCGTGACCAACCAATACGTCAACGTCATGCTGGTTGAACTGGTGTGCCCAGGTCAGCAACTGCTGATAGGTGTATGACAAACCACGGCTGTGGCTCTTGCTTACGATACCATTAGAAGTAGCATAGCTACCATAGTAACCGTTGATTACGTTGGTGTAACGGGTCTCGTCCAGATTGACAGTGTTGCTGCTAGTGAACTTGAAGTCCTTGGCGAAACGGATCTCTGCGAAACCGTTAACATAGAATGAGTTACCCTCGAACTGGTTCTCGTCCAGGATAGTGCTCTGAACGGCGTTAGAACCGGGCAGGTAAGGACGTACGATGCCGGCATTGTTACCATCGGCCCAGTCATACATCTGGAAACCGTTGCTGTCGAGCATGATGCGACCCTCGCCGTCACGGATGTACATGGGATAGATGGGAGCCACCTGAGTAGCTACTGCGAAGGGGTTACCAGATGAGTTGCTGGCACCATCCTCGCCTACGCGCTGGCCATTGTAGTGGTTGAATGACATGTTGGCACCTACCTTCAACCAGGGCTTTGCCTGCAAGTCAGCCTTCAAGCGGCCGCTCATTGCCTCGTAACCACTGTTGTTGGTGATACCGTTGTTGTCCAGGTAACCTACGCTAGCATAGAAGCTGCCCTTGTCGTTACCATTGCTTACGGTCAGATTGTACTCCTGGCGCAGAGAGTTGTGATAAACCTCCTTCATCCAGTCGTCAGCCATCAGCATGTAGTCCTGACCCTTGTAGTTAACCACGTTACCCATAACAGCGTAGGGGTTCAGCTTACCATTGGTACCAATCATGAACTGGCCCTGGGGAACATCATAGACATTCATCACCAGACCATAACCATTGTTGGCAGTCAGGTTGTTGTTTGACCATGCGTTAGCCTTGGTAGCATCGTAACCCAGTACGTTGGTAGCATAGTTGTTCAGAGACTGATAGTAAGCCTCGTAGTACTGTGCGGGGTTGTTGATAGTCTTGTACTCACGCTGAGCACGGCTGTTGCTACCCCAGTTGGCATCCAGAGTCACCTTGGCGTTGTTGCCACTCTTTCCCTTCTTGGTGGTAATCATGATGACACCGTTGGCAGCACGGCTACCATACAGAGAGTTAGCGGCAGCATCCTTCAGGACGGTCATGGTCTCGATATCGTTGGTGTTGATGGTGTTCATGTCACCACCATAAGGAGTACCATCAACGATGATCAGGGGAGATGAACCAGCACTGATAGAGCTGATACCACGAATACGAACGGTGGGGTTGCTGCTGGTGGGGTCACCAGTCAGGTTGTACACCTCGACACCGGCAACGTGACCATTCAGAGCGTCCAGAGCGTTGGTGCTGGTCAGCTGCTCGATCTTGTCTGCACCTACAACTGCAGCACTACCGGTGAAGGCAGCCTTGGTAGCAGTACCGTAGGCAACAACCATAACATCGTTCAACTGCTTGGTGTCAGCCTCCATCACGATGTTCAGATTGCTCTTGATGTTTACCACTTGGTCATTCATGCCGATGCATGAGACAACCAGTTTCTTGGAGCCGCTGGGGATACCCTTGATGGTGAACTTACCGTTGGCGTCGGTGATGGTACCAATGTTTGTACCCTGCACCTTCACGGTAGCACCTACCAGAGGTTCGCCGTCGTCGGCAGCTACCACCTTACCGGTGGTTTGGCTTACCTGAGCGGTCGCCAGACTTACCACGGTGAAGAGGCAAGCCAAAAAAAGCGCGATTCTCTTTTTCATAATTTGAATTAATATAATTGTTGTTTCTCTCGATTTATTAGTCCTTTTTACCTAATCTCATTGTGTTGTAGTTTCGTATGTACACGTGGGCGGAAAGTATATAGTTCGCCCATACGCGCACGTAACATGGTGCAAAGTTAACTATTTTTAATGAATTGGACAAATTTTGTGGGTAATAAATTACATTTTATCACAAAAGTGCCTTTTAGACCAAACAAACGTGAATTTGCGGGGAAGTTCATTTCTGCCGTGCACAGAACGAGCTGCCCGAGGCACGATGAATGATTCCATTAGAACCAGGAATCCTGTGTGTGTGACATGTGACATGTGACATTTGAAAAAAACAACTTTTGCAACTGAAGATAGGGAGGAAAATAAGTTATAATAATATATATATTATTATAAAAATTCTTTCTATGTAAATTCTCCCTCTAAAAATCTTTTTTTTTTGAATGTCACATGTCACATGTCACATGCGTCACATTGTCTTGTGTGGGTGATGCAAAGGTGCGACGATCCCAGTGCTGATGGGCGATGTGCGCAACAAGGGCGGCCATGACGACCGCCCTTGTACTGGATATGATGTGCTGAATTTACTTCTTCAGTGCAGCCAGAGTCTCCTGCAAAGCAGCGATTTTACTCTCGGCATCGGCCAGTTTCTTGCGCTCCAGCTCCACTACCTGGGCAGGTGCGTTCTGTACAAAGCGCTCGTTGGACAGTTTTTTCTGGATTCCGCCCATGAAACCTTGCAGACGCTTGATTTCTGCCTCGGCCTTCTGGATCTCAGCTTCTGCGTCGATCAGGTTACCCAGAGGCACTGCATACTCGTCAGTTCCTACCAAGAACGACTGGCTGCCATCGCCCTTCTGCTCGACAAACAGGATGTCGGACAGGCCAGCCATCTTCTTGATGATAACAGACAGGCATGCGTCGGCAGCCGCTCCAGCGGGGGTAGCCGAAACAACCTCCAGGGTGAGGGGCTCGCGCTGAGCGATGTTCTTGCTCTGGCGCACAGCACGTACTCCACTGATAATCAGTTTGGTTTGTTCCACCTGAGCGATGAGCTCAGCATCGGCCTGAGTGGGAGCGTCGATGACCAGGGGATCGATCATGATGCTCTCGCCATCCTTGCGCTCGGCAATGTGCTGGTACAGTTCCTCGGTGATGAAGGGCATGAAGGGATGAATCACCTTCATCAGCTGCTCGAAGATGCCGAGGGTAGATGCCAGCGTCTGTGCATCGATAGGAGCCTGGTAGGCAGGCTTGATCATCTCGAGGTACCAGCCCGAGAATTCGTCGGTGAAGAGCTTGAAAATGGCCATCAGAGCCTCATTGAGGCGGTATTTTCCGTACAAATCATTGATTTCTGCCACAGCCTCACGCAATTTTGCCTCCATCCAAGCAATGGCCTTCTGGTTGCTCTGGGGCTGCTCGATGTCGGCAACCTGCCAGCCCTTGACCAGGCGGAATGCGTTCCAGATCTTGTTGCAGAAGGCAGCACCCTGTTGGCAGAGGTCCTCCTTGAAGAGGATGTCGTTGCCTGCGGGAGCAGCCAGCAGCATACCCATGCGCACACCATCGGCGCCATACTTCTCGATCAGGCCGATGGGGTCGGGGCTGTTGCCCAACTGCTTACTCATCTTGCGACCCAGCTCGTCACGCACGATGCCGGTGAAGTACACGTTGCGGAAGGGAACGTCCTTGATGTACTCCTCACCAGCCATGATCATGCGGGCTACCCAGAAAAAGATGATATCGGGACCGGTTACCAGGTCGGCAGTGGGGTAGTAGTAGTTGATCTCCTCGTTGCCGGGGTTGTTGATGCCGTCGAACAGGCTGACGGGCCACAACCAACTGCTGAACCAGGTGTCCAGAGCATCCTCGTCGTGGCGCAGGTCGGCTACGGTCAGGGCGGGGTTGTTGAACTTAGCCTTTGCCTTCTCCAGAGCCTCCTCGGCAGTCATGGCAACCACGAAGTTGTCCTCGCTCTCCACGCTGTCTACATAGTATGCAGGGATGCGATGGCCCCACCACAACTGACGGCTGATGCACCAGTCATCGATGTTCTCGAGCCAGTTGCGATAGGTGGTCACGTACTTCTGGGGATAGAACTTGATCTTGCCCTCGAGCACGGGAGGCAGAGCGATGTCTGCAAAGTGCTGCATGCTCAGGTACCACTGCATGCAGAGACGGGGCTCCACGGCAGTGTCGGGGTTGCGCTCGCTGTATCCTACCTTGTTGGTATAGTCCTCGATCTTCTCCATCAGACCAGCCTCTTGCAGGTCCTTGGCGATGAGCTTGCGCACCTCCATGCGGTCCATGCCGACATACATGCCGGCTGCCTCGCTGATGGTGGCATCGGGGTTGAAGATATCGATGGTCTCCAGGTTGTGAGTCTTACCCAGATTATAGTCGTTGACGTCGTGAGCGGGAGTTACCTTCAAGCAACCTGTACCAAACTCGATCTCGACGTAGCGGTCCTCGATGACGGGGATGACACGGCCCACCAGAGGCACAATCACCTTGTGGCCCTTCAGCCACTGGTTCTTGGGGTCCTTGGGGTTGATGCACATGGCGGTATCACCCATGATGGTCTCGGGACGGGTGGTGGCAACCACTGCGTAGTAGCGGCCATCGGCATCCTGGTGCAGCACCTCGCCCTCCTCGCCAGTGGGAACCACGGGATTGGTGTCGGCATCAGCTACGTAATAGCGCAGATTGTAGAGGTGGCTCTGCTCCTCGCGGTAGATAACCTCGATGTTCGAGAGGGCTGTCTGAGCCTTGGGGTCCCAGTTGACCATGCGCAGACCGCGGTAGATGAGGCCCTTGTCATACAGATCGCAGAAGACACGGAGCACGCTCTCGCTGCGGGTTTCATCCATGGTGAAGGCGGTGCGGTCCCAGTCACAGCTGGCACCCAGTCGGCGCAACTGCTTCAGGATGATGCCTCCGTGCTCGTTGGTCCAGTCCCAGGCATGGCCCAGGAACTCCTCACGAGTGAGGTCCAACTTCTTGATGCCCTGAGATGCCAGACGGTTCACCACCTTAGCCTCGGTGGCGATAGAAGCGTGGTCGGTACCGGGCACCCAGCAAGCATTCTTGCCGTCGATGCGAGCCTTGCGGACCAGGATGTCCTGAATCGTGTTGTTGAGCATGTGTCCCATGTGCAGCACTCCGGTCACATTTGGGGGAGGGATGACGATGGTGTAGGGCTCACGTCCATCAGGTTTGCTACTGAACAACTTGTGATCCAGCCAATACTGGTACCACTTGCCCTCGACTTCAGAGGGAGCGTATTTCGTTGCTAATTCCATATTGTGTGTTGTATTTTTTGCCAATTTGGGCGCAAAGGTACGAAATAATCTTAAGATTGGGGCAGGATGGCATAAGATTTTGCGCGTACGGGCGCGTGAAACCGCCTTTTTTCTTATCTTTGCATGTGAAAAACAGTTAATACTATGCATACAAGAGAAGAAAAGATGGCGGCCTTTGGCCGTTTGCTCGATGTGATGGACGAGCTGCGTGAGAAATGTCCCTGGGACCACAAGCAGACCAATGAGAGTCTGCGCCCCAACACCATAGAAGAGACCTTTGAGTTGTGCGATGCGCTGATGAAGGAGGACAACCACGAGATATGCAAGGAGCTGGGTGATGTGCTGTTGCATGTGGTGTTCTATGCCAAGATAGGCAGCGAAAAGGAGGCCTTTGACATAGCCGATGTGTGCAACAAGTTGTGTGACAAGCTCATCTTCCGCCACCCCCATGTCTATGGAGATGCTGTGGCCAATACGGCTGGCGACGTGGTGGCCTCGTGGGAGAAAATCAAGCAGCGCGAGAAGGATGGCAACAAGACAGTCCTCTCGGGTGTGCCCGATGCCTTGCCCTCGCTCATCAAGGCTTACCGCATCCAGGATAAGGCCCGCAATGTGGGTTTCGACTGGGAGAAGCGCGAGGATGTGTGGGACAAGGTGCAGGAGGAACTGGGTGAACTGCGTGTCGAACTGGAGCGCGAGGACAAAGAGAAGAGCACCGACGAGTTTGGCGATTTCCTGTTTAGCCTGATCAACACGGCACGCCTCTATCACATCAATCCCGACAATGCCCTGGAGCGCACCAACAAGAAGTTTATCTCTCGCTTCAACTATGTGGAGGCGAAGGCCAAGGAGATGGGAAAGTCCTTGCAGGACATGACTTTGGCCGAGATGGATGCCCTCTGGAACGAGGCAAAAAGCCTGAAAAAGTAACTTTTTCACACTCGTTAACGCAGAAAGAGTACATGTGAGGCATCAAAAGAGTACTGTTTCGAGGCAAAAAGAGTACTCTTATGCCCCAAAAAGAGTACTCTCTCGGGGTCGGACATGTACTCTCTCGAGGGGCGTAAGAAATCAGGAAAACAAAAAAGGAGAACTTCTTCTGAGGTTCTCCTTTTGTTATGGGATTACTTGCCGCGATTGGGATTGCGGTCTTTTCCGTGCTGCTGCCATCCACGGTTAAATTGGTTCAGCATGTCGCGGGTAAAAGCGTCATCAGCTTGCATGGCTTTCCACACCTTCTGGGCAGGAACTTCCTTGCACATCTTCTTGTAGTAGCTCTCGCTCAGTTTGGCAACTTGTATCTCCAGTGAGTTGATTTTGGCAATAGTCTCGGCATAGGCCTTGTCGCCACCCTGAGGCCCTTGTCGCTTGAGCCATTGGGCCTTGCGGATCAGTTCGCGCTGCTTGCCTTTCATCTCGTGGAAGATGGGGTAGAATCGCTCAGCCTCTTCCTTGGTGAAGCAAGCGCGCTGGGTGATGTAGGCCTCCATCTTGGCTACAAACTCGGCAGGATTGAAACGAGGACGCTGGTCCTGCATTTCCTCACAGGCCATGGCTGACAGGGAAAGGAGCACAAAACTAAAAAGGAAAAATAGTCTCTTCATCTTTTGCATGTTATACTATCCAGGCAGATTACTCGGCGTCTGTCAGGTATTCTACAATGTCGTTGTTGTTCACTAAGGCGTAGTCGAGAGCCTCGTTGATGTACTCCTGGCTGTATTGCTCGTCGGCATCGGCAAAGAACATCTCCTGCTGGCGGTTTTGTCCCCAGTAGAGGGCACTACCCACACCGACTGCCAGCACCATTACGGCAGCATAGCGCCAGATGCGAGGGATGAGCTGGAGGCCCCTTGGACGGGCGGGCTCAACCTGAGGCAGGCGTTCCATCAGTCGGCTTGTGAACTGGTCGAAGTATCCATCCGGAGTACAGAAGGGGTTCTCGGCACCGTCTGTAATCTTGTGCAGCTTGTTTTCCTCTTGTGTGATCATATTTCGTTTTCTTGTTATCTTAGATACGTAGTATGTAGAAAGGTTTAATCGTTGGATGAAAAAAAGTCGGTTATCTTCTTCACGGCATGGTGGTAAGATGCCTTGAGAGCTCCGACGCTGGTGCCCAGCACCTCGCTCATCTCCTCGTATTTCATCTCTTGGTAGTACTTGAGGGTGAAGACTTGTCGCTGCTTGGCAGGCAGTCTTTCGATGGCCTTTTGCAGTTGTATCTGGGTCTCGTCGCCGTCGAAATAGGGGTCGCTCTGCAGGGTGTCGGCGAGGTATATCTCTTGGTCCTCGAGATTGACGGTATTTCGTCGCTGGCGTTCCAGGAAATTCAGGGTTTCGTTGGCGGCAATGCGATAGAGCCAGGTGGATATCTTGGACTCGCTGCGGAAAGAGTCGAGGCCCGTCCATGCCTTGATGAACGTGTTTTGCAGTATGTCGTCAGCGTCGTCGTGAACCAACACGGTACGACGTATCTGCCAGTAGAGCTGCTCCTTGTACTGGTCCACCATCATGGTGAAGGCGGCCGCACGAGTGCTGTCGTCTTGCAGTTGCTGTAGGATGGATTTTTCGTCGTACTGGCTCATACTTATATTATGACGTCTTTCGGCCGATTTGGTTTAAAGTGGGCGGAGCAATTCCTCGATTACCTTGTCGTATCCGTAGTTGTCAGGATGCTCTTGCAAGGTGCCGTCGGGGCTGGGGAACAGGGTGTAATAGTCGAGCCAGATGGGGATGGTGGGACTGTACTTGAAGCTGCTCAGTGGCGCCTTGTGTTCGGGATTTTCCTCTACCCAGCGTTGCCAGCGAGGGGTGAGTGGCGCCAGGTCGATGCTGACGCGGATCTGGTCGACATACTCTTCTTCGGGATCGCCCAAGAGGAAGAGCGCAAGGTCCATTGGACGCTCCAGTCGGATGCAGCCATGACTCACTGCTCTGACCGTGCGCTGGAAGGCTCCTCGATTGTTGGTGTCGTGTAGATAGACCGAAAATTCGTTGGGGAAGCGGAATATCATGCGGCCCAGAGAATTTCCCTCTCCATTGTCTTGGCGCAGGGTGTATCGTCCGCTTCGCAATTCGCTTTCGCTCAGTGGGGTGGGATTGATGATTTCTCCTGTCTCCTTGTTTATCGCGCGTATGTTATTGCGCGCGAAGTATGCCGAATCGTGCAGATGGTGGGCACAGATTTCCTTGCGTACGATGGTCTGGGGAATGGTCCAGAAGGGGTTCAGCTCGGTGTGGGTGATGTGGCTTGTCAGTAGGGGAGTCTTGTGTTTCTGGTCTCCTCCGCAGATGCGCATGGTCAGCACGGTGTCACGCTCGCGGTCTACTGCGGTGAGTCTAAAATCTGCAAGGTTGACCCATACGTATTTCTTTTCCTCGATGGGGTGAGGATAGCGCCAACGGCTACGCTCTAGATTGATTTTTGCCAGTCTGGCGCGGGCAGGGTCGTTCTGTGAAACGGCCTTTTGGTAGTCGTGAAGCAGTTGGCGATACAGACTGTCTGTGGGCTGAATCTGTCGTAAAAATTCGCTAAGCTTATGGTCCTTGACTTGCTGCAGAGTCGCTGTGACGAAACTGTCCGTTGGCACCTCGACGGGCATGTCGAAGATGCGTCGATAGGTGGGTTGCCCAGCGATGCTGTCATCCTCGAGCAGCTGATTCATAAAGCGAAGGGGACGGGTGTAGCCAAAACGCTGGCCGCAACAGTATCTGAGCAGTGCTTGCGTCAAGTTGTATTCCAGTCGGCCCATCAGGGTGTTGACTTGGTTCTTCTCGGCATCAAAGTCCCGATTGCGCAGAGTTTCCAGGTCCTGCTGTATTTCTGTGACGTGGAAGGTCTTATCCTGGAACCCCAATTGTGCAGTGCCTTGCAGGTACTGGAGCAGGGTGTCGGCTCTGTCGTCAACTCCGTGGCGGGTAATCCATACAAATTTCCCTGAATTCAAGTAGTAATTGCGAGTGTACTGGTCGGCATACATGGGCATGGGATCTGCCTCTATCTGTCTACCTATCTCCTGCCGGATGCGGTTGCTGTAGAGCGAGAATTCCGAGCGAATCCATGGCTTTATGTCGTCGAAGGTGACGCCACGATTGAAATGCTCGACTCGTTCTGTACAAGCCGTGACAAATAATAGTAAGATGAGTGATAATGCAGAGAGACTGCGACGCATTCCGATCAGCGGATAGAGATTTTGCGGACAACCTTGCCTACCTTCAAGATGTAGCATCCCTTCTGCAGAGAAATAGACAAGCCCTTGTCGTTGCTGTCAATGCGATAGCTGCCAATCTTGACACCGGTCAGATTGTAAACTTCCAGCATAGCTCCATTGGCACCCGTAACATGTATATTAGAGCCGTTTACCGAGATGGATACAGCCTGCATTTCAGTCTCCACGCCCTCGCGATCGCCATCAGCCATCATGACCGAGGGTGCGCCCAAAAGCAGGAAGCTAAGTGCCAAAATCTGTATTTTTTTCATTCTCGTAGTAAATCTAATATACTTTACAAGGGCAAATGTAGTGTTTTTCTACGTTTCCACCAAACTTTTATTGTGTTTTGTGGCAACTTTTTTTAATTTATTGTGATTTTTAGCCCTTCAGAGGCCAAAATTGTGTTGGGGAAGATGCTTTTTGCTTCTTCCAGCAGTGTTTCTTCTTGCTTGATGCGCGCAGAGTAGTGCCCTATGCAGAGTTGCCCAACTTGGGCTTCTGCTGCTATCTTTGCAGCTTGCTCCGATGTGCTGTGGTTGGTTTGCCTTGCTCTCAGTTCGTCTCCTTTGCCAAAGGTGGCTTCGTGGAACAGTAGGTTGACCCCTTTTATCTGTTTCACGAGTTGTGGCAGATAGGCTGTATCGCTGCAGTAGGCATAGGAACGACAGGGAGTGGGGGAGGTGGTCAGCCGTTCGTTGGGAATCACAGTTCCGTCAGGCAGTGTCCAGTCGGCTCCAGATTTGATGTTGTTGATGTGGCAGACGGGAATCTCGTACATGTCTATCATCTCGCGGCGGATGTGCCGTTGTCCAGCTTTTTCTCGGAACAGGTAGCCGCAACAGGGCACGCGGTGGCGCAAAGGTAGACTCCAAACTTCCATGCTGCGGTCCTCGTAGACAATCTGGTGCTGATAGGTGTCAACTGCGTGGAAGATGACCTCGTAGTCCATCTCGGTGCAGAAACTCTCGAGTGTCAGTTTCAGCCATGCTTCCAATTCTTGAGGGCCGTGGATGTGCAGTTGGCTTACTCGTCCCAGCAGTCCCATGGTGCTGATAAGTCCAGGAAGCCCGAAGCAATGATCCCCGTGCGTGTGCGATATAAAGATGTGTCCGATGCGGTTCATGTTGATGCCTTGTCGGGCCAGTCTCATCTGCGTCCCCTCACCACAGTCTATCATGAATGCCTTGCCCCTTGCCGCCACGACGTGGCTGGCAGGCAGATGTTTTTGGGTAGGGTTGGCGCTGCCGCATCCCAGGATGTTTACTTCAAAGGGTTCCATGGTCGTTGAAACTTTTTGCAAAGGTATGAAAAAAACAAAAGCCCGCCAAATGGCGAGCCTTTGTTGTTATTGTGAGAGGTCAGGGATTACTCACCCTTCTCCATCTTAGCCTTCAGAGCTGCCAGAGCGTCGATGTCACCGAGAGTGGTGCTTGCAGCCTGGTTCTGAATAACGGGAGCCTCCTCCTTCTTAGCACGAGCGGGACGGTTAGCCTTGCTCTCAGCCTTCTTAGCAGCACGCTGTACATCCTCGAAGATGCGGCTGTGAGACAGGATGATGCGCTTGCTGTCCTTGTTGAACTCGATTACCTTGAAGTCGAGCTTCTCGTTCAGCTGAGCCTGAGTGCCATCCTCCTTTACGAGGTGCTTGGGAGTAGCGAAGCCCTCAACACCATACTGGAGCTGGATAACTGCGCCCTTGTCGAGCATCTCGATGATGGTACCCTCGTGGATAGAATCCTGAGTGAATACGGTCTCGAATACATCCCAGGGATTCTCCTCGAGCTGCTTGTGACCGAGAGAGAGACGACGGTTGTTCTTGTCGTTCTCCAGTACGCATACCTCGATGTTCTCACCGATCTTGGTGAACTCGCTGGGGTGCTTAACCTTCTTGGTCCAGCTCAGGTCGCTGATGTGGATCAGACCGTCAACACCCTCCTCGATCTCAACAAATACACCGAAGTTGGTGAAGTTGCGAACCTTTGCAGTGTGCTTGCTGCCAACGGGATACTTGGTCTCGATGTTCTCCCAGGGATCGTCCTTGAGCTGCTTGATACCCAGAGACATCTTGCGCTCCTCGCGGTCCAGAGTCAGGATAACTGCCTCTACCTCGTCGCCAACCTTCATGAAGTCCTGAGCGCTGCGCAGGTGCTGGCTCCAGCTCATCTCTGAAACGTGGATCAGACCCTCTACGCCGGGAGCGATCTCGATGAATGCTCCGTAGTCAGCCATAACGACAACCTTACCCTTAACGTGGTCGCCCACCTTGAGCTCTGCATCCAGAGCATCCCAGGGATGGGGAGTCAGCTGCTTCAGACCGAGAGCGATACGCTTCTTCTCGTTGTCGAAGTCCAGGATAACAACGTTGATCTTCTGGT
>JAZRYA010000067.1:0-38433 GCA_045600505.1 Bacteroidaceae bacterium
GGAAAAGGGATTGCACGAGGGGATGACAAGCACGCTCTTGCCTGAGCAAAAACCGCCTGCTGCCTCTATCTGCTGCAGTTCGTGCACAATCTGCGAACAGATGTATTGCTGCTGCACCTCGTCGCCACGCATGGGACCTACTATGCACACCGTATCCTGACCGCTGCCAAAGCGGTAGCCCTCTATCTTGAAGTCGTCGCGATAGGTCGACTTCATCTGGAAAAGTATCTCTTTGTTCATTGTTCGTTGTTTTAGTTGTTTTCCTCGGCCTGACTCACGGCAGTCACTGTGGGCAGTTCCTCGTCGCAGAACTCGAAAATACGAGCCATGAGCGACCCCTCGTAGACAATGGGATAGGCTCGGATGGTGAACAGGAATCCGTCGATGGGAGAAACCACATCGCTCAGCACCTGGCCCGTGAGAGGGTCAACAATCTTGCCCACCGACTGTCCCTTGCGTATGATTTTACCCGTGCGCAGGTCGGTGAGGAATACACCCGAGCACTCGGCATTGAGGAAGGTCACGCGATTGCCCTTGCAGACGATGGGGGCAATCAGAGGCAACGAGTCGATACTGGTCAGGAAAGCCTCGGCACTCTCGGTCGAACTGTCCCACATTCCCATCTCGTGCATGAGATTGAAGATGCCCTTGACCAGGTGGCTGCACATGCGGTGATTGATGCGCTGCCCTACTCCCATCTCCACTACCAGGCAAGGTGTCCCTGTGGAGTTGAGCGAGTGAGCCAAAGTGGCCTCGAGCACCGTAGCAGCATCGTGGACCCAGATGAAATCGACACCCAGGTGACGAGCCTCGGGCACCAACACATTCTCGTTCTGCACATTGATGCGCACCTGAGGCGACTCGCGCAGATAGAGGTTGCTGGAGTGTATGTCGATGACCATGTCGGCTCCCTTCAGGTCCTCGCAGATGCGGTAAGCAGCCTGTTCGGCCATCGTGCCATGCTCGTTGCCAGGGAAGATGCGGTTCATATCCAAGTCGAAGTTGGGTATGCCGCGTTGGATGGTGTCGATGCCCAGGGGGTTGAGGGCGGGATAGATCTCTATGGTGCCGTCGAGCATGTCGATGTGCTCTTGCACCAGTCGGGCCATCTCGTAGCACACCATCTGCCCTTCCAACTCGTCGCCATGTGTGCCGGTGACGATGCAGATGCGTTTCTTGCCCTGACCTCCCTGGATGACATTCTTGCGCACCAGGAAACGCTCGGCCAGAGGCAACTCTGTATTTACTATTGTCTTTATCATATTTCCTTTACCATTACATATATGCGTGTATGTTCTTGGGACACACCTAGATAGACACCCCTGTTCACAGGACAGTCCGAGGCATCTCGACCATGGGCCAACTTGATGTAACCGGTGGCCACTGCCATATCATTGGTGGGGTCTAGGGCATACCAGCACTGACCGTCATGCACCTCTACCCACGCGTGGGTCTGTCCCTCGCCTTGCATCAGACCGCAGACATAACGGGCCGATATGCCTGCCCGTCGGCAAAGGGCTATCATCAGGTGGGCATAGTCCTGGCAGACTCCCTTGCGATGGCGGAGCACATCTTCGGCCGTGGTGAGCATGCCCGTGACACCGGGTGTGTAGACGATGTGCTGATGCACGGCGTGGGCTATCTGCAGACTATCTTGCAGCCTGTCTCCTGTGAGGGAAGGCAACAGGCAATCCATGTCGCGCGACACTGCTGTCAACCGCGAGACCAACGAGTACATGGGATGAGGATTGGGGTCTGGGATACAATAGGTCGTTGCCTCGACCACCCCTCTGCACGAGTACCTCACCTGGCGATGCATCTCGTCGGTGTGTGTGGTGACAATTCTATTGCCCAGTCCGTCTTGCGACTCCTTGGCGGCAAATCCTTCGCTGATGCTGAAGTCCTCGCGACACACCCTCTGGAACGCTTCCCTGGCGGGGAGGCATCTCAGCAACAGGTTGTGTCGCCCCACTGCGGGACTGAAGTCAACCTGGGTGGTGTATTCAAATTGCAGTCGCAAGTGTCTGTCGGTTTGCGTCTTAGGCTCGGATGACGCCGTTGATGTACTTGCAGAGCTTCCAACGGAAATCCTCGTCGGCTTGCGCGTAGGCCTCGGGGGTCAGCATCTGCTCTATCTGTTCGTCGATGCACTCGTCCAGCAGTTCGGGCCACAACTTGGACCAGGCCTTCAGCAGACTGTACTGCACGGCGATGCGGTCGTAACTGTAACTAAATCGCAGCATGATGTCTATCTTCTCCACCAACTGTCCGATGGCTATCGTGGACAACACTCTGGGGTCGCCCACGCGCTGGGCTGCCGAACCACGGAAGGCCAACATCCAGTCGGTCACAGGCTGCAGGTTGGTGATGTTGGACTCGGCCTTGACTCGTAGCTCCTTCATCAGATTGATACTCAGTTCGATGTACGACATCGTTTCGCTCTTGATGTCCTCGCGCAGCATGATGGCGTTGTCCATGGCACGGTTCAGCGATGAGAGCACCGAACCAGGGTTCTCCTCATCATACATCATGCCCAGGGTAAACTCGCCCGTAGTGGCATAACTGTCCGTCACGTCCAACCGCTTCCAAAACGACTCGTAATCGGCAGGCGCTCCATCTATCATCTTGTCGCTCACTCGACGCATCAGGTGAAGCGTCATATACACTCTCTCTACATATCTGCCCAACCAAAACAAGCGGTTGGCCTTGTTTGCACTTATTGCCATAGTATCGTTGTCTTCTACTTTACTTCTCCATCACCCAGGTGTCCTTGAATCCGCCTCCCTGACTCGAGTTCACTACAAACGAGTTGGGGTTGCGCGAGAAACGCGTCAGACCGCTCTTCCACACCTTGGTTTCCTTGCCCGAAATGACGAAGGCTCGCAAATCGGCCTTGCGCTCTACTATCTCGTCGCCCTCCAGCAGTTCCAGGTCCTTGAAATCGATGACCTCCTGGGCTATCCAGCGGCGTGGTTCGTCCTCGACCAGTTGACGCATCTCTTGCAATTTCTGGGCGTCCATGTCCTTACCAAACATCACGCCATAGCCACCAGCCTCACTCACGTCCTTGATGACAAGTCGTTCCAGATTTTCCAACACATATTTCTTATCCTCCTCGTAATAAGGGAGATAGGTGGGTGCATTCTGCAGAATAGGTTCCTCACCTAGATAGTATTTCACCATCTTGGGCACAAAATAATAGATGCCCTTGTCATCGGCCACGCCATTTCCTATGGCATTGACCAGAGCCACATTTCCTGCCTTGTAGGCTTGCATCACACCGGGCACACCCAGCAACGACGAGGCTTCGAAGGTCAAGGGGTCCATGTACTCGTCACTCACACGGCGATAGATGACTCCCACACGGATTTTCTCCTTAAACACACCCGCATAGTAGACCTTGTCGTTCTCGACAAACAGGTCACCAGGATAGGCCAGCGTGGCACCGGTCTTCTCGGCTAGATACGAATGCTCGAAGAAGGCCGAATTATAACGTCCTGGCGTCAGGATCACCTTGATGCCGCCGTCCACACACATGTCGTTCATCATTTCGGCCAACAGGTCGCTATAGTCGCGGTTATCGGCCACAGCATTGTACTCAAAGGTCTTGGGCGACACCTTGCGGCAGAGCTTTCTGGCTATCATGGGATAACTGGCTCCACTGGGAATACGTAGGTTGTCCTCCAACACATACCAGTGTCCGTCCTTGCCCTCTACCAGATCTATGCCAGCAATGTGAGCATACACCTTGCCCACAGGGTCAACTCCCTCACACTCGGGCATATAGCCCTTGCTAGAGTAAGCAAATTCCTCTGGAACCACCCCGTCGCTAACAATCTTCTTGTCGTGATAGATGTCCCAGAGGAACATGTTCAAAGCTCGTACACGCTGCTTTAGTCCTGCCTCCAGATAGTCCCAGTCTTTCTTGGGAATGACTCGGGGAATGGAGTCGAAAGGAAACAGCTGCTCATTGAAGACCCCATGCTTATACACCCCAAATCGCACGCCAAAGCGCTCCATCCATCGGTTGACGGCGTCTCTGCTATCTATCAGATCTCTCAGATTAATGTAAGCCATAATACCTATATATTATATGTTATTTCTTTTTACCACCAAACAACAAAACGTGCCCACAAGGCTCCTACGCATATCATATTGTCAGCACATTGCTATTTGCGCTTTCTTTTTGTTCTGGTTTACGATGCAAAGATAAACAATCTGCAACTATTATCCAAGCAATCCCAACAAAAAGTTTCCAAAATATCAACTTTCTCTTACTTTTGTCACATCTCACCATCCAGAAGAAGTGGACTTAAAAATAAAGATAGCTGCTCCTCGTATCTGCCCTATCGCAAGAAGGAAATACTACATTTCAGATTAAAAAGTTGGTAGAATGCCTTTTTATTGCTAACTTTGTACCATTAGAGTCGAAATCGAAGCACTCTACCTGAACTATTTTACTTAACCAACATCTGCGAGAAACATGCTCGCAAAGGATGTTGTATGTATATATAAATAAGGTTAAGTAAAGTATGACACTCATGAAACGATTTTGTCAACCAGCAGTTGTAGCACTGGTTTCTCTGTTCGCCTTGTGCAGTTGCAAGGAAGACATAGACATCAGCAACCGCTATGTCTTCAAAGAAGAAACCTGTGTTGCCTATCTGCAACGCCATGCCGATGTGTACAGCGAATATGTCGATCTGCTCTATCGCGTCCCCGTCAGTATCGTCAGCAAAAGCACTGTAGGGCAACTGCTATCCGCTCGAGGCAACTATACCGTGTTTGCACCCACCAATGACGCTATACACCGATTCCTGGAACAGCAGGTAGAGAAAGGCCTCATCAACCAACCCTCGTGGGATGCCTTCACCAATGCGCACAAACGCGACTCGGTGCAGGCCGTGGTGGTGCTGAACAGCATCATCGACAGTGGCGACAGCGACCGGCCTTATGAAACCAGCGATTTCCCTCTGGCAGAAGGGGCCGAACTGCCACTTGCCAACATGAATGAGCGCAAGATAGGAACACGCACCGACGAAGTTACGGACGGCATCATCATCTGCAACAGCTGTCGAATGGATGACATCAACCACGACATACCTGCCATCAACGGAGTAATACACCAGATGCACGACGTCATAGCACCCAGCAACGACACTGGAGCCCAGTACCTATTGCAACTCATCAACGAGGGCGACCCCGATCTGGTGGTGATGGCCAGAGCAATCCAGGCTTGTGGGCTGCTGGACACCCTGGGCGTGTGGCGTGACGAGGTGTACGAGACCCTGTATCTGCGCGGTGATGTGCCCGACTTGGTCAATATGACTTCCTATGGATTTGCCGAGGGAGGAACTGCCTATGCACCTCGACATAGACTTATCGGTTTCACCATCTTTGCCGAGACTGACGACTTCTGGAGAGAGCAAGGCATCGACCCACAAAGCGACAACCTAATGGAGAAACTACAACAATGGGTGCTGGATAATCATCAGTACGCCGAGGGTGACAAGTTTGTGGTCGACAACAATTACGAAAACGAACAAAACCTGTTGTATCAATGGGTCACCTACCACATCCTACCCATGAAACTTGCCACGGACAAACTGGTTATTCACCACAACGAATCGGGGTACAACAGATTGGCTCGCATCTATGGCGTACCCGTCTACGAGTACTACACTACTATGGGCAAACGCCGTCTGCTGAAGGTGTTTGAGAGCAAGGAGAGCAATGGCGTCTATCTCAACCGATTCCCCACCCTGGACAACGGACGTGATGGAACGATGGCCGAAATAGATTGTCCCGAAGGCAAACAAGGATGCCGCGTAGGACGCCAAGAGCCTAAGGCTCGACTTTCACAGATGGTCAACTGTAACATCTATTATCTAGATCGGCCCCTCTGCTATGACGACAAGACGCGTGACAATCTGTTCCGCGAACGCATGCGATTTGACGGTATGTCCCTGTTCCCAGAGGCCATGACCAACGACATCCGCAAGAAAGTAGCTAACGACGACCGCTACCAATATGTCTACATCCCCAAACGCAGCGTGTACCCCTACTTCGAGAACATGTGGCTCAACGAGGGAAGTAACTTTGTGTATTACAATGCCTACGGGTACGACTGGCCCAACATGAATGCCGACGAGGTGAAAGCTGTGGGTCGATACGAAATAACGATGAAACTTCCCCCCGTGCCTCGACGTGGAACTTACGAATTACGCTACGGATTTGTCTTTACAGAAAACCGAGGCATCGTGCAGATATACTTTGGAGCTGATCGTGACAACCTAGTTGTACAGGACATCCCCATCGATCTTGCTCGCACCAACTGGGAATCTCGAAGCGGATTCGAACCTGACATCGATGATGACGATTACAATTCACAGATCGACAAGCAGATGCGAAACCTTTGGTACATGAAGGGTGCAAAGTCCAACGCTTGCTCGGGAAAAAGCAACATGCAAGCTCGCTATCCCGAAGCCATCGGACACACCCCCATCCGACGTATTCTACTGAGACAGACATTGGACCCCGAACAGACATACTACATACGATTCAAATCGGTGCTGGATAGCGAGCAGAAGGAGTTTATGCTCGACTACTTTGAATGGTGTTCAAAGGAAGTTTATGACAATCCACAAAACCCGGAGGACATCTGGTAAATCCCAGATGTCTCCCGATTATCGGGCCATTTCGATAATGCTGTAACTGCAGGCGGGCAAAACGACAGATGCCTTGTCTTGCAGTTTTTGTGTCTGTGGAACAACACGACATGGCGAGTCGGGCAGGTTCTCATCATTCAAATCGCCTTGCAGAATGGTCTGAGCAACAGCATGATAGCCATCAGCCGACAAAGACAAGGATTCTACCCGGTCAGACATGTTGACTACATGCACCATCAGACTAGAACCCTTGCGATCACGAGTAACAGTAACATCCAGCTGAGGGTTCTTCTGAGTCATCTTGCTTCGAACCAAGAAAGGCTGGTGATGCTCGGATGCCATCTGTTGAGCATAATAGGGAGGCATGCCCCAAACCTGCGAGGGAGTAAAGAAGATCTGCCCTTGATTCCACCCGTTATCATTCTGCAGATAGGGCTCCAGGGCATTGGCAGGACAAGTCGTCAGCACAAAATCGCCCATACGACGCACCGCATTTTGCACGATTACATGGCAGAGGGCACGACGCAAATTGTGGGTGTCGCCATTCTCCTCGAAAATGGCACAACGCATAGTGGTGCTGGGATTCCAGCTGTAGAACATACGCTGCATACGACGCAACTCGGGCTCTACCTGCAGAGCACTTGCAAAATCGTTGGTCCAAGGATGGAAGTCCCAATAGGCAGCCTTGCCATCCAGCGTGCGGAACAGTTTCTCGACATTCGGAGAATCAGCACGCCACCAGGCTGCAATCACAAACTGCAAGTCGGGGAACACAGGGTGAATAGCCTCATAGAGAGCCAGAAAGCGTTCGGTGTAGTGCTCGTATTCGGCTTGCACATCGCCATTCCACAACACCTCTTCGTTGCCTATCTCCAGATACTTTACCTTGCAGTGCTGAATCGTATGTAGCAAAGCGATGACATCCTCGGGTTGGTCCTCGATATTAATCGCAAAAGACATCTCATAACCCTGGAGCCGGCCAAATTCACAGAATTCGGCAATACCAAATCCGTGTGTGCTGTAGGGATACCACCACCCTTTGTAAGGAGGACGAGCGTGGGCAGGCTCCATCATAGATCGGGTCAGATATCCTGGGGCATTCACCATAGAACCTCCATAACGCAGGAATGTAAGTCCCTGACAAGTAAAGGCTTCTGCAATATCGGCACGGTAGGGACGACGGCGATACTGATCACGAGCTGAATGGAAGAGAGACACCTGGTCTACCTCTACTCTCCCCATTCCTCCCAGGCAAATTGCAAAACGAGCCTGATCGTCTCCTTGCTGACTACGCAGTCGGAAGGTGTATTTCTGCCAACCGTGAGGGTATTCTCCTCGTTCCGGTTTCACTCGACAACGGGCATATTCCAGAGAGCCATCACCACTCTGCAAGGCCACGCTCACCAATGGGGCATCGCCACGCAGGAATAGAGCCCCCACGAGGGTCTTGCCCTTTTGTACACAGATGCCCCAATGATTGAGTCCCTGGTTCACGAGGACGGCCTCGCCCTGTTCTGCATCGTGTTGCAGCACCTGATAGGCCTGTCCATTGAGGGCATCACCTTCTATGCGCTGATAGCGAGCCCCACCTGTCTGTGCTCCTACTCGCCACATGTGGCTGACACCATCTCCCCGGGTGTTTGGCTCCTCGAAACTCTCGCCAAATATCATCTGGTCATAGAGGCCACCATAGATCTCATGGTTGACGTCCTCTGCGCCTGCTCCATACAGATACGGCGTGATGCGCGCCTCGAGTATATCGGGCTGGATAACCAACGTGTTTTGAGACCTAGACGCCAGTGAAAGGCATGTGCCGACGCAAAAAAGAAGCAAACGATTCATAGGCAAGATTCTAGTCTACTTGAGCCAGACACGATAACTGGTGTCCTTCTCGCGATTTGCAATCAGATAATAAGGTATGGCGGTCACACCACCCGACACAGAATGCAGCACGGGCATATTGTCCAACGTATAGTTCTGCCAGTCGGCCTGCCACTGCATGCCCTGGTAATGTATCTGATTCCAGTTGCCGGGATTATCCACACGCTCTACGCAATAGACCCAGGGGCCATAGGCCAGACACTGCATACCGCTCAACTGCTCAACATGCTTGTCTGCGGTGATTCGTCGGGGCTGCATGTTCAGATTAACTTCTATCTCGTTGTTGCCACCCTGAATCTCGTATACAGCATAACCGTTCTTCATGTTGGGACGCTTAGCCTTCACATCGTTGTGATACAGTTCCAGGGGCAGTTCCTGTCCGTATGACCATCCGGGAACACGAACATGAACACGCAGATGCGACTTCTTGCGCATACCCACTTGCACCTTCACGCAGCCATTTTCCCAATCCACCTGCTGAATGACCTTCACTTTGCCTACACCGGGAATCTGCAGGGTAGCCGAACTGCCAACGAGCAGATTGACATAGAGGTCTCCCTCGCCATAAGCATATATCATGCCAGGCATGGCTCCCGTCATCTTCAGTACCATAGGAGGACAGCAGGGACAATCATGCCAAGGCCAACGGTTCTGGTTGTCGGCATTGAGGGGATTCTGATAGGTATAATGGTCGCCACTGAGTGAAACCGCAGTAGGCACACTGTTGTAAAGGACTCGCTCGACCACGTCCATATACTGGCCATCACCGGTGAGCTGGTTCATGCGGAGGGAGAAGAGTCCGGCACCAATGGCCGCACAAGTCTCCAAATATGCATTGTTGGGCAGGAAATAGTCGGGACCAAACTTCTCATCCTCATGGATGGCACCTACGCCACCTGTGATGAACATGCGTTTTCCAACCATGTTGTTCCACAGGCGATGGGCAGCATCGACGTATCTGGCATCTCCATTTTGAATCGCTGCAGAAGCAACACCGGTTGCAAAAAGAGTGGCACGAACAGCATGACCCTCGATGGTCTGCATGTCAAATACCGACTGATGATCCTGGGCATACGCCTCTAAAGGACGACGGCCGTCGGTATGGCCACGCTGCTCAATCCAGAACTCAGCCAACCGACGATAGTGTTCGGGGAAGACCGGCACACCCACCTTCTTGGCCAACTTGGGTTGTTCCTTATAGAGCTGATACAACTGCAGCAAAGCATCCTCGGGCAAGGCATGTCCGGGAACCAAGTTGTGATTGGGTGCCACCATGTAGTCATACATATAATTGGCCAATCGAGTTGCCACCGCCAAGAGCTTGGTCTTACCTGTAGCTATATAATAATGTACACCTGCCTCTACCAGACAACCGCTATTATACACATCGTGCTGCCAACGCAGATTTCCGCCATGCTCACCCCATCGGTGATCATTTTCCTGCAAGGTAGTATAGGTGTTGATATATCCATTGGGATCTGCAGCCTGAGCAGCAGCAATACGATCCACATAATCGTCTAGTCGATGCACGAGACCCGCATCGGGATAATGCAGTAGGTAATCCGATATACCCGTAATGGACTCGTAGATGAGGCCATCGAACCATGGGAATCCGTGGTGTCCGCCATCGGCCACATGGCCTTGAGCTACCAGGTCAAAGTTGCGCAAGGCATTGTGCTCGCCATCCTTTCTCGCTTCCACCCGGTCACGATCGGGCGACCAAAAGTTGTCACCGCTATGGTCTACCTCATCCACATGCCGTCCCTCAAACTTGTCAAGGACGTCCATCACGGTGGTTTTGTTCATACGATTCAGCAAAGGAGTCCAAAAGGCATCCTTGACAATAACCTGCGACGTGGGCACGGGGGTGGTTGGCTGGGCGGAAATGCCTGAAAGACTCAGGGTAAATAATACGGATAGGATTAATCGATGGTTTTGCATGATAGTATAAAATAATTTTGTGCAAAAATAAGAAAAATAACTTGTGTCATCAATAATAAGACAAGAAAAAATAACTAAAAAACAAAAATAATACCAGTAAATATCAGTTAATGCTGGAAAATAGTTATTTTTGCAGTAAAATTTCATTTATTATCCCCTAAGATCCATGAAAACACCACAATCAGGAACCATTTTCAGCATTGAGGAATTTGCCATCAACGACGGACCAGGAATACGCACCACCGTATTCCTCAAAGGATGCCCCCTGCGCTGCCAGTGGTGCCACAATCCCGAGGGACTAGATCCGAACCCCCAGTCCATGGTGAAGAACGGCAAACAGAGCATCTGCGGCGAAGTTATAGACAGCAGGCAACTGGCACAGAAACTTTTGCACAACAAAGACATCTATCGCATGAATCAGGGCGGGGTGACATTCACTGGTGGAGAACCCCTGATGCAAGCGGATTTCTTAGAAGAAGTTCTGCAATATATCCATCCCGAGGTGCATTGTGCCATGGAAACTAGCGGATATGCCTCCGAGAGAACATTCCGGCGAATCCTAAAACATTTGGACTATGTGCTAATGGATTTGAAACACACCGATTCCCTCACGCACGCACACTACACACGCGTGTCCAACATACCTATATTAAATAACCTGGAAGTTCTGAAAGCCAGCGGCAAGGAATTCGTCATCCGTGTGCCCCTGATTCCCGGAGTAAATGACTCCATCGCGAACATGAAAGTCACACGCGACTTACTGACAGGATGCCCCACACTCAAACGTGTAGAACTGTTGCGGTACAACAAACTGGCAGGTGCCAAACATGCCTCAATCGGCACCACCTATGCGCCCGAGTTCGATCCCGGAATCGAGCCCCAGATACACGATGTATTCACCGAGGCAGGCATCGATCTTCTATGTCCCTAATAGATAATTAAATAGACCCGCGGATCTTCAACGAACAAGTGTTGCGAATCGTGGCAATAGTCTTCTTCTTGACTAGAGAAGCCATGGTCCGTCCCATTTCTTGGAAGTCGGTTGAAATAGTCGTGATACCACCACACAACACCTCCTTGAGGGGTGTATCATTGTAGGAGATAATACCAAATTCCTTTCCAGGTGTAAATCCTTGCTGCTGAGCTTGTTTGATGATGGTTACCAAGTCACGGTCGTTCACTAGCAGGAACACATCCCCCTGGTGTATCTTACGGTTCCCAATATTGTTGAGATACTTGCACGAGAAACCGTTTTCCTCACAGAACTGCGTCAGACCATAGTAACGCTCATAGGGCTCCTTGGCCTCGTTCTGCACCATAATGAAATTGGAATACTTGCGCAAGATGTCAACTCCCGAAGTGAGACACTCGTAAGTATCCTTCTGGAAGTCCTGAGCAACGGAGGTATAAAGCCCCTTGAGTTCCTTGTCAAAATGGTCGAGCAGATAGACACGGCCACCCAGTGAGTTCAACAACTCGGCTGTACCGCGAAACTTACCCGTCATGACTATATAGGTTGTGTATTTGCCTCGGGCATCTGCCAACAGCTGGTCAAACACATCACGGTTGTAGTTGTGAAACTGGATGTTCACAGCACTGTCCTTCTCCAGATTGTCCACCAGCGAGCGATACAAATCTTCTTTGAACTCATTCAACTCATTGAACAAGAGAAAGACATTGTAGTTGTTGGCCACCTCAGTGCTGGAAATAAAATTTCCCACGCCCTGCTTAGACTCGACAATTCCCTTGGTGCGAAGCTCATTGATACCCGCGAAAACCGTCACACGAGACACATTGAATCGCTCGATAAACTCGTTGACAGAAGGCAACAAATCGCCTCGATGAAAACGACCCGCTCGTATTCCATCTATCACATAGTTCACCACCAATTTGTATTTTGTCTCGCTTGATTTCATGGATTGTCTTGCAAAATAATACTGCAAATGTATTTCATTTTTGGAATTTATGCAAGCATTCTTGTGATTTTCCTCTCGCGAGCTTCCTAGAAATACTAAAAAAGACAAAATGAGTGGCTAAATATATACTACCACTCACTCATTTCGTCAAAATCAAACTACTTTTCACAAAAAAAGAAGGAAAAACAAAAAATATTTTACTGGTATTATGTGGTATTATATTATTTTGACTATATTTGCAGCAGAAAATACTGAATTAACGCCGAATATTATATATCATGAAAGAAAGAATTGCCTCACTGAGAGAATTTCTCTTCGATGGACACCATCATGGATATAGACGCCATATTGAAGACATCGGATTAGACCATCTCTCTGCTGACCTGAGTGAGAAGAACGTCTCATACCAGATGCGAGCAGCTTTGCGTCTGCAAATCATGTTGGAACACGAGCAACCCGTCATCCTCCCTGGTGAACGTATTGTAGCCACCCGCACCATCACATCCGTCCCTTCCATCTACACCGAGGAAGAGTGGAATACTATCCAGGATTCTTTCTACTTGCATGAAAAGGGAGACCTGTGCAACGTCTCACCCGATTATAGCAACACATTGCGTATGGGACTGGGGGCTATGCTTGCACAAGTAAAACAGCGCATGCAGGATGACGCACTTACAGACAACCAGAAGGAATTCCTAGAGTCTGAGGTAGTATGTTTGGCTACCATACAGAAATTCATCTCCCGTTATTCAGATTTCGCAAAGGAGAATGGCAAAAAGGAAATTGCAGACACACTGGATGCTATCACGACTGATGCTCCCTCGACTCTGCTACAGGCGTTGCAATTGCTGCGTATCGTGCACTTCTGTCTCTGGGAGGCAGGACATTATCACAACACCCTCGGCCGTTTCGACCAATACATCTATCCTTATTATATTAAAGATGTGCGCGAAGGACGAATCAATGATGAGGAAGCCTTTGACCTCATCGAGGAGTTTTTCCTGACTTGTAACAAAGACAGCGACCTGTACCCAGGAATGCAACAAGGAGATAACGGACAAAGCCTGGTACTGGGTGGAAGAGGAGTTGATGGCAAATACCTTTTCAATGAGGTTTCCCATATGTGCATAAAGGCCAGTTACGAGCTAGGCCTGATAGATCCTAAGATTAACATACGCGTAGACAGCAATACGCCTGAGGACATATTTACAGAAGGTTCGCGCCTGACATTAAAGGGCCTTGGTTTCCCACAATATAGCAACGATGACATCGTCATTCCTGGACTCATGCGACTGGGCTACTCCGAAGAGGATGCTCGAAACTACGTCATGGCTGCATGTTGGGAATTCATCATCCCCGGCAAAGGCATGGATATTCCCAACATTGACGCTATCCCTCTTGCAGAATGTGTGAAAGTGTGCATGGACCATCTAGAAGAATGTCCCACATACAAGGATTTCTTCAACCTCGTCATCAAAGAAATCAGCAAGCGCGCAGATGCCATTTGCGAGAAACATAAGAACCTGTACATCGTGCCCGCACCCATGCTATCCCTAGTAATGGCTGATACTGTCGACCGAGCACAAGACATCTCCCTGGGAGGAAAATACAACAACTATGGATTCCACGGAACAGGAATAGCCACAGCAGTTGACTCTTTGGCAGCTATCAAAAAAATCTATTACGAGGAGAAAAGCATCGACGCTCAGACCTATCGTGATGCTTTGTCAAAAGACTTTGCCGGCTACGAGGACCTGTGCGAGAAGCTGAGAACCGGCACTCCCAAGATGGGGCAGGACAACGAGGAGGTGGACGATATCGCGGCTGCTCTGCTAGACGCTTTTGACCAAGTGCTACAAGGACGTGTCAACGAACGTGGCGGCATCTATCGCGCGGGGACAGGAACAGCCATGTTCTACATCTTCCACGCCAACAATCTGGGTGCAACTGCAGATGGCCGACATGCCAGTGAGATGCTGCCAGCAAACTACAGTCCCACCCTGTTTGTTCGCCAACAAGGGCCCATCTCTGTCATCAAGTCTTTTAGTCATCCTCATCTGCAGCACGCTATCAATGGAGGTCCTCTCACCCTGGAATTTGACACAAACACCTTCCGTACCGAAGAAAGCATAGAGAAACTGGGAGCGCTGGTACATACCTTTATTCGACTGGGAGGACACCAACTGCAACTCAACACCGTCAATCTTGAGACCCTGTTGGACGCTAAGGCACATCCCGAGAAACACCGCAACCTGATTGTGCGTGTATGGGGATGGAGTGGATACTTCGTGGAACTGGACGAGTGCTATCAAGACCACGTCATCAACCGTATCAAGTTCCAAATGCAGTAGACAAACATGAGAAGCACGCATTTCTTTTGGATTATAGCAGGACTGCTGAGTCTTGTTTCCTCCCCAAGCAAGGGAGAAGGCGAGGTCAAGCCCGTTTCATTCACCAAAGTGCACATCAATGACACTTTCTGGAAACAGCGCCTCAACACCCTGCAACAGAAGACCATCAGATATGCCTTCCAGCAATGCGAGAATGCGGGCTACATCCGTAACTTCGAATATGCGGGCAAGATTCTGAGTGGCGAGGCAGCAAAGGGTTCGCTGAACTATCAGAGTGGCACCACGTATGATGACGCCGAGGTCTACAAGGTCATCGAAGGTGCCTCGTATGTATTGAGCGTGCAAAATGATCCCGAATTAGAAGCATATGTCGATGGTGTCATCGATAAAATCGTATCGGCACAAGAGCCTGATGGATATCTGTTTACCAATTGGACCATTGCCAATCCCCTGCATGGTTGGATGGGCGGTGTGAAGTGGCAAAATGACTGCTACCTGAGCCACGAGACCTTTGACATGGGTGAATTGTACGAGGCTGCCATTGCCTACTACTACGCCACTGGGAAGGACAAATTGCTGCAGGCTGCCATCAAAAATGCCGACCTTATCTGCCAGACCTTCAACCGCAACGGTATCCACATGGCACCAGGACATGCAGTAATCGAGATGGCTTTAGTACGATTGTATGAGGCTACCGGCGATGAGAAATACCTAAACGAGTGCAAATTCTTCCTTGATTGTAGAGGGGAGAAGTCATTCAACAATGCCAGCATCGACTCGCGAGAAAACGGTAAATACTGGCAAAACCACATGTCGGCTGTAGATCAGCGCGAGGCTGTGGGTCATGCAGTCCGAGCCATGTACTTCTATTCGGGTATGGCCGACTGGGTGCGCCTTTCTGGTGACGAAAAATATGAGGCAGCCATTGATGCTATTTGGGACAATATTGTCAGCAAAAAGATGTATCTCACCGGAGGTTATGGCGCCCGTGATGAGAACGAGGCTTTCGGCAACGATTACGAACTGCCCAATGCTTCGGCATACTGCGAAACCTGTGCTTCTGTTGCAAGTTGCATGTTCAACTTGCGAATGTTTCGTCTGCACAAGGATGCACGCTACATCGATGTGCTAGAGCGTGCGCTGTACAACACCGTCCTGAGTGGACTCAGTGCTCAAGGCGATAAATTCTTTTATCCCAATCGTTTGGAAACTAGCAAACGCGGTCAGGGACGTAGCGAATGGTTCAGCACCTCGTGCTGTCCCACCAACCTCTGCCGCCTCATTCCCTCTGTCCCGGGCTATGTATATGCGACCGACGACAACGCCCTGTTTGTCAACCTGTTCATTGCCAGCGAAAGCGAAATCCTAGTGGGCGGGAAGTCACTGACCCTCACCCAACAGACCAGTTATCCCTACGACGGTAAGGTGTCCATGACTCTGAGTGGAATCCAGGGTGAGGGCAATTTTGATATGCGCATACGCATCCCCGGATGGGCCCAGAACAAACCCGTCTGCAGCGACCTTTACACCTATGTGGGAGAACTCGAATCACAACCCGAGCTGCTAGTCAATGGCCAGTCCGTAAACTTCGAACTACAAAATGGATATGCTGTCATCCAGCGCGAGTGGGCAGAAGGTGATGTCATTACCCTGAATCTCCCCATGGAAGCCCGTCAGGTGAAATCCAACGACCACATCACTAGTAATCAAGGTTTATTGGCAGTTGAACGTGGCCCCCTCGTCTACTGCGCCGAATTTGCCGACAATGGTGGCAATCTAGATAAGGTGTATCTGAAAAGTGGAACTCGGTTTGCACTAGCCAATGGCATGCAAACCACCTTCCCCGGTATGAAGACGTTAAAGGCCAATGGGGTCACACTCATCCCCTACTTTGCGCGCTCTTATCGTGGCGATGGCGAGATGAAGGTGTGGATTCCTGAGTCAAGCGAAGTTCGCAAGCCTGAGGGGCTGATTGACGAGGTGGTTGTGTGCAACAACACCTCGGAAAATACCCATTCCATGAAAGGCAGCAACATGCGCAGTGATGGCAACCTGGGTTGGCGCGATGCATATAATGGATACATCAGCTACGTGATGCAAGTGGACCCCGAGCGACCCTGTGACTTGATATTGAAGCACTGGGGTGGCGATGGTGGCAACCGAGAGTTCAACATCTACGTCGACGATGTACTCTTCTCCTACCATCACTGCAATTATTTCCTCCCCAATTCGTACTACGAGATGCGTCACAACATCCCCTTCCACCTGACCAAGGGCAAGAAACAAGTGACCATCAAACTGCAGTCGTTGCCTAACAACACTGTTGGAGGAATCTATGGTTGCATGACAGCCTTGCAGGAACTGCTTCCCAACGAAGCGGTCATCGTAGACTATCTTCATCCCGAAGCTAGTTCGCTCACCGATCATGGCTGCAACGTCACCAACAACACTGGTAAGCGTTTCGAGCACCCTTATATTGAGGCTTCGGGCAGCACAGGCATGACTTTCAAGATGCAGGTTGACCCCAACCAGACCAATTATCTACTACTAAACTATTGGGGTGGAGAAAAGGACATCCGCAAACAGACTGTTTCTGCTGAGATTCTACCCATTGGGAAGGACACACTATACCACAACTGTGATGGATACTTCTTCAACCGCCTCTACGAGATACCCGACCGACTGACCAAAGGCAAGGATTCCGTGAAGATCAAGATTTCCAGCAGCGCAGGCACCAAGGTAGGTGCGCTATACGGGGCTTACACCCTCACTAGTGACAAACTGACCAACGTGACATTGCCCAAGGAAACTAGCCCCTACGCTGGCACTATCCGCCTGTTTGACATCCAAGGCCGCCCCTTGCAGAGCGTACCCGCCCATGGCATCTATCTGGAGATGAACATTCCACATAATGGAGGTGTGCCTACCGTGAGAAAGAAAATCGCAAATAATAACTAGATAAAAACATCTACAAAAGATATCATGAAATCGTTTATGTTCTACGTGGCCTTCGTGGCCTCACTTGGTGGTCTGTTGTTTGGATTTGACACCGCCGTGATTTCTGGAGCAGAAAAGGCTATCCAGGAAGTGTACCAACTGAGTGACTTTGCACATGGATTCACCATGGCAGTGGTACTGATTGGAACTATCATTGGCGCAATCTTCAGCACACAGCCCATCGAGAAGTATGGCCGCCTGCTGAGTCTGCAGGTCATTGCCGTCGTCTATTTGATTTCGGCCATCGGAAGCGGTGCCATTGTCAATTGGTACAGTTTCATTTTCTTCCGCTTCATTGGTGGCCTTGCAGTGGGCGCCTCTTCTGTTGCCGGACCGCTCTACATTGCTGAGATATCTCCCTCTAACTGGCGCGGACGTTTCGTCGCATTCTTCCAGTTCAATATCGTGCTGGGTATCGTTTGCGCATATTGCAGCAATCTGGCTATCAATGGCATAGAGAATGACTGGCGCTGGATGCTAGGTGTTGAGGGTATCCCCGCCTTGCTGTTTGCGCTGCTACTCTTCACCGTTCCTGAGAGTCCTCGCTGGCTCATGGGTCAAGGTCGTGAGGAAGATGCACGCAAGGTGATGTCTAGCGTCAATGCAGAGCATGTGGATGCAGAAATTCAAGAAATTCGCAATTCGCTCGTCAGCGCCGATGGAAACAATCACGAGGCCCTCTTCCAGCACCGATACTGGAAACCCATCCTGATAGCGTTCTTGATGTCTACATTCAATCAGTTGGCTGGTATCAATGCTATCTTATACTATGCTCCCCGCATCTTTGAGATGAGCGGCCTGTTCCGCGAATCATCACTGATTCAGAGTGTAATCATCGGTCTGACCAACCTGACTTTCACCATGATCGGTATGGTGTTGATTGACAAGGTTGGACGTAAAACCTTGCTTTATACGGGTGCACTGGGCATGACCACCGCCCTGGGTGCAGTGTCTTACGGCTTTGCCCACGAGCTGACCTCAGGATACTACATGCTAGTGTGTCTGATGGGATTCATCGCCTTCTTTGCTGTTTCTCTGGGTGCCTGCATCTGGGTGGTTATTGCAGAAGTATTCCCCAACAGCGTGCGCAACAAGGGACAGGTATTTGGAAGCATGGTGCACTGGGTATGGTCGGCTGTACTCACCTGGACATTCCCCATGTTCCTGGGAGCCGGCGGTAGCGGCGGCGCCGTCATCTTCGGTATCTTTGCTGTGATGAGTGGTTTGAGCCTCGTTTTTGCATGGAAGCTCCCCGAGACCAAGAATAAGAGTCTGGAGCAAATCCAGCGTGAGCTGGTATGTGACTGATAAATTTCTTCTTCCATTTTTATAACAACTTAATTTTCACCTTTATGAAACACAAGTTTTTTTTGGTGATGGCATTGTTGCTTTGCTCCATTGCTGCCAGCGCACAGTGGACAAAGCCCGAGCCCGTCACAACAAAAGCCTCTGATTTCAAGGCTTATGAAAATGCAAGTGCTGCCACAGTGCATTACTACCTGTGGAACACTGAGTACAAAGCCTTCCTGACCGAGGGCAACGACTGGGGTACCCGTGGTACTCTGGACGAGGCTGGATGTGAATTGTACCTGACCAAGTACAACTTGGAGGGCACCAACAGCTACATCATCAACATCTACACCAAGGCCAAAGGCCGTTGGGACCGTCTGTTCATCGGAGCAGGTGCACCCAATGACCTGTATGTGGACTGGGGCGATCGCGACAATGGTGGCACCACCTACTGGCAGTACGAGGCAAACGGTGACGCTCTGCGTTTCTATGCAGGCGACGCCAACACCGAGTACAACGAGACCGTTCAGGGCCGCAAGTTCTACCTCGGTAAGCCCAAGGGCGATGGTGGTACCGTTGCCTATGGTAACTGCACCGAGGAGGACGCTATCGACTTTATGGCTGTAACCAAGAGCGACTATGACGCTTATGCCACAGCTCTGGCCAACTACAAAGCTGCTGTCTCTCTGGGCGAGGCTATCGCCCTCAGCGAGTCCAAGTACGAGGGCATCAACCTGGATGTCGTGAAAGCAGTCTACAACAACCCCAGCAGCACCGCAGCAGAGCTGGCTGCCGCCGAGTCCAAGATTCCTCAATTGGAAAAAGACCACATCAACAGCATTATCGGTGAAGCATCAGCAGACAACCCTGTAGACATGACTTCATATATCGTCAACCCCAACTACGATGGTGACGTACACGGATGGACAGGCCTTTCTACTGCATGGCACAATCAGATTGCCGAAATCTGGAATGACCGCACCGACCCCTATGATGCCAACCAGACCATCAACAACCTGCCCAACGGTATCTATGAAGTAAACGTACACTCTCTGCACCGTATCGGTAACTATGGTGACGCACACTATGCAAGCGGCGAACTAGACGAATACAGCCAGCACCTGCGCACCTCTCAGGTCTATGCTAACGAGATGTGGAAGGTAAACCGCGAACTGTGTGAGGAAGAGACTCCCGAGCCCATCGAGGGTGCTGGTGGCCAGTACATCAGAATGAACAATGGCCTGATTATCCCCGACGGTCTGGAGTATGCAACATACATCTTCAACGTCAACGACATGTACGACAACTCTCTGTTTGTCAATGTCACCGATGGCAAACTGAAGATTGGCGTACGTTGCCTCGACCGTATGGCATTCTCATGGACTCCCATCGAGACCTGGCGCCTTCACTACTATGGCACCGGCGCCGATGCTATAGAACTGATGAAGCAGAACCTTGCCAAGAATCTGCCCGGCTACACCGGCAAACTGGTTGCAGCTAGCCTGATGGCAGCCTACAATGGCGCCATCGACAAGATGCACGATGCCGAGACCGCTGCCGAGGTACAAGAGGCTTATATCACTGCCATCAACCTCTACTACGACATCGAGAAGAACAAAAACGCCTATCGTCACTATATCGAATATGCACAGAGCATCATTCCTCAGACTGCCGATCTGGATTGCGAAGACAACGACATCCTGGTTGAGTACCTGACTAGCAACATCGAGGGTGGTTATCTGGACATCGTCGAGAATGCAACCTTGGATACCGAGGGTCTGCAGCAAGCCGAGCAGTGGCTGGCCGAACAGTTGGACAAGGCTATCAAGAACACCGAAACCGAGGGTTACAAGGACTTTACTAGCCTGATTGTCAACCACGACTGGTCCGAGGGTGATATGAAGGGCTGGAATCGCGAGAACATGGATGTTCCCACCATTGTTAGCCGTACCGGTTCTCCCCTGTACTGGGTAAGCGAGCTGTGGGACTACAAGCGTTTCGACCTCTCTCAGACATTGACCGAGATGCCTCAGGGTATCTACGAGGTTACTATGCCTGCACTCTACCGCAATCATGCCAACGACTACAACCATCCTGCTACCGCCGAGATCTACATCAATGATCTCTCAAAGTATGTCATGAAGGTAACCGAGGATGCAGTGACTGACGAAACTGCTGTCAGCGCACCCGCTGACTACAATGCATGGACCACTCTCGATGGTTACAACTGCTTCATCACCGAAGGTTCGGCTCACGACGTATGGCCTCAGGACTGGAAAGAGGATATAGACGGTACCACCATGTACTGGCCCGGATCTACCTTCGGTGCTTCTGTAGCATTTGCAGGTGGTCGCTATATTAATAAGGTATACGGCATCGTAGGCGAAGACGGCGTCCTGCGTCTGGGTGTGCGCAGCAAAAATGTCACTCAGGGTCAGCAGTGGTTGGCTATGGGTAATGTCACTCTGCGCTACATGGGCGAGGCCGACGAGGCTATCGAGGGCCTGAAGCAGGAAATCGAGGCTCAGGCCGAGGCATTCCTGGATACAGATGCTTACTGTTACCAGGGCTACAAGGACGAAATCGTTCCCGCTCTGGCTGCTCTGATGAACTGCAAGGATTATGCCGGCGTCATCGAGGGTATTACCAAGATCAACGAAATCTATGCCAAGATTACCCAGTCTATCGACCTCTACGAGCAATTGCAGAAGGCATGCAGCGACGAGGATAGCGGTCTCTACAACGTGGCAGCACGTGCCGTAGAGTACGGCCTGGCCGACGAAGCTACCGCCGAGGCTATGATGCAGGAGGCCGAAGGCTACATCATCGGCATCATCGAGGGTAGCTTCACCAACGAGGAAGTTATCGAAATCCTGGACAAGATCCACAGCAACCCCGCTATCGACATCATCTATGTACGTGGCGGCCTGGCAGATGGCAGCAACAATGGCCCTTCTTACAACTATCCTCTGAAGAAGAACGAGGAGGGTAAGTATGTAGGTCTGGTTAGCTTCAACGACGTTCGTTATGGCAACCGCTACGGCAACCGCAACGACTTTGAGATGGTATTCCAGGGCGACCACATCGTTTCTGACGACAACTACACCAGATTCCTGCTCAATGATGGCAAGGAGCGCAAGGTGAAGCGCGTAGACGGGACCTACGACGTGTTCCAGTGCTTCGGTGGCGACTGGATCTTCACCGTCGACCTGGAGGCAATGACTCTGACTGCAGTTCCCGCAGACGACAACACAGCCAACATGCATCGCAACTACATCGTAGCAGCCGGTAACCTGGCTGGTGGCGGCGGCGGTTGGAACAACAACTGGGACAACACCACCCGTTGGGTCATCCCTCATCAGGGCAATGACGTATATCAAGGTTCTATCGCCTACGCTGATGGTGTGGGTACCGGTGGCGTCACCCTGTACGTAACTGATCCCGACCGTTGGGGCTGGTACGAGAGCCGTGTTGGTTCAGACCCCTACGAGATGGCCATCGAGAGTGGTCAGGACATCATCTGTCACCGCTACTATGGCGACCGCAAGTGGACCATGGATCCCAGCCACAACTATCTGGTGACCTATGATTCACGTAACAATATTGTTCGTTTCGACGCACACGACCTTCAGGGTAATGGTGTAGAGGGTGACCCCTATCTGCTCAGCACTCGCGAGGATCTGCTCATGATGAACTCTTACATGCGTTGTGGCAAGAAGATCTACTTTGCACTGACCAATGACATTGACGTCGCCGGTATGGGTTGGCACGCACTGAATGGTCCTTCGGGATTCGGTGGTACCCCCTACTCTCGCCAGATTGATTTCGACGGCCGCGGCCATGCTATCATCGGTTTCCAGGGCGACCGTGGTTCTACTGCAGACATCAACAACAGTTTCTTCGGAGTCGTTGTCGGCGCAGTTCGCAACGTAGCCTTCCTCGACTGCAACATCACCGAGGACAAGGTGCAGATGGAACAGCTCAACGGCGAGGGCGCACATGCAATGAGCATCGGTGCTCTGGCTGGCGTGCTCGGCCACAGTTCTTACAACGAGGAGACCGTCATCGAGAATGTAGTTGTAATGGGTAGCCTGACTGGCGGTTCATCCTATGCTGGTGCATTGGCAGGTAGCATCGGTGGCCCCGTCAGCATCAAGAACAGCTATGCAATCGCCGACATCACTTCTTACAGCAACCTGGCTGGAGGTCTGGTAGGTAGCGTCAAGGACGTTCTCAAAATGGAGAATGTATACTTCGCTGGTACCGTTCTGGCAAATGGTGCTAACGGATACGCTCTCGTGGCTGGCGGACAGGACGACAACGTCCAGAATGGCAACTACACCAACCTGGTCAATTGGACTGAGAATGAGAACAGCCTGGCAGTACGCAGCAACGACAATGTTGCAAATCTGTACACCTTCGATGGCAACAACTTCTCTTCTCTGCAGCAGACCGTTGTGAACTTCGATCCCGCTGTCTGGAGTTGCTCTATGGCCGAGGGTGAATATCCCACTCTGAAGATGTTTGCAGAACTCATCACAGGCATCCAGCCCACCATCGACAATTTCGTTCACACTACCTCTGGCAAGGTCTACGATATGTCTGGTCGTCTGGTGAGCAAGCCAGTCCACGGTCTCTACATCATCAATGGCAAGAAGACTCTCGTCAAATAAATAACGACAACAATTGGTTAAATAATGTTGGTTAAGAAAATAGTTCAGGTGTCGGGTGTGCAGTGATGCACGCCCTCACCGCACCCACATTGTTTACTCAATCAGAATACACCAATTCTCATGGTTAGAACAGTAGTCTTGACCGCTCTGTTCTTGAGGCCCGAGGCAAATGCTTCGGGTCTCTTTACATCATACGAGTCCATATCTTGCCCCGTCCACCCAAGTGGACGAAGGGGAAAGAGTACCGTTTCGGGGTCGTACACCTAGGTGGACCGAGGTGTACACCCGGGTGGACAGGACCGAGATCACTACGTCGCAACAAGAAAAAAGTTTTTTCGCGATTTTGGGGCAAGGTTGGGGCAAAATGAACGTATTCTACTATTCCTCAATAACTTAAATCGCCGCAACGTTACCGCAACGTTACTGCAGGGTTACTGCAGGGTTGACACAAAATCGAAATCGGGTTTTAGCTGATTCCTTTCTGATGAATTTCAGGTAATTAATGGCGGCTGTGACAAGAAAGCGCGGCAACGTTGCGGAAACCTTGTGGTAACGTTGCCGCGCTTATCTTACTAATTGATAAGCACTTGAAAGAAACCTAACTGAGAATGGCAAAAAAAGATTTTTTTGATAAGATTCTTTCAATAATCACCCAGCCTAATACAATGCAAGCGCCTGGCTACCAAAGTCGGGCGCTTGCATGTCGTATTATATTAGGAGAAGATATCAGTAGAGTTTCATCTGATGCATCTTCTGCTTCATGACGTGGAAAGCAGGACCAGGCATGGCACCATGGTCGTGGCCTTGCATCTCGTAGAGAGTAGCATCGGGATGGCCCACCAGACGAAGCATGCGCCAGAAATAGGCCTGCTCCTCGTAACGGCCATAGAGCTCGAGCTCGCGGTCGCCAGAAAGCACCATAATGGGAGGTGCGTCGGCACGCAAGTGGGCAATAGGAGCACTGTCGTCTATGACGGGCTGCAGAGGGCCTATGCCCTGCTTCTTGCGCTCATTGTAGTGCGTGATGACCTGGGCACTGAAGGGGGCTAAGAGCACGAGAGAATCTGCATCGACGCCATACTTTGCCAGATAGTGTTTGTCGAGGCCCACCATATCGGTCAGGTAACCACCGGCCGAGTGACCACTGACGACAACCTTGCGATGCGAACCGCCATATTGCTCGGCATGCTTCATGGCCCAAGCCACAGCAGCAGCGGCATCGTCGCAACATTCCTTAATAGATACGCGCGTGATGAAACGATAGTTGGCTGCTATCACCACGATGCCCTGACGCTGCAACTCCTGAGGGATAAACTTACCTCCACCCTCGAGTCCTCCACCATGGAACCAGACCACTACGGGGCAGTCGGTGCGATCGGTGGGATAATAGACATCCAGGCGGCAACGCTCTTGGGCATAGGCATCCTTGGAGTCGGTGTAAAGGATGTCTTTCTCGGTCTTATACTCCTGTGCCCACATCGACATCAGGCAACAAAGCAGGGCAAAAAGTGCCAACATTCTTTTCATAACGATACAAATTTTTTAGATATCGGCACAAAGATAATCTTTTTTGATGATTTTTCTAACTTTTTCGGCAAGATATATTACCTTTGCAACATACCGAAAGTCAATATCATCTGAAATATGAGAAAAACTCTTGCTTTGCTGATGACCGCCACGGCTCTGCTGTCGGTCCACGCTCAAAATCCCGTCATCCGTGACCAGTACACTGCCGACCCCACAGCTCGTGTGTTTGGCGGTCGTCTCTATTTGTTCCCCTCACACGACATTATCAGTCCGATAGAACCCGAGAGGAAGTGGTTTGCGATGGCCGACTACCACATGTTTACGTCGAACAACCTGACCGACTGGACGGACCAAGGCGTCATCCTGTCTCAGGAACAAGTGCCCTGGGGCAATCCCACGGGATACAGCATGTGGGCTCCCGATTGTGTGGAGCGCAATGGCAAATATTACTTCTACTATCCCGATGCCCCCAAGGAGGGACGTGGATTCGGAATCGGTGTAGCGATCTCCAACAGTCTGTTTGGCGCCAAGTTTGTCCCCGAGGAGAAGAACATCGCCGGAGTGGCTGGCATCGACCCCTGTGTGCTGCAGGCCAGTGATGGCAACTGTTACCTGTTCTGGGGCGGTGGCGGACTGGTACAAGCCAAACTGAAGGACAACATGCTGGAACTGGACGGTCAGCCCCAGCGAATCACGGGACTGCCTCAGGGATTCACCGAAGGCCCCTTTGCCATGGAGCGCAACGGCAAGTACTATCTGACCTACCCCTGGGTGCGCAAGGACGGTGGCACAGAATGTCTGGCCTATGCCATGAGCGACAATCCCATGGGCCCCTGGGAGTATAAGGGCGTGATTATGGAGGAGAGCCCCACCAAGTGTTGGACCAACCACCACAGCATCGTGGAGTGGAAGGGCCAGTGGTACCTGTTCTATCATCACAACGACTACTCGCCCAACTTCGACAAGAACCGTTCGGTCTGCATCGACTCGCTCTTCTTCAATGAGGATGGCACCATCCAACCCGTCAAGGCAACCCGTCGAGGCGTAGGCATCACCGATGCACGTCGACATGTGGAGGTGGACCGATATAGCGACATCGGTGGCGGTGCTAGCATCGAGTATCTGGACACCACGGACTATTTCCTAGGCTGGAAGACCTTGTTGACCCAGCGTGGTGCATGGATCAGTTACAACCGCGTGGACACCAAGAGCGCGTCGGCCCAAAATGTGTGCATCAAAGTGAGGACACAGAACAAGGCACAATTGCGCCTGCAACTGAGCCAGTGGAGCGCAGTACTTGCCATCCCCAACACACAAGGACAATGGACAGAGGTGAACCTGCCCGTAAAGACTATGCCTAAGGGCGTGAGCGACCTGCGACTGAGCCTGGAAAGCAAGACGGCAGCACCCGTGGAAGTGGACTGGCTGTCACTGACCGACGAGCCCCGCCCTACCTTCTTCGTGCCTGCCTCACAGACCCAGATGACACCCGATGAACAGGGCTTCATCCGCCGCTGGATGCTGCTGGAGCCCATCAACAACCCCACTCGCAGCAACACCATCTTCACCGAGAGTTATCTGCAAGAATATATGGCACGACCTGCCTTTGCTCCCCTGCAGACAGCAACTCCCACCGACGGCAGCCAAATCACTATTGACGGACAACAGTTGAAGTGGCACGCGGTAGAAAGCACTCGATACAACGTCAAACTGTTCCGCTTTGCCTCATGGCTGCAAAAACAGGAATACCGAGTGGACTTCCGCGCCCAGACTGTCATAGACTGCCCCGAGGAAATCCGAGATGTACGTCTGGCAGTGGGCAGCAATGGAGCATCGGTATGGTGGCTCAACGGCCAGCAGGTGCTGGTAATGGACGGCGACCGTCGCATGGTGATGGACGATGGTACATCTCGCCGACTCACCTTGCACAAGGGACGTAACATCCTGCGCGGCGCCGTGCTCAATGGTCCTGGCCTGAGCGACATGTGCATCCGATTCATCGACGACAAGGGACAGCCCGTCAAGGGATATTCCATCAGCGCACAGTAACATCTAACGAACATATTATCATGAAGATACGCAATATCATATTCACGCTGCTAGGTGCAGCAAGCAGTCTGCAAGTAATGGCTCAGCAGGGTCAACCCTATATCCACGACCCATCGACTCTGGTGGAGTGCGAGGGCAAATGGTATACCTTCGGCACAGGAGGTGGTGGTCTCATCTCGGACGATGGGTGGAACTGGCACGAGGGTGGTGACCGACCTGGTGGCGGTGCTGCACCTGACGCCATGAAGATAGGCGACCGCTATCTGGTCATCTATGGCGCTACGGGTGGCGGCCTGTTTGGTGGGCACAACGGAACCATCCTGACCATGTGGAACGAAACTTTGGATCCCAAGTCTCCAAAGTTTAAGTACACCAAAGCCGAGGAAGTGGCCTCTTCCGACGGACAAGAGGATTGCGATGCCATCGACCCATGCCTGTTGCTTGACCCCAACGATGGTAGACTGTGGGCAACCTATGGCACCTATTGGGGATACATCCGACTGATCGAACTTGACCCTAAGACGGGATTGCGTGTGGCTGGCAACAAAGCCCTGGACGTGGCCATCGACTGCGAAGCAACTGACCTGATCTATCGAGACGGTTACTACTATCTCCTGGGCACCCACGGCACCTGCTGCGACGGCGTAAACTCTACCTATAATATAATAGTAGGCCGTAGCAAGTCGGTAACTGGTCCCTATGTGGACAATGTGGGACGCGACATGCTGGCCGGTGGTGGTCGTATGGTGCTGGCTGCAGGCGACCGCGTCAATGGTCCTGGTCACTTTGGTCGCACCATCATCGACGAGGGCGTGGAGATCATGAGCTGCCATTACGAGGCTGACTTGGATCAAGGCGGGCGCTCGGTGCTGGGTATTCGTCCCTTGTTGTGGCGCAACGGATGGCCCGTAGCTGGTGACAGACTGAAGGCAGGCACCTATGCAATCACCTCAGAACGACGCGGTTACAGCCTGGAACTGGCTGTCGATTTTGTACGCATGCAGCACGAACGTCGTTCTTGGCGTAACGTCAATCCCAACGAGGCTCCTGTGCCTGTACCCAACCAGACTCTGGAGGAGATCATCGGCATCTGGCCCAAAGGCAACATCGGTGTGCGCACCTGCGACTACATGTTCCGTCCTCATCAGCACTGGACACTCACTCCTGTGCCCGAGGCTGGCGGATATCTCTCCAATCCCTATTTCCGAATCACCATTGCTGGCACTGATCGTGCGCTGGCAGCAACAGCCGACCTGGAGCTGACCACCGTGCCTCAGAGCACAAACGACGAGGCTCAACTGTGGCGCATCGAGCAACTGACCGACGGCACCTTCCGTATCATGCCCAAAGTCATCCCCGGACGACCTGGTGTCAACAAGACCATCTGCCTCTACTCGCAAAGCGACAGCAATCCCACTCTGGCTCCCTATGACTTCCAGAGTGACAACAGCAAGTGGAATCTGAAGTTGCAGTAAACGGAGATTTATCGACATTACATACTAGTAACAAGCGGTGTCATGCTGGAAAAACAGTCATGACACCGTCTTTTTTGCTTCTCATTGGTGTGATTTGGAAATTATTTATGTAATTTTGCAAATAAAAACCTGCAGATTATGAGTTACAACGAGGACCCTCTAACCGAAATGTTGGAGTACAACAAACGGTTTGTTGCAGAAAAGCAATACGAGAAGTTTGCCACCAGCAAGTACCCAGATCGCAAGATTGCCATCGTGACTTGCATGGACACCCGACTGGTGCAACTGCTACCCGCCGCCCTTGGTATCAAGAACGGTGACGTGAAGATCATCAAGAATGCAGGCGGCACTATCACCAATCCTTTTGACTCTACCGTGCGCTCGCTGCTAGTTGCCATCTACGAACTGGGGGTCAACGAGGTTATGATCATCGGCCACACCACCTGCGGCGTGCAGGGTATGGATGGTGCTGAGATGCTTGATCTCATGAGGGAAAGGGGTATCGACGAGGAGCACATCAGCCTGATGAAACATTGCGGAATAGATCTGGAGTCTTGGTTGCATGGTTTTGACAAGACCGACGATGCTGTACTGGAGACCGTAGACCTAGTAAAGAACCATCCTCTTGTGCCCAAAGACGTCATCGTCAAGGGTTACATCATGGATTCTGTGACGGGCGAACTGACCCCCATCGGATAAAACCTATTACACAAATAACAAAAATAACACAAGAAATAAAGCTTATGAAAGTCCTGATTATCAATGGAAGTCCTCGTCGAGAGGGTAATACAGCAACCGCCCTGAAGGAGGCTGCCATGCAACTAGAGAAAAACGGTATAGAGACCGAAACTATCTGGATTGGCAACAAGGCCGTACGTGGCTGCATCGCCTGCAATCAGTGTAAGGAGAATGCCGATAAGCGCTGCGTCTTTGGTGATACAGATTTGACCAACGAGGTCATTGCCAAGATGGGAGAATGTGATGGTATCATCATCGGTGCGCCTGTCTATTGGGGGCAGCCTGCCGCTCAAACCATGGCTTTGCAGCAGCGTATGCTCTATGCCGGAGGTGCCAACTTCGCAGGCAAACCCGCAGCAGCCGTGTGCGTCTGCCGTCGTGGTGGTGCGTCTGCAGCATTCCAGACCTTGCAGATGCCTTTCCAGATGATGAATATGCCCATTGTCACCTCTCAGTATTGGAATATCGCCTATGGCCGCAATCCCGGAGAGACCTCTCAGGACGTCGAGGGCTTGCAGACCATGCGCACTCTGGCCAACAACATGGCCTTGCTGCTGCAGAAGTTTGCAACAGGCACAGCCAAAGTTGAGGAGCGCGAGCCTTGGAATCCCATGAACTTCATCCGCTAGGATCTTCTATAAAGTTGTATCTCGATGGTAAGACTCCGTAAATTTGCTTTGTTGACCCTGCTGTCAATACTGCCCCTGAGCATCTCTGCCCAGAACGCAGAAACGACAGACAGCACCGACGCTGTGCAGCAATTGCATGGTGTGGAGGTGAAGGCTGTTACAGGTCTGAAGTCTAGATACAACACTACCAACACGGAGGTCATCGGCCAGGGTCAACTCATTCGCGCGGCGTGCTGCAATCTGGGTGAATCTTTCACTACAAATCCCTCTGTAGATGTCAGTTACAGCGATGCTGCCACAGGAGCTAAACAGATAAAGCTGCTGGGATTAAGTGGAACCTATGTGCAGATGCTCACCGAGAATATCCCCAATCTGCGAGGCGCTAGCCTCCCCTACTCTCTCGGTTATGTCCCCGGTCCCTGGATGCAATCTATCCAAGTGAGCAAGGGCGCATCAAGCGTGAAAAACGGTTACGAGAGCACCACGGGACAGATCAACATCGAGTTCCTGAAGCCTCAGGGCACCGACGGCATACGAGCCAATGGCTACCTGGACTCGAAACTCAAGCAAGAGGCCAACGTAGATGGCAGCATCCACATCACCGACAAGCTCTCGACGAGTTTGCTTCTGCACTTCGAAAATCGACAGACAAGCCATGACAAGGATGGCGATGGTTTCCTCGACATGCCCAAACTGAGGCAGTACAATGTCATGCAACGCTGGGCCTATGTTTCTCCCCTGTGGATCAGCCAGTTGAGTTACCGTATCTTGCGGGACGAGAGGGTCAGCGGCATGAGTCATCATCACGCCAATCCGGACATTCCACACTATGGTGTGCAAGTCAACACCAATCGCTACGAGGCGCAATGGAAGAATGGTTTCACACTGAATGCCGACCGCAATGCCTCCATAGCCCTGATGCTTCATGGCTCGATACACGACGCTGAAAATCAATTCGGTAACTCGCTGTATGATGTCAACCAGAAGAACGGATACGCACAACTGATGTACGAGACAGACTTTGGCGAGGCTCACAATCTCAGTGTCGGTGCATCATACAACTATGACAAATATGACGAGCAATACACCATACCCGGAACACTGCCTCTGCAGGACAAGGACGAGGGTGTGGCAGGTCTTTATGCTCAATACACCTACAAACTAGCCGACAAACTGACCGTCATGCCCGGCATTCGCTGGGACTACTCGTCGCGCTACAGCGGTTTCGTTACGCCCAGATTACACATCAAGTACACCCCTTGGGACGTGTTCACCCTGCGTGCCAGTGCTGGTAAGGGCTACCGTTCTCCTCATGCCTTGGCCGAGAATGTGTCGATGTTAGCAAGCGGACGCACCTTCCTGTCAGACAACAAGTTGAAGCAGGAAGAAGCTTGGAACTACGGTATCTCGGCAGCTCTGAATCTCCCCATTGGCGACAAGAATCTCGAACTAAACGCCGAATACTACTATACTGATTTCCAAAATCAACTAGTCATCAATGTTGATGGAATAGACAAGGCCCACACTGTCAGTTTTGAGAATCTTCAAGGCAAGAGCTACAGCCACACGGTGCAGGTGGATGCCACCTACCCCTTCTTCGAGGGTTTCACCATCACAGCAGCCTTCCGATTCAACGATGCACGCACCACCTACGACGGAATGCTGCGCTCACGTCCACTTACCTCGCGTTACAAGGGCCTGCTGACGGCGTCATACAAGACCCCTCTAGAACTTTGGCAGTTCGACGTAACTGGCCAACTCAATGGACATGGTTATCTCTACGATCACTCCAAGTATCCCGCCTATTTCCAACTCCAGGCGCAAATAACCCGCGAATTTCGCCATTTCTCCCTCTACGTCGGCGGTGAGAATCTTACCAACTACCGCATAAAGGAGCCCATTATCGGTGCTTCCAATCCCTGGGCCTCGACATTCGACGCAACACAAGTCTGGGGTCCTACTGATGGAGCTATGGCCTACATCGGTTTCCGTTTGAAATTTGAAAAACTCTGATATACAATGAAGAAATTTCTCCTCTGTGCTTTCGTGGCACTCACTTCCATCTCAGCACCTGCCAAGGACGCTGCTACAGACACTCTGGTAGTAACCACCACCCCTCAGATGCACTGCAAGAATTGCGAAAACAAAATCAAGTCAAACATCAGATTTGTCAAGGGCGTCAAGAAGATCGAGACTTCTGTACCCAATCATACCGTAACTATCGTCTACGACAAAACCAAGTCAAATTACGACAACTTTGTCGCAGCATTCAAGAAGATTGGCTTTGGAATCAAACCTGTAAAGGAGTAAAATCAAAGCTACACTCTTTCTAACAAAGACATATACTCTTTTGGGCACTTACACCTAGGTGTCTTGGCAAAAAACAGTACTCTTTTTGCCCCAAAAGAGTATATGTCATTTTTATATGGTATAAGTTCCAAATTACACCAACGAGAGGGAAATATCTATACCCTCACTCTTACATCACTTTAGGAAAATGATAGGTTTGTCATCTTCCTGTTTCTTTTGCAAAATACACCAATGAACAGGTGTGTTGTACACCAATAAACAAAATAAAACTTAAACCAGAAGTTTCTCCTACATAATAGAAATTTTATCAATCAACCATGATTTTTGATATTATTAAATATATAATATTAAAGTATCGCGCGCGCGTATATATTAATAAGGTATAAGGTAAAATGTAGATTAGATTTAGTATTATAAAGAGAAAAATACATGATTTTGATAAATTTTTCTTGATTTTATTTGGTAAATAATTAGAAAATGCGTAATTTTGCATCAGAAACAAATAAAGAAAGCAATATGGAAGCTAAAGATAGATTGAAACAACTGATCCTCAGATACGGACCTACCCAGAAGGATTTCGCAAATAGAATTAACGCGTCACAACCCACGATTGCCAACTGGATAGCCACAAACAAGATTCCTAACGGTGGCGTAATGAAGATCATCACCCACATCCCAGAGGTTGACATCGATTGGTTGACAGGAGAAACCGAAAAGCGAGGGCTGCAGGCCATGCCCAAGAGATCAAGCCAACTGGCAGGCGAGGGAACCCCCTTCTATCCTAATGTTAGCGCCTCTTGCGGACTCAAGGAAATGGCTACTGACGACATGACCACTGAGAGAATCGTAATCCCCGGCTACAATCTTGACTTCTACATTCCTGCAAGCGGTCGTTCGATGCTTCCTACCATCCAGCCTGGCGATGTGGTTGGACTTAGAGAATGGACCGACGTGCATAACCTGAGACCTGGTCACATCTACCTCTTCGAAACCACCAACGATGAATACATGCTAAAGAGAGTAAGAAAGGTTGATCCAAACAGCGAATATATTACATTATACAGCGACAACGAAGACGAATTTCCCCCATTTGACATTCTGAAAGAGACTATTCACGGCATCTTCCGAGTAGTAAACTTGATTCGCCGTCTTGACTAAATCAAATTAATCAACAGAAATATAAACACTTAACCATACAATATTATGAAAAAAATTATCAACGCAACCCGCCAGGCTATCTACGTTCTCAACCCGGAGTTCAACAATGACAACGACGAGAAAACTCTGGATGTTATCGAGTTCTTCGGTGTTGTTTTGGCAAGCGCAGTCATCATTGCTGCCATGAGCATCATGCCTATGTAATCGAAACTATTTCTACTTTGTCAATAAAAAAACGTGGGCAAGTAATCTTACTGCTCACGTTTTTTCTATTATTAGGTATTAAAAATATACTTGATTCCAAGTGGTCGATTATACACTTCCGTAATCGCAATTCGCATCGCATTTATGCAATTATCTTCTATAAACGATGCCACAAACTCATTTGGAACAACTATTCTCAACATTTCAGACTTACCATTCTTCTCTATTCCTCCGTACTCATTACACATCCAGTAAGTCTCATACATCTGGTTGCCAACCTCTCTGCGCATAACACGTAAGAAGTAATCCCAATCTTCCACTTCTTCTGGCTTAAACTGCTGTTCTTTTACCTCTACGGCAACTGCTTCTTCTGCCTCTCCTCCACTGGGTTTTTCAACACATTCGTTGGTGTAAACAGTATATTTTTCAGGATGCAAATCCATATCGTCCAGGAAATTGGTTAGTGAAGCAAAAGCCCAAGCACCAACATTCGTAATTGGTCTGTCTCTATTACGCTCTAGTTCTCTGATCAAGCCTGATATCTTAAGTGCTAAAGCAGTCCTTGCATCTACCTCACGCACGCGTTTCATTAACTTTACAACCTGCTGACGAGTAAGGAAAAGCTTATCAATAAGCGACATTTCAAGCTCAATTTCTCGGCGCAAATCATTCTTCTCATTACGAATAGTCTTACCAAGATCGCTCAAATGGAAGATAAAATGCAATCGATCAGGGTTCTTTGCCCTACCCTTTCTATCATAGATAGGCTCCACTTCGAACCAGAAATCACATTGCTGCTCTTCACTCAGTTTACGCAACTTTTCCATAGAAGGCTTTAGTACAAACTTGTGGAAATAGGAGTAGAAAGGATATTGAATCTTCTTCTCCTTTGTAACCTTATCTATAGGCGCATGCTCATCATTAAAACCAATATCATGACGGAATTTCCAATAATCTACAGTATATCCATCAGGACGAGTCTTGAAGTTAGACAGATACATATAGATTCGCTTGGGGCTCTTCTCAGATATCATTAAGGCTGTTGGCTCCAGGAAGTCCGTAATACGCTTATCCTTTGGGAAAAGCATATCGGCAACATGTTTAGGTACAACAACCGTACAAGTAGGATTTCTATTAGTATATCGATAAGTAATACGACCAGTAACAGGATCTTGTATCTTATCCACGTTCTCTGTAACAACGTTGAAAAGGTTGTCCATCATCATGCTTTTCTTTCCATCCTTCTCTACGGGGACCCAGACAACAGCAGAACCCATCTTACAGAGAGTATCAAATGCCTCGGGGTAATGACGTGGCTCTACTCCCAGGTCTCTCATATGGAGGTCGAAAACAAGATCTCCTTTTTTGAGGAAATTACGCTTTACTCCATCCAAATCAAAAAGAGTTAGCTGAGCATTGGGTTGCTGATACAAACCATCTCTCAGTTCTTTGATACTTTCACGTAATTTGTGCAGAATTGCAATGACTGTATTTTGCTGTAAAGCCGTGGCTTCATAACCACTTACGGCTAATGCAAGTGGCTGATACAACAAGTTTTCGCGAGTAATAGTTACTCCTGGATCCTTTTTTCGTCTACCCATAACGGTAAAATTGTCACTAATCGTGTACTTTTCTAGTTTTCAGCAAACAAAGTTAATAGATTTACAACAAAGAAACAAACAATTACTACGAAAAATTTTGTAAACAGTTGAATTTCCTAAATATTAGTTCCTGATTACACCAATGAATATTCCAAATCACACCAACGAGCACAAACATTGTGCACCAATATCTTATTATTAGTATCACCAAGCAGATATTCCAGTACGTACCTACAGGTAACATCAAATTTATCCAACAGAATTCCCGAATAATAAATTCGGTATTATCAAATCACACCAATATAAATTCCAAATCACACCAACGAGCTTTACAATTCTACACCAAAATATATTTATCACAAAGACCAACCAACATAACCAGGACACACCAATAACTTTTTAAAATCAAACAAATTAAGTTACAAATTATACCAACGAAACTTTACCTCATCCACCAATGAAAAGTATATAGCTACACCAATATCAAATAATTCTAGGACATTATCTCACTTCGAGATATACTACTTCCATATTACACCAACGAAACAAGTACATATCAGAATTATCTATAGAATAAGCAAAGAATTAGTTCCAAATCACACCAACAAAGCATATTTCCTCAGAAAAATCCTAGATTACATAAATTCTTATACAGGAATTTCCCAAGAAATAAAAGTACCAAATCACACCAACATACATATAATAGGGATAATGAAAATAATACTATGTTGTTTATAATCAAGCATTTCTATTAGATTAAGGCATAATTTGCAATTGGCTCTCCCCCACCCTAGTATAAATAAAATACTTGTAAATAGCTCAAAATATGCCACTGAGAATCGCGAAAAACTTCCAAATCACACCAATGTACGTGAATTTTAGAATCTCACGACACTAAAAATCACACATTTTTACCCCAAAACACTTACTGCACAGGGATACCAGATCAAATACCTCGAAATATGATGAAAATAATCTGAGTATCAAATTACACCAACGAAATTAGTATTTATAAATATCTACATATTACCATATTTATATATAGACAACAGAGAAGAATTCTATAAAGGCCTATGATCAAATATATGAAAAGAAAGTTTATCTTTGATTATTAAACCTTTACGTCCATAATGCAATATTATTGGTGTGATTTGGAACTTATATAAAAGTATGTTCCGGATTACACCAAGAACTAGTACCAAACCACACCAATAAAAGAAATATATATTCCGGATCCTACCAGAGAAAGTACCGAATCATACCAAGCTCAACTACCAGATAACACCAACAGAATTACCAAATCACACCAATGAAAGAGTCGCTAAACATTGATTATTAATTAGTTAGGTCGTCCTTTATTCTATATACTATTACTATACTATATAAAAAGTTCTCGATGCGATGATTTTATTCTGTTTTTGTTGTACGAAGAATATAGTCCAATATTAACCGTGATCCTTCCCTATCCAAATCTCTACCGTCAAAGTGATTAGCCAGGAATTCATCCAGTGCAGTTCTGATTATATCTTGTTTGTCTACTCGTTCGAGTACACTTATACGTGCTACTGCTGCATCTGCTTCGACTTCCAGGAAAACCACTTTGCCATTTTCTCTTGGGATAGTACGTAATGATTTTCTTCTACCTCTTTGTGGTTTGTTTTCTGTAACGGTAGCAATTGGTGCTACAGGAACAGGTGCTTGTTGCTGTACTTTTACTGTTTCAGTCTGCTGAATTGATTTTGATGCTTGCTCATAACCATATGCCTCTACTGCAGGTTTTGTTTCAATTTCCTGAGATGTTTTTTTTGCACTTCTTGGCTGAGCAGCTTCACTAGCTTCTTCTACAAAGGTATTTATATTAAAGGTTTTTTGTTTAGCCATACTTTTAAATATTTATAGATATCTCTAAGTATTTACAATTATCTAGATATGATGCTTTTTATGCATTTCTTTCTCTGATGAACTGTGCAAATGCATCTTTAGCTTTCTTTCCCCATACTGCGGGAGTCCATCTCTTGCTTCTGGGTCTTCGCCCAATTAGATGTTCTGCCAGAGTCATGTAGTCATCGGCAGCTGTACTATCTGGTGCGTATTCAAAGAGTGTTTGTTCGCTACCTGGGCTTTCGTTACATCTTTGGCAGAGTCTGATCTGAACAGGTAGAAGATTTCCACCAAGTGATGCTGAGGGTGTGTTATAGAATTGTTTCACCTCTCTACCAAGCAAGGTCTGGCGATTGAATTTTACAAGAAGATATCCCAATATTGGAAGTTCTTTTTCCATATCTTCTCTGATCTCGTTGATGAAGTTCATCAGATTGGGGGTACCTTGAATACTAAAGAAACTAGCTTCACAGGGAATCAATACAGAGTCTGCCGCTGTTAGCACATTGGTGTTGACAAGGTTTTTACCGCCAGGGATACAATCGATCAGAATATAATCATATTCATCACGAATCATGTTCAGGCGCTTTGAAATGAAGTATTCTCTGCGATTTTGCTGGAACAAGAATTCCTGAGCGTTTGCCATCTCTCGGCTGCTTGGAATATAGTCTAATCCTTCATACCTTTCATAGACGGGAATTTTGTTGATGTCGTGCAACCATTCCCACATAGTTAGTGGACTTCCGTTCTCTTGTGGGAGAATACTGGTTTTGTCCATCATTTGAGTGAGGTTACATTGCTGGTCGGTGTCGACGACCAGTACCTTTTTGCCTAGTAGCCACAATGCCGTTGCAAGGTTTGCGGTGGTTGTAGTTTTAGCTACCCCTCCCTTGTCATTCAGTACTGCAATAATCTGTGCCATATTCCTAAATACTCGTATATTCTTGTATTTTCTAATATTGAGATATCTTTAAATAGCCTTGTATCATAATATCTTTTGCAAAGATATAAATATCCGTTGAATCCGCCAAGTATATTATAATATTTCTTATTATTTTCATATTTCCTTATATAAAGATATGCCAATATCTGTAAATACGGTAATAATAAAATATGTAGATAATAGGAAATATAAAGATATAAC
>JAZRYA010000068.1:0-35764 GCA_045600505.1 Bacteroidaceae bacterium
CACGCTATTTCCTGTTCAGCGCCACCTGGAAATTTCACAAGTCGCCCAAGAAGAAATAAGACAACACCGTTCCTATGCCCTTAGACAAGTTCCCTTTCTACAGGCAACAAGAATCCGCAGACTGCGGGCCTGCATGCCTGCAGATGGTTGCCAGATATCATGGCCGTCGGTATTCTCTGGAAATGCTGCGAAAACTTTGCTATATATCACGTGAAGGGGTGTCGATGCTGGGCATCAGTGACGCTGCGGAACACATTGGCATGCATACTATCGGAGTGATAACATCCTTTGATCATCTAGCGAGTGATGCGCCCATGCCTTGCATTCTTCACTGGAACCAGAATCATTTTGTGGTATGCTACGGCATTAAGGAAAAACGTTTCTCTGATGACTATAATATCTTCATCGCTGATCCAGCTTCGCAAAAACTTGTCTATAACAAAGATGAGTTCTGCAAATGCTGGATTAGTACAAAGAAATCTGGGAAAGACTGTGGTACGGCTCTACTACTGGAGCCAGGAGTAGACTTCGGAAAAATAGAGGACGAATGCAAGGCAAGAGAAAAGAGTCTTGTCTCGTTCGTCAAGTACTTTCTTCCATATAAGAAGCTATTTCTCCAGCTTCTTCTCGGCATGATACTTGGCAGTTTGCTTCAGCTCATACTCCCATTCCTTACACAGGCAATGGTGGACGTCGGCATTGGCAATAAGGACCTGGGTATCATTACACTAATACTTATTGCACAACTGGTGCTGTTTGTCTCACAGTTGAGTGTCGGGTACATTCGAAGCTGGATACTGCTGCACATCAATTCACGAATAGACATCTCGCTCATCTCCGACTTCCTGCAGAAACTCACGAGCATGCCATTGCATTTCTTCGACTCGAAGATGACGGGTGACATCATGCAGCGCATAGGAGATCATGGACGAATCAAGTCCTTCCTGATGGGAAACAGCTTCAGCATTCTGCTCTCTCTCGTGAACTTCGTGGTGTTCATGTTCATACTGGCGTACTTCGACTTCCGAATACTAGTTATCTTCACGACAGGCAACAGTCTCTACGTCATGTGGGTATTGTTCTTCATGCGTTATCGGCGTGAACTAGATGCAAAACGCTTCAGTCTGTCAAGTACAGAACAAAGCCGTATCATTCAGCTCATACAAGGCATGCAGGACATCAAACTCAACAACTGCGAGAAGCAGAAACGCTGGGAATGGGAACGGATACAAGTCAAGCTCTTCAAAGTCAGTGTAAAGGGACTTTCCATTGGGCAAATCCAGCAGTCTGGTTCTACGTTCTTTACCCAAGCAACCAACATCATCATTTCATTCATCGCGGCAAGAGCGGTGGTAGAAGGTGACATGACGCTTGGTATGATGATGTCGCTTACATACATTATAGGTCAAGTATCTGCCCCTATCAATGACTTCATAGGTTTTGCCCATGCCATGCAGGATGCGAAAATAAGCTTGGAGAGACTTAACGAGATACATTCACAGGAAGATGAGGAGTATGACATTGAGCATAAACTGGCAACCATCCCAGGGGACGGGACTATACAGGTTGATAATCTCACCTACAGCTATAGCGGAGAAGAACAAAACCATGCACTGAAAGGTATCTCTCTGACCATTCCAGAAGGAAAAGTTACAGCCATTGTGGGTGAAAGCGGCAGCGGAAAGACAACACTTGTCAAGTTGCTTCAAGGCTTCTACAAGCCAAACGACGGAACTATTAAGGTTGGAGGCGTGAACCTGAACAACATCAATCCGCATGTTTGGCGCAAATCCACAGGAAGTGTGATGCAGGAGAGTTTCATATTCTCTGATACTATTGCCAAGAATATAGCACTCAGCACAGATGAAGTCGATATAGAAAGACTTTACGAGTCTGCATTGCTTGCTAATGCGGATGAGTTTATATCTGCCCTTCCTCTTTCCTACAACACCCGAATCGGCATGGAAGGTTGTGGTGTCAGCCAGGGGCAGAGGCAGAGGCTGCTCATAGCACGTGCTATATACAAGAATCCTAAATACCTGTTCTTTGACGAAGCGACAAATGCCCTTGACGCGACAAACGAACGGGGCATCATGGAAAATCTGCAGAAGGTTTTCAAGGGCCGTACTGTCATCATCGCAGCTCATCGTCTAAGCACCGTGATGAATGCAGACAACATCGTCGTGATGAAGAAGGGCAAGATTGTGGAACAAGGCAATCACAGAGAACTGGTGGAACGGGGAGGACAGTATTATACACTTGTCAAGGACCAACTGGAACTGAGCCGGTAAAAAGAAGGTATGAATCAAGCAAAGGAAACACGTAAAATTATAGAATTACGCAGCGAGGAGGTACAGGAACTCATGGGAAGAGACGTCCCAAGCGTTCATAAATTTGGAATGGGCGTCATATTGGCAATTGTCATTGCGTTGTCTGTGTTGACGATGTTTGTTGAGTATCCTTCATACAGCGAGATTGGAGTTGTAATTGTACCAGAAAAAAACGTTTCCTGCCTGATTTGCCCTTGCAAAGGGATAATATTGGAAAATATAGCTGGTGTTACTGATTTTAAGGAAGGAGACACCATAATTTCCATCATGACAGAAAAGGGTGACACACTGCCTATTGTATGCAAAAAGGATAATGTAATCTACAGTACTGGATTTTTCTTTCCGGGAAAGTTGGTTTCGCAGGGCGACATTGTTGGAGTAGCTGTTGAGGAATCTTGTGTCCGTAATCAATACTGCACGGTTTATGCTTTCTTGCCAGCGGATATCGGGGGAAGTATAAACGAGGGAGACACACTAAACATAGAACTAAACGGTGGCTTCCACCACATGATAATCTCTGGCATCTCCAATTGTCTTGATGAAAACGGTGATATTGTAGCAGAATGTCGAGGCATAGGACTCTCCCAAGATTTAATTCCGATGATTGGTCATCTGCAACAAGTGAAACTTCATAGAAATGCCGTTTCTGTGTATGACAAACTCTTCAGGAATAAACTGTCTTTGAAGAAAGGACTTGTCTATGGTATGGATTAACATTCTTGTATAACAAACACGATGAATAAATGCTCCTCGTTTGCTGCGGATGATTTTGTTAGTCCACTTCTTTTCACTATCTTTGTAAAATATAAATGCTATCCACATGAAAAATGTTCCAAGATTGACTCTTTTGCCTATTGTGTTACTCGTGTTATGTACGTGCGGTTTCGATCCTGAGATACAAAGAAAACTAGAACGAGCAGAGGCTTTGATGAATGAGGATGCCAAGACTTGCTATTTGATGTTGGATAGCATGACACTAGATTTGAAGCATGCCCCCCAGCATGTAAGGATGAGGCGTCTGATGCTTTGGGCTAATGCTAGGAACAAAGCCATGGTTCCTTTTGAATCTGACAGCATAGGTCTCGAACTTGTCCACTATTATAATCGTCACGGGAACCGTAACCAACGTATGTTGGCCCACTATCTGCATGGCTGTGCATATCGCGACTTGGGGGAACTGCCATTAGCATTGGAATGTTTCAATGAGGCAGTTTGTTGTGCGGACACAATAGCTGATGATTGTGATTATTATCAGCTGAGCATAATTTATTCCCAGATTGCCGATATATTTGATTGGAAAAATGCTGTAAGTGAAGCTTTAGAAGCTTATGAGAATGCATTGCTATATGCTTACAGGTGCGCTGACTCTTTGAGGATTGCTAATGTTTTGGCCAACAAAGCTAACATGCATTACGAAAGAGGGAGAAAGAACTAGGACTAAAAATGCAAGAGCAGGCGGCAGGGATGTTCCTTCGCGCCAACTTCGTCAGCAGGGCTGTCAAAACCAGAATATGGTGTGTGCCATATCTGATAGAAAAAGGGGATTTGTTGCGTGCAAAAAAAATTATTGATGACTATGATCTTTACTCGGGAAATGTTATGCCAGATGGCAGCATTGTTCCAGGAATGGAATCCTATTATAGGGTTAAGGGCCTATATTACATGTCTTTGAATAAAATGGATTCTGCCGAGTATTTTTTCCGCAAAGAACTTGACGAGGGGAAAGAACTTAACGATATAAATGGCGCAACACGTGGATTGAGCTTAGTGTTTGATCAGTTGCACATGCCAGATTCTGCTGCAAAATACGCACTTGCGAGTTATGCTGCAAATGATTCGTTTTATATTGGGGAAAACATCTTTCAAATGCAGCAAAATCAGGCCATGTATAACTATGAGCGACAAAGACAAAACGCACTCAAGAGCGAGATAGAAAGCGAGAGAGCCCATGTATGGCTTATGGTTTGCATATTGGCATCCTTGAGCGTGGCATGTTTGGGAGTTTGGGTCGTATGGCAGTATAAAAGGTTGAAACAAAGGGAGACACGAATACTCAAACAAAGAATTGCAGACACTTATGCTTTGTATGTGAGTGAGTCACAAAAATTGAATTGTTTACTCAGTCAAAATGCGGAAGATCTACAATTGGTTAGTCGACAGAAAGAAACTATCAAGCAGATGATGGACACCGTGGTTCAATTGAAGGCGGAGCTGAGTAAACGTGACCTGGAAGGGACTGGCATAAATCTAATGGTTCACCCTTTAGCCGTCAAGATGCAGGGTTATTGCAGGAATCACAATGGGAGACCATCATCGGATGAATGGAAGGAATTGTGCAGTATCGTAAATGATTACTATCCGGGTTTCTATCAAGTTGTGCATGATGGAGTTTCTATTAGCCGAAACGAGTATTACATCTGTGTACTTACCAAAATCGGGTTCCAAGTGGCAGACATCGTGTATCTTATCGATACAACACCTGCTTATGTGTCTACTACGCGGGCTCGTCTAGTGGAGAAACTCTTCCGGCAAAAAGGTGGGGCTAAGGATTTTGATAGACTTATCCGGGAATTGTAGTGTCCCTTGCGAATAGTAGGGGACGTTGAATTGGAAGGGCGGCTGAAAGCTGAAACCACTTTTTCAAAACTTTTTCTGGAATGTACGTTTTGATTCAGGGTCTTGCAGCATTACAGAAGAGAAAATGGAACTCGCTTGTCTCGTAGTGTAGCATCTAAAATCCTCGATTGGTGTTTTTGAAATTAGTGAAACAAATGCCAATGCCTTTGGGTCGAGAGAGCAAAGTTTCTTGCATGTATTGACTACCTCTTGCAAGCCGATTGTTGATTTCAGCAACTCCCAATCTGTCATCAGGCCATACTCGAGTACGCGCTGTACAATGTATGTCTTATGCCCCAGGGCCGCACCGAGACGTGGGTACGCTCCATTCCCAGCTACATCATGGCCAGCGTCACCTGCAAATTCCACGTGGCGCCCAAGACCAAGACACGCTGATCGCATTGATTTAGATACCCTGTCCCGGCACCTTGTCTGCGAAGACGGAGTGCTGGGATTTTAGATCCACCCTCATTTTTCCTTCACTTATTTAGTGAATATTCAAAATAAATTTCCTAACTTTGCATCGGATTAATCGTATTGCAAAAGATGACGATAGAATTCGAAAAGGAATACCTTAGGGAGCTATACGAGGACGGTAGGTGTAAAAACAAGAAATACAAATTCCAACCTCAAGTAGTATCGAAGTACCAAAAACGTATCGATACCTTGATTTCTGCACCCCGAAAAGAGGATTTGTTCCCCTTCCGCTCCCTCAATTTCGAGGCCTTACACGGAGACAAAGAGGGTTTGTTCTCCATCCGTGTAGACGGGCAGTATCGGCTGGAGTTTTCCTTAAGAGAAGAGGGCTCGGAACCTATTGTCACGATTGCATGCATAACAGAATTGTCAAACCATTATAAATAACGGCATGGATACGATAAAGAGACTGCCTACACACCCTGGCGATGTGCTGAAGGAAGAATTGGAGGATAGAGGCATTACTCAGGCCAAGTTCGCTTCATGCATCGGTGTTTCATACACGATGCTCAATGAGATATTGAATGGAAAGCGCGCTGTTACCAGCGACTTTGCTATTTTGGTGGAAGCTGCACTTGGCATCAATCCAGAAATCCTGGTCAATATGCAGACGCGATACAATATGGCTCAAGCTCGCCTAAAGCCTTCGCTGACAGAGCGCATCAGTGAGATTCAACGCCGCGCCGCATCGTGGCTGTTGTAGTCTCTTCACAGGGATTTCAAGAGACCATTTACTATACAACCAGGGGGACCCTCCACGTCGGAAGGTCCCCTGTTTTTTTGATGACTTAGCTAGTTTGCCGTTTACTTCTCGCCCAGGAACTCGCGGGCCTTTTCCAGAGCCACGTCGATGTGGGGGCAGATGGGCTCTGAAACCACTTTTTCAAAACTTTTTTCGAAATGGATGTTTTGTGTACTTGTGGTTGGCATCTCTGCAAGACTGAGGCAGATGGAAGAGAAAAGGTAACAAAAGTTAAAATCTTATCGAGTCTTGCAATTTTTGTCTAATATATTTGGAGATATGTAAAGTATGCATTACTTTTGCACCAGCAAACTTGTACAAGTGCATGTTGAACTAAAAATGTAGGATTATGAAAAAGAACTATTTCTTGCCCCACTATTGCAGCTTTATCGGGTGGGGGTTGCTGCTGTGCGGCGTGGTGTTCCTGGTGCTCTGCCGGGCAGAGGTGATTCCAGAATGTAACATCACAGTACTCAGTGCCATTCCCATGAGCACCTTTGCCGAGGACTTTGCCCATGGCAGTCTGCTGACCGTCAATGACATCAACGACGAACTGGGCACGGTAGCTATCATGGTCGGGCTGATTCTGATTGCCTTCTCGTCGGAGAAGGACGATGATGAACTGACGGACGCGCTCCGCCTGCGCTCGTGGTACCTGGCGGGCATCACCTACGGCGTGGTCTACATCCTGTTTGACCTGCTGGTCTACGGCATCCCCTACCTCAACTATATGTGGTTTGTCCAGGGTGGTCTGTTGCTGCTGATCTATATCGTGATCTTCAAGTCGAAACTCTATGTAATGCGTCGCAGCGATGATGGACAATAATCTGAGGGTGGAGCGCGCCATAAAGCGCATCAGCCAGGCCCAACTGGCGGAGGCGATAGGAGTGAGCCGGCAAACCATCTTTGCCATAGAGAACAACAAGTTTGTCCCGAGCACCGAACTGGCGCTGAAGCTTTCGGCCTACTTTGGGAAGACGGTCAATGAGCTATTCTGGCTGACGGAATAACCGCTGGGCAGGATGCACCCCCCGACATTCTACCTGCGAAGTCGGAGTGTCAGAATAAGGATTGTTTTCCTAACATTTTTTTGTTTGTTTGAAAGTTATTGCTTAATTTTGCAGCAATAAATATTTAGTACGCCTATGAGCACACTTGCTTTGAATAAACTTTTGGAATATATTCTGTCCCTTTCCCTTAGCGATAAAAATAAGGACTGGTTGGCGGGAAAGATCCTCGAATCCAAGAAGGCTCAGCCCAATGCTACTACCATCAAAGCCATTGAGGATGTAAGGGCTGGTAAAACTTTCAAGGCCTCTTCGGTTGATGATTTGTTGAACCAGTGCTTGTCTTAATATGTACGAATTAGAGTATTCTGCTCAGTTCAAGAAAGACCTCAAACTCATGGTTAAACGAGGTCTCGACATCGATCAGATGAGAATAGTTCTCAATTATCTGGCAAGCGACGGCCAGGTTCCAGCATCTTATCTGCCTCACATTCTGAAAGGGAAATATGCAGGGATATGGGAGTGTCATATCAGTCCCGATTGGCTGTTGATGTATGACATTACAAAATCCGTTCAACTAGTACGTTTAGTCAGGACAGGATCACATAGCGACCTTTTCAAAAAGTAATACCATTTCTATATATACAAATTCAGGGGACCCTCCACATCGGAAGGTCCCCTGAATTTGTGATGGCCTAGATAATTTGTTATTTACTTTTTGGGGGGCGCATGTGCACTGAAAGCTGAAACCACTTTTTCAAAACTTTTTCGAAATGTACGTTATGATTTTCGTATCTTTGCATACCGACAAGAAAAAATGGGATAGGGGGTAATGAATTCCCGACCTCGTTCGTATATAAGGTAAAGCAAGTGCGATGATGACATGGTTTGAACATAAACGGCAAATGACCAACGAGGAACTGAGCGAGCTCTTTCGCGCCAGTTATCCGCGTCTCTACCGCGTGGCGTATTCCCTGCTCGCTGATGCCGAGGAGAGCCGCGATGTTGTGCATGACACCATGGCCGACTTGCTGGACAAGCACCGACTGACTACCGATGTGGGCGAGGCCCTACTGGTGACCGCCGTGCGCAACCGAGCACTCGACCTGCTCCGACACCGACGGGTGGAGGATGAGGCTCGGAGGGCCCTGCTGCACGAGTACCAGACGAGCACGACCGACACGGCCAGCGAGGAGCGCATCCGAGAGATCCGACACTATATCGAAACCGAATTGACACCCCAGACGCGTCGGGTGTTGCAACTCTGTTACGATGAGAAGAAGACTTACCAGGAGGCAGCCAACCTGCTGGACATCAGCGTGCAAGCCATCAATAAACACATCTCTCAGGCATTGCGCAAACTGAGGGAGGAATTCAATCCCAAAAACCGAAAATCATGAACAAGATCCCCCTAGATGATATGGAGCTGGAGGTCATGGAGGCACTCACCTCGATGAAGACGGACCAGGAAATCGGTATGCCCGACATTGATCAGGAACTGGTTCGCTTGCAGAATCGAAAGTCTCTCCGTCGCCTTATGCCCCTACGCCGAGTTGCAGCCATATTGGTGACAGGCCTGCTGCTGTCAGGTCTGGGTTATGCCGCCATCCGCACCTCGATGTTTACTCGCAGCTGGAACGAGCCAGCCGAGCCTGTGGCCGAGGCGCCCGTAGCCGAGATGCAGCACCCCGCAACCGTAGTCCCCGAGATACGCACCGTGGGCGACAGCATCGTCCTATTCCGAGATGTGCGTCTCGACAGTATTATGCCCATGGTGGACCAGCACTATGGTGTCGAGAGCTGCTTCGATGCCGACTCCACCCGTGCCATCCGCTTGTTGCTCAAGTGGGACAAGCGGCTCCCGCTCGACGATGTGCTCCGCCTGCTCAATGGATTTGAGCGCTTCCAGATACAACGCTACGAGAACTCCCTGCATGTAAGCCAACCCGTAACAGACTGATGCCATGAAGAGATTGAGTATCGCATTGTGGATCCTGCTGCTATGTGCGGCAGTCCACGCTCAGCGCATCACCACCTCGTTCCAAGGGACCCCGTTGCCCCTGGTGCTCGAACAGCTGAGCATCCTGCAGGACGAGTACACGATATGTGCCATCAACAACGAGTTGGAACAGTTTATCATCACCGACGACATCGTCGATGCTACCGTGCCCGATGCGCTGCGTCAGATCACGGCCCACTATCCCATCCGCATCAGTGTCGACGGCAACATCATCCACGTCGAGGCCTTTCGTAAGCGGCTCATCCAGTACCATGGCACCGTGGTGGGCACCGACAGCATCCCGTTGGCCCAGGCCGCCGTCACCCTGTACCATGCTGCCGACACCACGCTCGTCGGGCAGGGAGTCTGCAGCAATGCCGGCACCTTTGTCGTCCCCTGTCTCGAGCCTGATGTGCTGATGCGCATCACCCACGTCTCGCACGACACCCTGTGGATGCGTCCCACCCAGAGCGACCTGGGCACCGTGATGCTCAGCCAGCACAACACCCATCTCGACAACGTCCGCGTAGTGGCTCCACCATGGAACGGCCGCAATGTCAAGCTCTCGTTCCAGTTTGTCGACGCTCTCACCTCGATGGACCTGAACATCGACACCCAGAAGAAGATTTCGCTGTATGCCGACGGCGACAATATCCACGAGTACGACTGCGTCGTCATGCAGTATGGCGACGGTATCTCGATGAAGACCAATTACATGTTTCAGATTCCCGCTCGCCCCGGAGACTACATCCTCGAGGTTCAGTACGAGGGCTACGAGCCCCTCATGATGCCCTATCATGTGGGCAAGACGGGGCGACGCAGCGAGATCAAGAACGACCCTGTCCGGCTCAACAAGCTGGTGCAGAAACCCACGCCCCAGTACGTGGAGGACCCCGATGGCGACATCCTGGGCGAGGACGGAACCCGACTGCGTGAGGTCGTCTTCACTGCCACCAAGGTGCAGATGTATTACCGGGGCGACACCCTCATCTACAATGCCGATGCCTTTACCCTGCCCGATGGTTCTATGCTCGATGACCTGCTCAAGGCGATGCCCGGTGTCGAGGTCAATGCCCAGGGCGAGATCCGCGTCAATGGCCGCAAGGTCGATGTGTTGCAGTTGGACGGCAAGGACCTCATGAGCGGTGGCACCGAGATGCTGCTCAAGAACCTGCCTCACTATACCGTGGACCAGGTCAAGGCCTATGAGCAGGACCTGCTCGAGGCCCGTCTGGTGGGTGCCCACAGCACCGAGAAGGAGTATGCCCTGAATGTGACGCTCAAGAAACAGTACAAGATAGGTTGGCTCGGCAACGTCGAACTGGCAGGCGGCATGCCCACCGGCAAGCACGAGGATGCCCGCTACCAGGCTCGAGCCTTTGTCACCCGTTTCTCGGAACAGTCGCGCCTGATGGTCTCGGGAATGTCCAACAATGTCAACAACGATGCCTCGAACCGTAGCGAATCGTGGAACGACAATGTGCGGCCTACCGGTCTGCAGCGCCGCCACTATCTGTCGCTGATGTACAACCTCTATGACCGCAGGCAGCGTTACGAGGAAAACGTCTTCTTGCAGACCCGGTGGAATCGCGCCCAGAGCGAGACACGCCAGTCGTCGCTGACCTACCTGACCCAAGGCGACACCTATGCCCGGCTGCACCAGACAACGGAAAACAACGACTTCTCGGGAAAACTGGAAAACTCCTTTATCCTCAAGAAGCCCTTTGCCCTCACCCTGCGCACCAATCTGGATTACAATCACCGCGAGAGTTACGGGCTGAGCCGCTCGGCCCAGTTAATGAGCGACCCCTCGCCCTATGGTGATGTGGTGGCCGTCATCGACACGCTGATGCGGAATCCCTTCCAGTCCCGAGTCTCGCGCATTACGCTCAACAAGAGCCGTTCCGAGAGCCGGCAAAACGGCACCGAGTGGAACTTTTACCAGTCTGCCCAATATAGCAAGGAGTTTGGTTCGGGTGACTACCTGAGCATCAATCCTGCCTACACTCGCCGGCAACAGACTGGGGTAGAGCACAACGGCTACCAGTTGGACTACATCCAGGGCCAGGGCGCCAACGACTATCGTCGTCGCTACAACCTGTCGCCCAGCCACGAGAATCGCTTCGACACCTACACCAAGTACAAACTCAATGTCAACAGTGAACTGTCACTGACGGTGGGCGCCGATGTCATTTGGGACAAGACGCATCAGGAGCACGAGCGGTATCGTCTGGATCAACTGGATGGGTGGTCCCCCGACCAGGTACTGGGAGCACTGCCCTCCACTCGCCAGCACCTCCTGCAAGTGCTGGACCGCCACAACTCGTATGTCGAGGACCACACCGAGGTGACAAACAAGTATTATGTCGATCTGCACTATCATAGTAATCGCAACAACCGTAACAACGTGTTCTATATGCGCCTGCCCATGACGATCCAGCGCGACCGTGAGGGCTACCAGCGAGGCTCACTCGACACTTGCTTCACTCGTAACGCGATACTTCCTGCGGGCTCTGTGAATTATATCAATAGACTGCGTCGCAAGTCAGCCAGCGAGCAAAATATCAATCATATCAATTTCGTGCAATACTATCTGAACAGCAGCCTGCCCGACATGCAGAACTACCTCGATGTGCGCGATACCTACAACCCTCTGGCCATCACTCTGGGCAATCCCCATCTGCGTCGCTCTATGGACCACACCATGATGGCCTCGTACGAATACAATCGATACCAGAGGCTCTATTCCGATGGATTCTACGAGAAAATTGGTGCTCAGTTCCACATCCAGCAGGATGCGCTGGCCACCGGCTACAGCTACGATGCACAGACTGGTGTCTACACCTACCAGCCCACCAACATTGATGGCAACTGGGATGCCAGTTGCAACATAAGTCACCGTCATGCGCCTTTCAAGAACTTTGGCTACGAGATTGCTGGTGAGTACACCTTCCGCCACAGCGTCGACCTCATCGGTGGCGAGCGCAGCACTGTCCTGTCCCAAACTGTGACCCCCTCGCTGCAGCTCATGCTCAAGCCTCAGGGCAAGAAGTACCAAGTCCAATTGGAGAACAAATGGTTCTGGACTCGCTACGACAGCCAGCGCCAGGGCTTCACTACCCGCAGCACGCTTCGTCACCAGTACGTCCTCAGCGGTCAGTGCCAGTTGCCTTGGGACCTGCAGCTCTCCAGCGACCTGGGTCTCTACGTTCGCTCTGGCTACGACGCCCCTTCCATGAACACTGCCGATTGGGTATGGAACGCCTCCCTTAGTCGTCAGTTCTGGAAGAACAAACTTCTCGTCAAGGTCACCGGCTACGACATCCTGCAGCAAATCAACAGCATCACGCAGGACTACAACAGCCAGGGCCGCACCGAGACGTGGGTACGCTCTATCCCTAGCTACATCATGGCCAGCGTCACCTACAAATTCCACGTGGCGCCCAAGACCAAGACACGCTGATCGCATTGAATTATATACAACCAGGGGACCCTCCACATCGGAAGGTCCCCTGAATTTGTGATGACCTGGCAAATTTGCCGTTACTTCTCGCCCAGGAACTCGCGGGCCTTTTCCAGAGCCACGTCGATGTGGGGGCAGATGTGGTCGGGATTCATTTTGTCGTAGAAGTGGGCCTTCTCGAGCTGGCTGTGGACCTTGGGGGTGACACCCGAGAGGATCACGTGGATACCATCTTGGTGGTTCATCTCGATGAGGTTGGCCAGGTTGTGGATGCCGGTGCTGTCGATGAAGGGAACACGGCGCATGCGGATAATACGCACACGGGGACTGTGGCCCGAGTCGAGTGCCGACTGCAGGTCGTCGAACTTGTTGGCGATGCCGAAGAAGTAGGGGCCGTTGATCTCATAGACGGCGCAGCCCTCGGGGATGGTGAGGTGCTCCTCGTGGACGTTCATGTCAGCCTCGTCGCTGGGGTCGATTTCGTCCTGGATGACGGAGATCTCGGTGGTCTCCATGACGCGCTTGATGAACAGGGCGGCGGCGATGATGAGACCGATCTCGATGGCGATGGTGAGGTCGAAGATGACGGTGAGCAGGAAGGTGACGAGCAGCACGGTGACGTCACTCTTGGGGTTCTTGAGCAGGCCGCGGAAGGTGCGCCAACCGCTCATGTTGTAGCTGACGATGACCAGCACGGCGGCCAGGGATGCCATGGGGATGTACTCGGCCAGGGGCATGAGCACCAGCAGGATGAGCAGCAGCACAACGGCGTGGATGAGACCTGCCACGGGAGTGCGGCCGCCATTGTTGATGTTGGTCATGGTGCGGGCGATGGCGCCCGTGGCGGGGATGCCGCCAAAGAGGGGGGTGACCAGGTTGGCCACGCCCTGGGCCACTAGCTCGGTGTTGCTGTCGTGGCGGTCACTGATGACACCGTCGGCCACGGCGGCAGAGAGGAGGCTCTCGATGGCGCCCAGGATGGCGATGGTGAAGGCCACGGGCATGAGGTTCTGGATGGTCTCGAAGGTGAATCGGGGGATGACCATCTCGGGCAGTTGGGCCTGGATGTGGAAGCGGTCGCCGATGGTGTCGATGCCGGTGATGCCAAACTGGTGGTTCATCAGCAGGACGGCGCCGGTGCCCAGCAGGATGCCATAGAGCGAGCCGGGAATCTTGTTGAGTACGGGGATGCGGCTGACGGCGCGGGGTGAGAAGATGATGACGAGCAGCGAGCCGATGGCCACGATGAAGTTCCAGAGATTGAAGGTGTGGATGTGCTGGGCATAGGTGATCCACTTGCCGACGAAGTCACCGGGGGTCTTGAGGGGGGCGGTGATAATCTCGCCCGTCTTGCTGACGGTCTGCTCGGTGAGTCCCAGCACGTCGCCCATCTGGGTGGTGAAGATGGTGACGGCGATACCGGCGGTGAAGCCGATGATGATGGGGTAGGGGATGAACTTGATGACGGCTCCCAGCTTGAAGACGCCCAGGCCGATGAGGATGACGCCGGCCAGCATGGTGGCCACGAGCAGTCCCTGGAGACCATAGGCGGGGTTATTGACAATGCCGTAGATGATGACGATGAAGGCGCCGGTGGGGCCGCCGATCTGTACCTTGGTGCCTCCCAGGAGGGAGATGATGAAGCCGGCTACGATGGCGGTGATGATACCCTTCTCGGGGGTGACGCCAGAGGCGATGCCAAAGGCGATGGCCAGAGGCAGTGCGACGATGCCGACGATGATGCCCGCCATGATGTCCTTCATCAGGGTCTCGCGGTTGTAGCCGCGCAAGCTCTCGATGATGCGGGGGCGAAGTCCTAGAATGTTTGCGTTCATATTTTATTATGTTTGTTCTTTTATATCAACAAGTCAATCCCGAACCCCGAATCCCGAACCGACTTTTCTGCAAAGGTATTAAAAGTTCGGCTTTTAGTTTCGATTTTCACGGATTTTGCCTATCTTTGTGGCATAATTATTAATCTAAATCAATTAAGACCTATGTTTGAAATGTTATCTACCCCATGGATCGTGGCCTGTTTTGTGCTGTGGTTCGTGTTCCTGCTCAAGTCGTATGCAGGTCAGCCCAAAGGCCTTTGGACCCTGGCATTGGCCAACACCGGTGAGCGTTTTGGTTACTACACCATGCTGGCCGTGTTCGTCCTGTTTCTGGGTGACAACTTCGGTTTCGATGCCGGTTGGGCTTCCGAGACCTTCTCTACCTTCCTGAGCATCGTCTACCTGTTGCCCTTGTTTGGCGGTATGCTGGCCGACAAGTATGGCTACAGCAAGATGGTGGTCATCGGTATCTTCATCATGTTCCTGGGTTATCTGGCCCTGTCCATCCCCATGGGTGGCGGCAGTACTGCCCTGGTGGCCATGTGTGCCGGCTTGCTGCTGGTGTGCCTGGGTACCGGCCTGTTCAAGGGTAACCTGCAGGTGATGGTGGGTGACCTGTACAACTCGCCCGAGTATGCCGACAAGCGCGATAGCGGTTTCTCTCTCTTCTACATGGCCATCAATGTGGGTGCCCTGTTTGCTCCCACCGCTGCCATCAAGATCATGGAGTGGGCCCAGAACTCGCTGGGTTACTGCAAGGCCGACTCGTATCACTTTGCCTTTGCGGTAGCTTGTGTCAGCGTCATCGCATCGATCCTGGTGTACTATGCTGGCAAGAAGACCTTTGCCCACATCATCGGCAAGACCAAGGAGGTGAAGGCTGCTGACAACACCCAGGCCAATGTGCCCGTGGAGGACAGCAAGGACACCAAGGAGCGCATCATCTGCCTCTGCCTGGTATTTGCCGTGGTGATCTTCTTCTGGATGGCCTTCCACCAGAATGGTCTGACCCTGACCTGGTTTGCCGACGAGTACACTGCTACCACCAGCACGGGCATTCAGAGCATGATGTTCGACGTGCGCAACCTGTTGGCTTGCATCTTCATCGTCTATGGCCTCTTTGGCGTGGTGCAGACCAAGGGCGTACCTCGTGTGCTGGCTGGTCTGCTCATCCTGATGGGTGCCGGCTTCCTGGTGGGCATGCTGCCCAATCCCGGTGACCATGTGGACGTGAACGCTCCCATCTTCCAGCAGTTCAATGCTTGCTTCGTAGTGATGCTGACTCCCGTGAGCATCGCCCTGTTTGGCTGGCTGGGCAAGATCGGCAAGGAGCCCAAGGCTCCCGTGAAGATCGGTCTGGGTATGTTGGTGGCAGCTGCTGCCTACATCATCATGGCTCTCTGCTGTGTCGGCCTGCCCCAGGCAGACCCCGTGGCTCACACCCACATGGCAGACATGTCGCCCAATCTGCTGGTCAATACCTACCTGATCCTGACCTTTGCCGAGCTGCTGCTGAGCCCCATCGGTATCTCGTTTGTGACCAAGGTGGCTCCCGCCAAGTACAAGGGAATGATGATGGGTGGCTGGTTTGTGGCCACTGCCATCGGTAACAAGCTGGTTTCTATCCCTGGCCACATGTGGGGCATGGACCTCACCCTGGTGTGGGGCGCTCTGGCTGGTATCTGCCTGCTGGCTGCCCTGTTCATCTTCTCTATCATCAAGAAACTCAACAAGGTTTCGTAAATCCCTATCACTACATAAGACCACTGTCTCCATCTCGGGGGCAGTGGTTTTTGTTGGTAACTGGATAATTCCATGAAACATACTGCAAATCCCTCCCCCTTTGGGGGAATAAGAAAGGGGCTTCTTCTTTTTCCTATTCTGCTCCTCCTAGGCCTCTCGGCATCGGCCAGAGACATCCCTCCCTGCAAGATCACCACACCCCCAGCCGAACTGGGGCTCGACCCCTTCTACCGCAAGTATGTCGACTGCAACGGCATACCCATCATCTCGTCGCACAGGGTGCCCGACTCGTGCCTGGTGCAGGCCTACAAGACCTTGTATGCCATGACCAGCATGCTGCCCCGCAAGGTGCTCCGCTCGATGGTGGACTATGGCACCAAGGTGGGTGTGATGGCCCGCTATGAGGGCACCACCGACATACCCGAGCATGCCCACTTGCGACACGACACCACGCTCAACTGGGACGTGAGGGCACGCGGACTGGAAGGCACCCTGGAGATCCCCCTGGCCACCTGTGCCGAGGAGAACATCCTGGCCTACCAGATAGACCAATACCATGCCGAGGACATCCTCATCCACGAGTTTGCCCACTCCATCCATCTCATCGGCCTCAAGCGCATCGACCGCAATATCGACAAGAAGATACAGGCCCTGATGGACGCTGCCATCGCCGAGGGCAAGTACCAGGGGACTTATGCGCTGGAAAACCACATCGAATACTGGGCCGAGGGCGTGCAGGACTGGTTCAACGTCAATGCCGAGACACCCCTGCCCGACGGTAAGCACAACTGGGTCAACACGCGCGAGGACCTGAAGCAGTATGACCCCCGCCTCTACAAGTTCCTGTCGAAGTATTTCCCCAAGACCGACGAGCAGATCAGCAAGCACCCCAAGCAGAACCTCTACACCCACGACGACCCCGAGGCGTGGGCTGCCTTGCACGACAGCAACAGCGACTTCCCCGTGCCCGAGTGCCGCATCACGGCCGTTCCTGCTGCAGTCAAGGAGCGGCTGAAACTGAGTGACTTCTACAAGAAATACGTCGACGTCAACGGAATCCACCTGATGTCGTCGCACCGTGTTCCCGACTCGTGCCTGGTGCAGGCCCATCGCACCCTGTATGCCATGACCAGCATGCTGCCTCGCGAGGTGCTGGATGCCATGACGCGTATCGACACCCGAGTGGTGGTGATGGCCCGATACGAGGGCACAACCGATGTGCCCGAACATGCTTATCTGGAGGGTGATACGGCACTCAACTGGAACCTGCGTGCCCGTGGTCTGGGAGGTGAACTGGATGAGCCCATCACCAGTTGTGCCGAGGAGAACATCCTGGCCTACCAGATAGACAAGTACCATGCCGAGGACATCCTCATCCACGAGTTCTCACACTCGATACACTTGATAGGCATCGTGCAGGTGGACCCCACCATCAACAAGCAGTTGCGCCAACTGCTGGACCAGGCTCTGGCCGAGGGTAAGTACCAGGGTACCTATGCCGGCACCAATCCCGAGGAATACTGGGCCGAGGGTGTGCAGAGTTGGTTCAACGTCAATGGCGAGGTGCCTCGTCCCGATGGCAAGCACAACCACGTCAACACGCGCGAGGAGCTGAAGCGCTATGATCCTCGTCTGGCTGCCCTCGTCGGCAAGTACTTCCCCGGCACCGATGCTCAGATCAGTAAGCACAGGAAGGTGAACTTGTACACGGAAAATTAGGAATGAGGGGTGAGGAATGAGAAATTATTTTTTTTCATCCTCCAATTTTCGCGGTAATGCCGTATTGCGCCAGGATCTCCAGGGCATGTTGTTGCTGCTCGGGAGAGGGAGGTGTCATGGGGATGTTGTCGGGATTGTAGGTAGTGCCCAGGCGAGCATGCTTGCCCTTGCCGATGTCGTGGTAGATGAGCAGATTGACCACCTCGGGTGGGGTGGGCAGTGAAGCCAGGAAGCGGCCCGAGGCATGCAGGTTGTCATCGTCGGCGTTGACGCCCACGATGAGCGGGATGCGTATCCAGTAGGGGTGACCCGCCTCGCTGACGCGGCGGATGTTGGCCAAGATGGGTTCGTTGGGGACCCGCGTGTAGCGCTGGTGGAGGGCAGAATCCATGTGCTTCAGGTCCACCAGAAACAGTTCGCAGAGCGGCATGATGCGCTCGATGGTCTCGGGTGAGGCATAGAGCGTAGTGTCCACGCTGCGGTGGATGCCACGGCGACCCAGTTCGGTGAGCACCTGGGCCAGATAGTCGGGGTGCATGAGGGGCTCTCCGCCACACAGAGTGACTCCGCCGCCGCTCTCCGTCATCACTTGGCGTTCCTTCTCCACCACCTCCATCAGTGCGTCCATTGTCCAGCTCTTTCCTGCCATCTCCAGGGCCAGTGTGGGACATTCCTCGGTGCAGCGACCGCACAGGGTGCAGGTACCCTGCTCCACGATGCCGTCGGCAGTGAGTCGCAGGTTGTGCTGGGGACACGCCTCGACACAACTTTGGCAACCGATGCATTTCTTCTGCGTATAGAGTTTGACGGGCTGGCTCTCCAGTCCCTCTGGGTTGTGGCACCATACGCATCGCAGGGGGCACCCCTTCATAAAGAGTGTCGTGCGGATGCCGGGCCCATCGTTGATGGCAAAGCGCTTGATGTCGAAGAGCATAATTTAGAGACTTGGCTTCCCTTATTTCTGTGTCGCGACACAGAAATATTACTAAAATTCCTGATTCTCCGTGCGTGCAATGATTTCGTTCTGCAGCTGGGTGGTCATGTCGTTGAAGTAGTCGGAGTAGCCCGCTACGCGCACCAGCAGGTCGCGATACTGCTCGGGATGCTTCTGGGCATCGAGAAGGGTCTCGGTGTCGACAACATTGAACTGGATGTGGTGACCACCCATCGAGAAGTAGGTGCGGATGAGACTCACCAACTTTTGGAGGTCCTCGTCACGAGTCATCAGTTGGGGCACGAAGCGCACATTGAGCAGGGTGCCACCCGACTTGGTCTGATCCAGTTTGCCCAGCGACTTCACCACCGAGGTGGGACCCTGGGTGTCGGCTCCATGAGCAGGCGAGGTGCCATCTGAGATGGCAAACTTGGCAAAACGACCGTTGACCGAGGCTCCGCAGACACTGCCAAAGTAGTTGTGGCAAGTGGTGGAGAGCATGTTGAGCTGTGTCTTGCCGCCACGAGTGTTGGGATGGCCCTCGATGGCCTCTACCAGGTCGTCATAGACCTTGACGGCGATGTCGTCGGCATAGTCGTTGTCGTTGCCAAAGAAGGGAGTGCGATTGATGATGTACTGGCGCATCTTCTCCTGGCCCTCAAAGTTGGTGGCCACGGCTGTCAGCATCTCGTCCATGGTGTAGCGATGGTCCTCGAAGACGTGCTTCTTCAGGGTCGAGAGACAGTCGGTGATGGTGCCCAGTCCGGTGCACTGGATGTAGGTGGTGTTGTATCGTGCGCCACCGCTATAGTAGTCGCGGCCACGGGTGATGCAATCGTCGATGAAAAGGCTGAGGAAGGTGGCGGGAGCATAGAGCGAGAACATGCGCTCTATGTAGTTGTTGACGGCCAACTTCATGTTGACGAAGTACAGCATCTGCTGGTGGTAGGCGTCGTAGAGTTGTTCGTAGCTGGTGAAGGTGCGGGGGTCGCCCGTCTCGAGGCCCAACTTCTTGCCGCTGACGGGGTCAAGGCCGTTGTTGAGGGTGATCTCCAGAATCTTGGGCGTATTGAGGTAACCCGTCAGGATGTAGGCCTCCTTGCCAAAGGCACCCACCTCGATGCAACCCGAGCAACCGCCTTCGTTGGCGTCCTCGCGGCTCTTGCCCTGGCGCATCAACTCCTGGGTATAGGTGTCGGGATTGAAGACCGAGGGATAGCCGTGGCCCTGGCGGATCACGCGGGCTCCGGCCAGGATGAACTCGTCGGGAGTGACCTTGCTGACGTGGATGGACAGGCCGGGCTGCAGTTCGTGCAGCTCCTCCTGCACCTCGAGCATGATGTACGAGAGCTCGTTGACAGCATTGTTGCCATCACGGTCGATGCCACCGATGTTGATGTTGGTGAAATCGTTGTATGTTCCTGACTCCAAGGCGGTCACGCCCACCTTGGGAGGTGCGGGCTGGTTGTTGAACTTGATCCAGAAGCAGCTGATGAGCTCCTTGGCCTTGTCGCGGGTCATGGTGCCATCCTCCAGTCCCTTTTGGTAGAAGGGGTAGAGATGCTGGTCGATGTGGCCGGGATTCATGCAGTCCCATCCGTTGAGCTCGGTGACGGTGCCCAGGTGTACAAACCAGTACATCTGGATGGCCTCCTGCATGTCGCGGGGAGCGTGGGCGGGTACCCATCGGCATACATCGGCAATCTTCAGCAATTCGCGGCGACGGGTCTCGTCCTGCTCCTTGTCGGCCATCTCCTCGGCCAGTTCGGCGTGGCGCTGGGCAAACAGGATGGCGGCGTCACAAGAGATGGCCATGGCCTCCAGTTCTTGCTCCTTGTCGGTAGCCTCGGGGTCGTTGATATAGTCGAGTTGGGCAATCTGCTGGGCAATCAATTCCTTGGTGTCCAACAGTCCGCGGCGGTACATCTTGCCATCCATGGCCGTATGGCCTCCGGCGCGCTGCTCCATAAACTCGGTGAAGACGCCAGCATGGTAGGCCTCCTCCCACTCGCGGCTTACGTGGTTGAAGATGCGCTCGCGCTGGGTGCGACCCTCCCAGTAGGGGATGACCTCGCGGGCATAGGTGTCGATGTCCTCCTGCGAGATGTGATAGGGCTGCAGTTCACGAGTGTCCAGAGTGTGCAGGTCCTCCACTGTGTGGCAGGTGAGCTCGGGGAAGGTGGGCACTGCCTTGGGCACAGGACCACGTTCACCCACAATCAGTTCGTCGGGACCGATGTAGATGGTCTTCTTCTTGCATATCTCATAGAAGTTGCGGGCACGCAGGATGCAGTTGGGCATCTTGCCATAGTTCTCCTTGTAGAAAGCCGTCTCGATGAGAGCACGCTCGATGGTGAGGGTGGTGGGGGTGTCGAGACTCTGCTGATGAAGTCGCTTGATGCGGTCGTTCATACCGCCATCGTTGCCGGGATGCTGGAGTGCGAAATTCATATTGTTTATGGTTTTGTTATTGTTGCAAAGTTATACATTATTATTAATGTGGACAAAAAAAAACGTGTGATAATTCAAAAAAACAACACAGGGTTTGCCCACCTCGGGATAAATTCCTAATTTTGTTGGGTAAGAAGTATAATAAAAACAGGTACAACATGAAACTTACAGTAATTGGAGCCGGCAATATGGGTGGTGCACTCATCCATGGCTGGGCAAAGAGTGGTAAAATCGAGAATATCACCATCAGTGACAAGAACGAGGCCTTGCTGGCCAGTTTTCAGCAGAAATACCCTGTCATACACACCACCACCGACAACGTGGAGGCTGTCAAAGATGCCGACATCGTGGTAGTGGTCGTGAAGCCCTGGTTGATGCCCATCGTGCTGGGTGAACTGAAGAAGGTGCTGGACTATGACCGTCAGATTGTGGACAGCGATGCTGCCAACTTCACCACCGACCAGTTGGCCGAGACTCTGGGGCACGAGGGTCAGTATTTCTATGTCATCCCCAATATCGCAGCCGAGTTCGCTGCCAGCATGAGTTTCATCGCCAAGGGCAAGAATGCCACCGATGAGAGTCTGGCTGCCGTCAAGGCCCTCTATGACCTGGCTGGCGACAGTCTGGTGGTAACCGAGAACCTGATGGGCCCTGGCATGATGATGGCTAGTTGCGGTATTGCTTATGTAATGCGCTATATCCGCGCTCAGATGGAGGGCGGTTGCGAGATGGGATTCTATCCCGCCCAGGCCAAGCAGATTGCCCTGCAGACCATGCAGGGTGCAGTGAGCCTGCTGAAGGAGACCGGTTGGCACCCCGAGGAGGCCATCGACAAGGTGACCACCCCTGGCGGCGTGACCATCAAGGGACTCAACGAGCTGGATCACGCGGGCTTCAACAGCGCCGTCATCCGCAGCCTCAAGGCCGGCCTGAAGAAATAAAAGAGGAAAAAGACTCTTACCTCGTAACACTTAACATTTAACAACGTCTCATGCTTTTCCCCAAAGAAACCTATATTGCCCGTCGTGCCGAACTGAAGCGACGCGTGGGTAGTGGCGTGTTGCTCTTCGTCGGCAACGAGGAGAGCGGCATGAACTATGCAGGCAATACCTATCCCTTCCGACAGGACAGCACCATGCTGTATTACTTCGGTTCGGACTATGCTGGCGTGGCCGCCATCATCGACATAGACAATGACCGCGATATCATCTTTGCCGACGACCTGACCATCGACGACATCGTGTGGATGGGTTCGCTGCCCAGCGTGGCCGAGCGTAGCAGTCTGGTGGGCGTCACCGAGACCTATCCCCGAAGGGCCATCCAGGAGTATATAGACAAGGCTCGTGCAGCACACCAGGTGGTGCATTACCTGCCCCCTTATCGATCTGAGCACCAGATGTTTCTGCGCGACCTGCTGGACATTCCCTATGCCGAGCAGAGTGAACAAGTGAGCGTGGAGTTCATCCGCGCCGTGGTGGACATGCGTAACCACAAGACGGCCGAGGAAATCGAACAGATAGACATCGCCGTGGACCGTACCGTGGACATGCACGTAAGGGCCATGCAGGTGGTGCGACCCGGCATGCTGGAGAGCGAGGTAGCTGCCGAGGTGGCTCGTGTGGGACTGAGTGGAGGACAGGAGATGTCGTTCCCCATCATCAGCACCATCAATGGACACACCCTGCACAACTATGACCGTAGTCACCGACTAGAGGAGGGGCAGATGTTCCTCTTGGATGCGGGTGCCGAGAGTCCCCTGCACTATGCTGGCGACCTGTCGTCGACCATCCCCGTGGGTGACCATTTCACCGAGCAACAGCGCACCATCTTCAATATTCTGCTCCATGCCCATCAGTCTGCCACACAGGCACTTCGTCCCGGCATCAACTTCCGTGAGGTGCACATCCTAGCAGCTACCAAGATCTGTGAGGGCCTGAAGGGAATCGGCCTCGTCAAGGGCGATCCCGAGGAGGCTGCACGCATCGGTGCCTATGCCATGTTCTTCCCCTGCGGACTGGGTCACATGATGGGACTCGATGTGCACGACATGGAGAATCTGGGCGAGAAATATGTGGGCTATGGTGGCCAGGACAAGAGCACGCAGTTTGGTTTCAAGAGCCTCCGACTGGCGCGTCCCCTGGAACCCGGTTTTGTCTTCACCATCGAGCCCGGTATCTACTTCATCCCCGAGCTCATCGACCTGTGGCAGGCCGAGAAGAAGTACAACGATTTCCTCTGCTACGACGAGATCAACAAGTGGCGCAACTTCACCGGATTGCGCAACGAGGAGGACTATCTCATCACTCCCGATGGATGTCGACGACTGGGACACAAGGTGAAGCCCATGACCATCGATGAGGTGGAGGCTGCAAAACACTCGTAATTACGCGCACATATATAAACAAGGTGTAGGCCCAAAAATGGGATAGAAGTGTTAAAGAAATGTTAAAAAGGCACGTTTTCTTGCGAGAACGTGCTTTTTTGTATTACCTTTGCAGTGTACTATTAAACTATTACACTATGATAAGCGTAAAAAATGTGACTTACGGATACCAGAAGGGACACAATGTCCTGGACGATTTCTCCCTGGAATTTCAGGAAGGCGGTATCTATGGATTGTTGGGAAAGAACGGTACCGGAAAGAGTACCCTGTTGTATCTGATGATGGGTCTGCTGCGTCCCCAGAAGGGCGAGGTGACCTGCAACGGAGTCCAGACCCAATTGCGCGACCCCGAAGTAATGAAAGAGCTGTTTATTGTCCCCGAGGAATATGATCTGCCCGCAGTGAGCCTGAGTCGTTATGTGGATTCTCTGCGCCCCTTCTATCCCCGTTTCAGCGATGATATCCTGAAGCGTTGTCTCGAGGGTTTTGAGATGACCACCAACATCGATCTGGGTGCCTTGTCTATGGGTCAGAAGAAGAAGGTGTATATGTGCATAGCCCTGGCTGCCAACACCCGTTATCTGCTGATGGACGAGCCCACCAACGGTCTCGACATCCTCTCCAAGAGTCAGTTCCGCAAGGTGGTGATCTCGGGTATGGACGATGAGAAGACCATCATCATCAGTACTCACCAAGTACACGATGTGGAGCATCTCCTGGACCGTGTGACTATTATTGACCAGAACCGCGTGTTGCTCAACGAGCCCATCGTGGAGGACGAGACTCCTGTGGATCTGGAAAATCTGTTTATCAAAACTGTGGAGGGCAAGTAATATGAAAAACTTTAATTTCAAGCGTTTTACTAACGTGGCTCGTTGGGACCTGACTACCAATAGCAAGTTCTATATCCGTATCGCTCTGCTGTCAATAGCCAGCATCGTGTCTCCTGTGCTCATCAATTCGCTGAGCGACCTGTTCACAGCCATCAACATGCACAAATATGGTGTCCCCCTGGATACGCTGCCCCCAGCACAGCTTACAGTCTTGCCCGGCGTGATCGCAGGAATCAGTGGAATTCTGTCTCTCGTCATGATGGGCTATATGTTCCACAATCTGGTTACCCGACAGGGACGCATCAGCGAGCTCACCTTACCAGCTTCTAATTTGGAGCGTTTCGTCTGGCATTTTGTCCGGATTTGGATAGGAACTTGGATTCTCGTTTTGGTGGGAACTGCACTGGCCGACCTGCTGCACGTGATACTGGGTTGGGCTATTCTGGGTCGCACCTCGTTCCATTCTATTTTCTATGCCATCTACGTCGGGTCTAGAGGTGACCTGTTCGAACTTGTCCCACGTTATCCCGTATTGTTTGGTCTGTGCATCTATATGGCAGGTTGGGCTATGGCTACATTTGTTGTCCTGATCAATGCTTGGAAGTACCGCTACAATATCGTGCTGGCTGTGTTCGTCTTCTTGGGTGTCAATTTTGCTTTGGGTTTCACTAGCGGTCTCGTGGGATCGTGGTTGGGCTACGAGGGATTCCGTGCTCTGAATCACTTCCTGAACGGTCTGCCCGATATCCTTTTCCCCTTGCTGATTCTGAGCTTCCTGACTCTGCTGGTGGTAGGCTTTGTCGCTCTCACCTATCGCCTCTATTGCCGAGCACAGATCACCACTCGTCGTAATCCATAAACTAAACCGTAACTATGAATTTCAAGGATCAGAAAGCCATCTATCTGCAGATAGCCGAACACATCTGCGACAGCATCCTCAACGGGGAGTACCAGGAGGATGAGAAACTGCCCTCGGTGCGTGAATACGCGTCTCAGGTGGAGGTGAATGTCAACACCGTGGCACGCTCTTTTGAGTGGCTCCAGATGAACGAGGTTGTCGTCACCCGCCGAGGCTTGGGTAACTTTGTCAACACGGGAGCAAAACAAGTGGTGGAAAAAATCCGCCGACAGGAATTCTTCGACGAACAAGTCCCAGACTTCTTCCGCACTATGCAGACTCTGGGAATCACCATCGAGGAAGTAGTAGAACACTATAAAAACAAGTAAAGATGAAAAAAACAATGAAAAATACAGTAGTTTTCCTGATGGTTGCCATCGCAACCTTCGGTATGTCGTCCTGCCAGCAACTGGTGAAAAACATTATGGACAAAGTCCAGGATGGAATGTCGGAAATGCATAATTACCAGGATAGTGAGGAATGGGGCAAGGTTACCCAGACGACCCTGGACCTGGCTGCCTTTGATGAGATGGAGATCAACGGAGCAGTACGTGTTGTGTACTTCCAGGACAGCGTGCAGTCTGTCATGGTCAACGGATGCGAGAAGGCCATTGCCGCCTATCGATTCGAGGTAGAAGACCATACTCTGGAGGTGCAGACCAAGGACAACAAGACTAGTGTAAATCGCAACACCCCTGCCATCACCATCGTTGTGCATGCACCAGAACTGGCTGTGATAGAGGGAAATGGCGCAACAGAAGTGCTTTTCGAAATGCCTGCCAAGATGGACCGTACCGTGAAGATAGAGACCAACGGATCGGGCGAGATTTGCCTGAATGGACTGGAGGCCAACAAACTGAGCCTAGAAACCCGTGGCGTAGCTCGTGTGCAGCTGAATGGCGTGAAGTGTGCCGAGGCTGCCGAAATGGAATTTGCCGGTGCATGCACCCTGAATGGTGACGTAGAGGCTATAGGCAAGGTGGAAATGAAGTCGAGTGGTGCTGTTGAGGGTCGTCTGAAGGTGGCATGTGACGGTCTGAAGACCGACATCCGTGGTGCAGGTGACATCATCCTGGTGGGTAACTGCAAGAGTTGGAAACACTCCGGCGTCGAGGTCGATTCCGATGATTTGACGGTCAAATAGCGGTGTTTTTCTTAAAAAAGATTAATGCTTGTAATATTCGTGGGTTCTCCTGCGTCATATAGACAAACATAGTCGATAACGATGATCAAACTAAGCAATATACACAAGACCTACCAAGGCGCCCAGCCTCTGCATGTGCTCAAGGGTATCGACCTGCACATCGCCCAAGGCGAGTTCGTGGCCATCATGGGCGCCTCGGGGTCAGGTAAGTCGACCTTGCTCAATATCCTGGGAATCCTGGACAATTACGACGAGGGAGAATACCTCTTGGCGGATACGCCTATTCGTAATCTGAGCGAGACCAAAGCGGCAGATTACCGAAACCGAATGATAGGTTTCATCTTCCAGAGTTTCAATCTGATATCCTTCAAGGACGCAATGGAGAATGTGGCTCTTCCCTTGTTCTATCAGGGCGTGAGTCGTAGGAAGCGCAACCAGTTGGCACTGGAATATCTGGACAAACTGGGTTTGAAAGAGTGGGCCCACCACTATCCCAATGAGCTCTCCGGAGGACAGAAGCAGCGTGTAGCCATCGCTCGTGCCCTCATCACCCAGCCCCGCATCATCCTGGCCGATGAGCCCACTGGTGCACTGGATAGCCAGACCTCGCTGGAGGTGATGCAGATCCTCAAGGACTTGCACAAGCAAGGACTCACCATCGTGGTCGTTACGCACGAGAGTGGAGTGGCCTATCAGACCGAAAAGATTGTACACATCAAGGATGGCATCATCGAGAGCATCGAGGAAAACCTCGACCCCAACAAGAATCCTTTCGGTGCAAGCACCATCATGAAATAAAAGTCTACAACTGTGTTTGATATATTACAGGAAATAGGAGGTGCAATCCGGCGCAACAAGATGCGCACCATCGCCACAGGCTTTGCCGTGGCCAGCGGATTGTTTCTCATTATTGTGCTTCAGGGTGCGGGTAATGGCATCATTCATTCCTTTGAGTACAATATGGGCACGATGGCTTTTGATGCCATACACATCTTTGGCGGTCGCACCACCAAGCCCTATGAGGGCATCAAGGAAGGGCGTTTTATCCAGCTGGATGACCGAGATGTGGAGATGACCAAGCGCACTTTCCTGCATGAGGTGAGCGATGTGTTGCCCAGTCAGAACATCAATGGACTCACTGTGAGCAATGGCGGTAACCATATCCTCGGCAGCAAGCTCGTTGGTGTCTATCCGGGTTATCAAAAGACAATGGCGGTGCAAATGCTCGAGGGGCGATTCATCAACAACATCGACTTGCAACAGAAACGCAAGGTGGTGGTCGTGGGTAGAGTAAGTGCCGACGGATTGTTTGCCAAGAATGAGACCGTGGTAGGATCGGATATCAATGTCAGTGGCATCTCGTACAAGATAATTGGCGTGTACAAGACCAACGAGATGTCCAATGCTGCGGAATTCTATACCCCATTTACCACCGTTAGCACCATCTACAACAAGGGACGCAAACTGGATGAGATGACGATGACTATCAAGAACATCGACACCGAGGAAGGTATGGTGCAATTTGCCAAAGACTATACTCGTGCCACCAGTTATGTCCACTCTTTCAGTCCCGATGATGAGCAGGCTCTCTGGATATGGAACCAGGCCAAGGACAACCGGGCTATGAATGATGCTATGACCATCCTGCACACCAGTTTCTGGATACTGGGTCTGCTCACCCTCATCAGTGGTGTTGTCGGTGTCAGCAACATCATGCTCATCTCGGTCAAGGAGCGTACTCGCGAGTTTGGAATCCGTCGAGCTATAGGTGCCCGTCCGTGGAGCATCATCCGGATGGTGATGCTCGAGAGTGTGGTCATCACCGGTATTTTTGGCTACATCGGCATGCTGCTAGGCATCTTCTTCTGCGAGTGGATGGATGCAACGGTGGGCGGACAAACCATGGACATAGGTGTCTTCCAAGCTAAGTATTTCGTGGACCCCACTGTCGACCTCAACACGTGTATCATAGCCACTGTCATCATCATTGTGGCAGGCGCATTGGCAGGATTCTTCCCTGCTCGAAAAGCCATGAAAGTCAAACCTATAGAAGCATTACGAGGATGAAACTATTCGATTCAGATCAGTGGGAGGAGATATTTGACTCCCTGAGCAAGAACAGGACTCGTACCTTGCTCACTGCCTTTGGCATCTTTTGGGGCATTTTCATGCTCATTCTCTTGATGGGAGGCGGCCGTGGCTTGGAAAATATGCTGGGCAATAATTTTGCCGGTTTTGCTTCTAACTCGGGTTTCCTCATCAATGGCACCACTAGCAAGCCCTACCGCGGTTTCCAGCAAGGTCGTGCCTGGAGAATCAACCTGGCCGATGTGGAACGAGTCAAGAACAGCATTGCCGAGGTGGATATCTGCACGCCTACCATCACCCAGTGGGGAGGAACAGCCAGGGCGCAGAATCATACCTGCAATGTCAGCATCGAGGGACAATACCCAGATTATAGTAAGGTGGATGATCCCAAGATCAAGTTTGGCCGCAAGCTCAATGACGTGGACAACCAGCAGCATCGCAAGGTGTGTGTGGTGGGCACTCGAGTCATCGAGGAATTGTTCCCAGAGGTGGGAAAAGATTCCGATCCTTGTGGCAGATTTATCCAGCTGGACAGCGTCTATTATCGTATTGTGGGCGTGAGTGGGAAGTCCGAGGGTGGAGTGAACATCGGCGGTAATGCTACCACAAAGGTCATCTTGCCTTATTCCACTATGCAGCAAGCTTATAACCGAGGTGACAAGGTCGATGTACTGTGCCTCACGGCTCATCCTCAGTACAAGATGTCCGAGGTTCAGCGCAAGGTGGAAGCGTTGCTCAAGCGGGTACACATCATCCATCCTGATGATACGCAGGCGGTGATGAAGCTCAATACGGAGGCCATCTTCAGCATGATCGACAACCTCTTCTCGGGTATCAGCATACTGGTGTGGATGATAGGCCTGGGTACTTTGTTTGCAGGTGCCGTGGGTGTGAGCAATATTATGATTGTGGCCGTCAAGGAACGTACAACCGAGATTGGCATTCGTCGAGCTATCGGAGCTACCCCTCGAGATATCCTCACGATGATCATGAGTGAGAGTGTGGTGCTGACTCTAGTCTCAGGAATGAGTGGCATTACCTTTGCCGTATTCATCCTCCAGATGATGGAGATAGGACTCAAAGGAACCAGTACTGAAGCAGAATTCCAAATTTCCTTTGGACTCGCAGTGGGTGCTGCCAGTTTGTTGGCATTGTTGGGCGTAATTGCAGGCCTTGCTCCTGCCTTGCGTGCCATGAAGATAAAACCCGTGGATGCTATGCGCGAAGAATAAAAAATGTAAGTTATGAAAGTGAAAAAGATATTTTCAGGTTGTCTGTTGACGTTGGCCCTTGTGATTGCAATTGCCATTGCCCTTCTGTGGGCGATGAAATCGCGTATCACCTCGGGGGCTATGATGGAAGAGGCTTGGTCAAAGGAGGATGGAGAAGAAATCCTCGATCTGAAATACGGAGAACGTCCTCGAAACGTGTATGACTTGTATTTGCCTAACGAACAACGTTTTCCTCGTTCGGAATTCAAGGGGTTGATGCTGTTTGTCCATGGTGGCAGTTGGCTAGGCGGTGACAAATCGCACCAGGCTTATCAGTGTAAGAGATATGCCAAAGAGGGCTATGTGACAGCGACGATGAACTACACCTTGTTGGATAGTAATCATCCCGAGGTCAATATGTTTACGATGACGGACGAGATTGATGCATGTATTCATGCTATTATTGATGAATGTACTGGCAGGGGTGTCAACCTCCGGTGGATGATGCTTTCGGGACAGTCTGCGGGAGGCCATCTGGCTATGCTCTATGGTTACAAGTACCAGTCGCCTCTGCCCTTGAGGTTCTTGGCTATTCAGGTGGGACCTGTTAATTTGGCTAACCTCTTTCCCAACGAATCTGAGGAGAAGCAGGACACTCTTCGAATGTTTTCTCCCATTTCCTATGTGTCAGCCGATGCACCGCCTGCAATCTTGGCTTATGGTGCTAAGGACAATCTGATCAATTTGGCGCACCCTCGGGAATTATGTGACAAGTATGACAGTCTGTCGATTCCTTATGAGTATATAGAATTTCCCCATTCCGGTCACATGCTAAACAGTGACGAGGATTGTGCAAAACGATATTTCGATTGCATCCGAAAGTGGGCCAGGAAAGCAGAAAAAACAGAATAAAATCAAACTACGATATGAAAAAGGTTTTCAAATGGGTGGCCATAGTGGCCATCGCCGCAGTGTTCCTCGGAACCTTTGTGTTCCTGTATCAGAAATCTCGTCCCAAAGTGGAGAAGTATGAAATCTGTACCGTCTCTCTTAGGGATTTGGAGAAGTCGACCATTGTCACTGGTAAGATTGAGCCTCGTGACGAAGTAAACATAAAGCCTCAGATCTCAGGCATCATCGCCGAGCTTTACAAGGAGGCTGGACAGATGGTGAAGAAGGATGAGGTGATTGCCAAGGTCAAGGTGATTCCTGACATGGGCAGTCTGTCCAGTGCAGAGAATCGAGTTCGCCTGGCAGAAATCAATCTGAAACAAGCCCAGACAGACTTTGATCGTATGGAGCGTCTCTTTAATGAAAAGGTAATCAGTGCCGAGGAATTTGAGAAGTCGACAGTAGTCCTTAAGCAAGCAAAGGCCGAGATGACCAACTCGAAGGATGCATTGAATATCGTGCGTGAGGGTATTTCGCTGAGTAATGCAAAAATGAGTACGACCCTCATCCGCAGTACCATCGACGGATTGATCCTGAATGTGCCTGTCAAGGTGGGTAACTCTGTGATTCTCAGCAACTCATTCAATGATGGTACTACCATCGCCACTGTAGCAGATATGAGCAAACTCATCTTCCGTGGCAATATCGACGAGACCGAGGTCGGCCGAATAGTAGAAGGTATGCCTGTCATCATCAGTGTGGGTGCTGTGCAGAACCTGCGACTCAATGCAACCCTCGAGTACATCTCGCCCAAGGGTGTGGAGAGCAATGGCGCTAACCAGTTTGAGATCAAGGCCGCTATCACCGTTCCCCAGGATGTTACCCTGCGTAGTGGCTATGGAGCAAATGCAGAGATTGTTCTCGACCGAGCTCACAAGGCGATTTCTGTTCCTGAGGCAGCTCTCGAGTTCTCGGGGGACAGCACTTTTGTCTACATTCTCACAGATTCTGTTCCCAAGCAGCAGTTTACTCGTCAGCAGGTGGAGACAGGACTGAGTGACGGTATCAACATCGAGGTGAAATCTGGTCTGAAGGTAGGTCAGAAGGTTCGTGGAATCCTAAAGTTAGAGGAAAAGAAATGAAGAAACTAGTGATGACGGCGCTGGCGGGATTGTTCTCGGTCTTGCCTAGCCAAGCTTGCGAGTGGTCGCTCCAGGAGTGCATCTCCTATGCCATCGCGCACAATCTGACCATCAAACAGCAGGAAAATGCTGTTCAGCAGCAAGAAATCCAGCTCAGCACATCGCGCAATACCAGGCTCCCAGACCTCTCGGCCAGCGTGGGTGAGAATTTCAACTTTGGTCGTGCGCTAACAATGGACAATACGTACGCCAACCGTAATACCAACAACACCAGTTTTGGCATCAGCACCAGCGTGCCTCTCATCACGGGAGGTCGCCTCTATCACGATGTCAAGATGCAGAAACTCAATCTGCAAGCTGCTCTCCAGGATTGCGAAAAGACGCGTGAGAATGTGGCTCTCAATGTCACTTCGGCTTATCTTGAGGCGATTTACCAAAAGGATTTGGTGGAGATTGCCGAGCGACAGTTGGAATTGAGCCAGATGCAGGTACGCCGCGTTCAAATGCTGTACGAGAATGGTAAGATGGCCGAGGCTGACTTGGCTCAGATACGTTCGGCTCATGCTGCAGACGAACTGACTCTGACTCAGCAGAAAAACAGTTATATGTTGGCCATTCTTTCACTCTCTCAACTGCTGGAATTGGAGACTCCCGACGGTTTCGAGGTGGTTCGTCCCACGGTGGGAGAAGTTCGTGAGGCGGTGTTGCCCGCTCCAGATGTGGTCTATGGGGAGGCTTTAGGCATAAAGCCCCAGGTGAAAGCCGAGCAGATACGTCTGCAGAGTGCTGAACGCGGTGTGCTGATGGCCAAGAGTGCCCTCTATCCCTCGCTTTATTTCAATGCAGGACTAGGGTCTAGCTACTACAAGACATCTGGCTATAACACAGCTACTTTCGGCAACCAGATGCGAGACAATTTCAGCCAATACTTTGGCGTTTCACTCTCTATCCCCATCTTCAATCGCCTCTCTACACGTAATAATATTCGTAGTGCTCGCGTGAGGGTGAAGTCTCAGGAAATCCAACTCGAGGAGACTAAGAAATCTCTCTATAAGGAGATTCAGCAGGCCTACTTCAATGCTTTGGCAGCTCAACGTCAGTGTGCCAGCAGCGATGTAGCTCTCTCATCTGCCCAAACGGCATTCTCGCTCATGCAAAAGAAATACGAGAACGGTAAGGCTACTGCAACAGAGTTCCAAGAGTCGAAAACTGCCCTCACCAAGGCTGAATCCAATGCTATCCAGGCACGTTACACATTCCTCTTCCGTCAGAAGATTCTGAATTTCTACCGCGGAGAGCAGCTTTGAACCTGCTGCTTGCCGGAAATAATTATCATTGAACCTCGAAGCATCTGTGCTTTGAGGTTCTTTTCGATAGGAAATATGCTATTTCGTTGGTATTTTTGTGTATAACACGTATATTTTGGCTAAAATTGGTGGATTTCGTTGGTATTTTACGGTAAAATATAAGTTTAATGTATAATACATATATATATCCTGTGCCCATTTTTGCCGGAAAATGATTACATTTGTACCATTCAACCTAAACACGAATCGACATATGAGAGAAAGTCTGCATCTATTCTCTATTCTGGCAACATTTTGCCTAGCTTCACTTCTTACGAGCAGTTGTATCTCGCAGATGATGTTGAATTATGCGCTCAAGCGTAATGTCCAAAAGGACGAAATTCGTTATGAAGGAGAGTTCAAGAAGTACAGCAAGTACTTTGCTAATATGCGCGACACGGTGATTCGCAGCACTCAGGATGGTACGCCATTGCATGGAATCTATGCTGCTGCTCCAACTCGCACGTTGCGAACTGCAGTGCTTCTGCATGGCTACAGCGGCAATTCGGCATCAATGTTACGAATGGCTCGCTTCTATCAGGAGGAATTGGGGATGAATGTCCTCTTGCCCGACTTCTATGCTCATGGTCAGAGTGGGGGAGGCATGCGACGAATGGGGTGGCTTGATCGTTTTGATATGGTGCAGTGGCTCGAATTGGCCAATCAGATATTCTCTTACGGTGGTCAGCAGACTCAGATGCTGGTGACTGGCGTCTCCATGGGAGGTGCCACTACAATGATGGTCAGTGGAGAGGTCGAGAGTCGAGGGCTGTCCTTTGTCCGTTGCTTCGTCGAGGATTGTGGGTACACTACAGTCTGGGATCAGTTCAGTTCGGTCTTGAAAAACAAACATTCTGCTTTATTGAAAATGGGCAATCGCCGTTGCATTCGCAAGTATGGTTGGGGATTCCGGGAAGCTTCATCTCTCATGCAATTGGCTAAGTGTCATCTACCTATGCTTTTCATCCATGGTGGTGCTGATACGTATGTGCCTACCCAAATGGTGCATGAGGTCTATGCGGTCTATCCCGGTGAGAAAGTTCTGTGGATTCCTGATGGCGTTGCACATGGACAGTCTTTCGACAGGGCCAACGAGGAATATCGACGTCGGGTGAGTCTGTTCGTTAATAAGTATATGCCGTGAAACAAAGAAAAGCGTGGCTCTCGGGATGAGGCCACGCTTTTTCTTATCTCCGGTTGTCGGATTACTGGTGAATCTGCAACTGGGGGAAGGGGAAGTTGATACCCTGCTTGTTGAACTCGGTATATACCTTCTCGCGCATTTCAAAATAAACATCCCAGTAATCTGCTGCCTTCACCCATACACGAACTGTCATGTCTACGCTGCTGGCAGAAAGTTCGCCCAGACGAACAAAGGGAGCAGGATTCTTTAGGATGCGCTCGTCCTGGGCGATGATGTTTTGCAGGGCTTTGGTTACTTTCTCCAAGTCGGTACCATACTCCACGCCGAAACAGAAATCTACGCGACGAGTCTCCTCCTTGCTGTAGTTGGTGATGTTGCCGCTAGACAGTGCGCCGTTGGGTAGGTATATGATCTTGTTGTCCACGGTCTGCAGGATGGTGTGGAAGATCTGGATCTCCTTCACGGTGCCGGCATTGCCCTGCGCCTCGATGTAGTCGCCTACTTTGATGGGCTTGAGCAACAGGATTACCAGTCCACCGGCAAAGTTCTGCAAGTTGCCGCTCAGTGCCATACCGGCAGCCACACCTAATGATGCGAGCAGTGCAGCAAAGGTGGTGATGTTGACACCCAGAGCACCTACAACGGTGATGATGAGCAGGGTGTTCAGCAGAATGCCTACCAGGCTCTTCATAAACGATTGGATACTAGCGTCAACCTTGCGTCTCTCCAGCATCTGGGCCAAAAGACGGTTAACCATTCCGATGACAAATCGGCCGACAAAGTATATGGCCAGGGCCAGCAATATGCTCTTACTAGCGTCCATGCCCCATTCGATGGCCTGCTTCATCAGTTCACCCAGTCCGTCTGTGTTGCCGTTTATCAGTTCCTTGGCCACAGTGGTGGTGTTTTCTACTACTTCATTGGCGGTGCTTGCAACCACCTCGCTGTTTTCTACGGCCTGCTCGGCCTCCATCAGTGTTATCATAAGTTCCAAATTTGTTTTTGTTGTTTGCGCAAAGATACGATTATGTGCTGGGATTGCAAAATGAAATCCGGATTATTTTCAAAAACAGCTCAAATCTTTCACGTGCGCGAATATATTAATAAGGTGTATTCTCTACGGGAAAGGGGAATCGTGTAAAAATACACTTTTCCGTAAAAAAGTCGTGAAAAGTTTTGGTCATGTTGTGAAATTGACTTACCTTTGCAGTCGCAAATGAGGATGATACCCTCTCACGTTAGAGGGTTGGTCCTTATGCGCCAAAGGAAAGCGTTCTTTGATAGATTTACATAGACAGAAATTGTAGTACAGGAAACAAGAAAGCGAACCGTTAGTTCTATATAGAATAGGATTAAGAGAAGCTCGGG
>JAZRYA010000069.1:0-24559 GCA_045600505.1 Bacteroidaceae bacterium
CAACACCACACGTGACACTCAATCAAATGACACGTGATACGGAATCACACGACTGCTGGCACGATACTAGAAAATCACTCACTAGCCAGTTTGTTGGGAAATGCCCACAAAACGTTTGAAGACCTGAAGACCTAAAATCAAACTTTTTATTTTTTTTTCAAATAAAGGTTCTCCTTGGTGGTTTACTGCAAGAGAGAGTCCTTTCTCTATTTTCTCGGTTTGTGTTCAAGATAGCACCCTCTCCATCTGCCTTGAAGTCATTTTATAATTAAAAATCACAGAGCGAGTGAAATATCTGGTTTATTTCTACATGTATTCCTTGAAAAATATGTAACTTTGTATCGTCAAGCCTATATCGTGCTACATGAGTGGGTGAGACATTACATATTGAAAAGCGTCATCGATGCTTTGTCTTGTGGCTATTTGAAACGTAGGAAATTTCAATTGTTGGTCATGGACAATGTCAGAAGTGGTTGCTACGGGTATGCTATCATGGTATCCCGGGGTGTGCACGTGAGGGTATTTTTATCCTCAAGGCACACTTTTCCGGCATGCATATTCATACTGGCGTAGGCAAACACTCTACACGTTCACCAACAAGGGTTTCCTACGACCTCAAATAGCGGACGGGCAGAGTTGCGAGCCTACGCTTTCTTTATGCCTTTTAGTATTTATTCAATGGATAATCTGCCTCCTGTGGGCAGTGAAATATGAACATGGAAATCATGAGACAGAAAGTATCTCTTCGTTTTTTGCTGTTGATTGTAAGTGCATTAGTTACTCTAAATGTATGTGCTGACTCCAATCTTCTCCCCGGTAAGTTTAGAGTGAATAGCAGTGGTAAGCAAGTCCAATTTACCAAAAGTAATCTCTACTGGAATGGATCTGCTTTTAAGTTCGAAAGCACTCAAACTAGTTATCCTACGACATGGAATGCAAACCATGTCAGTCATCTTTTCTGGTCAACTAAGGCATCCTCTTCGTATGCTAGTTCGTTTCCTTACATGGAATGGCAGAGTGTTGCTACGACTGATGTTCCATTTTTTGCGGAATCCAAAAAAATAACCGTTGAAGGCACATCTGGGCTTTTCGTGCTGAAGGATACCGAATGGAGTTATCTTATATCTTCGCGGAGTAATGCTTCTAATTTGCGCAAGTATGGCGTCAAAGTGGGAAATGTGGAAAATTGTTTGATTATTGCTCCTGATGATTTTTCAGGAACTTTGAAGTCTTCATACACTCTTAACGAATTGAATTCTCTCGGTCTTGTATGCCTACCTCCTTCGGGATATCGCACTGCTAGTAGTTTGGCCGTTTACGGAACAGGCTTGTATTGGACAGCGACGCCCCACTCAAGCAATGAACAGCAAGCAAAGAGTTTGAGTTTTACAGAGTACAGTGTTGGTACGAATGGCTCTGGTTATCGCGACCAAGGCTCTAATGTTCGACTTGTTAAGCTTGCACCCGTATCTATCACAAGTGTCACATTGAACAATTCTTCAGTAACACTACGTCCTTCGGAAACTTTTCCTTTGACAGTAACAGTTGCCCCTTCGAATGCAGCAAATAAAAATGTAACATGGTCAACCAGCAATTCGTCTGTTGCTACGGTATCTACTGCTGGTGTTATCACCGCAGTTGCAGCAGGCAACTGTGTCATAACTTGTACTGCTGCTGATGGTAGTGGAACGAAGGCGACATGTAATGTCGTTGTTCATGGTGGCCCTAGCGGAGTAGAAGCTGTGGATCTGGGTCTACCCAGTGGAACTTTGTGGGCAAATATGAATGTGGGAGCTACATCCCCCGAAAAATATGGTGGTTATTATGCTTGGGGTGAGATAACGACAAAGACGGAACATACGTGGAAAAATTATAGATTCGGAATAAAAGATGCAGTTACAAAATATAATGCGCAAGATGGCCTAACAGAACTTCTAGATGCTGACGATGTAGCTTATGTAAACTGGGGTGAAGATTGGTTGATGCCAACAAGGGCAGAATTACAAGAACTTAAGGATGATTGTACTATTACGGAGAAAACGCAAGACAACGTCAAAGGTCTAACTGTGACAGGACCCAATGGAAACAGTATTTTCCTGCCTTATGGCGGTAGACACAATGGTAGCCAATATGAATATGTTGGAGTCGGATGTCATTTATGGACCAAAAGCCGTAATGAGTCAGATCCCAATCAGGCTCCTCGTTTTTTGTGGGATTCTAACTATGAAACTATCGACAATGCAAGCCGATACCTAGGGCATAATATTCGACCAGTCTCAAAAGTTAAGGCTATCCGTGTAGCTAGCATAGAAGTTATTCCTGCTACTTTAGAAATGCGATATGCTGATTCGGAACAACTTTCTTATGAGATAATTCCTCTAGATGCAACAAATCAAGAAGTGACATGGTCCTCGAATAATGAATCAGTGGCAATGGTGAACTCCGAAGGTGTTGTGAAGGCAGTAGGTGAGGGCACAGCAACAATTACTTGCACTGCGCTGGATGGCTCTGGCGTAAGTGGAACGATGACTGTGACTGTCATCAATGAAATGATCATCAATGATGGAGAATCACTTGAATTCTCTGATGCTGTATTGGAGAAGTTGACCTACAACCGCACCATGAATAATAATAACTGGCAGCCTCTGTATGTTCCCTTCTCGATGAGTTACGAAGATTGGAAAGACTATTACGATGTAGCTCAAATCAATATGATGCACCAATACGACAACGACGAAGATGGTGAACCGGATGAAATGAAACTGGAGGTGTTTTATGTAAAGGGTGGTACGCTGAAACCTAACTATCCCTATGTAATCAAATTGAAAAAGGAACTAACACCTCCCATGGATGTTACCCTGGAGTTTGAAAAACATAAGGTATATAGTACTGAGGAAAATACAGCACATTGCATGTCTATGTTCTACGAGTATTTCTTTACTGGTACTTATCAGGGTGTAACGGAAAAGGATGGTTATTATGCGTTGGCAAGTGGTACACTTAAGAAAGCTTCTAGTGCTGCCACCTTGAAACCCCAGAGATGGTATATGACAATTGTTGATCGTGAGAGCCAACTGGTGCAGCCAGTGGAAAATGTAAAGATAGTTGTCTTTGGCGAGAAAGAGGAGGATGACATCGAAACCCGAGTGGAGATGAACGCCAGCTCTGGCGAGAATGAAATCTATGACTTGCAGGGTAGAAAGGTGAAACAGCATACCCGCCCCGGCATCTACATCGTGAACAACAAAAAGGTGCTGGTTCGATGAATCGTCGCAAAAACTATGTGCAACCTCGTATGCAGCAGGTTCCCCTAGATGGGAACTGCTGCTACTTGAAAAACTCGGAAGACGACCGCTTCATCCCCGTGGACCCAGGTGGCGAATACGGTGGCGAGTTTGATGTGAAGGAGCAAGATCCCTATCACTACAGCATCTGGGATGAAGAGTGGTAAATTGTAAATCCCAGTGTAATCCCCAAGTTAGAAAAGATAGGGATTATTCTGCTCATCCCCTACGGTCGTGCTAGGTCCATGACCGGGGTGGACAATCGTTTCTGGTGGTAGGGTGAGGATGCGATTGGTAATGCTCTCTATCTCCTGCCGGAAGTCACCTCCGGGAAAATCGGAACGGCCTATGCTGCCAGCAAACAAGGTGTCTCCGCTGAACAGATGACCCGCACTCTCGCAGTAGAAGCAGGCTCCTCCAGGCGTATGTCCGGGAGTGTGGATGACGCGCAGAGTGGTGTTTCCAAATGTAATCTCTTGCCCGTCATCGAGGTAGCCTTCTACAGCAACCATCTCTATGCCCAAAGGTCGGTGGAAGAGGCTCTCTGCCATGGATGAGGCTTGCTCATAGGTATGTAAGTCCATGGCGTGACACCAGGGCCCTAATCCATAGCGCTGATGCAGAAAAGGCAGTCCAAATATATGGTCGAAATGCATGTGTGTCTGCAACACATATTGCAGTTGGATGCCCGTAGAATCGATGTATTCGGCAATCTCTTGCTGCTGTCTGGGGCTCATAGCTCCACAGTCGATTATCACGCCTTGCATGGTCTCGTCGTGCAGGACGTAACAGTTTTCCTCTAAGGGATTTACGGGAAAGCACTTAAAGTGAAACATAAACTACCTTTTTGGTTTCAAAAAACTCTTCTTTGAAGTAGTCCGAGAGTGCGGTAATGTCCACGTGTGATTTCATGGGCAGTACCTCGTTTTCCAGTTCACCGCCCTTCAGACAGATGAGTCCATTGGGCAATGCATTCTGCTGCTTGGGCGAGATGTTCTTGCGCACAATCTTGACCAGGTCAGCCAGGGGCATCACGGCTCGGCTCACGACATAGTCAAAACGCTGTTTCTCTTCCTCAGCGCGACACCAACGTGTGGTGACGTTCTTCAAACCAAGAGCTTGAGCCACCTCGGTGCATACGAGAATCTTCTTCTTGATGCTATCGACAAGGTGGAATTTCACCTCGGGAAAGAGGATGGCCAAGGGGATTCCAGGAAAGCCTCCACCTGTTCCCAAATCCATGACGGTGGTGCCAGGGCGGAAACGTATTACCTGGGCTATGCCCAGAGAATGGAGCACATGATGCTCGTACAAGTTATCGATATCCTTACGTGATATGACGTTTATCTTCGAGTTCCAGTCGTGATACAAGGCGTCCAGAGCCTGGAATTTCTCGATTTGGTCGGGAGTGAGGTCGGGAAAGTATTTCAGGATTTCTTCCATAAGATTGTGATGAGGGCACACAGGCCCATGATGAATGGGTAATACAAATAGGGGATAATCTCGATGGGATTGAGCAATGCCAGGCCGCTGGCCATCAGCATTTGTGCTCCATAGGGTATGATTCCTTGCGCAAAACAAGAAAAGGTGTCGAGTATGGATGCAGAACGACGTGGGTCGATTCCGAATCGTTGTGCGATGTCACGTGCAAGAGGGCCGACCGTGAGGATGGCGATGGTGTTGTTGGCCGTGCAGAAGTCGGTGAAAACGACCAGCGCTGCCAGGGCCAGCTCTGCACCACGACGGGATGAAATGCGGCGGGTGAGAGCTTGTAGAATGTACTCAATACCACCCAGTTGGCGGATGACGCCCACCATGCCTGCAGCCAACAGTGTGACGATAATAAGTTCGCTCATGCCCATGATTCCGTCACCCATTGCAGACAACCAACCGTAGAAGTCATAGCTTCCGCGGAAGAGTCCAATGGCGCCGGTGGACACAAGTCCCATGGTGAGCACTAGCATGACGTCGATGCCCATGATTGCGGTCACCAGCACCAGCAGGTAGGGCAGTACCAGTATCCAATCCACCTGAGGGATGGCTTGCGGAGTCTGAATACCTTGGCCCAAGAAGATGTAGGCAACGAGCACAATGAGGGCGGCTGGTGTGACTATCTTGACATTGAAGCGGAACTTGTCCGCTAGTTGGCAACCTTGTGTGCGGGTGGCCATGATGGTAGTGTCGGATATAAAGGACAGATTATCACCGAAATATGCGCCGCCAACTACTGTCCCTACTACGAGCGGGAGAGATGAATTTGTCTGCGAAGCCACCCCGGCAGCGATGGGGACGAGGGCGACAATAGTGCCCACACTGGTTCCCACACTGAGCGAGATGAAGCATGAGGCCAGGAAAAGTCCTGCCAGCAACAGTTGCGAGGGCAGGAGTGTGAGACTAAGGTCCACTGTTGCCTGGATAGAGCCCATCGCCTTGGCCGAGGCTGCAAAAGCACCTGCTAGGATGAAGATCCATATCATCATCAGCAAGTCGGTGGATGCTGCGCCTCGCGAAAAGATGTTGACTCTCTCAGTCAGCGGCGTGTGGCGTATGATGGCAATGGAATAGATGCTAGATAACAGAAAGGCAACGGTGATGGGCACACAATAAAAGTCGTCAGCAACAATGCTGAGGATGAGGTAAAGCGCAATGAATACGCCCATAGGGGATAGGGCCAAAAGGCCGCGGATGTGTGTGCGAGAGTTTTCCATTATTGTCGTTAGCGAGCACGAAATTAAGAATTTCTCCTCGGATATACGAACAACTGGGTTGGAAATTTGGATTTACCGTCGTTTTTTTATGCTCAATCGATGGATATGTCGCAAAAAAACGGTAATTTTGTGCTCAAATATTTATTTGATATGGCAAAAATTGTAACAATGGGCGAGATTATGCTTCGCCTTTCTACTCCTGGTCAGACTCGTTTTGTACAGACCGATACTTTTGATATTAATTATGGTGGCGGAGAGGCCAATGTGGCTGTTAGCTGTGCCAATTATGGTCATGATGCTTACTTTGTAAGCAAGTTGCCTAGCCACGAGATAGGTCAGGCTGCAGTAAACAGCCTTCGTCGTTTTGGCGTCCACACCGATTATATTGCTCGTGGTGGCAATCGCGTGGGTATCTATTATCTGGAGACAGGTGCCAGCATGCGTCCAAGCAAGGTCATTTACGATCGTGCAGGCAGCAGTATCGCCGAGGCTAAGCCCGAGGATTTCGACTTTGACAAGATTTTCGAGGGTGCCGATTGGTTCCACTGGAGCGGCATTACTCCTGCTATCAGCGACCAGAGCGCCGAGTGCCTCCGTCTGGCATGCATTGCTGCCAAGAAGGCTGGCGTAACTGTCAGTTGCGATCTGAACTTCCGTAAGAAGCTGTGGACCAGCGAGAAGGCTCAGAGCATCATGAAGCCTCTGATGCAATATGTGGACGTCTGCATCGGCAACGAGGAGGACGCTGAGCTTTGCCTCGGCTTCAAGCCCGACAGTGATGTAGAAGGCGGAAGCACTGATGCTGAGGGTTACAAGGGAATCTTCCAGGGAATGATGAAGGAATTTGGATTCAAGTATGTCATCAGCACCCTGCGCGAGAGCTTCTCTGCTACTCACAACGGATGGAAGGCCATGATCTACAATGGCGAGGAGTTCTATGTCAGCAAGCGCTATGATATTGATCCCATCATCGACCGTGTAGGTGGTGGCGACTCATTCTCTGGCGGTGTCATTCATGGTTTGCTGACCAAGGCAACTCAGGGCGAGGCTCTGGAGTTTGCTGTGGCTGCTAGTGCTCTCAAGCACACTATTCCTGGCGATGTCAACATGGTGTCAGCTGCCGAGGTGGAGGCTCTGGCTGGCGGTGCTGCCAATGGCCGTGTGCAAAGATAAAATTAGTTAAGACGAAAAATAATCTAGATAAGATGGCAAAATTCGATAAACTGGCCGTTCTGGCTAAGATTGCAGCAGCTCCCATGGTGCCTGTGTTTTATAACAAGGACGTGGAAGTTTGCAAAAATGTAGTAAAGGCTTGCTACGAAGGTGGCGTACGTGCATTTGAGTTCACCAACCGTGGTGACTTCGCTCATGAGGTGTTTGGCGAGTTGGTCAAGTGGGCTGCCGTCGAGTGCCCCGAGTTGGCCCTGGGCGTGGGTAGTGTAGTAGATGCTCCCACCGCATCGCTTTACATCCAGTTGGGTGCATGCTTTGTTGTAGGTCCTCTGTTCAATCCCGATATCGCACCAGTGTGCAATCGTCGTCTTGTGCCTTATTGTCCCGGTTGTGGTACTGTCAGCGAGATTGGCAAGGCTCAGGAACTGGGCTGCGATCTGACCAAGCTGTTCCCCGGCGATGTCTATGGTCCCAATATGGTCAAGGGTCTGAAGGCCCCCATGCCCTGGAGCAAGATCATGGTAACGGGCGGTGTTTCTCCTGACAAGGACAATCTGACAGCTTGGTTCAAGGCTGGCGTATTCTGTGTCGGAATGGGTAGCAAGTTGTTCCCTGGCGACAAGGTGAAGGCTGGTGATTGGCAGTATGTTACCGACAAGTGTGCCGAGGCATTTGCTTATATAGCCGAGGCTCGTGCCGCCAAGTAGTGGCCTCGCGCGTACATTATATATAGTATTGTGGCAAAAAAGAAAATCAATTGGATCATCCCCGAAGGGCACGTGCTCACCGAGATGGACCGCAAGATACTCATGTATCAAGAGCGTGGCAAATTGGTACCTACGCGCAGCCTGATCAAGACTCCGGAGCAAATTGAAGGCATCCGCAAGGCGGGTGTCCTCAATACTGCCGTTCTGGACAAGGTGGCCGAGATGATTCGTCCGGGCATTACCACGTTGGAGATAGACAAGTTGGTCTATGACTTCACAACCAAGAATGGCGGAATACCGGCTCCCCTGAATTACGAAGGATTCCCCAACAGCTGCTGCACAAGCATCAATGATGTGGTGTGCCATGGCATTCCCAATGATTGGGAAGTGCTGGAAGAGGGGGATATCATAAACGTAGACTGTACCACTATCCTGAATGGCTATTATGCTGACGCAAGTCGAATGTTTGTCGTGGGTGGAAAGACAGATCCCCGTTGGCAACGTTTGGTCGACGTGGCATGGGAGTGCCTCAAGATAGGCGAAAAGGTTTGTTCCGAACCCTATGTCTTCGTGGGTGACCTGGGAAATGCGATTGCCAAACATGCCCATCAGAATCACATGAGTGTGGTTCGTGACCTATGTGGACATGGAGTGGGAGTGGAGTTCCACGAGGACCCCGAGGTAGAGCATTATGGACACAAAGGCACAGGCATGCTGCTTGTTCCGGGTATGACGTTCACAATCGAGCCCATGATCAATTTGGGACACTATGATGTGTTTATCGATGAGGACGATCCCACAGGATGGGTGGTTATCACTGGTGATGGAGAACCCAGTGCACAGTGGGAACACACCTATGTGATGACAGAAAACGGAGTAGAAATACTGACACATTGATGGCAAAGGATATAATAATCTTAGGCATAGAGAGCAGTTGTGATGACACGTCCGCTGCTGTCATCCGAAATGGCGTGCTGCTGAGTAATGTGACTGCCAGTCAGGCTGTTCATGAGGCCTATGGAGGTGTCGTGCCCGAGTTGGCAAGCCGTGCTCACCAGCAGAATATTGTACCTGTGGTGGATCAGGCTTTGAAAAAGGCTGGGGTGGAGCGTGAGCAATTATCGGCAATCGCCTTTACGCGTGGCCCAGGTCTGATGGGTTCTCTCTTGGTTGGCGTGTCTTTTGCCAAGGGCTTAGCAGCGTCTCTGGGTATCCCCATGATAGATGTCAATCATCTGCAAGGCCACGTTTTGGCCCATTTCATCAAGGAAAATGAGGAGGACAACGATCAACCCAAGTTCCCCTTCTTGTGTCTGCTGGTCAGTGGAGGAAACTCCCAGATTATCTTGGTCAAGTCTTACAAGGACATGGAGGTTCTAGGTCAGACCATCGACGATGCAGCAGGTGAAGCCATCGATAAGTGCTCCAAAGTGATGGGATTGGGCTATCCCGGTGGCCCTATCATTGATAGATTGGCACGCCAAGGCAACCCCGAGGCGTATCAGTTTGCCAAACCTAATATTGCAGGATACGATTACAGTTTCAGCGGTCTGAAGACATCATTTCTCTATAATCTGAGAGACTGGATGAAGGAAGATCCCGATTTCATCGAGCACCACAAGGAAGACTTGGCTGCTTCGCTCGAAAAGACCATAGTCGATATTCTGATGAAGAAACTGCGTCTGGCAGCACGAGATCAGAAGATTCGCCAGGTGGCAGTAGCAGGTGGCGTGAGCGCCAATAATGGATTGCGCAACGCATTCCACGAGTATGCCGAGAAATATCATTGGAAGATCTACATACCCAAGTTCAGTTACACGACAGACAATGCAGCGATGATTGCCATTACAGGCTACTTCAAGTACCAAGATGGCGATTTCTGCAGCATGGAAATGCCCGCATATAGCCGTGTAACCATGAAATAACGGTGAAACTCAGAAAAAAAGAATCGAAAGATTTGGATATTTGAGAATTATGTAGTACTTTTGCACTCTGTTTGGAAGAAGCTATTGGGATAGCAAAAGAAAGGAAAGATTAGAAATGTCTAAGATTTGTCAAATTACCGGTAAGAAGGCCATGATTGGTAACAATGTTTCCCACTCAAAGCGCCGTACAAAGCGTCACTTCGATGTGAACTTGTTCTCAAAGAAGTTCTACTATGTAGAGCAGGACTGCTGGATTAGCCTCAACATCTCTGCCGCTGGCCTCCGTATGATCAATAAGGTTGGTCTCGATGCTGCTCTGACCCAGGCTGTAGCCAAGGGTTACTGTGATTGGAAGAACATTAAGGTAATCGGTTAATTGAAAGGAGAACCAAATTATGGCAAAGAAAGCTAAAGGTAACAGAGTACAGGTGATCCTGGAGTGCACCGAGATGAAGCAGAGCGGTCTGCCCGGTACCTCTCGTTACGTCACCACCAAGAACCGTAAGAACACTCCCGAGCGTCTGGAGTTGAAGAAGTACAACCCCATCTTGAAGAAGATGACTGTACACAAGGAAATCAAGTAAAATAACCCACTAAGTTTAAGATAGTATGGCAAAGAAAACCGTGGCCACCTTGCAGACTGGCAAGACCGATGGCCGTTCTTATTCTAAGGTTATCAAGATGGTAAAGAGCCCCAAGACTGGTGCTTACATCTTTGATGAGCAGATGGTTCCCAACGAGGCCGTTAAGGATTTCTTCAAGAACTAATCCGTTCTATACCAAAAGATTTATCATTCGGCTTCGGCCGAGCATCATACGCACTGCCCTCATCGGGCGGTGCGTTTTGTGTCATATAGGATTGCTTGCGTGAACCCATTGCGAGAGAGTACAAGTCTAGCCCCGAGAGAGTACTCTTTTTGGCTCAAAAGTGTACTCTTTTGACAGGTTACATATACTCTCTCAGTGCCAGACATGTACTCTCTCTGGCTGATATGATGTTTAAAGACGTCAAAATCGCCCATTCCACCGAAACATTTCACCTATCTCCTTTTGGTTTTATCCGAAAATTCGTAACTTTGTAACCTAATATGCACATAATCTAAGCAAAATGGGATTTTTTAGCAATATATTCTCGCGTGAGAAGAAGGAAACCCTGGACAAGGGTCTCGAGAAGACCAAGGAAAGTTTCTTTGGCAAGTTGACTCGTGCTGTTGCCGGAAAGTCGAAAGTGGACGATGATGTCCTCGACAATCTTGAGGAAGTGCTGGTCACAAGTGATGTTGGTGTCGATACTACGCTCAATATCATTCGACGCATCGAGGAGCGCGTGGAGCGTGACAAGTATGTTGGCACAGACGAGCTCAATAGCATTTTGAAGGATGAGATAGCATCGTTGCTGACCGAAAATAACACCGATGATACCGAGGGTTTCGTGATTCCCGAGGGCAAGAAGCCATACGTTGTAATGGTTGTGGGTGTTAATGGCGTCGGCAAGACCACTACCATAGGTAAGTTGGCATACCAGTTCAAACAAGCTGGCAAGAAAGTGGTTTTGGGCGCTGCTGATACATTCCGTGCAGCAGCCGTGGAGCAGATTGTCATCTGGGGTGAACGTGTGGGCGTGCCTGTTGTCAAGCAACAGATGGGTAGCGATCCTGCTAGTGTGGCTTTTGATACTCTGCAAAGCGCCGTGGCCCAGGATGCCGATGTGGTTTTGGTCGATACTGCAGGCCGTCTTCATAACAAGAAGGGATTGATGGATGAGTTGTCTAAAATCAAGCGTGTTATGCAGAAGGTAGTGCCAGATGCTCCTCATGATGTGATGTTGGTTTTGGACGGAAGCACCGGACAAAATGCTTTTGAACAGGCAAAACAGTTCACAGCTGCAACAGACGTCACCAGCATGGCTATCACCAAACTGGATGGCACGGCCAAGGGTGGTGTAGTTATCGGTATCAGTGACCAATTCAAGATTCCCGTACGCTATATCGGTCTCGGCGAAGGCATGGAAGACCTGCAGCCTTTCAACCGTGCTGAATTTGTAGATTCTATCTTCGGAATTGCAAAATGAAGAAGAATACTATAGACATCATTACACTGGGTTGTAGCAAGAATCTGGTTGATTCTGAGTGCCTTATCCGTCAGCTCGAGGCTAATGGATATACTGTCACGCACGATAGTGACAATCCTCGTGGTGAGATAGCCGTGGTGAATACCTGCGGTTTCATCGCTGATGCTCAGGAGGAAAGTGTCAACATGATTCTGGAACTTGGAGAGCGCAAGAAACAAGGTAAGCTCTCAAAGCTCTACGTGATGGGTTGCTTGTCTCAGCGATTCTTTGAAGAATTGAATGCAGAAATACCAGAGGTGGACAAGTTTTACGGCAAATTCAACTGGACAGAGCTGGTAACCGATTTAGGTAAGATCTACAGAGATGACCTGCGTTGTGAGCGTCATCTCACCACTCCCTCGCATTATGCATACCTCAAGATAAGCGAGGGCTGTGACCGTCGCTGCAGCTATTGCGCTATCCCTATCATCACTGGTCGTCATCAGAGCCGACCGATGGAGGAGATTGTTCAGGAGGTGCGTAATCTGGTTGCACAAGGTGTCAAGGAGTTCCAGATTATTGCGCAGGAACTGACCTATTATGGCGTAGATCTCTATAAGCGTCGTGCCATAGCGGAATTGGTGGAACGCATTTCGGATGTTCCGGGTGTCGAGTGGATTCGCCTTCATTATGCCTATCCTGCAGATTTCCCCGAGGACCTCTTCCGGGTGATGAGAGAGCGTGCCAACGTATGTAAGTACATGGACATTGCCTTGCAGCACATTGCCGACCCCGTCCTGGATGCTATGCATCGCCATATCAGCAAGCAGGAAACCTATGAGTTGGTGGAGAAATTCCGCAAGGAGGTTCCTGGTATCCATCTTCGTACTACGCTGATGGTGGGACATCCTGGTGAGACAGAGGAGGGTTTTGAGGAACTTATAGCGTTTGTCAAGTGGGCTCGTTTCGACCGTATGGGTGCTTTTGCATACAGCGAGGAGATGGGAACCTATAGCGCCGAACACTATGATGACGATATTCCTCAGGAAACAAAAGAAGTGCGTCTCAGCAAGTTGATGCGCTTGCAACAACGTATCTCGGCAGATGTGCAAGAAGGAAAGGTCGGAAGTGACATGAAGGTCATCATTGACCGTCAAGAGGGAGATTATTATATAGGTCGAACAGAGTTTGACTCACCAGAAGTTGATCCGGAGGTTCTTATTCGTGTCAGTGATGGTGATTTGGTAATTGGAGAGTTCTACCAGTGCCACATAGATTCGGCTGATGATTTTGATTTGTATGCCCACGTAATAGAATAATGCCATGAATAATAAGGAATTTATAGCAGAGCTTTCACGCAGAACTGGTTTTTCTACTAAGGACACTGCTGCCATATTGAAGAGCTTTACCGATGAAGTTGGCCGCCAGTTGGAGGACGAAAACGTCATCACAATACAGGGATTTGGCACATTTGACGTCAAGAAGAAGTTGGAGCGTGTTGTCATGAATCCCGCCAGCAAGCAACGTATGTTGATTCCTCCCAAGATGGTGATAAATTTCAAGGCGAGCAATACTCTTAAAGATAAGGTTCAATCGTAATTTGGCAACATGGACAAGAAGATTTTAGTACAGGAATTGGCTGATGCGTTAGCCAAAAACAAGGAAATCTCTAAGAAAGATGCCGAATCATTTGTTCGTGGTGTCTTTGAGATTATTGAGGAATATCTGGTAACCGATAAGATCGTCAAGATCAAGGAACTAGGTACATTCAAGCTGATTGTCGTAGACAGCCGCGAGAGTGTCAATGTCAATACGGGTGAGCGCATCCGAATAGCAAGTCATGCTAAGGTTTCTTTCACTCCGGACAAGGCTCTGGCCGATCTGGTCAACAGACCTTTCTCGGACTTTGAAACCGTTATCTTGAATGACGGAACCAGTGTAGAGGAGATGGAGCGCATAGACATGCCTGTCGAGCCTCTTGTGGCATTACCCGAGCAACCTGCAGAGGAAGAACCCCAGGTGGAAGAAGTCGAGGAGGTTGCACCCGCATTACCAACCCCTGAAGAGGAGGTTGCGAGTGAGGAAACAGTATTGATTCCAGAACCTCTCGTAGCTCCAGTAGAGGAGACCGTTCCTGAAGAACCTGTGTCAGAGCCAGAAACACCAGAAAACAACGAAGAGGTTGAGGAACAGACTGCGGAATCTGTAGAGGAAATTGCCGCAGAGAATACTGCAACAGAGCAGAGGCAACAAGTTGTCACCCAGCATGTTGGTGAACTGAATGTTGCCACACAGCATGTGGAACACCAGACGATACAACAAATCAATCGTGCTGAGGATGAAGAGGATCGTGATGGAGTTCGCATTTCATGGGGTGGGGTGGCAGCCTTTGCCTTGCTTACCATTCTGCTGATGATCGGTAGTTTCTATGCAGGTTATTCTATGCGTCCCACTTACGAGTTTGTCGAGTCTGACACTCTGGCTACATCCGAGGTTAATGTACCTACCAAGGTTGAACCCAAGACCGTGAAAACTCAGCCCAAAGTTGTTGCTAAGGGTAAGTCGGCAGCTCAGCCTGCTAAGGCCAAGCCTCAACCCAAGAAACCAAATTATGCAGAACTTGCAAAGAAGTATGAGCAGATTGAGGGCGGAGAATACTGGATTGTAGGAACCAAGGAGACCCATGAGATGGTCGTTGGCGACAACTTGTATAAGATTGCAAAAGCGACCTATGGCGACAAGGAACTTGCTCGGTATATTATCAAGCATAATAATATCGAAAATCCCGATGTAATTCACTTGGGAACGATGTTAAAACTTCCCGAATTGGTGAAAAAGAACTAAAGAGCAGTTTCTCTAACTTTTTTTAAATATTTTCAGTTGGTTTTCAGTCATAAAAGCAGTACCTTTGTTTGTTAAAACAAAAAAGAACGAACAAAATACGTAGCTTTTATGGCAGAATCAATTGATATCCGCGAGTTGAATGAGCGGATTGAAAGGCAGAGCGCCTTTGTGACCAACCTGCAAACAGGTATGAGTCAAGTCATCGTGGGACAGAAGCATTTGGTTGAGTCTCTCCTTATCGGCTTGCTCAGTGATGGACATGTGTTGCTTGAGGGTGTCCCTGGTTTGGCAAAGACCCAGGCTATCAAGACCCTTGCATCTCTGGTAGATGCCAAGTTCAACCGCATCCAGTTTACTCCCGACTTGCTCCCTGCTGATGTCATCGGTACTATGATTTATAGTCAGAAGGACGAGAAGTTCCAGGTAGAGCAAGGTCCCGTCTTCGCAAATTTTGTATTGGCAGATGAGATCAACCGTGCTCCTGCTAAGGTACAGAGCGCATTGCTGGAGTCTATGCAAGAGCGTCAGGTCACCATCGGTAAGCAGACCTACAAGTTGCCCGATCCCTTCCTTGTACTTGCTACCCAGAACCCCATTGAGCAAGAGGGTACTTATCCTCTGCCCGAGGCTCAGGTAGACCGTTTCATGTTGAAGGTGATTATCGATTATCCCAAGTTGGAAGAGGAGAAGCGTATCATCCGTATGAATATCTCTGGTGAGAAGAGTGAGGTTCGCCCCATCTTGCGTACTGAGGATATCAAGGAGGCTCGTGCAGTTGTCCGTCAGGTGTATATCGACGAGAAGATCGAGCAGTATATCGCAGATATTGTCTTTGCAACTCGTTATCCCGAGAAATACGGCTTGAAGGAACTGAAGGATTACATCGAATTCGGTGGCAGTCCCCGTGCAAGTATCAATCTCGCTCTTGCAGCTCGTGCCTATGCATTCATCAAGCGTCGTGGCTACGTGATTCCCGAGGACGTGCGTGCTGTAGCACACGATGTGCTTCGTCATCGTATCGGCTTGACCTATGAGGCTGAGGCCAACAACGTGACTTCAGAGGAAATCGTTAGTCAGATTATCAACAAGGTCGAAGTGCCCTGATCTGTGTAATAAATCAATCCATAGATTAGATGGAGACATCTGAGATACTGAAACGGGTCCGCCAAATCGAGATAAAGACACGAGGACTGTCCAACAACATTTTTGCTGGAGAGTACCATTCTGCCTTTAAGGGACGTGGTATGGCCTTTAGCGAAGTGCGAGAGTATCAGTATGGTGATGACATTCGTGATATCGAGTGGAATGTGACCGCTCGTTTCAACAAACCCTATGTGAAGGTGTTTGAGGAGGAGCGAGAACTCACGGTAATGATGTTGGTCGATGTCAGTGGTAGTCTCAACTTTGGAACATCTCGCCAGATGAAGCGTGACATGGTGACTGAGATTGCTGCCACTTTGGCCTTTTCTGCGATCCAGAACAATGACAAGATCGGGGTCATCTTCTTCTCAGACCGCATAGAAAAGTTTATACCTCCCAAGAAGGGAAGAAAGCACATCCTCTATATTATCCGAGAGCTGCTCGACTTCCATCCCGAAAGCAATCGTACCGATATCAGCCAAGCCTTGGAGTATATGACTCGTGTCATCAAACGTCGTTGTACAGCATTTGTGTTGAGTGATTTCATGGACAATAAGGATTTCCGCAATCCTCTTACTATTGCAAATCGCAAACATGATGTTGTGGCAATCCAAGTCTATGACCGCAGAATTGCAGAACTGCCAAATATCGGTTTGATGAAGGTGGTAGACGCAGAAACCGGTCATGAGCGCTTTATCGACACGTCGTCAAAGGTCGTGCGTCGTGCCCAAAGCGAGTGGTGGCGTCATAGACAAGATTACCTGCGAGATACCTTCAGCAGAAGTAGCGTGGACAATGTGAGTGTGCGTACGGACCAAGATTATGTGACGGCTCTGATGAGCCTGTTTGCAAAGAGAAGCTAATGAATAGAATCAAGATATTTGCATTGTGCCTGTTATGTTCCTTGTTTGTCAAGGCCCAGGTCACGGTGGACATAAAGATAGACAGTTTGCAATTGCTGGTAGGCGAGCAGACAGGCATCACCCTAGATGTTAGCTGCAATGCCTCTCAGCGTGTGGAATTGCCTTCATATCAACCAGGTCAGCAATTATGCCCTGGGGTCGAGATGGTCGAGATGAAACCATGTGACACAACTTATCTCAATGACGGCAAGCGCATACAGGTGAGCCGAAAGTATATTGTTACAGCATGGGATTCCTCGCTCTATTACCTGCCTCCTATGGAGGTCTTGGTTGATGGCAAGAAGCATGCTTCCAAGAGTCTGGCACTCAAGGTAATGACACTCGATGTAGACACAGTGCATGTCGATCGCTACTTTGGCCCTAAGGCAGAGATGCAGCCTCCTTTTGTGTGGGAGGATTGGGCTTTGGTTATATGGTTCTCTTTCATCTTCGTCCTGTTGTGCATTTGCATTGCGGTTCTCTGGGTATCCCTGAAGACGGGCAAACCTATTATTCGCATTATCCGTCGCAAGATAAAGGAACCTGCTCATAAGGTTGCACTGAATGAGATTGAAAAGATCAAGCAAGAGCGTACCTGGGCTCAGGAGGATAGTAAAGAGTACTACACCCAGTTGACAGATACTCTTCGCACGTATATCCAAGACAGATATGGATTTAGTGCGATGGAGATGACATCTGACGAGATCATAGAACGCCTGACTCAGGAAAATGACGAAGATGCATTGAATGAGTTGCGCGATCTCTTCCGTACTGCCGATTTGGTGAAGTTTGCGAAGTACACGACCCTGATTAATGAGAATGATGCCAATCTGATGACTGCACTGGAGTATGTAAATCAGACCAAGCAGGAAGAAGATCCCAACGCCAAGCCCGAGGAGATAATCATTACTCCCGAGCAGAAACGTCAGCGTGCAACCATCTGGTTTATGCGTGGTACTATCGCAGTTGCTGCTATTTGTGCTGTGGCCCTATTGGGTTGGGTAATGTATCGTGTAGTTGATCTACTTATCTAAGATTGCAAAAATGACATTTGCCAATTTTCCATATTTATTTTTATTGGTATTGCTGATACCTTATGCTGTGTGGTACATCTTGTGCCACCGCCATGCACATCCTGTCATGCAGTTCAGCAGTACTGATGCTTTTCGTTTTACTCGTCGCAGTTGGCGTGAGTATTTGCTCCATTTGCCATTTCTGCTTCGTATGGCATGCTTTGCTCTGATTGTGATAGCACTGGCACGCCCTCAGACTACTAATAATTGGAAGACGACTGACGTGGAGGGTATCGACATTATGCTGTGTATGGACGTAAGTACCAGTATGTTAGCCGAGGACCTGAAACCCAATCGTGTGAAAGCGGCTCGTGAAGTTGCCATTGAGTTCATTTCGGGCCGTCCCAATGATAATGTAGGTCTGACCCTGTTTGCAGGTGAAGCCTTTACCCAATGCCCCATGACAGTGGATCATGCAGTTCTCATCAACATGTTGCAGAATATGGATTGTAACATGACTGCGAAGGGCATGTTGGAGGATGGTACTGCTATCGGTATGGGACTTGCAAGTGCTGTATCTCGTCTCAAGGACAGTAAGGCCAAGAGCAAGGTTATCATTCTATTGACTGATGGTTCTAATAATATGGGAGATATATCACCTGCAACTGCAGCAGATATAGCCAAGAGCTTTGGCATACGTGTCTACACTATCGGTGTTGGCACCAACGGTCTCGCTCCTTATCCTATGCCAGTGGCTGGTGGTGTTCAGTACATCCAAGTACCCGTGGAGATTGACACAAAGACGTTGCAAAGTATTGCAGGAAAGACAGATGGCGAATTTTATCGTGCACGTAATACTGCGAGTCTCCATGATGTGTACAAGCAGATTGATAAATTGGAGAAAACCAAACTTAACGTCAAGAAGTTCAGCAAGCGTTATGAAGCCTTTGGCCCATTTGCGCTTTTCGCAGTTTTACTTCTTTTGTTAGAGATTCTCCTGCGTAATACCCTTCTTAAACGCATTCCCTGATATGTTTAGATTCGAGAATCCTGAATACTTATATGCCCTAGTGGTGATTCCACTTTTGGCGTTGCTCCATTATTGGGGTGTGTATCAGCGTCGTCGTAAGTTACGTGAGTTTGGCGATCCTGATTTGTTGCAGCAGTTGATGCGTGACGTAAGCCGCTGGAGACCTGAGCTCAAAACCTGGTTGCTTTTGTTGGCATTAGCATGTCTGATAATAGCTGCAGCACGTCCTCAGTATGGCACCAAGATAGATACTACAGAGCGCAATGGTATAGAGGCAATCATAGCATTGGATGTTTCCAATTCTATGTTGGCAGAAGACGTTCGCCCAAGTCGTTTGGACAAGAGCAAGTTGTTGATTAGTAATATGGTTGACAACATGAAAGATGACCAAGTGGGGCTTATCGTATATGCAGGACAGGCATATACCCAGTTGCCTATTACCAACGACTATGTCAGTGCAAAGATGTTCCTGGAGAGTATTTCTCCTTCAATGATTCAGGTGCAGGGTACAGATATTGCTACAGCCATTGACCTCTCGCTGAAGAGTTTCACCCAGAAGAAGAACGTGTCACGTGCAATCTTTGTCATTACTGATGGCGAGGACAACGAAGGTGGAGCAGTGGAAGCGGCTCAAGCTGCTGCAAAGAAGGGTGTACATGTCTATGTCCTGGGTGTAGGTAGTCCTGACGGTGCTCATATTCCTATCCCCGGTACTACACAGCATATTATAGATGAAGAAGGAAATGCAGTGGTAACTCGTCTCAATGAGGAGATGTGTCGTCAGATAGCACATGCCGGCAATGGCGCATATATCTATGTCGACAATAGTAGCTCTGCTCAGGATGCCCTGTCGAAATATGTAGACAAACTTGCAAAGACCAAGTTGGAAAGCAGTATCTATAGTGAGTACGATGAGCAATATCAAGGTTTCCTCATGTTGGCCCTGCTGTTCTTGTTGTTGGATGTGCTGATATTGGAACGCGAGAACCATCTGTTCCAGTCTATCAACCTGTTTAAGAAGAATTGAAAATGAAACGTTTATATCTGTTATTCTTAACTATTACTTTAGCCGTTGTGGCCTCTGCTCAGACAAATAGTAGAGATTATGTACGCCGAGGTAATCGCCATTATCGTGACAGTGTATTTGATAAGGCCCAGGTAGAATACCAAAAAGGTTTCCAGAAGGATTCTAATAACGTACAGGTCCTTTATAATCTCGGAAATTCTCTGTTGGTTCAGGGTCAGCCCAAGGAGGCAATGTGTCTTTTTGAGAAAGCCGGCAAGATGGAGCACAACAAACCACGTCGCCACATGATTTATCATAATATGGGCGTCATCTTGCAGAGTCAAAAACAATTTGCCCAGGCAATTGAGTGTTACAAAGAGGCTCTGCGTGCCGACTGCACGGACAACGAGACTCGGTACAACCTGGTGCTGTGCCAACGCCAACTTAAGAATGATCAAAATCCACAGGGTGGAGGAGAAGACGATAAGAATGGCGATCAGAACGACAAGGACAAGAATAAGCAAGATCAGCAGCAGAAACAAAAGCAGCAAAACCAGGATCAGCAGAAACAAGATCAAAAGGATAAGCAACAACAGCAACAACCTCAGCAGAATCAGATGAGCAAGGAAAATGCTGAGCAGATGCTGAATGCGGCTATGCAAAAAGAACGTAACACACAGGATAAAGTAAACCAACAGCAGCAGAAACCTCAGCAGCGTAGGTTGCAGAAGCAATGGTAAAAACATTTCTATGAAACGACTCTATACATTATTATTTATTATAGCCTTTGTCAGCATTGCAGTATCTGCTCAGGTGACAGTTTCCGTTCAAGCTCCTAGACAGGCTTTTGCGGGAAGGCAGATTCAGATAACTTATGTTGTCAATACCCAGGACATAGAAGATTTCCAGACTGGTGATTTCACTGGTTTCGATGTACTCTATGGCCCTTCTGTGATGCGTTCCAGCAATGTCCAGATAATCAATGGTAAGATGTCGAAGAGTGTGACGGCATCTATTACCTATGTTATCAGAGCAGATAAAGCAGGTACTTACAAACTTCCTGTGGGAACGGCTAAGGTAGATGGCAAGAACTATAAGAGTAATCAAGTTAGCATTCAAGTAATTGACAATGGAAGTGCGGGCAGTGCGCAAGGTCAACAAGGCACACAGCAGCAAACTCCGTCTCAGCCAAATACCGTAAGAACTCAGAGTGCAGGAGAACGAATTTCTTCTAGTGATCTGTATATCACGGCAACTGCTAGCAAGCATAAACTGTATGAGCAAGAGTCTGTACTTCTTACCTACAAACTATACTCACTGGTAAGCATCAATAGCGTGATGGGAGAGATTCCAGAATTGGATGGATTCCATACGCAAGAGATTCCTCTACCTCAGCAGAAGACCCTCAAATATGAGCGAGTAAATGGCAAAACCTACGCCACTGTTGTATGGCGCCAGTATGTTCTCTTCCCACAAAAGACAGGAAAATTGACTGTGCCTCGTGTTGAATTTGATTGTGAGGTAGTTCAAGAGGATCGTTCTATGGATCCATTTGAGGCATTCTTCGGTGGAGGAAGCAATATGGTTCGAGTAAACAAGAAAGTGGCTGCTCCAGCAGTTGAATTTCAAGTTGACGCTCTGCCCAGTCGACCTGCAAACTTCTCAGGAGCAGTGGGCAGTGGTTTTAGCATAAGTGGAAGTCTTACCCCTGAGCAAGTAGATGCAAACGACGCAATATCGCTTCGTCTGGTTGTAAATGGTACAGGTAACATGAAGCTTATTAAAGCTCCAACAGTCCAATGGCCCAAGGATTTTGAGAGTTATGATCCCAAAGTCAATGACAAGACCAAGATTGGAGTTTCTGGTGCATCAGGTAATGTAGTCTATGATTATACGGCAGTGCCTCGACATGGCGGCCGATACACTATCCCTCCTGTAGAATTCTGTTACTATGACACCAAGAGTAACAGCTACCGTACTCTGCGTACCGATTCTTTCTCTATAAAGGTTGCTAAGGGCACTGGTCCCGTATCACGCAGTGATCATAATCAGGAAGATCTCAAGGTCCTCAACAGTGATATTCGATACATTCGTACGGGTGACGTAGAGCTGAAACAGGAGAATGACACCTTCTTTGGCAGTCTATCATATTTGAGCAGTTATGGAGCTGCTGTTCTTGCCTTCTTGGCTGCTTTAGGTATATTCTTCCGCCAGGCACGTGCCAATGCTAATGTTGCTCACAGACGTGGAAAGAAGGCAGGTAAGGCTGCTGCAAAACGATTGAAGTCAGCTGCCAAGTTGCTTCGCGCAGGACAGGCCGCTCCCTTCTATGACGAGGTAATGCGTGCACTTTGGGGCTACGTGGGCGACAAGCTCAATCTCCCAGTCACACAACTGAACAAGGATAATGTTGGAGAGGAATTGGCACACCGTGGCGTGAGTGAAGAGGTAGCTCAGAACTTCCTCCGTGTTCTTGGAGATTGTGAGTTTGCACGTTTCGCTCCTGGAGATTCTGGTGCAACGATGGACAAACTGTTTGCCGATGCAACAGATGTTATTAACCAACTTGACAACGCTATACGATGAAACAATATCTGGTTATTATATGCATGTTACTGGGTGCAGTGAGTGCAACTGCAGCCACTGCAGACTCATTGAAGAATGCTCGAACTTCCGAACCTGCTGTCTCTCTCAAGGTACAAGCAGATAGTGCTTATGCGCATGAAGAATTTGAGAAGGCAATACAACTATATCTGAAAGTTGCAGCCAAGGGACAGCATCCTACGGTGTGTTACAATCTGGGAAACTGCTATTATCGCATAGACGATATGGCTCATGCTGTGCTGTGGTACGAGCGAGCTTATCTGCTTAGCCCCGGTGATGCAGATATTCGCTTCAATCTTGACATGGCTCGCAGTAAGACTATTGACAAGGTCGTCCCTCAACATGAAATCTTTTTCATTAGCTGGTATCATTGGCTTGTCAATCTGATGAGTGTTGACGCTTGGGCATGGCTCGCATTGGCATTGTTTGTGCTCAGTTTGCTTGCTTTGGCAACTTACATTTTTGCCGATGTGGTGTGGATACGCAAGTGTGGACTTTCCCTCTTTGTTGTACTCCTAATTGCATGCATCCTAGGTAATGTCTGTGCCAACTCTCAACGCCAGCGATTCGAAAATCGTACCAGTGCCATTGTCATGATACCTGCTGCAACGGTCAAGAGCACTCCTTCTCAGTCAGGAAATGATCTGTTCGTGATACACGAGGGCACTCGTGTCGAGATTCGTGATAACAGCCTGAATGATTGGCTAGAAGTTGAACTTGCAGATGGCAAGGTTGGTTGGATTACTCGCAAGCAGATAGAGGTGATTTGATAGGGTAGTGCTACCCGTGTGAAATTAGTAGAATAGTATGTTAGACAGATTGCTCGAACTTGATACCCAGCTGTTCCTCTCACTCAATGGGAGTGACTCTTTTTTGCTGGATCGCTATATGTGGGCTGTCACTCATACTGTAACGTGGACACCTCTCTTGCTGGTCTTGCTCTATGTAATCATGAAGAACAGCAACTTCCGTCAGTTGTTGCTTACACTCTTGGCGTTGGGCTTGTGTGTCTTACTGGCTGACCAGATTTCCAGTACTGTGATCAAACCGATGATACAGCGTCCTCGTCCCACTCATGAGCCCATGCTGGTGGATATGGTTCGTGTCTATCAGGGCTATCGTGGCGGAATGTATGGATTTGTGTCCAGTCATGCAGCAAACACTTTTGCCATTTCCACATTCGTGGCGCTCTTGTTCCGTAATTTTCTGTGGACGATAGCACTTTACTTGTGGGCGGTTCTGGTATGCTATTCACGCATTTATCTCGGTGTTCATTATCCCGGAGATATTGTTTGTGGGGCTTTGCTGGGCATGGTGGTGGCCATCCTGGTTTATGTGCTTTACCGTTATTTGCATCTCCATCTAGTGACAGATCGAAAATTCTTCTCTTCAGCATACACTTCCACGGGTTTCTTAATTGACGACATGCATCTTTTGCTGTTTTCTCTGACACTCAGTTTGTGTGGCATCATGCTGTGGTCCGTTTTTTAGAAAAACATTTTGCGATATGACCACAAATTGTTAACTTTGCAAGAAATATAAAAAATACAAGATATATGTATAGAACAAAAACCTGTGGCGAGCTTAGACTTGCCAATGTCGGTGAGACTGTGACCCTCGCAGGATGGGTACAACGCTCGCGTAAGATGGGTGGTATGACCTTTGTTGACCTCCGTGATCGATATGGCATCACCCAGTTGGTCTTCAATGATGAATATGATGCTGCTCTCACCGAGCGCGCCAATCATCTGGGCCGTGAGTATGTGATTCAGATTGTGGGTACTGTCAGTGAGCGTCAGAGCAAGAACATGAATATTCCCACTGGCGAGATAGAAATCATCGTTAGCACCCTGAATGTGCTCAACGAGAGCTTGACTCCTCCTTTCACTATCGAGGACCAGAGTGACGGTGGTGACGATATCCGTATGAAGTACCGTTATCTCGACCTTCGTCGTGGTGCTGTACGTAAGAATCTGGAGTTGCGTCATAAGTTTGCATTCGAGGTTCGTCGTTATTTGGATCAGCAGGGTTTCCTCGAGATAGAGACTCCCATCCTGGTCAATAGCACTCCCGAGGGTGCTCGTGACTTTGTAGTTCCCAGCCGCATGAATCCTGGTCAGTTCTATGCATTGCCTCAGAGCCCTCAGACTCTGAAGCAGCTGAGCATGGTTGC
>JAZRYA010000070.1:0-41080 GCA_045600505.1 Bacteroidaceae bacterium
ACCAATGCATCTGCTGAATCTCTCAATGCAAAGATCAAGCAATTCAGATCTTTGCTACGTGGCATCGTTGACAAAAAGTTCTTCCTCTTCAGGCTAACAAAGATCTATGCCTAATCCACACACTTTTACGGGTGACCCGTACAATTCCAACAGTGCCATCACCCATCTTGTAAGAGAAGGCAAAACCAATACCGGATACGGATACATTGACAGGCTCAACTATACGTACAGGGGCAACAGGCTGAAGGCTGTCCAGGACTCCGCGACCACACTGACCTACAATTATGCCTTCGACTTTAAGGACAATGCCAATATCACCACGGAATACGCCTATGATCCCAATGGGGCCATTAAATATGACAGAAACAAGGGGGTGACATTCGCCGAATACGATTTCAACGGAATGCCTCTACGGGTCCAGTTTCGCAACGGAAGTTCCACAGAGTATGTCTACGCCTTCGACGGAACAAAACTTCGTACCATACATACAACTGCAGTAAGCGGAATTTCCTGCAATTATGGAACATGGAAAAGGCTATTGTCCTCCCAAGTCCTCTCCAGAGACACGACATTGTACTTCGACGGCTTCGAGATGCATGGTGATGGATCAGCACGATTCTACCACGAGACTGGTTATCTGGACATCTCTGCAGACGGGCTGACATCACATCACTTCCTGGTGAAGGACCATCAGGGCAATGTGCGAGTGGTTGTCACAGCAAACGGAACAGTGGAGCAACGGAACAACTACTTTGCCTATGGGGGGCTGCTTAATGATGTTACCAGCTCCACGGATGTCCAGACACGCAAGTACAACGGCAAGGAACTGGATCGCATGCATGGTCTGGACCTGTATGACTACAGTGCTAGACAATATGATGCTGCGCTGGGCTGCTTCACCAGCATGGACCCGCTCTGCGAGAAGTACTACCACATCAGCCCCTACGCCTACTGTGCTGGAAATCCCGTGAAGTATGTGGATCCGGATGGGAGAGACTTCCGTCTTAGAATTGATGCGGGAAAAAAAGTAATTACCATAGAAGCAAACTTCGAGGTTTCAGAGGGTGCTGAGAAAGAATTTAAAAAAGCCAAAGAGTTTTGGGAGGATGTCACGACGCAAATTGGTGATTTCACAGTAGTTTTTAAAATTTCAGATGAACCAGATCCTGATGGCACATATTTGAATACTTTTGGTTTCGGAACATTTTCTGACAAACAGCAAAGTGGCGCGTGCGAAAACGGGAACAAGATTAATATATTAGAAAGTAATAAAATGGCTACGACCTCGGCTCATGAAATGGGCCATGCTTTGGGATTATTAGATATTAGAGATAGTGGACCAAATGATGACATGTCAAAAGAATCGCTAATGTACTACAATGGGGGGGAGAGAATAGGACAAACTATATCAAAAAGTGAAATAATGGAAATTATCAATATTGGGAAAAACGGTCCACAAACAGACCCTATAAATAGGGTCTCTGCGGGAAAATGCCGATCCTCCGTTAGTTTTTATGTTAAAAGAGGAAAGATAAAGTTCAACTAATTCTAAAGAGTGTTGAGATGAAACAAGCAGTATTACTCTTACTTGTCAATTGCATGTTGTTCGTGTCCTGCGGAACGGTGAAGAACCATGTAAGGAGAAAACATTTCACCTGCTGCCCCGAACCAGAGATGTACCGCAATAGCGATTGGACCAAGAACTTCTATGTGGTGGACAGCATCCCGCTCGATTCTGCCCATTATGAAGTCGTAGAGCACATCAGAGGCGGCTTTCGTTTCTACGTTCCCAAGGGCTACATAGAAAAGCATAGACGAGCCACTGATTACACCCTGCTCAAGGAGAAATTTGCGATATATGGTGCTGCACAGGGAAATATGCATACCTACACGGGATTGAAATACACCGATGAAAATACCCCAGAGTATATTATGCGAAAATATCCCAACAGTGAACACATAAAACGCACGCACAAGAGGCTCTCCAGATACAGAATATGGAAATACGATGTGATTGCTACATACCTTCGGGTATATATGGTTCGTGGGGATTGCTACAACCAGGTTGTCCACTCATCATTTGAATTTATATGGCCCCTTCGTTTCCCCGACGAGACAGCCTACTACAAGGTTGTCATCCCAGTGTGGAGTGACAAGCCTTTAGATCCCAAGAAACTAAAACATTCCTACAGTTGCCTGTCACAGGGCGAGTGTAGAATTGCCATCCAAGAAAAATCAGAACGTGCAAAAAAAGAATAGAAACAATCATGAAAAGATATAGACTGTGTATCGTGATAGTTTGCGCCACGTTACTAGTGTCTTCCTGCAAAACATGGCTGGACATTATGAACAGGGACTACAATGTGTGCCACGATCTGGAAATTTATCACAACATGGACTGGAGCAAGAATTTCTATGTGGTGGATAGCATTCCATTTGATACCACAAATTATCAGGTCATCTACAACGAGAAGGCCGGTCTCCAATATTTCTATGTTTCCAAAAAATACCTGGAAAGCCACCAGAAATATGATGATTACACTTTGCTGAAGGCAAAGTTCTCAATCTTGCAATTTTGCCTGTCTTGGGATAATTATCAAAGGGAAGAACAAAAGGACGAAATACCTCCCTCGTTCGAACCTTTCTATGGTACAACGAATGATCCAAGCTGGCAGACATTCCATTTCTCTGATCCGCCTACATTTCTCCGGGTCTACATAGTCCGTGGAGATTGTTTCAATTTTGGGATTCGGATGGGACTTGACACCTATAAAAGAGCCTATCATTTTCCACAGACAAGAGCTAACTACAAGGTGGTTGTGCCCGTGTGGAGCAACATATCCTTTGTGCCCGATTGAGATGATGTAAAAAGAGAATACCCGCAAGAGATTTCTTCTCCCTTATAGACGTCATTTATAAACACCTTAGTTCTATGAAGTGGGGCGGAAGCCATGAAGACCTGAAGACCTAAAATCAAACTTTTTATTTTTTTAGTAAATACGATTGGACATATATGCCAAATCTGTTTACTTCTTTTGGTTTCTGCGTCAATTTAGGCGCAGAAGCAAATTTAACCGTCTACACATAAAAACAGGAGCATACAAATAAAAAATGGAGCGGAGATGTGAATTTGTCAGTTAAATATGTTACCTTTGTAAGGTAAAACATAGGAACAACCCCTTTTGGAAGAAACAAATATGCGCCAAAACAAGCTCTTTCTCTGTATTGCCCTACTACTGGGCACCCTCCACCTGTCGGCCCAAGAACTGACAGGTGTAGCGCCTGAGGATCCTACCGAGAGCGACGTGGCATCGCCCACCGAGGGCGTCATCGACAACGTCTTTGTTCCCGAGGGGCAGATGAAATCGGACCTGCTGGCTATGCTAGCACGATTCTCGGAATACATGTCCAACGACTGGTACCAGTGCGCTGCACCCAACAGCATCGATGAGAGCTGTGGATTCTTCAAGGGCGAATCGTCGGGCCAAGCCAACGAGGCCGGTGTGCGCACCAATGCTGACCTCTCGATGATATGCGCCTTCCTGGCCAAATATGGCAAGGCTGCTGGCGTAGCACTGCCAGCCGGTGTCACCTGGAGCCGCATAGAGGAACTGGCGATGAAGTCCCTGGTGTTTGCCTACTCGACCCACAAGGCCAACAAACTGAAGGTGTGTGCCGGCAACACCCAGTACTGGGGCAGCACCTCGACCAGCGACGCGGTGTGGGAGTCGAGCCTGTGGGCCATGTCTGTTGCCTACTCGGCTTACTTCCAGTGGGAGAAACTGACCGACCAGCAAAAGCAGCACATCTATGCCATGCTGAAGGCCGAGTGCAATTATGAGCTCTACCGCAGCATACCCACAGGTTACAACGGCGACACCAAGGCCGAGGAAAACGGATGGGAGGCAGACATCCTGGCTGCTACACTGGGACTGTTCCCCAATGACCCACTGGCTCCCAAATGGTTTGACCGCCTGCGCGAGTTTGCCGTCAACAGTTATTCGCACTACAGCGATGCCTCGAACCAGACCATCATCGACCCCGAATACGACACCAAGACCGTGGCAGACCTGTACAAGGGCAACAACCTGTATGGCGACTACACGCTGCAGAACCACAACCTGTTCCACACCAGTTACCAGAACGTGGTGATGCAGGAACTGGGAGAGGCTGCCCTAGCCCTGAAGATGTTTCAGCAGGGTATCCACGGCACAGAGAAGTGGAAAACCAACGCACTGATGCACAACAACCAGGAGGTGATGGACCGCGTCATGAACTGGCTAGCACTAGCCGATGGCGAACTGGCGATGCCTAACGGCAACGACTGGAGCCTCTTTCTCTATGACCAGATCACAAGCTACACCACCCAAGCCTGTTTCCAGCGTGATGCCAATGCCCTGATGCTGGAGAACCTGGCTTACAAGCAGATAAAGGCTCGACAGACAACCACATCGGATGGCAGCTGGCTGCTGAGACCCGACGTGAGTGCCCGACGCATGGGTGTGGAGGCTCATCGTGTGATGATGACTTACCTGATGCACGACATGCTGTCGACTGCCGACCTGGAGCCCACTGACTGGGAAGACTTCCGCAGCGCTCGCAGCGAAGCCAAACTGTTACCCTACCAGAACGTAGTTCGTGCCTACACCAAGGATAGATTCTCGACCTTCAGTTGGAGCACAGGTCTGAAGAGCTACACGGGTTATTTTGCTGCCAACAACCCCGACAAGAACAAGATCGTGGTCCCCTACCGTGCTAACAATACTGGTAACATCACAGGATGGTACGAGGTCAACGGCCAGTCGACCAACGCAACACCCGTGGTCAGCGGCATCTATGACTTGAAGGGGGATGGATACGTCATGAATGGTGAACTGAACGTCAACGGCAACACCCTCAACAACCGGTTTGCCATCTACTCCACCCCTGGCAACTCGCTGATCTACCTGGACTATGTGACTGCCAACTCGGCAGCCACCATCACCGCAGAAAAGGGAGGTCTGCTGGCCATCTCGACAGACGAACTGACAAAGTTGTCGCGTACCTTATATTATGCCAAGGGACAAGACGGCATCACCCACAAGCAACTGGACGGCTCTACCCTCACCCTGATGGAGTCGGACTGGGTCAACATAGACAACGAACTGGGTGTCGTCGGCCAGAACGGGAAGATGATAGCCTTTGGTGACCGGGGTGCCAACAACAGCATCTACACCAGTAAGCTCTATCCCATGTACAGCAATCAGAGCCGCAGTGTAGCTGCTGGTACAAAGGTGGACTGCCGCAACCTGGTCTATTACAGCAGCGTGGATGCTGAGATAACTGCCCAGATGAACAAGAAACTGCAGGTGCTGGCAGGCCAACTGCCCGCAGGATGGAACGGCGTGATTGCTGCAGATCCCGATGGAACCATGTACCTGCTTGCTTGCAACTTCAAGGGGACTACCGAGAGTGCCAGTCTGACTGGCATCAGCTGCGAACTGGGAGCCCCCGTGTTCCAGGAAGAGACCACCATCACTGACAGCAAGTCCTCGGCCACGCTCTCATGCAGACAAAATCACTCTGCAGGTGAGGTGCTCAAGGTCTTCATACAAGGTAGCGACGTGAAGGCTCAGCAAGATGGCGAGACGTCGGCCTACATCACAGCACTGGCCAACACCACTGTCAAGGTAATCATCGAGGGCAGGAGCAAAGACCTCTCTCTCAAGAAGGGAAAGACCATACACGTAGAACTGCAACATGGGAAGATCGTGTCCAAGGCAGGAGCGATGTCACAACCCAGGGTGGCGGTGTCCTGACTGTATAACATATAGAATAGGTAACAGACGATGATAGACAGAAGTACAATATCCAAGATCATGGATGCGGCCCGCATCGAGGATGTGGTGGGCGATTTCGTGACCCTGAAACGAGCAGGTGCCAACCTCAAAGGCCTCTGCCCCTTCCACGATGACCGCACACCTTCCTTTATTGTATCTCCTGCCAAGAATTTCTGTAAGTGTTTTGCATGTGGCAAGGGCGGTAACCCCGTAGGCTTCATCATGGAACACGAACAACTCACCTACCCCGACGCACTGAGATGGCTGGCCAAGAAATACGGCATCACCATCGAGGAAAAGGAGATGAGCGAGGAAGACAAGATTGCCAAGAATGACAACGAGAGCATGTATATCCTCAACGAGTGGGCTCGAGACTGGTTCTCCAAGCAGCTCTATGATACCGAGGATGGTCGTGCCATTGGCCTTGCCTATTTCCGCAGCCGCGGATTCCGGGATGATATCCTGAAGAAGTTCCAAGTGGGCTATTGCCCCAACGACCGAGAGCACAGTCTCTCTGCCGATGCCATCAAGGCTGGATACAAGGAGAAATACCTGGCAAACACTCCCGATGACAGGGATCCTAGAAAGAGCGTGGGCACAGGACTTTGCTTCAAGAGCGATAGAGACGGCTCACTGCGTGACCGCTTCTTTGGCCGTGTCATGTGGCCTATCTTCACAGTAGGCGGTAAGGTTGCAGGTTTCGGAGGCCGAGTATTGGATGCAGCCACCAAGGGAGTGAACATGAAGTACCAGAACTCTCCCGAAAGCAGCATCTACAGCAAGAGACGCGAGCTCTATGGCCTGTATCAAGCCAAGCAAGCCATCACACGCCAGGATCTGTGTTATCTGGTGGAAGGATACACCGATGTCATGGCCATGCACCAGTGTGGCATGGAGAATGTCGTTGCATCCAGCGGTACTGCACTGACCGAGGAGCAAATCCGACTGATACACCGATTCACCTCCAACATTGTTGTCATCTACGACGGTGATGCTGCCGGCATCAAGGCTTCGCAACGAGGTATCGACATGTTGCTGGCACAGGGCATGAACGTGAAACTGCTGATGCTACCCGATGGGGACGACCCCGATAGCTTTGCCCGTAAGCACAACACACAGGAATACCAGGCCTACATGGCCGAGCATCAGGTCGATTTCATCAAGTTCAAGACCAACCTGCTGATGGAAGAGGCCAAGGGCGATCCCATGAAGATGAGCCGACTGGTCAACAACATCGTGCAGAGCATCGCCGTAATACCTGACGAAATCACTCGCAGCTTCTACGTCAAGGAGACAGCTTCGATGATGAGTACAGAGGAGCGCCTCATCATAGATGCTGTAGCCAAGCAAGTGGCCAAGAACAAAGAGGAATGGCGCAAGCAAAAGGACAGAGAAAACTATCGTGCTGCCTTCCAGCTCGGTACGCAACAGCCCGCTCAGGATGAAAATGCCGAGTCGATGCCTCTGTCTGGAAGCGAATCGGATTGGGTTCCCCCATCCGAGGATGACATCAACAAGACATACGCCCCTCTGCCCGACCCTGGCACAGAACAGTTGGTTCAGTCCAAGAATAAGAAGGAACAACTCCGATTCTACCAGAAGGAACTGGAAATCATGCGAATTATCATCCGCCATGGTTCGGAGATAATGTGTGTGGTCCCTGATGAAAATGACAATAATGTCGAGCTGACCACCCTTGAATTTATCTATTTGACGCTATCCCAAGAGCAGATCAAATTGCGTACAGCCTTGCACCAGCAGATGCTGGAGGAGGGTTACGAACACGCATCTGACGCGGACTTCAATGCAGAGAAATTCTATCTCAATCACCAGGATCCTGCCATAAATTCCCTGGCATTTGAACTGGGAACAGACAAAGAAGTGCTCAGCAAACTGCACCAATTACCCGAGGGAGCACCTGACAACACTCCTCCGTTGAAAGACTTGGTGGCACACGTAATGCAGGATTATCGTTTGGCCCTGCTCGATGAAGAGAAAACAAGAATTATGGAACAGTTGGGAGATCCTCAACTGTTGAAAGACAAGGCCAAATACACTGAGGTAATGACCGCGTTTATGCAAATAAAGAAGATGGAGAAGGACCTGGGTCACAATAGAGGTGACCGCGTCCTCAACTAAGTTTTTCTCTACTCGTACAAAGTAATGGTTTCTCTGCGGGCTACAACAGCCTCGGGGAAATGCTTGCGCACCTCATTCAGATACTTGGCTGCGTCCTCATAGGTGCGGAAATCGCCAATGAGACATCTCCAGTGACCCTTGAACTTGGGCGTAGCACTCAGTTCGGGGAAATAAAGTTTTGCAAGACGAGCTGCTCTGCTAGCAGCCAAACGTGCTGAATTGTTGCTTCCACCATCATAGATGGAAATGCGAAAACCAATTCCGGTTCCCACCTTCTGAGGAATATGGATGATTTCCTCCAGACCTAATATTGTGTCTACAGAGAACGAGGTCTGTACCGTGTCTGACAAAACACGACTAACAGTTTGTGCCAGTGCTGTCTGAGAGCATGCTGCCAGAATCAGTGAAGGGATAAGTTTACGCATCATAGATTTTGAATTAAAAGGGAGGTCTGCTGCCGCCAAATCAGCAGCAGACCATCCTTATAGAGTTGTATTAGTTCCAAGCGTCGATGATACCCTTGAAGTCAGCGCACTTCAGAGCAGCGCCACCGATCAAACCACCATCAACATCGGGCTTAGAGAAAATCTCCTTGGCGTTGCTGGGCTTGCAAGAACCACCGTACAGGATGCTGATCTCCTCAGCAGCCTTCTCACCGAAGCGACCTGCAATGACGCCACGGATGAAAGCGTGCATGTCCTGAGCCTGCTCAGCAGTAGCGGTCTTACCGGTACCGATAGCCCAAACGGGCTCGTAAGCCAGGATTACATTTGAGAGCTGCTCCTCGGTCAGATCGAACAGAGAATCTGCCAGCTGAGCACCTACAACCTCGTTCTGCTTGTTAGCCTCACGCTCCTCGAGAACCTCACCGATACAGAAGATAACCTTCAGGCCGTTAGCCAGAGCCAAGTTGGTCTTCTCCTTCAGGATCTCAGCGGTCTCACCATAGTAAGCACGACGCTCTGAGTGACCCAGGATTACATACTGAGCACCAGTGCTCTTAACCTGAGAGGCAGAAACCTCGCCAGTGTAAGCACCCTTCTCCTTGTCAGCACAGTTCTCAGCGCCGAGACCGATAACGGTACCCTCGGTGATGCCAGCAACAGTTGCCAGGTGGATGAAGGGAGTGCAGATGATAACATCACAATTGGGCTTCTCTGCTGCCAGAGCGTCCTTCAACTCAGTAGCCAGAGCTACACCTTCCTGCAGGTTCAGGTTCATCTTCCAGTTACCTGCTACAATCTTCTTTCTCATTGTTGTAACTTTTTTAATTAGTTAAAGAATTTATTTTATTTCTGTTTTTACGTCTTTCGTATTTCTTACGTCCAACCCAAATGCCGTCGACAAAGGTGCAGAGCAAAAGGGGAACTGCAAACCAGAGTACCAAATAGAGTATGGTACGCAGATTCTTCTCTGGCTGGAACTGGCCTATACTTTGTTCGTCCAACGGACCTTTCGCTGCATCGATAGCTGGCAAAGAACTAGCTGGCCACTTGCCGATAATCAAGCCATCTCGCAAGAGCAACAGCCCGGGATTGCTACGGATGATGGTCTTCAGCACCACTCCATCGGCAAAGGCAAAGGGATATTCAGCACCGGTCAAGTCTCTCCATCGCTGAATGCTCTCGTCCACACTTGAAGTCAAGCACAACATGGGATAACCTTGCTCACGGGCATAATCCCAGATGTCGTTGAGATGATCCATCGAACCGTCATCGGCCATTTCCAAGTAAGGGCTCACCAACAAGAACTTGTATCCTGGAGCTGATAGCCAGTCAAACGTGATATCATCGCCTTCGGCTGACGTCATACTGAAATCTAGGTAGTGTGCGTCCTCCGTGGGATTGTCCCACTCCTCCATGATAGCCGAGGGCAAGTCGATACCGATGTGATAAGGTCGGAAATCGATCAGGGGCAAACGATAAATACTGTACAACGCTACCACAACGCCAAAGGCGAGAGAATACAGTGAAATCACCCACTGATTGCGTTCTGATATCAATCGGGGTTGCACATGACTATTCAGATAAAGTATCACACACGCAAGCAGGAGAACGACGTTCTTACCAAAGGTCTGCCAATTGGTGAGATGTATCGCATCGCCGAAACAACCACAATCCGTGATGGGATTGGTAAGTGCCAGGTACAGGGTCAGCGGTGTCATCACCAACAGGAACAGCATCGTAGCGCGACTGGTTCCCTTGCGACGGATGCCAAACAGCAGATAGACACCCAAAGAGAACTCCAGCAAGCCTAGAAGCACAGACATCAGCAAGGGCAATGGTAGCGGGAAGAACTTGTTCAACCCGAAAAGAGCCAGATAATCCTCTATCTTGTACTCTGTGCCACGAGGGTCCAGCAACTTGACGAAGCCAGAAAAGATAAACGCTGCAGACAACAACAGTCGGCAGACATTCACCCCACATTGCAGGATTTTATGCTTCAGTGTGCTCCTCACCAAAAGTCAACTTTATCAGTCCAAAGACTGCATAGTTCATCATATCCATATAATTTGCATCGATGCCCTCGGACACCAATGTCTCTCCACCGAGAGATTCTATCTGTTTTGTGCGGAAAATCTTCATCAAGATAAGATCCGTGTAACTACTTATGCGCATACCGCGCCAAGCCTCGTCGTAATCATGGTTCTTACGGATCATCAGTTCCAGAGAGGAAACGGCGTGGCGGTCATAAGCCTCCAAGGCTTGTTCGGGAGTCATGTCATCCACAACATCAGCGAAACCCAGCTCCAACTGAATAAGACCGACAATTGCATAATTGACAATTGCAACAAACTCGGGACGGATACCCTCTCCTACCCAAGACTCACCCTTCGTCTCGATACTGCGAATGCGATTGGCCTTGATGTAAATCTGATCTGTCACAGAAGAAGGACGCATGATACGCCACGCTGCCCCATAGTCATGCAATTTCTTGGCAAAAAGAGAACGGCACTCGGCCATAATCTGTTTGAACTGCTCGTTTGTCTCCATTTTATCTTATATTACCTTGCAAAGGTAATAAAAAAAAGCCCGATGTACAATAACATCGAGCTTTTTTTACTTATTTCGCTTTTATTTAGGAGCACTTGATGATCTGACCAGGTCGCAAAGTATTCTTCTTGGAGATATTGTTGAGGCGACACAACTGATCTATAGTCATGTGATACTTCTTAGCAATAGAATAGAGGGTATCACCCTTCTTGACCTTATGAATCTGGGTCCTGTTTACACGCTGCATACGTTCCTGCTGGAACTCACGTGACTCCTCGGCCTTGGCTAATGCTTCGTCTTCGACGATTTCACCCTCACCACCAACATTGCGAGAGTTTACCAGGTCTCCACGACCATTCTTGCGATACACATAATAATCTGCCAGAACATCGCGAGCCTCAAACGAGAACAACTTCTCTGGATTGATGTATTCGCCCAAGAATCGAGTTTCGAAATGCAGATGAGGAGCAGTACTCCTTCCAGTGCTTCCTCCCAAACCAATAGGATCGCCTGCATTGACGGTAACATTCTCCTTGACAAGCTGCTTGCTCATGTGACCATACACTGTCTCCAGGCCATTGGGGTGGCGGATGATAACATACTTACCATAGCCCTTACCCTCGTAACTAACGACACGAACCTTGCCACTGAAGGCAGCACGGATGGTGTCACCTACGTATACCTTGATGTCGGTACCATAGTGGTTGCGACGGAACTGACGGCGATAGCCATAATGACTGGTCACTACACGGCTCTTGCAAGGCATGCAGAAGTTGCGCAGGTCAATCTTGTACTCAGAAGGTGCGTTGGCACTAGAGTAACGCACATATTTGTTGTCCCACGAGGGATACAGTTCCCCGGCAGGATTCTCCAAAGTCTCGTTGCTGATGAGGCGCATGATGGAGATAGAATCCACTGCACGCATCTTTCGGTCTACGGGTGCCTGACGGGCCAGAAGGTCCTGTCCTGCAGCAGGAAGACTCGCGATGGCAGCAATGGCCAAAACGCCTACTCGTATTGCTTTTTTAAAATTCAGTCGTATCAAAATGTGATGGGGCTTTTTATTCGTCCTTATTAAATTCATCGGGAGCATAGAGGCGATCGAAATTCAACAGACCCAGATCAAAGAGTTCTTCGGGCTTGAAGAAGCGATTGATTTCCTCGAACGCAGTGTGAGGGCCATCACTTGCGTGAACGACATTCTGCTGATTACTCATGCAATAGTCGCCACGGATCGTTCCGGGATCTGCATTTCGTCCGTTGGTGGCACCTGCCATACCGCGTACAACACGGATAGCCTCGACACCTTCCAGACACATAGCAACAACAGGTGCTGCCTGCATAGACGCCTTCAAACTAGGGAAAAATGGTTTGTCCACCAAGTGTGCATAATGCTTTTCCAAGAGTTCGTCTGTCAGCATCATCATCTTCATGCCGATGATACGCAGACCACGACGCTCAAATCGAGAAATGATCTCACCCATGAGGGCACGCTCAACGATGCAAGGTTTAAGTAGGACAAGTGTTCTTTCCATAGATTGTTACTTCCAAAGTTATGTTCGCATAGGGGCATTCCCCACGCTTCTGAGTGCAAAGGTAGGCATTAAATCGCAGAAAAACAAATAATTTTAGACTTTTTCACAGAAACGCGCCTTATGTTCATCAGCCAACAATGCACAAAAACATATATTCCCTTCAGGATATTTTGCGAAACGATAGGGTGTGCAGGGCTGTGCAATAGGGTGCACCGCGCTGTGCGATAGGGTGCATCGACCTGTGCAATAGGTTGCACCGAGGTGTGCAACAGGTTGCATCGCTTTACACCGCAATGTGAGTGAGTAGGACGTCCCTAAGAGATAGAGGACCAGTCTATCTGGCTCTTACCAAGCTCACGCAAGCGGTTCCACATCAACAGATTACGGGGAGCATTGCATTCCGGATCATCATCCAGCACACGTTGGGCCACGTCACGTGCCAACTGTACAATCTGTCCATCTCGAGCTAGATTGGCGAGACGTAAATCAAACGCCAATCCGCTTTGTTGAGTTCCTTCTAAATCTCCTGGCCCTCGCATCTTCATATCGCACTCTGCAATCTCAAAACCGTCGTTTGTTTCTGTCATTATCTGGATACGTCGACGCGTTTCTTGCGACAAAGAGAATGGCGTGACAAGAATACAATAACTCTGGTCAGCACCTCTGCCGACACGTCCCCTGAGCTGATGTAACTGAGCGAGTCCAAAACGTTCGGCATTTTCTATGACCATCACACTGGCATTGGGTACATTTACACCCACCTCTATCACCGTGGTAGCCACCAGAATCTGCGTTTCACCGGAAACAAATTTTTGCATCTCCTCGTCCTTTTCGCTAGCCTTCATTTGACCATGCACTCGGCTAATCTTGAGGTCGGGGAACACACGACGCAAGAGTTCGTACCCTTCTTCCAGATTCTTGAGGCTCATCTTTTCACTCTCCTTGATGAGAGGATAAACCACATACACCTGACGACCTTCGCTAACTTGTTGTCGCATGGCACGATACAGCTCTTCGCGACGATTGTCGTACTGGTGAATGGTGAGCACTGGTTTGCGGCCAGGAGGGAGTTCGTCAATAACAGATACGTCCAAGTCACCATACACCGTCATGGCCAAGGTTCTAGGTATAGGGGTTGCCGTCATGACCATTACATGCGGGGGAGTCAAATTCTTGCCCCACAACTTTGCACGCTGGGCTACTCCGAAACGGTGCTGCTCGTCGATGACAACCAAACCTAAGTTCCTGAATTTCACATTATCCTCGATGACAGCATGTGTGCCAACTAGGATATGAACCTCACCGTTCTCTAACCCTTGAAGGACAGATTCACGTCGCTTACCTTTGACCATACCCGTCAGCAATTCTACTCGAATGGGCATGTCACCAAGCATCTTTTGGAATGTCTCAAGATGCTGTTCTGCGAGTATCTCGGTAGGGGCCATGATACAGGCCTGGTAGCCATTGTCCAAGGCTATGAGCATCGTCATGAGGGCAACCAATGTCTTACCACTACCCACATCGCCCTGAACCAGCCTGTTCATCTGCTTTCCAGAACGCATATCAGCGTGCATTTCACGTATCACGCGCTTTTGGGCTTCTGTGAGGGAGAAGGGTAGATAATTGTGGTAGAAACCATTGAAATAATCTCCTACCCGACTGAAAACATGTCCTGCATAATGTCGACGACGCTCACGCGTGTAACGCAGGATATTTAATTGAATGTAAAAGAGCTCTTCGAACTTCAATCGAAACGAGGCTCGAGACAACTGATCGGCTGAAGATGGATAATGCATTGCGCGGATAGCGGCATCTCTGGACATCAATAATTCCTGCTGCACGATATAGTCTGGCAGGGTCTCGGGGATGGGTTCCGTAAGTAATCGGAACAGATTGTTGGTGAGATTTTCTATCAACCGCGAGTTGAATCCCTTTTTCTTCAGCTTTTCCGGAACGCTGTAATAGGGCTGCATGCCCATCTTGTTTAGCATCAGTTTGTCCGCGGGGTCAATGTCTGGATGAGAAATATTGAAACGTCCTCCAAAAAAACCAGGTCGACCGAATACGATATACATTGTGTTGGTTTTCAAGCTCTGGCGAATATATTTCACCGCACTGAACCACACCAAATCAACAACACCATGTCCATCTGAGAAATGTGCTATCAGTCGGTGTTTCCTGCCCACACCTTCCTCCTCAAAGCCAAGGATTTGACCTCGAAGTTGTACAAATGGCATATCAGCAGTAAGCTCGTGGATATAATAAAGCCTACTGCGATCGATGTGCTTGTACGGGAAATACAAAAGCAGGTCGCCTAGAGTGGAGATCCGCATCTCCTCGCGCATGGATTTGGCCCGTTGCTGACCAATTCCCGGCAAGAACTGAATATCTGCCCCCAGGTCAATCGGCATGCGTCAAGAATTCAGCATAAGCCAGATCACTGGGGGTAGTGATCTTGATGTTCTCACGATTACCATCAACCAGCACGATGTTAGCACCATACTCCTCAACCACCGATGCGTCATCAGTAAAGAATGGTGTATATGGTTGACGATAAGCCTCTTTGAGCACGGATACCGGGAATGTCTGGGGAGTCTGCACAAGTCGATAGGCATTTCGGTCTACCGTTAGGCTATCGCCCTCTGGCAGCAATTGTCGAACGGTCTCGACAACAGGAACCACAGGGACAGCCGATCCCCGCTCCCAGGCTGTCTGGAAGCATTGCTGAATAACCTCTGGCGACACAAAGGGACGCACTCCATCATGTACAGCTACCACTCCTTCTGCATTATCAGGAACAGCCTCGAGTCCGTGGCTCACACTGTGGAAACGGGTTTCGCCACCATTCACAATCTTGTGAGGAATGTCAAAATGATAATCCTCGCACAGCTGAATCCAATACTCTTGCTGATCGATAGGCAGAACCAGGATCAAATGCGTGTCCCGATCTGCCTTGTGGAAGGCATTCAGCGTGCGCATGAGGATGGGAAGCCCCCCCACGGGTATAAATTGCTTAGGCAGATCGCCTCCCATACGGAGACCCTTTCCACCCGCTACAATTATCGCATACTTATCCATGCATCAAGAAGTTGTACATCATTCCCTCGCGCAACTGAGCAGCAGCCTGTTCATGTCCCAGCACCTCAAGGATCGTATAGCCAAATTCCATGGCTGCACCAGGACCTTTACCGGTGATGAACTGTCCGTCGCACTGAACCAAAGCAGCGGTGTAGTCAGCGCCCTTCAGCTCACTCTCCACACCGGGATAACAAGTAGCCTTCACACCTGCGAGGATTCCCAGATGGCCAAACACCAGAGGAGCAGCACAGATAGCAGCTAAGAGTTTACCAGCCTGATAATGCTGGAGTATTCCCTGTCGTAACGTCTCACAAGCATCCAAGTTGGTAGAACCTGGCAAGCCACCTGGGAGGAACAACAAATCAGCCACAGAAAAGTCTATCTGGTCGATAGTGGTGTCGGCAATCATCTTGACACCGTGAGCACTCGTCACCACGGTGTCGGCATTGATGCTGACCATTTGCAGTTCAAGACCTGCACGACGCAGGATGTCTATGGGAGCCAATGCCTCGACATCTTCGAAGCCATCAGCCAAAAATGCGTAAATCATAAGCAGTTGAGATATCGTTTAATTGTTTCTTCTAGACCCAAATACAGGGCGTCACATACGAGGGCATGACCGATGCTCACCTCATCGATATAGGGCATGCACTCATGCATATAAGCCAAGTTCTCGAGGCTCAAATCATGACCAGCATTGAGGCCAAGGCCCAGTTCCTTGGCACGCTTACCTGCTACGACAAAGGGCGCTATTGCCGCCTCACGATCCTTGGGATAATCCGTCGCATAAGGTTCCGTATATAGCTCGACTCTGTCGGCTCCTGCCTTGGCTGCATACTCTACCATTTCGGGGTCTGCATCAACAAAAATACTGACACGAATACCCTTCTCGTGGAAGCGCTCGGTAATAGATGTCAAGAATTCCAAATCGCGCTTGGTGTCAAAACCATGATTGCTGGTAATCTGGCCAGGAGCATCAGGAACCAAAGTCACCTGAGTTGGAATCACCTTCAAAACCAAGTCTACAAACTGTTCGCAGGGCTGACCTTCAATGTTGAACTCGGTCGTCAATTCGGGTTTCAGGTCATAGACATCTTGGTAACGAATGTGACGTTCGTCTGGTCTGGGATGCACAGTAATGCCCTGTGCGCCAAACCGCTCACAGTCCAAAGCAACTTGCAGCACATTGGGATTGTTGCCACCTCGAGCATTACGAATGGTGGCTATCTTATTGATGTTTACACTTAATTTAGTCATTGTAAATCACTATTTTTGGATTCTCCACGCAAAGATAAATAAAAAATAGTATATTTGCACCCTAAATCAGATAGTTTATTTATGCGCAAACTCAGATTCGCCTTGTTTGGCAACCTCTATCAGGCCAAAAAGTCGGTGTCAATCCAGAAACTCCTTTGTTTATTAGAGGAGCGGCAGGCAGACATTCTCATCGACAGACCATTCTATGAGTACCTGACTCAGGACATGAAGCTTGACGTACACCCCAGCGGATTGATTGACGGCAACGATTTCGAGGCTGACATTGTAATCTCGATGGGCGGTGACGGAACTTTCCTGGAGGCTGCAAGCAGAGTGACAGACAAGGGTTACCCCATCCTGGGAATCAATATGGGCAGAATGGGTTTCCTGGCCGATGTCTCAGCAGACGAGATTGACACTGCCATTGCGCACATCTATGCCGACGAATGCCGAGTAGAACATCGCAGCGTACTGCAGTTGGAGTATTCTGTAGGAAGCACCAAGACTTATCCTTATGCTCTCAATGAAGTTGCAGTCCTGAAACGAGACAATTCCTCGATGATTGCCATCCGCGTGGACATCGATGGAGAATACCTCACCACTTATCAGGCCGACGGACTCATCATCAACACCCCCACTGGAAGTACAGGATACGCGCTCAGCGTGGGAGGCCCCATCATGCAGCCATCCGGAGAAATGATAGGTTTAGTCCCCGTTGCGCCTCATAGTCTAAACGTGCGACCCATCACTCTGTGTGACGACGTGACCATCGATCTTACCATCGAGAGCCGCAGCCACAACTTCCTGGTGGCCATAGATGGCAGAAGCGAATCTTGCAGCGAAGACATAAAGCTGCGCATTCATCGTGCACCTTATAACATTCATGTACTCAAACGCCCCGAAGGCTCGTTTTTCCGCACACTACGCAACAAACTGATGTGGGGCAGTGATGTCAGGATAGAAGGATGAAAAACAGTTGGAGCATATTACGCTGGTTCTGGGAGACCTCGAAGACATTGCGTCTGCAGTCTGCCATCAATGCAGGAGTCAACATCGTCTCTGTGGGCTTGGACTTTGCTTTCATCTGGGCAACCAAACTCGCTATTGACATTGCGACAGACAAGAAAGACATTCCCCTTCGTTACGCAGCATGTGTGTTGATTGGCATCATTGTCTGTCAGATAGTCATAGGCTACTCTCGCAAGTGGATATCAGCGTTGTTGGGTGTGCGTTCACAAAACAGGATGCAACTCCAACTCTTCCGTCGCTTGCTGCGCAGTGTATGGAATGGTAAGGAATCACGCCATTCGGGCGACGTGCTCAACAGACTGGAGCGAGATGTCAACGACGTAACATCGACCATTACCGAAACACTCCCCTCGGCATTGAGCGTTGTCATCACATTTGTGGGTGCATTTTTCTATTTGTACCTCCTCAATCCTGTGTTGGCATGCGTCATCGTGGTGATTCTGCCGATCTTTGTCCTACTAAGCCGACTTTATGTACGCCGGATGCGCGCCCTCACTCGCGAGGTTCGCGACACAGACAGCAATATCCAGAGTATACTGACTGAAAGCATCCAACACCATATGGTGCTCAAGACGCTGGAACGTATCGGCACAATGACTCAAAAGTTGGATGAAAGTCAGACACACCTACGCCAGCAGATACGTCAACGTACCATTTTCTCATCCACCTCATACGCTCTGCTTAATGCAGGATTTGCTACGGGTTACCTGATTACCTTCCTCTGGGGAGTAAAGCAACTGCACATGGGACTCATCACCTTTGGTACGATGACCGCCTATCTGCAGTTGGTCAATCGTATCCAAGGTCCATTCCGTGACATCACCAAGTTTGTGCCTGTAATTATCAGTTCTTTCACGGCTGGAGAACGTCTGATGGAACTGGAAGAAACACCTTTGGAAGAAGATGGCGAGCCCATTCGTTTCCCCAACGGCGCAGGAATCAGGGTCAACAACGTATCCTATTATTACGAGAAGAAGAAGCGCAACATACTAGAGAACTTCTCATTTGACTTCCCTCCAGGAAGCAGTACTGCCATCCTAGGCGAAACCGGAGCAGGAAAGACTACACTCATTCGATTGATTCTGGCGTTGCTCCAACCTCAAAACGGCACAGTAGAAATCTACGACGAGGAACGAAGCGTCAACGCATCTCCCCTCACCCGCTGCAATCTGACCTACGTGCCTCAGGGCAACACCTTGTTTAGCGGAACCATTCGTGACAATCTCCTTCTAGGCAATCCCGACGCCACGGAAGAGGAAATTCGCGAAGCTCTACAATTGGCCTGTGCCGATTTCGTGCTCCAACTGGCAGACGGGCTGGAAAGCCGCTGTGGCGAAGGGGGAACCGGGCTGAGTGAAGGCCAAGCCCAACGCATAGCCATTGCCCGCGCCCTTCTTAAAAAAGGTAACGTCCTGCTTCTCGATGAAGCCACCTCGGCATTGGACAGCGAAACAGAAAAACGTCTGCTCGCCAACCTCACCACCTGGATGGATTCGCGACAGACGCTTATCTTCATCACACACCGACCCGCAGTCATCGAATACTGCAGCCAGTCGTTGAAACTCGAAAAACTCAAATAGGATTCACTACCATTCCGCCATCCCATAGCACTACTTGTCCTTGCCTGAGTGAGGCGGGAACATCAATGATACGTTGATTGCTACTGCCTCGGAAAAGCAGTTCCTCATTTCTGAGTGCTTGCACAAAAGGACCATCCACCAGCACATCCACATGCTCAAGCAAAGCACGCTGGTCGGGATTCTTAAGCAATGCTTCATAGGTAAAACCTGTATAGCACCAGATTGTCTTCTGACTACGCTCACGTATCAGCCGAGAAAGCTCTGTGAAAGCCTCAGCCTGATACATAGGATCGCCGCCCGAATAAGTAATATTGGTGAAGGGGTCATCCAATAACTTTTGAGCCAACTCTTCCACATCCATTGCTTCTCCCGCATCTGCGGGCCAGGATTGTGGATTGTGGCAGCCAGGGCAGGCATGCAGACATCCTGCACAATACACGCTCGTGCGGAAACCAGGACCATCGACAGTTGTTTCCTCTATTATATCGATTATCTGCAGTTTCATGTTTTGCAAAAGAAATCATCCCGGGCACCTAAGTACCCAGGATGACATATTAGTTTTCGTTCCGAATACTTTGTATTATTCGTGAGTAACGCGGTCATTCAACTCGGCCAGTTTGGCCTTGTTCCAGCGGTCTGTAGTTCCTACCAGATAGCCAGTAATGCGCTGGAGACGGTCGATCTTGGTGCTGCCACAGTGGGGGCAAACCTCCAGATGCTTGTCAGCATTCTCAAAACCACAATCCAAGCAGCGGTTGCGAGTGTGGTTGACTGAACCATAACCGATGTTGTACTTGTCCATCATGTCAACAATCTGCATAACAGCCTCGGGGTTGTGAGTAGCATCTCCATCAATCTCGACATAGAAGATGTGGCCACCACGAGTCAAGTCATGATAAGGAGCCTCGGTCTCGGCCTTATGACGGGCCGTGCAGTGGTAGTACACAGGCACATGGTTACTGTTGGTGTAGTAATCCTTGTCGGTAACACCAGGAATAATGCCAAACTTCTTCTTATCACCCTTGGTGAAACGGCCAGAGAGACCCTCGGCGGGAGTAGCCAAGATACTATAGTTATGCTGATACTTCTCGCTGAACTCGTTGGCACGGTCACGCATATAAGTAACAATCTTCAGACCCAACTTCTGAGCATCCTCGCTCTCTCCGTGATGCTTGCCTACCAATGCAATCAAGCACTCGGCCAGACCGATGAAACCAATACCCAGAGTACCCTGGTTGATAACAGGAGCAATGGTATCTGTCTCACCCAACTTGTCGCTGTCGATCCACAGACTCTTCATCACCAAGGGGAACTGCTTGGCAAAGGCAGTCTTCTGGAACTCGAAACGATCGTTCAACTGGCGTGCAGTAACCTGCAGCATCTCGTCGAGACGAGCAAAGAAAGCGTCGATACGATCCTGACGATCCTCGATATTGCGGCACTCCAACGCAAGGCCTACGATATTGATGGTAGAGAACGAGAGGTTACCACGACCAATACTGGTCTTTGCACCAAAACGGTTCTCAAACACGCGAGTACGGCAACCCATGGTTGCACACTCCCACTTGTAGCGCTCGGGGTCATTGATATTCCACTTATCGTTGTAGTTGTAAGTGGCATCCAAGTTGATGAAATTGGGGAAGAAACGGCGAGCGGTCACCTGACAAGCATACTTGTAGAGGTCGTAGTTACGATCCTCGGGCAAGTAGCTCACGCCACGCTTCTTCTTCCAAATCTGGATGGGGAAGATGGCTGTCTGACCATTACCTACACCCTCATAAGTGCTACGCAACAACTCGCGAATTACGCAACGACCCTCGGCAGAGGTATCAGTACCATAGTTGATAGAGCTGAATACCACCTGGTTACCACCACGGCTATGGATGGTGTTCATATTGTGGATGAAGGCCTCCATTGCCTGATGCACACGGGCAACAGTTTTGTTGATGCAATGCTGCTTGATGCGAGCTCGACCCTCAAGAGAGGTCAAAGGAATCTCAGTATAATCCTCGATGGGAGAATTGTAGAGCTCCTCCAGTGAATCACCACTGAACTCCTCCATCTTCTTCACCTCTTCTATATATGTAGCGCGCACGAAAGGTGCCATATAGAAATCAAATGCGGGGATAGCCTGACCACCGTGCATCTCATTCTGGGCAGTTTCCATGCTGATACAAGCCAGCACACTTGCTGTCTCGATGCGCTTAGCGGGACGACTTTCACCATGACCAGCGCTGAGACCATGCTTGAGGACATTCTCCAGAGGATGCTGAACACAAGTCAGTGACTTGGTGGGATAATAGTCCTTGTCATGAATGTGCAGGTAGTTGTTCTTGACAGCATTGCGTGCCTCCTCGGAGAGCAGGAAATCGTCTACGAAGGGCTTGGTGCTCTCGCTGGCAAACTTCATCATCATACCTGCGGGAGTATCTGCATTCATGTTGGCATTCTCACGAGTCACATCATTGCTCTTGATGTTGATGATCTCGAGGAAGATGTCACGGGTCTTTGCCTTACGAGCGGTATTACGCTTCTGACGATAAGCGATGTAAATACGGGCCACGTCCTTGCGGCGGCTCTTCATCAACTCGAGCTCGACCTCGTCCTGAATCTCCTCCACGGACATCTGGCTCTTGCCTCTGTAAGCAATACGATCGGTAATCTGATTGATGATATCCATGTCCTCACCCTCTTCACTGGCGAGCATGGCTTTACGGATTGCGGCGGCGATTTTGGACTCATTAAAGCCCACTATTCGGCCATCTCTTTTTACTACTGTCTGTATCATGGTTTTGGGAATTATCTTTTACCGAACGCAAAGATATAAATAAGGTAGGAAACCGCCAAGAGAAACACTAAAAATTTTCCCATTTGGCAAACTTTTTTTGCTGTAAAATTAGAAAAGTTTTCCATTTTATTTTTTAATTTATTGATTTACTGTTAGTTAAAAATCTTAGTTCATCAAAAAGTATCCCAAAAGTGTGTTTCTGTGTGAAAATCAAGTGGTTTACTTTGAACAACCACATGTATTAATAGTTTTGCGTGTTTTGGCCCTTGTCAACTCGCATTCCATTGGATACTTTTACGCCTTTTTTTTGCTTGTTCCACACTCTAGCTTTAAGTTGCCAATAGCAAAGGATTTTGGTCCTCAAATTCCGACTCTTGATAGGGCTTGTCCCTAAGAGTACTCTTTCGGTACAAAAAGAGTAGTTGTCCAAGGCAAAAAGAGTACACTTAAGCGTCTGTAAGAGTACACTTATGGCCCCGAGAGAGTACTCTTTTCAAGCCCTCGACTCTTCTTATATAATTTACGTACATACGCACATTATATGCGCGCGAAAGTTGCAAGGCTCAAATTTATTTCATAACTTTGCAACGCAAAAAAATATAACTTTTATGGAAAAGAACAAAAATCTCGTCATAGCTGCCGTTGCAGCCGTCATCTTGCTCCTCATCGGAAGTGTAGGATTCCTGTTGTACCAGAACCGTGCACAAGAGCAAGAGAAGCAACAGATGCTGGAGCTGGCAGAAATCGACAAGCAAGAGATGCAAAACGAGTTTGAGGACTTTGCACGCCAGTACGGCGAACTGCAAATGCAAATCAACAACGACTCGCTGGTAGCCCAATTGGCAGCCGAGCAAGAGCGTGCCGAGGCTCTGCTGGAGGAACTGAAGCGCACCAAGAGCAACGATGCTGCAGAAATTCTGCGTCTGAAGAAAGAAATTGCCACCCTGCGTGCTATCCTACGCGAATATGTCATGCAGATCGACTCCCTCAACCACCTCAACGAAAAGTTGACCAACGAGAATGAGGACCTGCGTACCCGCAATGCCCAGCAGGAGCAGAACATCTCGAGCCTGACCACCGAAAAGGAAAATCTGACCAGCAAAGTCGCCATTGCCAGTCAATTGGACGCAACTGGCATCAATGCAATAGGGAAGAACAAGAAGGGTAAGTCCGCCAAGAAAATCAAGGACGTCAAGAAATTCCAGATAAGCTTCAACATCGCTCGTAACGTGACCGCACAAACTGGCATGAAGACCATCTATGTGCGCATCACCACCCCCACCGGAGATGTACTTTCTCAAGGCGGAACCTTCCCCTATGAGAACCGCACACTGGAATACAGCATCCGCAAGGACATCGAATACAATGGCGAGGAGCAGAGCGTGACCGTATACTGGGACGTGGCTGAAGCCCTGAGTGCTGGTGCTTACCGTGCCGACATCTTTGCCGACGGTCACAACATCGGCAGCACATCATTCTCATTTGAATAACCATTCTCTAACAATAACACTACCAAAAACGCTATGGAACAAGTTTTCAGTTACATTATCGGCCTGGGTGCCGCTGTGATGATGCCCATCATCTTCACCATCCTAGGTGTGTGCATCGGCATTAAATTCAGCAAAGCCCTCAAGAGCGGACTCTACGTCGGCGTGGGTTTCGTGGGCCTGGGCGTAATCACCGGATTGCTTACCAGCAGTCTGAGCCCTGCCCTGAACAGCATGGCCGAGATCTACAATCTGAAGCTCAATGTATTTGATATGGGCTGGCCCGCCGCTGCCAGCGTTGCCTACAACACCACTGTGGGTGCTTTCATCATCCCTGTGTGTCTGGGCGTCAACCTGGTGTTGCTGTTGCTCGGTTGTACCCGCACTGTCAACATCGACCTTTGGAATTACTGGCACTTTGCCTTCATCGGCGCTGTCACCTACTTCCTGGCCGATGGCCTGGGATGGGAGATGCCCGTGCTGTGGGGCTTCTTTGCCGCAGTCATCTGCTACATCATCACCCTGGTGCTCGCCGACCTGACTGCGAAACGCTTTCAAAAGTTCTACCCCGGCATGGAGGGCATCAGTATTCCCCAGCCTTTCTGTCAAGGCTTTATGCCCTTTGCTGCAATCATCAACAAGTGCCTCGATTACATTCCCGGGATCAACAAGGTGAACATCGATAGCGAGGGCATGAAGAAGAAGTTTGGACTCTTTGGAGAACCTCTCTTCCTGGGTGTCATCATCGGCATCACCATCGGTTGCCTCGCTTGCAGAAATCTTGACGAGCTAGTTGCCAATATCCCCGTCACACTGGGTCTTGGCATCAAGATGGGTGCTGTGATGGAGCTGATTCCTCGCATCACAGGTCTCTTCATCGAGGGTCTGAAGCCCATCAGCGAGGCCACCCGCGAACTCATTGCCAAGAAGTTTGGCGCAGACAAGGAACTATATATCGGTATGTCACCTGCCTTGGTTATCGGTCATCCCACCACCTTGGTTGTAAGTCTGCTGCTCATCCCCGTGACCCTGTTCATGGCTGTAGTTTTGCCCGGCAACCAGTTCTTACCCCTTGCCTCTCTGGCTGGCATGTTCTATGTTTTTGTGATGGTGCTCCCCTACACCAACGGTAACGTGCTTCGCTCCTTCATCGTGGGTCTCATCGTGGTTGGCGTCGGACTCTACTTCGTGACCTGGATGGCCGGCGACTTCACCAGCGCAGCCCACAGCGTGGCCTTAGCTCATCCCGACGACAAGGCCGTACAGGTACCTGAGGGATTCCAGGCAGGTTCGCTCGACTTCGCGTCTAGTCCCATTGCCTTCCTCATCTACTCTTGCATGAAATACCTCCGTTATATCGGTGCGTGTGTGCTGACTCTGCTCACAGCCGCTCTGGTAGTGTGGAACCGTAGAAAAATCCAGAAATAACCAAGATAATATAAACGACATGAAAAAGATATTTGCAATTGCCGCTCTGGCTATGGCCATCGGCGTACAGGCCCAGGAGGCCGACCGTTTCGTAGGCCGTCAGCACGTGAAGTTCCAGACTGCCTGCCATCCCGAGGACGTAAAACACTATGACACCAAGACTCTGCGCGAGCGCTTCGTTATGGAGAAAGTGATGGAGGCAGACTCTATTCTGCTTACCTACAGCCACTATGATCGCTTCATCTTTGGCGGTGCTATGCCCGTCAACCAGACTCTAAAGCTGGAGAACTTCTCTGAATTGGGTCTCGACGTGGACAAGACCATCCCCGAGAAATATTTCATGTACAACCGCGAATTGGGCGTCGTCAACTGCGGTTTGGGCGACGGATACGTCATTGTAGACGGTAAGGAGTACGCACTCTCACCCAAGGAAGCCCTCTACATCGGTCGCGGCCATGTGGGCAAGGACAAGGATGTCAACAAGAGTGTGGAGTTCCGCAGCAAGGATCCCAAGAATCCTGCTAAATTCTACTTGAACAGTGCCACCGCCCACCAGCATTACAAGACCCAGTGGATTACGTTGGATGGCCGCAAGGGCAGCCTGAAAGCTGCTGTTTGGGGACCCGTAGGAACAACCGAGGAGGCCAACAACCGCACCGTCTATAAGCTCATCGTCAATGACGTTCTGACCGAAGGACCCTGCCAGCTGCAGTTGGGTCTGACACAGTTGAACCCTGGTGCAGTATGGAACACCATGCCCCCTCACACCCATGGCCGCCGCATCGAGGCATACTACTACTTCAACCTACCTCAGGAGCAGACCATCTCGCATGTAATGGGTCAGCCCCAGGAGAGCCGCAACGTGTGGTTGCATAACGAACAGGCCATCATGTCACCCGAATGGAGCATGCACGCTGCTGCTGGCACCTACTACTACACCTTCATCTGGGGTATGGCTGGCGAGAACCTGTACTATAACGACAAGGACAACATTCCTGTAATCGATATCCGATAAGACGTGGGAAAAGGGAAACTAGCTAAGTTTGCAGACATGGCGGCCAATCCACTAGTAGTGGAACGCCCCTTCCGTCCCAACCAGGAGAACGAGCAAGAGCCTCGCATCGACTGGCACAAGGATTTCTTTCACAATGACAATCCTATCGTGCTGGAGTTGGGCTGCGGACGCGGTGAATACACCGTAGGACTGGCACGCCTCTACCCTGACAAGAATTTCATAGGCGTGGATATCAAAGGAGCTCGCATGTGGACTGGTGCTCAGGATGCCATGAAGAGTGGGCTGACCAACGTGGGGTTCCTACGTTGCAACATCGAGTTTATCCAGCATTTCTTCGCCCCCAACGAGGTAAGCGAAATCTGGTGTACATTCTCCGATCCACAGATGAAGAAAGCTACGAAGCGATTGACATCGACTTATTTCATGGAGCGCTATCGTCAGTTCTTGGCAGACGGAGGTCTGGTGCATTTGAAGACAGACTCTAACTTTCTCTTCACATACACCGAAGAAATGCTGAGCGCCAACAAGTTGTCGACCGAGGTGTGCACACGCAACCTTTACCAAGAGGATGGAGAAGACACCTGTGAGGCACGTTCCTTCCAGACCTACTACGAGCAGATGTGGCGCGAGCGAGGAATCGACATAAAATACCTTCGTTTCCGATTGCCTCACGAGGGAAAATTAGAAGAGCCCGATGTAGAAATTCCTTTGGACGAATACAGAAGTTATAATCGAAGCAAAAGAAGCGGCAAAGACACCGCCAAATAAATATGGAGTTATACCCAAAACTGATAATGGACGCCCTAGCCACCGTGCGATATCCCGGAACAGGGAAAAACGTGGTGGAGATGAAGATGGTGGAGGATGACCTCCGCATCGCCGGGCTGCACGTATCATTTACCCTCATCTTCGACAAGCCTACCGACCCATTCATGAAGAGCGTGGTCAAGGCCTGCGAGGCAGCAATTCATGCCTACGCATCCAAAGATGCTGAGGTGGAAATCAAGACCAAGAGTTTACAAGCACCCCGCCCTGAGTTACCAGACCTGCTCCCTGGAGTCAAGAATATCATTGCCGTCAGCAGTGGCAAGGGCGGTGTTGGCAAAAGCACCGTCGCAGCAAATCTGGCTGTAGCTCTAGCTCGTCTTGGCCATCGCGTGGGTCTGCTGGATTGCGACATTTTTGGTCCTTCCATGCCCAAGATGTTCCAAATAGAAGACGCACGTCCCTATAGTGAAAACATCGGTGGACGCGACCTCATCATGCCCATCGAACAATATGGTGTCAAGATTCTGTCCATCGGTTTCTTTGTCAACCCCGACCAAGCTACACTTTGGCGTGGAGGCATGGCAAGCAATGCACTGAAGCAGTTAATTGGCGATGCCAACTGGGGAGACCTAGACTACTTCATTTTGGACACACCTCCAGGAACAAGTGACATCCACCTGACTCTTGTACAGACACTGCCCATTACAGGAGCTGTCATTGTCAGCACTCCACAACAGGTTGCCCTGGCAGATGCACGCAAAGGCATCAACATGTATCAGAATGAGAAGGTAGATGTGCCCATTCTCGGTTTGGTAGAAAACATGGCATGGTTTACTCCCGCCCAGCATCCCGATGAACGGTACTATCTGTTTGGCAAGGAGGGCGTCAAGAATCTGGCCGAAGAGATGCAAGTGCCTCTTCTCGGACAGATTCCCGTAGTACAAGACATTTGTGACAATGGCGACCAAGGCACTCCTGTTGCCCTCGACCCCAGCACCGTCACAGGCAATGCCTTCCTGGCTCTAGCCGCCAAGGTTGTCACACAGACAGATCGTCGGAATCAAGAAAAAGCCCCAACGACCATCGTGGGCCTCAAAAAGTAATAATAAACAAAAACTAACTTAATAGCATACAAAGATGGTAAGAAGGAAAACACAAAAAGCATGGTCCTTCCTGGGTGTTGCCCTGGCATCAATTCTTTTGTTCACAGCTTGTCATGAGCAAGTGGACACGAGTAATCGATACGTCTTCGAGAAGGAGACCATCGCTAGCTATCTTCAAAAGCACGACGTATACAGCGAATACGTCAATCTGCTAGGCCAGGTTAAAATCAGCAAGCGAAGCAGCTCCACTGTTCTTCAGCTGTTGTCGGCCCGAGGTAACTACACCGTGTTTGCTCCCAACAATCAAGCTATCAAAGACTATCTGGACAGTTTGGTTGTACGTGGAGTCATTGCAGAACCCAATTGGGATGCTTTCGAGACAGAACATGTTGCGGACTCTATCCGAAAGGTGATTGTATACAACAGCATCATCGATGGTGGAGACTTTGACTACGAAGGTAACTCTGTAATCTACGAAACAGGTGCGTTCCCCAGTGCGCCCAATGAAGAACTGGCAACCCCCACGCTTGCAGATCGTAAATTGATGGTTAGATTCGGTGATGACATCGACAGCATCTTCATCAACAAGACCATACCCATGAGCCTCAGAAACCGTGATATCCCTGCCATCAATGGTGTCATCCACCAAATGGAAGGAGTTATTGCGCCTTCTAACGAGGACTTGGCCGCATTCCTCAAAGCATATGTTGATGAAAATCGCGAGGGCTATCAGGTAATGGCTCGTTTGGTGCACGCCTGTGGTCTGCAGGACACAATGCGTAAAGTGCTTGACGAGAAGTACGAGGATCTGTATGAGACATCTGTCATCACCGATCTTCCCAAGCATCCCACTGAGGGTTCTCTTGGTTACATCCCCAGACATCGCAAGTTCGGATTTACCGTGTTTGCCGAAACAGATGATTTTTGGCGTCAGACTCTAGGCAAGGAGCCTCATCAAATCACAGTCGAAGATGTCAAGGATTACCTCATCGGCCTGAACGTTTACCCTGAGGCAACAACCGGAAACGACTACGAGAACGAAAAGAACATCATCAATCTTTTCACCACCTACCATATTCTCCCAGAACGTCTACCCGTAGACAAATTGATCATCCACTACAACGAACGTGGTTATGATCCCAAGTCAGGCAAGCTTGGTGTAGCAATGTATGACCTCTATACCACAATGGGACATCGTCGTCTGCTCAAGATCTACGAGAGTGCAGAAAGTAACGGTGTCTACCTCAATCGTTTCCCCAAGCTCAACAATGGTCGTCGCGATGATTACCATGAGGCTTACTGCGACCCTGACAAGATCGGTGTTTTCGTAGATCGTGAGAATGTAAGCGCAGAGCCTGTCAATGGTGTCATCTATCCCATCGACCGACTGCTTGTCTATGACGACGCTACTCGAACCAATCTCCAACGCCAGCGTCTTCGTTTTGACGTTTCTAGCATGTTCCCCGAATTCTTGAACAATGATATCCGAGGCAACACCGTCACCACAGCCGAGCATTTGACCGTAGGTATCGTATCTGACAACGAGTACAAATACTTCCAGGATATGGACATCCTGCAAGGCACCAAGTTCTACTACCTGATGGGACGTGGCAAGGGTTGGCCTAACTATCTGGCAGATGAATTCAACGTAATCGGACGTTACGAGTTGTTGATGCGTCTACCTCCTGTACCCAAGAAGGGAACCTACGAGTTCCGTATTGCCAACTCTACAGGTGTCAACTACCGCAGTATGTGCCAGGTATACTGGGGCCCCAACAAAGACGCCCTTCCTGCAATGGGAACACCTCTGGATTTCCGTGTAAATGGTCAATATCGTATCACCGATGCAGGAACATTCCCCAGTATTGTAGGCTGGGAACCTGACAATGAAGATGATGACTATAATGCCGAGGTAGATAAGAGAATGCGTAACAACGGCTTTATGAAGGGTGCACAGATTTATTGTGCAGGTATGCCCGGTTCCGGCGCACTGCCCAGAAACACTGTATACCTAACCCGCCGAATCATGTTTACAGCCACCATGGATCCCGATGTAACTTACTATCTCCGCCTCAAGAACGTACTTGACAAGGACGACAAACAATTGTACATGGATTACATCGAGTTCTGTCCCAAGGAGGTGTACGACAACCCCACAGATCCCGAAGATATCTGGTAAGAAAATTCCTCGATTAACTGAATCACAAAAAATAGGGCGACCCTCATATGAAGGTCGCCCTTATTATATATAAGGTATAGAATTATTCTATCACAACACGAGTCCAGTTGTGGATATCGCGTTCGATACCATACTGGATGTCACGCAGTTTCTGGTACAGCTTCGTGCTTACAGGACCAGGCTGACCATCCTTGCTGATGACATAACTCTTCTTGTTCTCCAAATCATCAATTCGCTCGATGGGAGAGATAACAGCAGCAGTACCACAAGCACCTGCCTCTTCGAAGGTCTCCAATTCCTCCTCTGCAATCTGGCGGCGCTCCACCTTCAAACCGAGGTCCTGAGCCAACTGCATCAGACTCTTGTTGGTGATTGAGGGCAGAATAGAGGTACTCTTGGGAGTAACGTAAGTGTTTTCCTTAATTCCAAAGAAATTGGCAGCACCGCACTCATCGATATACTTTTTCTCTTTAGCATCCAGATAGAACTCACAGCTGTAACCTAAATCGTGGGCCATCTGATTAGCACGTAGAGAAGCAGCATAGTTACCTCCTACCTTATAGATACCGGTTCCAAGAGGTGCACTGCGATCATACTCACGAATGATCACATAGGGATTTGTTGCAAAACCTCCCTTGAAGTAAGGACCCACAGGAGTTACGAAGATCATGAACAGGTACTCGGTAGAAGGATGAACGCCCACTTGAGCACTTGTACCAATCAACAAAGGACGGATATACAAAGTAGCGCCACTCTCATAAGGAGGAATAAATCGCTCATTCAGACGAACTACCTTGTCAACCATCTCATTGAACTTTTCAGTAGGGAGTTCAGGCATCAGAATACCGCGGCAGGTGCTCTGCAGTCGAGCGGCATTCTCATCACTACGAAATACTCGCACCTTTCCATCGGGACAACGATAGGCCTTTAATCCCTCGAAAGCCTCCTGACCATAGTGCAAACATGTAGCAGCCATGTGCAAGGGAATAGTCTCTTCACTGCAAACCTCTATCTCACCCCACGCGCCATCACGATAATAACAGCGCACATTGTAGTCCGTTTTCATGTAACCAAACGAGAGGTTACTCCAATCTATTTCAGTCATATTTCGGTTTTATTTTATATTCTTCGATACAAAGGTACACAATTCTGACGATAATTCTGATGATATGGCGAGGAAATATTCCTCTTCCTTACAGATTAACGCATAAATTGTTGAATAGACGACAATTTTTAATCGGTCTGTTCTGCATCAAGGATCTTCTGTACTGCTTCATCTGCTGTATAGAGTCGGTCCTTGCAATAGCGAATTAACTGCTGGGCTTCACGCAATTTCTCGGCCATTTCATCAATACCTATCTCACTACGTTCCATCTTTGAAGTCAACTCCTCGAGTTGCTTCATTGCTTGCTCATATGTCATTTGTTCTTGCATATCACAGTTGATAAGATTTCACCTCTTTCCAGACGGGTCGTCAAGACATCGCCAGGACTCAATTCATCGGCCGAACGAACAATCTTGTCGCCAACCATTGTTATACTATATCCACGCTTCAACAGCAAGTTTGGATCTAGAGCGTCCAATCTCACCTGTAACATTTCCACCCTATGATGTTCCCGTTCCTGTTGCCTTTCCCATGCATTGACGATTCGCTGTCTCATATATTCCAAGACGTTATCTTCACGCTGACGCACTTTGCCAAAAGCAAGAGGAATAATCACCATATTACGATCCAGTCGTTGCTTCTCACGCTCGAGCCGTTGCGTAGTCAGTTGGAGTATCGTTTGCTGCAATTCCTCCAAGTGTGAAGCAGTCTCACACATATGGTCTATGAGAAATGCAGCCACAGCAGTGGGAGTCTTCTGTCGAGTATGGGCCACAAAGTCCAGCACAGTCTCATCTCGCTCATGGCCTATTCCTGTAATTACCGGTAAAGGGAATTGAGCAATGCAGGCTGCCAAAGGATAACTGTCAAAATCACTGAGGCCACTGGTTGCTCCACCACCACGGATGATGGCTACGACATCCCACTTTTCCTCCTCTCGTGCAATAGTATCCAGTGCCTCAATTACACTCTCCTCTACCCTACAGCCCTGCATCACGGCAGGAAATAGTTTTATCTCAAACGAAAACCCGTATTCGTTGTGCTCCAACTGGTTGCAGAAATCACCGAAACCGGCTGCCGACGCACTGCTAACAACAGCAATACGTTTAGTAAGAGTAGACAATCTCAGTGTCTGGTTATCATGCAGGATGCCATCTTCTTCCAGTTGGCGTAAAATCTCCTTACGTTTCTGAGTCATGTCACCCAACGTATACGACGGGTCAATGTCAACAATATTGAGGGAATAACCATACTGCTCATGGAAAGAAATCTGAACAAGGAGCAACACCTTGATTCCTGCACGTAATGTTTCACCCGTTTCACGCTCGAAATGTAACGACAAACCTCGATAAACATTTTGCCAACATGTAACACGTGCTTTGGCTATAATACTCTTGCCCTTCTCGTCCTTTTGAATCAGTTCACCATAAAAGTGCCCACCATAACGTACACCTCCCTCTGAGAGCTCTCCCAACACCCAATACTCCTCACCCATGGCATCTTCGATAACGCCACGGACTATGCTATTGAGTTCATAGAGTGAAAGAGGTTCCATTACAATGAGATATTACTACAGGCAAAGTTAAGAAAAAAACCTCACACAACAAACACCCATACCTAATTTATAATAAAAGATGCCACCCTGCGAAAAGCAAGATGGCACCATTTTATATAATTTCTTATAATTAACCGAGGAAACTCAGCAAGATACCGGCTGCAACTGCAGAGCCAATTACACCAGCCACATTGGGACCCATAGCGTGCATCAGCAAGAAGTTGCGCTTATCTGCCTCCTGACCGACAGTCTGGCTTACACGAGCTGCCATAGGAACAGCGCTCACACCAGCTGAACCAATCAGAGGATTGATCTTCTCCTTCAGGAAGAGGTTCATGATCTTGGCCATGATGACACCAGAAGCAGAACCTACACCAAATGCAACGATACCCACACAGAGGATACCAATGGTCTGCCAATTCATGAATGAAGTAGCAGTTGCAGTAGCACCCACGGTCAAGCCCAGGAAGATTACCACGATGTTATTCAACTCATTCTGTGCAGCCTTGCTCAGACGCTCGACAACACCACTCTCCTTCATCAGGTTACCCAACATCAAACAGCCAATCAGGGTACCAGCTGAGGGCACTACCAATGACACGATGATTGCAACCACGATGGGGAAGATGATTTTCTCCTTCTTGCTCACACTACGCAACTGAGACATGCGGATCTTGCGCTCTGCATCTGTTGTCAGTGCACGCATGATGGGGGGCTGGATTACAGGAACCAAAGCCATGTAGCTATAGGCAGCAACAGCAATGGGGCCAAGCAATTCAGGAGCCAACTTACTGGTCAAGAAGATAGCAGTAGGACCATCAGCACCACCGATAATACCGATAGATGCAGCCTGAGCAGCAGTAAAGTTGAAGAAGGGGACATCAATCTGGGTTACCAAGAAGGTAGCGAAGATACCAATCTGGGCAGCAGCACCCAGAAGCAAGCTCTTGGGATTTGCAATCAGAGGACCGAAATCGGTCATGGCACCCACACCCAGGAAAATCAAGCAGGGATAAATACCAGCCTTGACACCGATGTAGAGAATATCCAGCAGACCACCCTCACGCATGATGTGACCATAGCTGTGATAAAACTCGCTGTCATGGTTCAGGAACTCATTGTTCCACATCTCACTGTTGAACATGCCAGCACCAGGCAGATTGGTCAAAATCATACCAAAGGCGATAGGCAGCAACAGCAAGGGCTCATACTCCTTCTTGATAGCCAGGAAGAGCAGGAAGCAGCCAACGCAAAGCATAACGGCGTTCTTCCATCCCTCACCAGCAAAGAAAGAGACAAAGCCCATCTCTTCAATGAAATTGGACAAGCCCTCCTGGATGTTGAAATCCGCAGCCATCATAGGAGTAGCCACCATCAACATCAAAGCGAGCAAGCCAAAAAATCTCAAATTACTCTTCATTGTGTCGAATTTATGCGAGTTCTACAAGAGCATCACCACCCTGAACCTGAGCACCCTCAGCAACACACAGAGCCTTTACAGTACCTGCAGTCTCAGCAGTGATGTCGTTCTCCATCTTCATAGCCTCGAGCTTAACTACCACGTCACCTGCATTTACAGTGTCACCAACCTTAACACAGAACTTGGTAACAGTACCAGGCAGAGGAGCAGTAACGGCGCTAGCACCAGCGGCAGGAGCTGCCTTGGGGGCAGCAGCAGGAGCAGCGGCGGGAGCGGGAGCAGGAGCAGCCTTGGGAGCGGGAGCTGCGGCCACAGGAGCAGCATCAGCAACAAACTCTACCAGAGCTTCACCCTGATTTACACTCTGACCAACGCTTACGCATACCTTCTGAACGGTGCCGTCAGACTCTGCAGTGATATCGTTGGCCATCTTCATAGCCTCCATTACGATCAGAACATCGCCCTTCTTCACCTTCTGGCCTGCAGCTGCAACAACCTTGGTAATAGTACCGGGCAGGGGAGCAGCAATTGCGCTAGGACCTGCAGCGGCAGCACGGGGAGCAGCAGCAACGGGAGCAGCACCAGCGGCAGCAGGACGAACTACGGGACGAGCAGCAGGCTTGTGCTCAGGTACCTCTACCTCATAAGCCTTACCGTTGACGGTCACTTTCAGAGAACCATTCTCCATCTCCTCTACACTTGCAGCGTAGTCGGTACCGCCTATCTTAAACTTGAAATCTTTCATATTGATTTTTCTATTTTTCTATGTTTACTATCGAACAAGTCCTAGAGTCTGGGGTTCAAGACAGCACCCCAAGCAGACTGATTGGGAGCAATCGTCAAGACACCACTTTCCTCGTCATGAGCATTGTTCATATACAGATACAGGGCGATAGCCACTGCTGCCTTCTCCTCCTCGCTTGCATCAGCTACGGGTGCAACCTTATTAGCCACAGGGGCAGGAGCAGCTGCCTTGGGAGCCTTGCTGGCACCCTGAGCAACCAGATTGAAGACCTGCAGGACCAAGACCAGGATAATCAGAATGACAAACACTGTAGCTACAGAGATGCCAGCCAGATAACCGCGGTCTGCCCAAGATGTCAGAGTTACTTCTAATAACATCATATCTAGTCAATTTTAGATTACAAGGGAATATTACCGTGCTTCTTAGCAGGATTGGTGAGCTTCTTGTTCTTCAACTGAGCCAGAGCACGGATGATGCGGAAGCGAGTGTTACGAGGCTCGATTACATCGTCGATGTAACCATACTTGGCAGCCTGGTAAGGAGTAGCGAAGAGCTTGTTGTACTCGTCCTCCTTCTCCTTGATGAATGCCTTTGCCTCCTCGACCTTTCCCTCTTCTTTGAGAGTCTTAGCCTCCTTGGCATACAATACGCTAGCAGCACCACTTGCACCCATCACAGCGATCTCTGATGAAGGCCATGCATAGTTCAAGTCACCGCGCAACTGCTTACAGCTCATTACGATGTGAGAACCACCGTAAGACTTACGCAGAGTAACAGTTACCTTGGGCACAGTGCACTCTCCGAAAGCATACAGCAACTTAGCACCATGCAGGATGACTGCATTGTACTCCTGACCAGTACCGGGCAAGAAACCGGGAACGTCAACCAGAGTTACGATAGGAATATTGAATGCGTCGCAGAAACGAACGAAACGAGCACCCTTACGGCTGCTGTTGCAATCGAGAACACCGGCCATGCACTTGGGCTGGTTAGCAACGATACCTACGCTCTCGCCATTGAAGCGAGCAAAACCTACGATAATGTTCTTGGCATAGTTGGGCTGCACCTCAAAGAACTCACCGTTATCCACGATACCAGCAATCACCTCGTACATGTCATAAGGCATGTTGGGATTGTCGGGGAGAATCTCATTCAGGAAATCAGCCTGACGGTCGATAGGATCGGTGCAAGGCTGCAGAGGAGTCTTCTCCATATTGTTCTGAGGAATGTAGCTTACCAGCATCTTGATCATAGCGATACACTCTTCCTCGGTCTTGGCAGTAAAGTGAGTAACACCACTCTTGGTGGCATGCACACTTGCACCACCCAACTGCTCCTGAGTAACAACCTCACCCAGAACAGCCTTGACGGGGCCAGGACCGGTCAGGAACATGTAAGAGCTGCCCTCTACCATGAAGGTGAAGTCAGTCAAAGCGGGGCTATAAACGGCACCACCTGCACAGGGGCCCATGATTGCACTGATCTGGGGAACTACACCTGAAGACATGATGTTGCGCTGGAAAATCTCAGCATAACCAGCCAAGGCGTTGATACCCTCCTGCAGACGAGCGCCACCAGAGTCGTTCAGACCGATAACGGGTGCACCCACCTTCATAGCCATGTCCATAACCTTGCAGATCTTGCTTGCCAACATCTCTGACAAAGAACCTGCAGAAACGGTGAAATCCTGAGCGAAAACATAAACCAGACGACCTGCAATAGTACCGCAACCGGTTACTACGCCATCACCCAGATAATGCTTCTTCTCCATACCGAAGTTACTGCAACGATGCTCTACGAACATGTCCATTTCCTCGAATGAACCCTCGTCCAGCAGCATAGCAATACGCTCGCGAGCGGTGTACTTGCCCTTCTGGTGCTGCTTTTCGATAGCCTTCTCGCCACCGCCGATACGAGCTTTGGCGCGGAGTTCTACCAACTCCTTGATTTTTTCTGTTTGAGTACTCATTAGTTTTTAGAAATAAATAAAAATTCTGTATTATGCTACAAAGGTACGAAAATAAAGAACACCATCGCACGCGCTCGCGTAATTTTTTTAGATAGAATGGACTATTTTCGCGATTATCCCACAGTGAGGTTTATTTTTTCAAAGTTTTTCCCTAACTTTGTACCCTATATGACGCAAAATACAAAATATGTTCCCACGGAACTAGGCACACGTAGCGTAGGTCGACTCCTATTCCAATATGCTCTGCCAGCCATCATTGCTATGACGGCCTCTTCCTTGCTGAACATCATCGACCGCTTTTTCATCAGCCGTGTTGTCGGGGCTGATGCTATTTCGGGACTCGGTGCCACCATGCCGTTCATGAATCTTGGAGCTGCATTTGGTGCCATGGTTGGTGTTGGCGCAGGTGCCGTGATGAGCATACGTCTGGGACAACGCGACTACGAAACGGCTCAAAAGGTACTGGGCAACACGATATCTCTGAATGTTATCATTTCGCTAATTGTCACCTTTGGCTGCCTGCTTTTCCTCAATCCCCTATTGCTTCTCTTTGGAGCCTCTCCAGAAACTATCCAGTATGCCTACCCTTACATGGTTATCATACTGGGAGGTGGCATCATCACACATAGCTATCTTGGGCTCAACAGCGTCATTCGTTCTGCAGGACATCCCCTCTTTTCGATGATATGCACCATCACGACCGTGCTCTCAAATGCAGTTCTCGACTGGTTGTTTGTATGGGTATTGCGTTGGGGAATCGAGGGAGCTGCATGGGCCACCATTCTTGCCCAAGGAGTGGGACTCGCTATGCAGTTCTGCATCCTTAGCAAAAAGGACGAGATCATCCGCCTCAAAAAGGGTATTTACCGTATCCGTTTGGACATTGTTCGCCAGATTCTGGTGATTGGTTTGAGTCCCTTCCTCATGAACTTGTGCGCATGCATGGTTGTCATTATCATCAACAACAGCATGAAATACTATGGAGGCATCTATGCCGTGGGGGCTTACAGCATCGTCAACGGCATTATTTTCTTCTTCCTGATGATCGTGATGGGCATCAACCAAGGCATGCAACCTATTGTAGGCTACAACTGGGGAGCGCGTCAAAACGACCGTGTGTGGCAATGTCTACGCTATTCCATTTTTGGGGCAACCGTAATTACGACCCTCGGTTTTATCATTGGCGAGTGCTATCCCGAACTGCTAACTCGCATCTTCTCTGATGGCAGCGACGAGGGTTCAAAAAGCATCCTCTTGCTTTCCACCCGGGGCTTCCGTATATGCGTTGCCGCCCTCCCACTAGTAGGAGCCCAGATGGTGATAGGCAATTTCTTCCAGAGCATCGGACATGCTGCCAAGAGTATTTTCCTCAGTCTCACACGACAGTTGTTGTTCCTCATCCCAGGTCTACTGATACTACCTCGTTTCTGGGGATTGGACGGTGTGTGGGCAGCTCTGCCTGCATCCGACATCATCAGCTTTACTTTTTCCGTCAGCATGCTTTGGTGGCTTTACAAACGGATTGGAGGGAAAGAGGCATGAAACGCATTGGTTTGCTGAGCGATACCCACGCATGGTGGGATGACAAATACGCCGAATACTTTGCCGAATGCGACGAGATATGGCATGCTGGCGACATCGGTTCTATGGAGATTGCCGAGAAACTGCAGCAGTTGAAGCCCCTGCGTGCTGTTCATGGCAACATAGACGGCGGTGATGTGCGACGATTATTCCCCGAAAAACTACGTTGGAACTGCGAGGGAGCAGATGTGCTGATGACGCATATTGGAGGTTATCCTGGCAAGTATGACCGAAGCATTGCACATCAGATATACGCCAATCCTCCCAAACTTTTCATCAGTGGGCACAGCCACATACTCAAGGTACAGTACGACCCTCAACTCCAATTGCTGCACATCAACCCCGGGGCTGCCGGCAAACAAGGTTGGCAGGCAGTACGAACTCTAGTTCGATTCACCGTTGACAACGGAGAATTCCGTGACCTAGAGGTTATCGAGATGCCACGTTGAGTGCATCTATTGCCACATTTCCATTGCTGTCTTGTGACAGACGAGGTATCGATTTATAAAAAAATCATCGCTTTCGGTGTCATTTCCTTTGGCATTTCAGGAAAAAGGTTTATCTTTGTAAGATGTTTGTAGTGTCTGTATTCTTACAAGGTGCTTTTGCTTCGTTTCTCTTTTTCGCAGCAAGATGGTACTTTCGCTCCGATGCTTTTCACCATCGGGTAGCAGGATTTACGCTGATACTATGGCTGATACAGACCATCCTGCGCCTTGCAAACTACATCACCACACCACCTCTCACCATAGTACATACTGCGCTCACCATCTTTGATATGACATCTACCCCCGCGTGCGCATTTGTACTTTTTTCACTAACACGTGTCCGCAAGCTCACACCAACGAGAATAGCACTACACGAGGCACCGTTTATCATTTCGCTCCTAATCTACCTCGTCACGCAAAACCAGAAGGTGTTCTACATCGCTTATGCCTATGGCATGCTTTACGGACCTGCCATGTTCTACATCACACTGCGTGACATGAAACATTACGAGAAGCAAATCTGCATGATCTACTCCGATTTGGAGCACCGAACCCTAAATTGGTTGCTCTGCGTGTCTTGGATGTTCCTTACCATGCACATTATATGGACCGCGTTTTCGTTCATGCATCGTCCCTTGACCGACATCGCTTTCTACGCTGCATCTATTGTTTTGTGGCATCGAATCAACATGCATCTTGTTAAGCATCTTGAGGTTAGAGGCGAGGATGTAGAGACAACTACTGACGAGGAGAAGGCTATAGAGACGCCTGTCACAGACAAAGCCCCCGCCACCAAAGAGGATTCTGCACCATACGACGCTTTTGGGTTTGCCGACGAACTTATCCGCATGATGGAAGAGGACAAGGCTTATCTCAATCCTTCACTTACCATCAACGACGTGGCTCAGCATCTGGGTACAAACCGTACCTATCTTTCTCGACACATCAATAGCCAGCTGAAACTCAATTTCTTTGACTTTGTCAACCAGTACCGTATTGCAATGGCCGAGCAGATGCTACTCGAGACCAACAAGAGCATCGACAGCATTGCTGCTGAGACTGGGTTCAACAGCACAATGAACTTCCGCCGAGTGTTTGCTCGCACTCATGACTGCACACCCGGACAGTTCCGCACACAAGCGGCTCGGAAGTAATTTCCCTTCAAAAATTTTAGATTCGCTCTACGACAAGCTCTATCAACTGGTCGATGGTGCTCTTGTATCCTGTATTTGCTTCACCGGCCAGGCGGTTGGCTACAACCATGCAAACTGTGGTAGCTCGGTGTCCGAGGAGTCGAGAAAGTCCAGCCAAAGCAGAACTCTCCATCTCAAAATTGGTAATCCGCAGGTCACCATACTGGAAGCTCTCTACCTTTTCATTCTGTCTGGGATCGGCCAGAGGAATGCGCAACTCACGACCCTGAGGACCATAGAATCCACCACAGGCAATCGTGATACCACGTACAAACTGAGGGCCCTCGGAGATGCGCTCCGACAATTCCTGGCAAGCGTCTATCACATAGGGACCTCCCTTCTGGGGACTCCAATCCATGTGCTTCTTGAAAGCCTCCTCCAGTTCCAGATCACAAACCTCATTTCTACCTGCATAGTAATTCAGCAGACCGTCGAAACCAATGCTTTTGACCGAACAGATAAAGGTGCCAATAGGAGTATTGGGCTGCAAACCTCCACAAGTTCCCACACGCACAATTTCCAACGAGGTGAGTTCTGATTTCTCCTGACGCGTTTCAAAGTCGATGTTCACCAGAGCATCCAACTCGTTCATCACAATGTCGATGTTGTCACAGCCGATGCCTGTACTCAAGCAGGTTATGCGTTTGCCCTGATAGGTACCAGTCACCGTATGAAACTCGCGACTCTGAATGTCGCACTCGATTGTGTCAAAATGACTTGCGACCAGAGCAACACGACCTGGATCACCAACAAGAATCACCTTCTTGGCCAACTGTTCTGGACGAATATGAAGATGGAAACAAGAGCCATCCTCATTGATTATCAA
>JAZRYA010000071.1:0-37063 GCA_045600505.1 Bacteroidaceae bacterium
CTGAGCGACCAGAGGGAGCGATCGCTCGGCATCCCGAAGGGTGACGCTTGGCTTGCCAAGAACTCCTCGAGCGAAGCGAGTAAACTCCATGAAATAAACTCCCGTTAACTCCCATCAAGTTGAGCTTGCGAAACTTGAGTATTATTACTTAACTGCAAGCTGTGTGACCTTGATCTCGGTGGCCACGCCATTGCTGCTCTTGAGAGTCAAACGGGTGGAGCGGTCGGTCTTGCCCGTGTAGGCATCGAGGGTCAGTTTCACCACATTGGTGCCCTTGCTGCCTGAAGACTTGTCCATGTGTACGAAGCTCTCGCCCTCCTGACTCAGTGTCCATGCATCGTGGGCATAGAACTTGAGCGAATCGAGAGCGACATCGGCAGAGTCCTTCAGCTCGAAAGTGACCTTCTTGGGATAGGTCTCGTACTTGCCATAGTCGGGAGCAGGATGCACGATGTTGTGTGTGGGCAGCTGCAGGAAACCGGCATTGAGGGTGGTGTTCCAGTCGTCCTCGCCATAGGAATTGACCTTGATGATGGCCTCGCGTGTCTCGCCAGTGGTGTTGGGAGCAAAGGTGAGAGGCACATGGAATTACCAGCAAGTCCAGTAGTTGTTGATCACCTTCTTGGCACCCCACTCGCTGTCGACGGTGACATAAGAAGCATCGGTGGACACGGCATAGCTGTCATAGGTGTAGAAACAAACCGAGTCCAGAGTCTGGTCGGCAAAGACCAGTGCATAAGTACCTGCCTGGGGGCGTACCAAGCCGGTGCCATGCTGATAAGTGTCTTTGTTACAAGCAGCAAATGCGATAGCTACGAGGCCCAGAAGCAGGGCAAAACGGAACTTTTTCATAGAATTACGTATTTTATCAATTTTAACAAGGCAAAGATAGCAAAAATATTGGAAATATTGCCTATCGATTTTGGTCTTTAACCTATTTTGTGCTATCTTTGTGGACAAATAGTTAGATTCCAAATGAAGAACATCTATCATCACGACATCATGAACATGCTTACCCGCAGCGGCGCCGAGGGCATGAACGTCAAGCAGATTGCCCGTCTGCTGTACAACGAATATGCGGGTTTCTTTGAGCAGGATGTGGTGTATGACAAGATCTACGCTTCGGTTCGCCGCTACCTCTGGGGGCAGAGCAAGATGCGCCGCTCGCCCATCATCTGGTTGCATCGTGGCCAGTATGCCCTGCGCCAGGACATCGCCGTGCAACTGGATTTCCTGATAGACCTGATCACCGACGAACAAGAGGAAAAGGAACAGCAAAAGCCCCAGGTCGACACCCGCGCCAGACAGCTGGAACTTTTTTAATTCATAATTCATAATTCATAATTAAGCTGCGCGGTGATTATTTATCACGCAGAGAACGTAGAGGACCAAAAATTATGAATTATGAATTATGAATTGATTTTAGTACCAGTCGATGTTGCTGCCATAGCTGCTGCTCTTCTTCCAACGGAGAGCATCGGCCAGCGTGCCAGCGTTACAAGCAAAGGTGAAGTTGTAACTGCGATAGGGACTGATCACCATCGAACAACTCATGGAGAAGCAATGCAGATCGCGACGCAATGAAGCCGTGGTCATGGAGAGCTTGTTGTAATTGAAGTCATAACCACTGCTGAAGTTGATGTTCCAGCCCTCGCTGATGCGGATGTTGCCCGAGAAGTTGAGCGTGTGACTCAACTTATAAGGATAGCGCATGCGCGCCTCGCGAATCTTGGCCGCCGTGTTCTCGCGCAATGTGACGCCATAGCTGACGGTGAAGTTCCAGGGGATGTCAAACTTGACGTAACCGTCCTCCGTCAGGCCACCCTTGGACTGCTTGGTGCTGTTCTTGGCCTTGGCGCGCTCGGGGTCCACATTCTGCATCTCGGGGTCGGTCTCGTCGCCCACCTCATCGTCGTCATCCTCCTTCTTGCTGCTGTCCTTGCTCTTCTTGCCAAAGAGCTTGCGGAAGGTTTCGGTATTGATGGTGTAGGACAGGTTCTGCGACATGCCCTGGAAACGTCCGAATCGGCCCTTCGACCACTCAGTGTGCTCGCCCAGCACCACCTTGCCCTGGTCGTTGAACTCATAGGCATAGGTCGCAAAGAGGGCGTTCAGACTGAAGGTGTAGCTCTTGGTCAACTTGAGTCGGACGCGCATGTTCAGGTCACTCCAGGGACGACTCTTGGCCGCCATGTTGTAACTGAGCGAACCGCCCAACTCGTCGATGATGCTGATCTTGCGATAGCCGTCCAGCGTGTCCTTGTCGGAGCGCACCTTCATCTCGATGTTGTTGGAGACATCGAGCGAGACGCTACCCGTCTTGCCTCGGGATACCGAACCATAGGTCTGACCCTGGAAGGGCGAATAGGCCACCGTGCTGACGTTGCCATTGGCATCGGTGCGCACATAGGTGTCCCAGAATCCGAAGCGCTCCTTGCCAAAGTCGGGGGCGTAGCTGAAGCTGACGGTGGGCGTGAAGACGTGGCGAATGGCATTGATCTTCTTGCCGCCAAACCAGGGCAAGGGGCGGTAGAAGCCATAGAGCTTGGTGTTGGCCGACACGCTCATGTTGTAGTTATAGACGTTGTAGAAACCATAGACGGTGTCACGTGCAACGGCATTGGCCACGGGGTCCCACGACTGGTTGACCTTGTTGGTGTACATGCGGTCGGTGAAGTTGAACGCCGGCGTGATGTTGACGTGATTGAGCACCGTGAAGCTGGCCGAGATGGGCACCTGATGGCGCATGCCATTCTTCCAGTCCTTGATCAGGCTGCTCTTGAAGAGGAGATTTTCCTTGGTGCTGATGCTGTTGGACAGGGTACCGGTGTATCCCATCGAAATCTTCTCGTACCAGCGGTCGGCACCGGCCTTCTTCTTGCGTTTGAAGGGATAGAAGCGGGCCAGCGAGATATTGAGGCTGGGCAGGGTGACCGAGATGCTGCTGTCGCGCATGTTCTGGCTCAGGTTGAAAGTTCCCGAGAGGGTCAGACCGATGTCGCTAAACGACTTGGAGTACGAGATACTGCTGGTACGCGTGCTCTGCGTGTAGCTCTCGGGATTGTACATGCTGGTCAGGTTGTTGCGCTCGTAACTGCTGGTGGCAAAGTTGACACTGGCCGAGAAACTCTGGGTGGGATTGGCCTTGGCATCCTGACGGTGGCTCCAGGTGACCTTGAAACTCTTGGCCACCGTGTAATCGGGCATGTTCTTCTCGCCCTCCTTGGTGTTCTGGTAACTGAAGTAGAAGTTACCGCCAAACTTGTATCGTTTCTTGTAATTGCTGCTCAGCGAGAGACCCCACGAACCCTTGGTGTAAATCTCACCCAGCGCCGTAGCGTCGATCTTGTCGCTGATGGCAAAGTAGTATCCGCCATCGCGCAGATAGAAACCTCGGTTGGTCTCGTCACCATAGGTGGGCATGATGATACCGCTGTTGTAACTCTTACTGAAGGGGAAGAAGAAATAGGGAATGGCCAGGGGCAGAGGCACGTCCTCGACCACCAGATAGGCAGGACCGGAGACGGCATCCTTGCCAGGACGCACCTTGGCACGGGTCATCTTGAGATAGAAATGGGGGTGCTTGGCGTCGCAGGTGGTGTACTTACCGCCACGCAGATACATCACGCCCGAACTGTCGCGCTTGCTCTCTTCGCTGATGAGCATGCCCTCGCCCTGCTCGGTGTAGACATTGGTGATGAAGGCCTTGCGGGACTTGAAGTTGTAGCTGATCTTGTCGGGCTCATAGGCATCCTCGCCTTGCTTGAACACGGGGGGCTCCAACTTCTGACCGATGGAATCTGTCGAGGGCATGGCATGCACCACGCTGCTATCCAGGGCGATGGAGATGATGCCGGCCTGCAGATCGAGGTTCTGGTAGGTCACATGACCGCTTCCATAGAGATGGGCCTGACTCTTGCTGTAGTCAAACACCAGCGAGTCCTTGGCCGAGTAGTGCACAGGTTCGTCCAGCGCACTCTTGCTCTCGTTGGCGGTATCACGCTTGATGGTGTCCATCTTCGAGGAATCGGGGGCTACCTCCAGCACCTTGCCCTGTGCCAGCATGTTGAGGATACTGTCCTCGTTGTATGTGCTGAGCACGCTGTCCACGGTCAACTGCTTCTGCTTGACCTGCTGCACCGAGTCGCCAGCCAGGGTGTCTACGGCTGTACTATCGGGCCGACTAGCCCCCCGATTGTCTTTCTGGGCATATCTAGGACCAGTAGGACCTATGCCGAAAGACAACACACAGATGGTGCTAATCAGCAGAATTATAGATAGTTTCCTTATCTTCACGTGCGCAGGTATGCAATATAATCGCGCAAAGATACGAAAAAACCACGGAATTCGGGGCGTCTGGTATGCAAAAAGAACTTAAAAAGGGGTCATTCAAACATCTCCATCCACCGGCGAAAACGCTCCACGCCCTCTTCGCCAAACTTTTCCAGCGAGCGAAGCACCTGCTCGGGCGTCTTCTCACGCTCGAGATGGGACTTGGAATAGAACTTGTCGGCATAGCAGATGACCTGCTCCTCGAGCGTCTCGGGCGAGAAATCCCGGGCGGGCAAGGGCAACTGCTGACGGGTGATCTGGTCGACGGTGAGGCCGGTGCCCGTATGTCGCTCGGCTACGCGAGCATGGGCCTCCAAACCCTCGGCACGCAAGATCTCTGCGCCCAACAAGCCATGACGGATGTAGGGCTCGGTGCCATAACACTCGATACCGGGAGCATCGGCGAGCACTATGCCGATGTCGTGCAACATGGAGGCCTCCTTCAGAAATTGGCAATCCAATTCCAACTCGGGATGAAGTTTGCAAATCTTCAGCGCACGATTGGCAACAGCCATGCTGTGAGTCCAGAGGATCTCGTACAAGGCCTTGTTCTCACCGCAATACTTCTGGATAATACTGGCAAAATCTACGGTATCCATATCTTCTTTCCATTCTTGATATACAGCCCGCGCACGGGATTCAGCACGCGGCGGCCCTGGATGTCATAGTAACGAGCCGACTGATCGTCCAGCTGGGCCGAGCGGATCTCGTCTACAGCCTCATCGGCATGATAGATGAAGCTCATTCGCGAACGCACCTTCCAGTAGGCGTCGCGACCAAAGATTTCATAGGCCTTTCCGTCTACCAGATGCTGGTAGGTCAGTTGGCACTCAGTGCTCTCTCCTGCAGGCAGTTGCAGTACCTGCCAGTGCTGTATCTCGTCCTCCTGGTCGAAGGGACGCAGCGAGAAGGTCAGCAGGTCGCCGGCCCATCCTGCCGAGGCCGTGTTGGTGACAGGAATGGAGAACACGGAGGTGAGGTTGTCACCCAGGCGAACGTCCTGACGAGAGAATTCACCAAACTCCAGTACAGCACGCGTGCCACGGTCGACATGCACGGGCTTGTTGACCAGCAAGGTCTCGTCGTCGGCACTGATGGCCAGGATGCGGTCACCAGCCTCGGCAAACTGGCAATAGACGGGCCACACGCGTTGCTCGCCAGGCAGCAGATTGACCGCCGAGATGCCGATGTAGTCGGCTTGCTCAAAAATGGCCGTATCTGTGGGCAGGTAGGTCAGCACCTCGAAGGTGTAATTGAGGGTGTCCTGGGTGGTGTTGGTAAACGTGAAATCAAGCACGGTATATCGCTGTGTGTCAGCAGGTCTGCGCAGTTTCACATCATCCACTCTCACGCCATGCAGAGCTGCCTCGATGCTCAATGTATCGAAGATGTCTATCTCGAAATCCTCGGGGTGCATAAAGAGGGCGGTCTGATTGCTGAGGAAGCCTTCCATGCGACCCAGTTCGGTCTCGTCGTAGCAGGGCTCAAAAGGATTGAGGTAATCCAGGTCAAAGTAGCCGTCGTACTGTCCGCCATAGCCCCAGTTGAGGTGGTAGAAGCCTTGTTCGTCCACGCCGTCGATGTTGAAGGCATGGCCCGAGAGTGCCATGTTGTGCCCGGTGTAGCAGATGGGGCGACCGTTTTCCAACTCGTTGCGCAGCAGTCTGTTCCACGCATCATTGCTATAGAATGCACGCTGGACAAAGGCCACCGTCTTGTAGTCGAAAGCAGACCACAGTGGGTCAAAGGCTCGATGCAGATTGGCACCACTGCTACGCACGCCCCAGTTCATGTGCACAGCCACGCCGCAGTAGTACACCAGGTCGGCCTCGGCCTGGGCTTGCGCCTCGGTGTAGTCGCCCGAATAGTCGTTTAGCACATTGGGCCAGTCGATGGGTGTTCCAGGCATCACATCGGGGATGGTGTAATGGGCGGTGGTCCATCCGTGGAGGGTGTCTTGCAAGGCTTGGGGATGCTTGTAATAATTCAGCACCTGCTCGATACAAGTGGCCACGCAACCCGTGATGCAGCGCTTCTCGCTCTGCGTGCCGTCATCGTTGATGTAATAGGGGCACGAGATGTTATAGGGATAGTCCTGATGGCGGATGGACTGGAGAAGCGGAGCCACAGCACGCCCCTTCATGCGAGGGGCATAGCGATGAGCGCGGGTCTTGTAACCCGATAGCAGTTGGCGCAAGGCCACGGGCATGTCGTCGCTCAGTACCTCGGGGTCAAATGACAGCGAGTGTGCGAGCGTCTTGCCCTCGCGCTGAATCACACGATGCTGAGCCGACATCGTCAGGGGCAACACCAGCAACAGCGTCAGCAGCCATCTATTCATTGGGGAAAAGTCCATAGAGCATCGAGTCTATCTGGTCAGTGATACGCTGGAAATCCTTGGGGTCGCTCTCAAACTTCCAGTTGTCGCCATCCACGATGAGCAGTTTGCCGGGGTAGTTTGCTATCCAGCCCTCGTACAGGTCGTTGAGGCCCTGGAGGTAGTCGATGCGGATGCTCTTCTCGAAATCGCGTCCGCGCTTCTGTATCTGGTGCACCAGGTTGGGTATGCTGCTGCGGATGTAGATCATCAGGTCGGGCAACTTGACCAGCGATATCATCAGGTCAAACAGCTCGGAATAATTGTCAAAGTCGCGGTCGCTCATCAGTCCCAAGTTGTGGAGATTGGGTGCAAAGATGCGGGCGTCCTCGAATATGGTGCGGTCCTGAATGATGGTGTCCTGGCTCTTGGAGATCTCCACTACATCGCGGAATCGCTTGTTGAGGAAGTAGATCTGCAGATTGAAGGACCATCGAGCCATGTCGGCATAATAGTCCTCGAGATAGGGATTGTTGTCCACGGGCTCGAACTGGGGTGTCCAGCCATACCGCTTGACGAGCATCTTGGTCAGGGTGGTCTTGCCACTGCCTATGTTACCAGCTATTGCTATGTGCATATCGGTTAGTTTTGAGATTCATTTTGTACGGGAAACAGGCCATAGAGCAGTGCATCGATGCGTTCCACAATCGAGGCAAAGTCGCGCTTGTTGTTCAGAAAGTCCAGTTCGTCGACCTCGACGGTGAGCACTCTGCCCTTATACTTATTATATATAAAGTCCTCGTAGAGGTCGTTGAGACCCTGCAGATAGTCCAACTGGATACGCTGCTCGTAATCTCGACCTCGCTTCTGGATGTTGGCAATCAGATGAGGGATGCTGGCGCGCAGGTAAATCATCAGGTCGGGGTACTTCACCTGGGTCATCATCTGTTCAAACAGCTCCATGTAGGTGTTGTAATCACGGTCATCGAGGTGCCCCATGCGCTTGTTGTTGGCGACAAAGACATGCACGCCTTCGAATATGCTTCGGTCCTGAATCACGGTGTCCTGGGTCTGTGCAATGGCCAGCAGATCCTTGAATCGCTCCTTCAGGAAGTACACTTCCAGACAAAACGACCATCTTTCGATATCGGCATAATAATCCTCGAGATAGGGGTTGTAGGAAACCGACTCGAAACGAGGAGTCCACCCGTAATGCTTTGATAGCATGGTTGTTAGGGTGGTCTTTCCGCATCCGATATTACCAGCGATTGCTATATACATCTTCTTGTCTTTGTCTTCTAGGTCAGGACAAAGGTAGTCAAAATAAATGAAAAAGTTCAAAAAATACGCTCTTTTATTTTGTTGGAATTAGGTTTTGGTATATCTTTGCAGCCAGTAACAAAAACCATCACTGACAATATGGATGTAAAAGACTCACTTTGCGCTATACTCGACTCACTCTTGGAGCTCAAGGGTCACACCCCTCGTACATTGCTCATTGATTTTATCAATGGACACGAGAGCGAGGAAATCACCAAGAAGCACCTCGACGAGTTGGAGACCTTCGGTTGCGGTGAAAAGAGCGACGATATCAACCTCGGTGCCGTCATCGACCAGGCCATCACCACGGGCTATCTCAAGTCATACTCCAACGGCCTCGGCGTGACTGCCAAGGGCAAGAAATACCTCAAGAGCCCTACCCCATTTATCCTGCACGACGATGACGATGTGGAGGAGACAGGTCCCAATGCCTCGGACGACTCGCTGATCAACAGCCTGGTGGACCAGGTGATGCTGGACAAGGGCGCTTCTGGTGCGGGTGCTCCCATTGCCTCGCAGCGTTCTATGCAACGTATCAATCTGATTCGTGCCATCGACCGCAAACTAGCGTTGGACGAGTATGCCGAGCAGGAGGGCATCCTCTTTGAGGATCTGCTGGACGAGCTGGAGGCCATGCAACGCCAGGGCAAGAAGATAGACATACGCTACTTTGGCGAGGAAGTTCTGGGCAGCGATTGCCTCAAGGAACTTTTCGACTACTTTGACAGTACAGACGATGCTGACCTGCGCGAGGCGCTAGACGAGTACGGCGACGTCTACAACGAGGCTGAGATACGCATCGCCAGAATTATCTGGAAAAACGAGAAATAAAAAAAAGGAGCTTTCGGGCTCCTTTTTTTATGAACTAACTTAGAACTTCCATCCTCTAAACTCCCTGCCACTGCCCTGCAGTTCGGCACCAAAGTAGAAACCAACCTGAGTGGGCTGATTGTAAGCCACATTCTGGTAGGTCACGCTCAAGCGGTAGACGGGATCCTGCAGGAAGGTGTGGAAACGATAAGGAGTGGCTTCGGGCGTGATGTAGAGACGCAACGAACGGCTGTCGCTGGTGCGTACCAGCACCTCCTCGCGCCAGTCACCCACAATGTCGCAAGCGAGTGTGGGATTACTCTTCGTGCCATTGTTGAACTGACAGCCCTCCATCTTCAGCAGCGGAGCACAATAGTGTTCGCCTGGTATGTACTTTGAAACTGTCTCGTGGTCGAGCATCTCGCGCGTCAGGTCACCATCCCACCATACGGCAAAGTTGATGGGTATGCGAGCTTCGGCGTCCAACACCTCGCCACGCACATTGCGGATACCACCGCTGCGGCTGCTCCACATCTCCAGTCCAGGACTGTTGGGATCCACATCGGCTGCCATGCAACGACCTACGTCACTCTTGTCACGTATCTGGAAGATGATCTTGCCGGTGCGAGCATCACGCAGTTCGCTACCATCGCGCTTATTCTCATGGCAATCCCATACCTGCAGCGCATCGTCTAGGGGCATAAAGGCCGTCAGGTGCATAGCATCACCATGGCCCATGCCGGTGCTGTAGAGGCCATGGCCATCGTGGTCCACGGCAGCACTGCCGCAGGTAATCTCGTCGCATCCATCACCATCAACGTCACCCACACGCAGATTGTGATTGCCTTGTCCTGCATATTGGCGACCCTCGACGTTGCTGTCAAACAACCAGCGCTGCTTCAGTTCCTTGCCGTCCCAGTCCCAGGCAGCCAACGTCATGCGTGTGTAATATCCACGGCCCATCACCACGCTGGGATGACGGCCGTCCAGGTAGGCCACGCAAGCCAGGAAGCGGTCACTTCGGTTGGCATAATTGTCGCCCCAGTCGGTCAGATTGCCTCGCGCGGGTACATAATCTACTGTCTGCATGGCTGCGCCAGTCACGCCATTGAAGACGGTCAGATACTCGTTACCACGATTGATGAAACCGCCTCGACGACCGCCGCTGTCCTGACGGAAGAGTTCGCCCTTGTGTCCTGTAGCATGGTAGTCCTCGTCACCGTGCTGCTCCATGCCCACACGATGGTCGGCATTGGCATCACCGATGACTTTTCCCTGACCGTCCACTGTGCCATCGCCGGTCTTCATCACCACCTCGGCACATCCGTCGCCGTCCAGATCATATACCATAAACTGCGTGTAATGCGCTCCGCTGCGTATGTTGCGACCCAGGTCGATGCGCCACAATTTCTTGCCATTCAGTTTATAGGCGTCCACCAGCGTATTGTTGGTGATGCCACTCTGGCTGTTGTCCTTCGAATTGGTGGGGTCCCACTTCAGTACAATCTCCATCTGGCCATCGCCATCCAGGTCGGCCATGCTGGCATCGTTGGCTACATAGCCCACGGGGCGACCGCTCACGTCTGTCATACCCTCAGGTCGATCCAAAGGAATATCCACATAACCGATGGGGGCATCGCCCTGGATGGTCCACTCGCCAGAGAGTTTCTTGGCCGCCTTGTTGCGGGTGATGGGCGTCACACTGTATGTTGCCTTCTGTCCCTGAGGCAGCGCATCCATCCATGTAGTGCTATGCTGAGCGGGCACGGTAGCGAGATGCTTGCCATCGCGTCTCACCTCCCAAGCGATGTCCTTGGAGTCCTGTCTCAAGTATCTCCACTGTATCATCACGCTGTCTGCCGATGTACGGCAAACCACCACGCCTCGGTCCAGACGTTCCATCTGCATCTTGTCCAGTTGATACTTGGTCTGCCCCATCATTAGAGAGGGAATTGCCAATGCTAGTAATACGAGTTTGTTCTTCATGCAATATTTGTTTTGGTCTATGTTTCTGTATTAAATTTATGGATTGCTCATTATGAAAATCAGACAAAAATACCCAAAAAATCCCAAATTCTTTGTACCTTTGTATTGAAAACCGCAATAATGCGGCTATTTTTTTATCTTTTATATGTTAAACAAACACTTTTCACAGGCCAACGTCATCACTTGGAAGCAGTATGCCCACCAGGGATACAGTGCCTTTGCTAGTATGGGCCGACAGATCCGCATCGGCGTGCTCAGCGTTGCCACTCTTGGCACCGTAGCACCCGTCCTGGCTGCCGAGACCGTAGCAAAGACCCGCATCGAGGTGAGCGATGACGAGAAGGAACTGGACGAGGTAGTCGTTTCCGGTACCATGGCCCCGCTGACCCTTCTTCAGTCAGCACGTATTGTAAGTGTACTGACCCGCTCCGACATCGAACAAGCGGGCGTACAGAGTGTCAACGATCTTTTGAAACTGGCCCCAGGCGTGGATGTCCGTCAGCGAGGTGGCTTCGGAGTGCAAACCGACATCAGCATCGACGGAGGCACCTATGAGCAAGTCACCATCCTGCTCAATGGAGTCAACATCAGCAACCCCCACACCGGGCATCTGGCAGCCGACTTCCCCGTCAGCACGGCCGACATCGAGCGCATCGAGATTCTCGAGGGAGCAGCCAGCCGTGTCTATGGTGGTCAGGCTTTTGGCGGTGCTATCAACATCGTCACACGTCGCGACACCAACCGGCAGATCGAACTGGGTGCCGAGGGTGGTAGCCACGGTACAGCACAGGCCGACGGACGACTGACCCTCGATCTGAAACGTGTCCACAACCGTGTCAGCGGAGGTGGAGGACGTAGCGACGGAGGTACCCTCAACGATGCTTGGCGGCAAGGCCGACTCTATTACCAGGGCGACCTACAGCACCAGACCATGGACCTGCAGTGGCAGTTCGGATTCTCCCGCAAGGAGTACGGGGCCAACACGTTCTACTCGGGCTCTAGCAACGACCAGTGGGAACAGAACGAGCGCTATCTCATCAGCATCGGCGGTGAGACGCACGGTCGATTCCACTTCCAGCCCTCGGTCTACTGGAATCGCACTTATGACAACTACCAGTGGCACAAGGGTACACCCAACAACTCGCACCAGAGCGACGTCTACGGTGCCCGACTGGGTGGCCATATCCAGTGGCTTGCTGGCAAAACGGCCATGGCAGCCGAGTTGCGTAACGAGGACATACTCTCGAGCAGCCTAGGTCACCCCATGGATAGCGTCGACTTTGTCTGGGCTCATGGTGCAGACAAGCAGTACACCAAACGCGCCACACGCACCAATGTCAGCTACAATCTGGAGCACAACATCGTCCTTGACCACTGGACCATCAGCGCCGGTGTGCTGGCCAACATGAACACCAGCGTCGACCACCGTTTCCGCTTCTATCCCGGCGTAGACGTAGCCTACCGCCCTACCACTAGTTGGCGCCTATATGCCAGCTACAACAAGGGTTTCAGACTACCCTCTTACACAGACCTTTACTACAGCAGCCCCGACATCACCGGCAACGACCAGCTCAAGCCCGAGGTCAATCGTTCGCTGTCAGTAGGAGCACAGTTCCAGCGTCATGGCTTTTCTGCTACCGTCAGGGGCTTCTACAACCGAGGTCGTAACATGATCGACTACGTCAAGCAGCAGTTTGGTGATGCCGCTCATGCCGACAACTTCAACCTCGATAACCTGGGTGCTCAAAGTGAAATTCGTCTCGACTTTACTCAGTTGGTTTCCAAGGATATATACCTGCGCAATTTAAGTATTGGTTACACCTACATGCACCAAGACCGCGAGGGCAAGTACGACATCTTCACCAGCCTCTATGCAGCCGACTATTTGCGTCACAAACTGGTGATGAGACTGAATCACAAAATCTATAGCAATCTCTCTGCCACCTGGAGCGTTCGCTACCAGTCACGCATGGGAAGCTACCAGGTCTACGACGGTCTGCGCGCTACCGGCCAGCTACGTGCCTATGACCCCTACACTACGCTCGACCTCAAGCTTCAGTGGACCGACCCACGCTACGAGGTCTATGTCCAGGGCACCAACCTCACCAACCATCGTTACCAAGACCTTGGCAACATCCCCCAGCCAAGCATCTGGATCATGGCAGGTGCTCGTTGGAAGTTCCGTTTCTGATCTCACATCCCGCACTTAATATCCAGAGGGCTCCAGTTTGTTGGCGCCCTCTGTTTTTATAGAAAATGGCTGTCAGTTTTTGTGGCTTACAATATTATTCCTACATTTGCAGAAGCAAACAAGAAAAGATGCCGTAAAGGCTGAGGAATATTTGAAAAAGACATGATTCGCATCATACTGACAACACTAGTGCTAATATTGCTGATGCCTATGCAGATGGAAGCACGGAGACACCGTCGGGAACGAGCACAACGGGCAGAGACACCTTTGGCCGTGGACGTGAGAGATCTGACAATAAGGGTTGACTACATGAGCCCCAGACGATGGAACAGCCGAAGTGTGAGTGTCGGCTACGGAGTGACACTGAGAGGCGATGAAATAGAAGCGCACCTACCCTACATGGGAGTGGTGCACCAACCGGATTTCGAACGAGACGGATTGAACTTCACACTGCCGATAAGTGGACTGAAATGGGGCATTGGCAAGCGTGGTGCAACAGTGCTGACATTGGCCTGTCGGCGAGGCAGCGTGACGTACCAATGGCGCATTACCATCTGGTCAAACGGAAAGGCAGACATCTATCTGCAACCCAGTAATGCAGACGGAATCACGTATGAGGGCGAAGTGGAAGAAACTAACGAATAAACACAAAAGCAATGGCTCTGAGCAACATAGAAAAGCATTACAACAAACACCCCGAGGACTTACGACTACAGAGAAGACACGGCATGGTGGAATTTGAGACGACCATGTATCACCTGCACCGGTTCCTCAAACCCGGCATGCGTGTACTGGACATCGGTGCTGGTACAGGGCGATACACATCGGCTCTGATGGCCGAGGGATACGAGGTGAAAGCAGTGGAACTGGTGCGCCGCAATATCGAAGTGTTCTTGAAGCGCGAACCCTCTGCAAATGTGGTACAAGGCGATGCAAGAAACATGCCCCAAATACCATCGGATTCGGCCGACGTGACATTGCTCCTAGGTCCAATCTATCACCTTATAGGTGATGAGGAGAAGGTTAAGACACTGCGAGAGGCCAAGCGAGTGACACGGCCGGGAGGCATCATCTTGGTGGCCTATCTGATGAATGAGTACAGCATCCTCTCCTACTGTTTTGACGAGGAACGCATCGGAGATTTCCTGAATCGAGGTGTAGTGTCAGCCGACTACCACATCCAGGCACAAGCAGACGAATTATATGACTATGTGCGACTTGAGGATATCAACCGCCTCAACCAGCTGGCAGGTCTGGAACGTGTGACTATATTCTCGCCCGATGGAGCTGCGGACTACATGCGAACGCGCCTCAATCAGATGAGCGAGGAAACCTTTGCCCGCTTCATTGAGTATCAGAAATGCATATCGGAACGTCCCGACCTGTTGGGCGCTGGCAGCCATCTGGTAGACGTTGTAAAAGCGTAAGATAAACAAGGGGGGGGGCACATAATAGCGCCCCCTCTCACTGAAAAAATAGATTACGTAGTGTGACAAAAGCACAACTACAACCTCGCTCCAAAACATGTGCTGGGAAGCGACGAGGTGAAAAGATAGTTTTGGTCATTGCGCACATCGTGAAAGACCACTCGCTTGAGGCCTGTGAATGCTAGACCCTCAGGGAAGACGCGCGAGAAGTCTGTAACACCACCAGCAAGAGCGGGGCTGCCAGATTTAAGGTGGAAATCCCAACTAGAATCATAAGCCAAAGGAGCGCCTTGCTCGGGCGAGTCGACCTCGCAATTGATATCCATCAAACTATTTTGCTGGAATGAAACAAAGAGGGGGTCATGCTGACCAGCCTGCGTACTGCGTATGTCAGTATCGAACCATATGCCAAGGCTGGCATCTGGAGCCATCTGATCGACGCCGGTCTGGGTGGAAGCAAAGTAATAATTCGGAGTGAGTCGGCTATGTTCCTTATCAACACCGTCCTCCTTGGGCTGTTTGAGGCCAAAACGTGAGTCGTAAATAAGATTGTTGACCAGAACAGGTTTTGCAGCTTTCTCAACCCAGATGCTACCGCCTTTCTTATTCTTCGAACGGCGCCAACCACAATCCACGATGGTGTTATTATAGGCTGTCATCTCGGTCAGAGGAATGACCTCACTATTACCGGCATTGGAGAGTTTGAGAGCATTGGTGCAAGCATTGTAGATGAGGTTATCAGCCACATCGAGACGGCATCCCGATTTGACATTGATGGCCTCACCACCATCAGCAGCATTGCCACTATCGGCAAAAGTGTTATGAATAATGATGCCCTGTCCGCCAGTAAAGTAGGTCTGATCGTTGTAATTATCATGGAAAAAGCAGTGATACATCACGAAACGACCATCTACATTGCAGAAATGGAAAGCGGGCACGCCTCCGTCAATGGTGGTCTTGAAAAGCTTGTTCTGGAAAGAAAGTGAAGATTCGGTGGGAGTAGCACCGGCGTAAGCGATGTCAACGTAGGTAAGCACTACCTCCTGAGAATTATAACCACAAATGATGCCACCCCAAGACTCGGGCTTACGAACATCAGAGGTGAAGGTGACAGGCTGATCCTGAGTACCCATACAATAGAAGTTACCAAGAACAACGATTTCGACGGGCACCTGGGCCGATGACTGGCATGTGACAGTAACACCTGGCTCGATGTACAGCGAGGTGCCCACAGGTATCTCAATACTCTCGGTAAGGGTGGTATCATGGGTCCAAACTAGTGAACCGATGGGATATTCGGCCAACTGGGTACGCAAGACTTGGTCGGAACCATGATTGATGGTGTCCGAGGGGTTGGCGGGGTAATAGGGATTGATGTTGTCGTTCTCGCAAGCGGTGGAGAACAGGGCCACGGCTGCCAAAGCAAGCGCGGGGACAAGAAGTTTTGCTTTCTTCATGTGAATAACTTTAATTTTATGAGGTAAAAATGTTATAGTGTATAGCGGAAACCCAAAAGCAGAGTACGTCCCTGGCGATAAGAGCTAACAACGGTTCGGCCAGGCCGTTGCCCATCATAATCCACATTGCTGGGATGTACAGTCCTAAGGTAACGTTCGTGTCTGGTGTTCAACAAGTTGTTGGCTTTAAGAAAAAGGGAGATGCCATGAGCAAACTGTTTCTCTGCGCTAAGGTCAAGTCCGAACACATACCGATCCCACTGATCGGCATCCTTGAAGGGCGATACTAATGCTAGACGAGAACTATTGTATGATGCAGCAAGCTGAGCATTCCATCCATAGCGAGTGTCGCGATAAAGAAGCGAGAGATTGGCCACATGGGGAACCTGATTGGCCAGGGGACGGGTCTGCGTGACACCCGTTTTGTACTCGGCACTGCCGGGCTGGTACTCACGCTTACTGGTAGTAATAGAAGAATGAGTATAGGTGTAGTTGGCCTTAAAACCGAAATGACGGATGTACTTGATCACATCCACCTCGAAGCCAAAGTTACGAGCGTCGCCCAGATTATCGGGCATGTAGTAGGCATCGGTACCACTGCCAATTCGTCCATCGGAAGTCACGAACACCTGCTCGATTGGGTCGTGTAGATACTTGTAGAAAACGCCGGCCATCACTTGTTCTGTGGCCGAAGGGAACCACTCCCAGCGCAAATCGAGATTATCAATACGCGCACGGCGCAAACTGGGATTGCCTTTCTCTTGATACTCCTCGCCCATGACCTGGTAAGGAACTATTTCATAGAAACTGGGGCGATTGATACTGCGGTAGTACGAGAGACGGAGATTGACCCGGCTGGTGGGGGTCCACTTTAGACTAGCAGAAGGAAGGCAATCCCAGTAGCTCTGTGCACCCATCTGCCCCATGTTTCGGAACTTTTGGAGCATGGTGTAGACCTGGTGGGTGTGCTCGGCTCGGAAACCAAAATTCAGTTCACCAAGGGTACTATGGACATTGGCCATGGCATAGACTGCACCCACGTGTTCCTGAGAATCATAGTTGAGTTGCGACGCCTGAGAATAAGGGGTGCGGCAAACCCAATCGATGGAAGAATACTGAGAGAAACTATTGTCGTTCAACTTCTGGGAGATGTTGGCAGGATTAAACAGGTAAGAATAGTAGCGATTGGCTCGTTCTTTGCGTCGATACTGCGCTCCTGTTTTCCATAGTATATCAACATTGTGCTCCAGGCGGCTGAGCTGGGAAAGGTGGATATAACCAGCCAAATCGGCATCTTTATTATGCTGGTAGCGGCGTTCCATCCCCTTAGGCAGGGTCTTCAAAATCGTGTTATCATTGTCCCACAGTGAGCCTGAATCCGCATCCGATGATGAGGCACCCATTGTAGAAACCGAATTGGTCAGTGTAAGATAGGTTTTGTCAGGGTCCTCGGCTCGCGCCTGAGAGTAGATACCTGCCCAGTCGACTGTAAATCCGGGAGACCATCGATGACGACCTCTTAAATGGGTTGCCAGAATGTTCTGGATTTGTTCAGAGGAGCGCATCTCATCATCCTGAGTGTAGCTGTCGGCAGTAATGTATTCGGTGCTGATACTACTGTTGTAGCGTACGCCTTGCGAATGCGCATAGATATACATGTTGTACCACTCTAGCTGGTGATTCCCTAACGAAAGGTCCAATTTGGCATGAGTGCCCGATGTCATGTCATGAGTACTGTAGAGGCGTCGTTGCAGGTTATAGATATACATAGCCTGCTGGCCTGAGGCCATCTTGACCGAATTGTAGGTGCGTTCAGTACCCCGAAAGGTATTCTGAACACTGGTGGCCAGCATCAAACCTAGTCGGTCGTTCCAAAAGCGGTTGCCAAGGGAGAGACCGCCAATAAAATTGGGGGATGGCAATGCATGACGGCGTACCTGAGTGGGGCCCTTACGGAAATCTGACATCTCCGCGCGATGATCGGAGCCCAAGGTTTCATAGGGAGAACGTGAAGAATGGTCGGAACGATGGGTGGTGAGATAGTCATGCGAGCCTTGCCAAAAGTAATCGCTCACACCCGTTGCAGCATGCACCTGGAGTTGAAGCTTTGAGGGAGCATCTTTCATTACCATATCCACTACACCACCGGCGGCATCTCCCTCCATATCGGCTGTCAGGGACTTAGCAACGACCAGTCGATCCATCAAGTCCGAGGGGAAAATATTGAGGGGTATATAACGGTTTTTATCATCAGGACTTGGTATCTTGACTCCATTGACCAGAGTATAGTTGTAACGTTTGTCCATGCCGCGCAAAATGGCGTAAGAAGCATTATCAGATGCTCCCTGTTCCAGCGTTACTCCAGAAACACGCTGTAAGACATTAGACACGCTAATATCCGGGGACAACTGTATACTCTGCTGACTCATAGCATTGAGTACATTGCTAGCATTTTTGACCAGTTCGACGGCACTGCGATCGCTATGCTTTTCCTTGCGGGCTGTGACCACAACCTCTCCCAATTGCTGGGCATCCTCTACTAGTCGAATAGAGAGAGCATCAGACTTGCCAGAGGAAGCCTGAGAAGATAGGTGCCCAAAGTCGAGCTTCAAATAATGGGTTTTATAGGAAGCGTATGAGATGACAAGTGTATAATGTCCCTGATTAGGCAGATGACGCAAAGAGAAAGTACCGTCAAGACCTGTAGTAGTAGCTACATCAGGTAGCTCGTGGAGACGAATTACCGAGCCTATAAGGGGTTCGCCTGTCTGGCTGTCAAGGACCACGCCCTCCAAATCATGGGCACTAAGTACCGAAACAAGGACAACAAAGAGCGAGGCTATGATGAGTTTTCGTGTCATAATTACTTAGTTTTATGAATAGTATGTACAACTTTCCCCAACTTGTCTATCAATGACATACGCAGATGGCTCTTATCAACACTGAACACGGCAAAGCCCTCAGAAGAATTGCAAAAGACGGTACCATCCACAGCTTCTACCGGACGAGCCAAAGAAGAGGATGAATTGACAACATAATCAATGTCATCGCCAGGCTTACGAATATGCTGAAAATTATGGATGTGCCCACAGACATAAAGACTGACATTGCCGTACCGACGCAATATCGGCGCCACTCGTGACTGCATGTCAAGACGTTCGTCCTCGCTCTTTGACGTTGAGGCATAGATCGGGTGATGACCAACTACAATAACCCAGTCCTCGCGAGCCTGTCTTAGGGTACTGTCCAGCCATTTCAGTTGAGTCTGCATGTCTTCTTTGCATGCATCCGGATAGGTTGTAATATCATTGCGGTATTTGACAATGAGGGGCGATGTATCCAAGAATACCACTCTAACTGTAGTCTCCTGACTGCAAAACACGCGGCTATAATATTTAGAAGGCATAACCCAGCGGCGACTGACCTGGCCATAATGAACAAAAGCATCAGTGTTGCCTCGGTATTCATGATTACCACAGATGGGATACCAGTCGAGCATCAGATCTGGATGAGAATAAACCTGCTCGTAATTGGTCATCCAAAGGGGGTCTTGCAACGAGGCAATGCCATTAAAATGGTGTATATCTCCTGCCGCTATTATACATTCCGGATTCAGTATATTGGCCATCTGGCCCATCAGTTCAGCAATAGGCTTCTGCTCGTAATAGCCATTGCGTCCCATGTCATTGGTGATGAACAAAGTAACTTCACCTTGCAACCTCTCCCACTCTGCCGTGTTTTGTGCTCCAAGGTGTGTACTAGTCAGATAGATGCACAAAATAGAGAGGAGACTTTTCAAAATCTGTTTCAGTTTCATTTTCTACATTTTGGTATATAACATCATTGCTACATTTTCGGCTGCAAAAGTAGTGCAAGCATGTCACAATACTGTTACAGGTTGGTAACAATTATATGAATTTGCACAGCTTACACGGTGTACTGGCGATATGCCCCATTTTGTTTCCTGTTTCTACCTAGATGGTAATAGCAGCAATAAAATTAACTTTTCGCAAAGATTTTCTCTCAACGATTTTAATTCTTTTAAAATTATTTGTATCTTTGCAAAAAATATGCGCCACTATGAAAAGAGCCTTTGCGTTTATATTATTGTTTGTTAGCATCTTGACCCTACAAGCCAAGGATTTCACCCTAGTTATTGACCCCGGACACGGCGGCAAAGACGCAGGTGCTCTTGGACGCAGCAGTAAGGAGAAGAACATCAACTTGGACGTTGCACTGGAATTGGGAAGACTAATCAAACAGAACTGCCCTGACGTAAAGATTATCTACACCCGTAGCACCGACGTGTTTGTAGAATTGGATGAGCGCGCAAACATTGCCAATCGCAACAAGGCAGGCCTGTTCATCTCCATCCACACCAACAGCACCGCTGCCGGACTGAAAGGCACCAGCGTGCATGGCACCGAAACATACACTCTGGGTATGCACCGCGCTGCCGAAAACCTGGCCGTGGCAAAGCGAGAGAACTCGGTCATCACCCTGGAGAGCAACTACCAGGAGAAGTACGAGGGATTTGACCCCAAAAGCAGCGAAAGCTACATCATATTTGAACTCATGCAGGACAACAACATGGCCAACAGCGTAAAGTTTGCCAAAGGTATCCAGCAGCAGTTCCGTAGCACCGCAGGCCGCACAGACAAGGGCGTACAGCAGGCCGGTTTCTTGGTGTTGAGAGAGACCTCGATGCCCAGCGTGCTGGTGGAGCTGGGATACATCAATAACGCCAACGAAGAGAGCTATCTAATGTCGAGTAACGGCAAAGCACAGTTGGCCCGCAGCATATACAACGCATTCGTTAGCTATAAAAACGGTAAGTAAAATTCAGTTTCTCCGAGGGTGCCGGAAATCTTAGACCTGAGCCCAAAGGGAGCAAAACGCAAGAGAAGATGAAAAGAGAACTGAAAATTGGAATCACGGGCATCGTGGCCCTGATCATCCTCTTCCTGGGAATCAAGTTCCTCAAGGGAGCCAATCTCTTCAGCACGAGTCAGAACTATTATATCGTGGTCAAGAACGCCAAAGCACTGTCGAAGAGCAGCACAGTGTTTGCCGACGGATACAATATCGGCACGGTCAACGACGTGAAATATGACTTTGAACATCCCGGACACGTGGTCATCGAGATCAACGTGGACAATGGCGTGAAAATCCCTCAAGGCACCGTAGCCAAACTGGACGAGGCCATGTTGGGCGGATGCACACTGAATCTGACCCTGGGTCCCAACCCTGCCAATTGTTATCATCCCGGTGACACCATCTCTGGCAGCGACGAGGAGGGACTGATGGCTTCGCTGGCTGGCGTAATGCCTCAAGTAGATCAAGTTCTGGCCCGAGTAGACTCATTGATTGCTACCTTGAACCGTCTGGCCAACGATCCCAGCCTGGCTGCCACTTTGAAGAACGCTGAGGCTATCACAGCTAACCTGGACAAGAGTAGCCAACAGCTGAACCATCTGCTGGGCAAGGACATTCCCCAGATGACCGCAACCATGAACAAAGTGGGTGAGAATGCAGTGGTACTGACGGACAACCTGGCTCAGCTGAACATCCAAAAGACACTGGACAAGGTGGACGAAACCATGGAGAACGTGAAGGAAGCCACCCTGAAACTGGAAACACAAGACAACAACTTGGGACTTTTGCTCAACGACACCGCCCTGTACCAGAACCTGAGGGGCACCGCCAACAGTGCCACCTATCTGTTGCAGGACATCAAGGAGCACCCTAAACGCTACATCAACATTACCGTCTTTGGCGGCAAAAACAAGGACAAATAACATTTTGGTCTAGGGAACTGGGGCAACATAGAGATGGGGATTGGTAACACATTTCCCGACACCTTATGCAGAAAGTCCAATACCGAATACCATAAACCCTCGACACAGTCGAATAATATACATGGCAGGGAAAAGACAACCATCGTGGGAACAATGTCTGGATCTCATCCAGGCTAACGTGAATCCGGAACAGTTTACAAACTGGTTCGGCCACGTGTCCTTTGTCTCTTTCGACACCGCAGAAAAGGAACTTATGCTGCGTGTGCCGACCCAGCTGATAATGGAGTACATCGAGGGTAACTTCAAAAAGATTCTCTACGCTGCAATTTGGAGAGTATATGGCGACAAGGAGGTGAGACTGAAGTGGCAAGTGGAGGTGGACAGCACCAACCACATCACCACCGAGGTAAAGGGTGCAAGCCGACCCATTATCACCCGTGCGAAACCCAAACCAGCACCTGAGAACGATCTGGATTCCCAGCTGAACTCCGAATATACATTCGACAACTTCATCGAGGGAGCAAGCAATCGACTGTCACGCTCCGTAGGCATCAGTATAGCTAAGAATCCCAAAACATCCACTTTCAATCCGTTTTTCATTTGGGGACATTCGGGTGTGGGCAAGACGCACTTAGCCACAGCTATCGGTCTGATGACCAAGGAACTACACCCCAGAAAGCGCGTGCTATACGTTAGTTCGCACACTTTCCAGGTACAATACACCGACGCAGTCCGATACAACACCACCAACGATTTTATCCGTTTCTACCAGACCATCGACGTACTAATCGTCGACGACGTGCAGGAGATTGTAACCAAGGGTACGCAACAGGCCTTCTTCCACATCTTCAACCATTTGAAGATGAACGGCAAACAGATCATCCTTACCTGTGATCGCGACCCCAGCACACTGCAAGGTTTCGAAGAACGACTGTTGACCAGATTCAAGTGGGGTCTGACGTCGGAGCTGGAGAAACCCACCGAGGAACTCTGCCGCGACATATTAATTAATAAGGTACATCGCGACGGATTGCAGATTCCTCAAGACATCATCAACTTTATCGCCAAGGCCGAACCCGAGAGTGTGCGCGACCTGGAGGGCGTAATCAATTCGCTGATGGCATGGAGCGTGGTCTACAACCGTGATCTCGATATGGCGATGGCTGAGCCCATCATACGCCGTGCCCTGAACATCAAGAACAAGCCCATCACGGTAGATCAAATTCTGGAGCGCACAAGCGAATACTTCAAAGTGCCTATTGAGGACATCTACTCGCAGAGCCGAAAGGCGCCCTATGTCTTGGCCCGACAGACTGCCATGTATTTGGCCCAGGAACTCACCACCACGACGACAAGCCGAATCGGTCTGCTTGTGGGCAAGCGCAACCATGCCACCGTACTCCACGCCATCAAGCAATGCAAGGACCGTCTGGAAACTGACAAGGCCTATCGCGCTAAAGTGGAAGAACTGACACAGATATTGAAACAACATAAATAGAGTTTAGCCGCGCCTGCGATGCTACGCTGGAAAGTAGCTGTAATCGAAACCGTGACTAACCTAATTGCGAAACATGGAACAAAAAAGCTACACGCAAGAAGAAGTGCACCAAGCACTGACCAACTACTTTGACGGGGACGCGCAGACGGCCGACAAGTGGATGCAAGAGTATCTGCCTGCAACAAGCGAGAGCGAGAGTTCCGGACAAGTGGTGGAGATACGTCCCACTGTGTTGGAATGTGATGTGGTAAGGTTCCAAAACAAAAAGGAAAAATGGGTGGCCTTCGTGGGTCTTCTGGATGGAAAACCCTATGAGATATTCACCGGACTGATGGATGACGAGGAGGGCATATTGTTGCCCAAGAGCGTGACTAAAGGACGTATCATCAAGGCTGTGAACCGCGATGGCACCAAGCGATACGATTTCCAGTTTGAAAACAAGCGTGGCTACAAGACCACCGTGGAGGGACTGAGTGAGAAATTCAACAAAGAATACTGGAACTACGCCAAATTGATCAGCGGTGTACTGCGCTATGGCATGCCTTTGCAGCACGTAGTGCGCCTGGTTGCTTCCCTCTCTATTGAGGGCGAGAACATCGGCACATGGAAGGTGGGCGTAGAACGTGCCCTGAAGAAGTACATCCCCGGAGCAACGGAAACAGATACAACAGAACCCATAGCAGAAGAGGAATGAAAATCATACTGGATCGCATGAAGACCCATGCCCAGCATGGCGTCCTGGATCAGGAACGTCGGGTGGGTGCTAACTTCTACACCACGGTCATTGCCGAAACGGACCATATGGATGCTGTATGGACAGACGAGTTCCAGGACACGGTGAGCTATGCTGACATCGTGGAGGTGGTGCGCCAAGAGATGGCCATTCCCAGTCAATTGTTGGAACATGTATCAGGTCGCATTGCCCGTCGTCTGCTAAACGACTTCCCCACCCTCAACCACGTGACGGTGCGCGTCATCAAAGAGAATCCCCCTTTCCAAGCCCAATGCGAGGGAGCAGGAGTCGAGGTGGAGTTGCACCGTTGATTCTCTATTCGTATCCCACCTAACTCCACAATTCATACTTTTCTCATAAATTTCGTAATTTTCGGGACTCAACTCTCGAAAAATTTTCGTAAATTTGCAAGGATATTTTGTTTAAATTAAAAAGATATGGAGAACATAGGTATTGGATTGCAGCTCATGGCAGTGGGCATGTGCACGGTATTTCTGATTCTGCTTATCGTCATTTGGGGTGGCAAACTGCTCATCAAGGCAGTCAACAAGATCGCTCCCGAGGAAGAGGTAAGCAACAAGAAAGCCAAGGCAGCAGCAGTGGTAGAAAGCATCGATGCACAGACTCGTGCTATCCTGGACCAGGTAGTCAGTCAGATTACTGGCGGCAAGGGACACGTGTCATCTGCAAAGAAAATTTAATATTTTAAGGTAAAAAACACAAATTACAATATGAAAAGAGAAGTTAAGTTCAGTCTGGTCTTCCGCGATATGTGGCAGAGTGCTGGTAAATACCAGCCCCGTGTAGACCAGTTGGTAAAGGTGGCTCCCGCTATCATCAAGATGGGATGCTTTGATCGTGTAGAAACCAACGGTGGTGGCTTTGAGCAGGTCAACCTGCTTTATGGCGAGAACCCCAACAAAAGCGTACGCGCATGGACCAAGCCCTTCCACGAGGCTGGCATCCAGACTCACATGCTTGACCGTGCACTCAATGGTCTGCGCATGAGTCCCTGTCCCAAGGACGTACGACGCCTGTTCTACAAGGTAAAGCACGCTCAGGGCACCGATATCACCCGTATCTTCTGCGGTCTGAATGATACCCGCAATGTAATTCCCTCGATTCAGTATGCCAAGAAGGCTGGCATGATTGCTCAGGCTTCTCTGTGCATCACTTATAGCCCCATCCACACCGTAGAGTACTACGTCAATCTGGCCAAGACCTTCATTGACGCTGGTGCCGATGAAATCTGTCTGAAGGATATGGCTGGCATCGGCCGTCCCGTATCTTTGGGCAAGATTGTTGAGGGCATCAAGGCATACAAGGAGGACATCGTCATCCAGTATCATAGCCACGCTGGCCCCGGTTTCTGCATGGCTAGCATTCTGGAGGTTGCCAAGGCTGGATGTGACTACATCGACACCGCCATGTCGCCCCTGTCTTGGGGTACTGGTCATGCCGACATCATCGCCGTTCAGGAGATGTTGAAGGACGCAGGTTTCCAGGTTAAGGAGATCAACATGGAGGCCTATATGGAGGCACGTACCATGATCCAGGAGATGTACGATGACTTCTTGGGTTACTACATCCCCGCTCTGAACCACATCAACAACTCACTGCTCGTCAAGCCCGGACTTCCCGGTGGTATGATGGGTAGTCTGATGACTGATCTGGAGGACAACCTGAAGAGCCTGAACAAGTGGAAGGTGAAGAATAACCAGCCCGAGCTGACCACCGACCAACTGCTGGTGAAGTTGTTTGATGAGGTGGCTTACGTATGGCCCAAGGTTGGTTATCCCTGCCTGGTAACTCCCTTCAGCCAGTATGTCAAGAACTTGGCTCTGATGAACGTTATCCAGATGGAGAAGGGCAAGGCTCGCTGGAGCATGATTGCCGACAACATCTGGGATATGATTCTGGGCAAGAGTGGTCAGCTGCCTGGTCCCGTTGCTCCCGAATTGGTGGAGATGGCCAAGGCTGAAGGTCGCGAGTTTGAGACTAACGATCCCCAAGGATACTATCCCGACAAGTTGGAGGACTTCAAGAAAGAAATGCAGGAGAACGGCTGGGAGCTGGGCGAGGACGACGAAGAACTCTTCGAACTGGCTATGCATCCCGAGCAGTACCGTGCTTACAAGAGCGGAAAGGCTAAGGCTGACTTCGAGAAGGATCTGGCAGACCGCAAGGCCAAGAAGAATGCTCCCGCTGCTGGCGCAGAACTGCCCAAGAGCATCAAGGTAAGCGTCAATGGTCAGACTTACGAGGTGAACATTGCCTATGGCAACGAAGCCCCTGCACCCACCACTCCCGCTGCTGGTGCTGCTCCCGTAGCTGCTGGCGAAGGTGCTGATCTGCTGGCTCCTCTGGAGGGTAAGTTCTATCTGGTAAAGGACAACAGCGAGACTCCCAAGAAAGTGGGCGATGCTGTCAAGGCTGGTGATGTACTGGGTTACATCGAGGCTATGAAGACCTTCAACGCTATCCGTGCTGACAAGGACGGTGTCATTACCGCTATCTTGGTCAACAGCGGCGACTCTGTCGAGGAGGATGATCCCATCATGAAGCTTGCATAATCCTAAAATATAAAGTATTATGGAAGTTATCTATGAAATCCTAGACAAGCTGTACCAGATGACAGCATTCTCGGCCATCGGCCAGAATCCCCTGTTCATTGTTATGTACCTGCTTGCATTCACCTTGCTCTATCTGGGCATCGTGAAGAAATATGAGCCTCTGTTGCTCGTTCCCATCGCATTTGGTGTGCTGATTGCCAACTTCCCCGGCGGTGGTATGGGTGTAATCCAGGCCAATAGCGCTGGAATGGTGGAAGTGAACGGTCACATGGAGAGTATCTACGATATGCCCTTGCACAAGATTGCTCACGACCTGGGTCTGATGAACTATCTCTATTACGCACTGATCAAGTCAGGTCTGCTGCCCCCAATCATCTTCATGGGTGTAGGAGCCCTCACCGACTTTGGTCCCATGCTGCGTAACCTGAAGCTGGCTATCTTTGGTGCAGCTGCCCAGATGGGTATCTTTGCCGTACTGCTGGTGGCTCTGCTCTGCGGTTTCACACCTCAGGAGGCTGGTTCGCTGGGTATCATCGGTGGTGCTGACGGTCCTACCGCCATCTTCACCACCATCAAGTTGGCACCCCATTTGCTGGGTCCCATCGCTATCGCTGCTTACAGTTACATGGCGCTGGTACCTGTCATCATTCCTTGGGTAGTTCGACTCCTCTGCTCTGAAAAGGAACTTCGCATCAACATGAAGGAGCAGGACAAACTCTACCCCGATGCTACCGAGATCAAGAACATGCGTGTCCTGAAGATCATCTTCCCCATCGCTGTTACCACCATCGTGGCTATCTTCGTACCCACAGCTGTTTCACTGGTAGGTATGCTGATGTTTGGTAACCTGATCAAGGAGATTGGAAACGACACTTTCCGCCTGTTCGACGCTGCTTCTAACGGCATTATGAATGCTGCTACCATCTTCCTGGGCCTCTGCGTAGGCGCTACTATGACAGTAGATGCATTCATCAACGTACAGACCCTGGGTATCGTAGCTGGTGGTTTCTGTGCATTTGCTCTGTCTATCGCCAGTGGTATCTGCATGGTCAAGGTTTGGAACCTCTTCGCCAAGAAGAAGATCAATCCTCTGATTGGAGCAACAGGACTGAGTGCTGTGCCTATGGCCAGCCGTGTATGTAATGGAATATCAACTAAATATGACCCCAAGAACCACGTACTGAACTACTGCATGAGTTCCAACATCAGTGGAGTCATCGGTTCAGCAGTGGCTGCTGGAGTCTTGATATCATTCCTCGGCTAGCACTACGCCCTGCCGATGAATACCGTCGACCTTGATGGTGACGGGACGAGGGAACCGAACATGTCTGACATGTTCGGTTTCTTGTATTATTTCGAGACCGTCTAGGACATCCTGACGATAGATGCCGCAACCGCGGAAAGCATCGATGGTAAAGTAGCTTACACCCAGTGAAGTCAGGTTCTGGAAGAAATGCGTTCCCTGACTGGGGTCTACCTGGAAGTTTTGCAGCCCTGCCTCAACAATCACCTTAGCTGCACTGATATGAGGCCACTTGACGGGAATACCCAACCAGGGGTCACTACTACCCCATCGACCAGGACCAATCAAGATGTAGGAGCCACCTGTCTCTTTGCCTGTTATATCGCCATTGGCATCCTCCTGCTCCTTATGATCCAGGAAATAACGATTGATGCGCTCAACCTCGTCTGCAACAGCAGGATTCCAACTGGGCGTATAATTGTCTGTTTTGACATACACTACGTCAGTGATATCATTGATGATACCATGACCGATAGCCATACTGCTACGTAGAACACACTGCTCGTCGGGAATCTCTGTCAGATCCTCATCCAACGACATACGTTGATCTACCATAGGACGTATCTGCAATAAATAGAACTCGCCTGTACGATCATCGTTGAGATTGACAGCCAACTCGATTTCTACAGGACGTCGCATGTCCTCCTGACCATACTTCAGCACATCCTGTAACAGTTCTGGTAGGGGGAACACTCCATGCTGCAACACGCCACAGAAACTTACCAGTTTGCGATTGCGCCCCTCGTAGTAACCATCGTAGATACACTGATCCACGGGGTCGAAGGTGCTTACAATATATTGTAAACTACCATCTTTGTCAGCGTCTCGCACTGAGTATTTCCTCAGATTAAAGCCATCGTCAGTAGAGAAATCTAGAGATGTATTATCCAGGTCAAGTGCGAGGAAATGAGTCTGGGTTTCCTTCAGGGCTATGTCCATCTCACTCATCTGCAACACCTGATGAGGATGTGCAGGACAAACACGTAGCGACTGACCTCCATCAACAATGTATTTACCTAGGCCTAAGGCCAGAGAAACAGTGCCTTCATCGGCCTCCTCGTCGCCTATAGGATAATAATTGACACTGCGGGCAACACCACTGATGTTGGGATAGTATCGGTTTTCATACTGCTGGCCTACCACCTCTTGCAGGATAACGGCCATCTTCTCCTGGTCGATGACATTGCTGGTGGCTACCATATAATCCTTGGAAGCTCGGTAGAACACACTTGCATACACGGCCTTGATGGCATCTGAAAGCATAGCCAATCGATCGTAAATATCCTCGACATAGGGAATCATATAGGTCGAATAGACACCGGCAAAAGGTTGGTAGTGACTATCCTCGAGCAAGGAACTGGAACGAATGGCAATAGGGCTCTTGACAACCTCGAGGAAAGCTATCAGATCGCCAAGCAAGCGCTGAGGCAGTCGACCATGCAGGAAACGCATGAGGATGATGTCATCAGGCTCGTCACTCAGTCCCAACTGATAGAGTTCGTTAGTGTCCATAAACTCATCAAACACGTCGGTACAGAGCACCACGGTCTTGGGTATGCTGACACGAGCATTGGGAAAGCGGTTGAGCTCGGGATGACGCTTGATGATGTGATCAAGAAAAGCAAGGCCACGTCCTTTGCCGCCCAGTGAACCATCACCAATACGCGCAAAATTACTATATTGGTCGAAACGCTCACGCTGGAACACGGCTACCACACCCTGATTCTTCATCTTACGATAAGCCACAATGGCATCGAAGATAATCTGACGATGGGCATCCACGTCCTGCAAACTGTCCCAAGTGATATGCTTCAGGAACTCGGAGATGGGGAATAAAGCACGGCTACCCAACCATCGGCTGACATTATTGTGACTAATGTGGTAAAGCAAGCTCTCGCGAGGAACGGTAAAGATGTTGTTCTGCAGATCTTTCAGATTCTTGACTCGCACAATTTCCTTCATCGACGTAGGATCGCGGAAGATAAAGTCACCGAAGCCAAAGAAATGACGCATCAAGGCGCGCAGATCGACATCCATTTTCTTGGAATTCTTGTCAAGGAAGTGAGCACCGCACTCATGGGCAACTGATACACGCTCCGACTCACTAGAATCCAGAATCAGGGGGATATAGGGATCGGTTTCTCGGATATTCTTCAAGAGCTCGGCACCTGCCAACTCCTCTTTGGGGCCTCCGGACTTCATGGGGAATCGACAGTCACTGATGACACCCAAAGTGTTGTCTTTATAACGATCATACAGAATCCAGGCCTCTTCGTAATTACGAGCCAACACTATCTTTGGTCTACCTCGCATACGCAGGGTCTCTAACGAGGTGTTCAACGCCTCAGTCGCAAACTCCAGACTCTGCTGAAGCACAAACTTATAGAGGTTGGGCAAGATAGAGCTATAGAAACGGATGCTGTCCTCCACTACCAATATCATCTGTACACCACCAACGGTAATGTCGTGTTCCAGATTCATCTGGTCCTCTATCAATTTGATGATAGACAGCAACAAGTCAGTATTTCCTAACCAACAGAACACGTACTCAAAGGCCGACAAATCCTCATTTTCCATACGCGCCGTGATACCATGACTAAAGGGGGTAAGTACCACAATGGGTATCGACGGATGATCTTGCTTGATACTGCGGGCAATGTCAAAAACATCGTTGTTGTCTGTTCCTGGCATACAGATGATCAAGTCGGGGGTGTTGCGGTTCAACTCTTGCTCGGCTTCTAACTGCGAGGCAACCTGGATAAAACGGGGTGGAAAGCGCAGTCCCAACTTGGCATATTCCTGAAATATCTTTTCATCGACACGGCCATCGTCTTCTAGCATGAAAGCGTCGTAGGGGTTCGCAACAAGCAAAACGTTGCAAATGCGGCGTTGCATCAAATCTACGAAAGGCGTATCTTTCAGGGGTATCATATTGCGATTTGTCATGAGTGTTGGTTGTTAGTATTGCAAAATTACAAAAAAGATGTCGGAATACAAGATTTTATTTGTACTTTTGTATAACAAAAATCAGAAAGATGGAAAACGAATTGCTGAAGATGGCGCTGGAAGCCATTGATGAAGAACTGAAGATAGAGCCCCAGAACGCCTTATTATATAAGGAACGCGGGCGCCTGCGCATGATGTTGCACGACGAAAAGGGTGCAATGGACGACCTGAGACAGGCTCTCAAACTAGATCCCACTCTGGCCGACGGATTGATGGATGGACAATTCCAAGGAAATATCGGAAGCTGTCATAAATAGAACGCATCTAGCAAAAGACGCAGTTTTTGAGACATCTTGTCAAAAATATCGACAGTTTCGCTTGCTCGGTTCAACAAATATTCGTAATTTTGTATCGAATTAAAACAGAAATTGATGAAATCCTTGATGAATTCATTTTTTTACGGCTATTATTACTTTTACTTTAGCAATGAAGTGAAGCGGGTCGTCATGCATGATAATCAAGACAGATAATAAAATAACATTTGAGTCCCGCTTCCTAAAGGTAGCGGGATTTTTTGATTTATGAAGAGAATTGCAATACAAGGAGTGCTTGGCAGCTTCCACGACATAGCTGCTCACAGATTTTTCCCCGGCGAAGAGTTGGAACTGATCTGCTGCGACACCTTCGAACAGGTGTTTCAAGCCATGAAGGAGGATCCCGATGTCATCGGCCTCGTAGCTATAGAAAACACGATTGCTGGCAGTCTGCTGCACAATTATGAACTGTTGCGCGAGAGCGGACAAACCATCGTGGGTGAACACAAACTGCGCATCAGCCACTCTATCATGTGCCTACCCGAGGAAGACTGGGCTGACATCCAGGAGGTCAACTCACACCCCGTGGCCCTGATGCAGTGTCGTGATTTCCTGTCCAACCACCACGAGTTCAAGGTGGTCGAGGTAGCTGACACCGCGGGCGCGGCTCGAGACATCAAGGAAGCACAGTTACACGGACATGCAGCCATTTGTCATCGCGACGCAGCAAGCATCTATGGAATGAAGATCCTACAAGAAGGCATCGAGACCAACAAGCACAACTTCACCCGATTCCTGGTGCTGGCCAACCCCGGTCGAGCAGACGAGCTCCGCACTTGCAACACATGCAACAAATCCAGTTTGGTCTTCAGCCTACCCCACGAGGAAGGAAGCCTATCCGCCATTCTCTCTATCCTCTCCTTCTACAAGCTGAATCTTACTAAGATACAGTCTCTTCCCATCATCGGCAAGGAATGGCAATACCTCTTCTACATCGATCTGTCGTACAACGACTATGCCCGCTATCGTCTGGCTATCGATGCAATAACTCCACTGACAAAAGAATTACAATTACTAGGTGAATACAAAAATGGAAACCAAAGCATTTAATATACAGCCCGCTGAGCGCCTCAGTACAGTCAACGAATACTATTTCAGTCGCAAAGGCAAGGAAGTTGCTCGCATGAATGCCGAGGGACTGGATGTCATCTCCCTGGCTATTGGCAGTCCCGACATGCCTCCCTCGCAGCAAACCATCGAGACACTCTGCAAGGAGGCACAGAAGGCAGATGCACATGGATATCAACCTACGGTGGGCATACCCCAACTGCGAGAGGCCATGGCACAATTCTACCAGCGATGGTATGGCGTGGAGCTGAATCCTGCCAATGAAATTCAACCCCTGATTGGTTCCAAAGAGGGAATCCTGCATGTCACACTGGCTTTTGTCAATCCTGGCGAACAGGTGCTAGTCCCCAATCCTGGCTACCCCACTTACACTTCACTGAGCAACATCTTGGGAGCAGAGATTGTCAACTATGACCTTAGCCCCGACAATGGATGGCAGCCCGACTTTGAGGCGCTGGAGCAGATGGACCTCTCGCGAGTGAAACTAATGTGGACTAACTATCCCAACATGCCCACCGGTGCACGCGCTCAGCGCGAGACCTATGAGAAACTCGTAGATTTTGCACGTCGACACAATATCGTAGTGGTCAACGACAACCCCTACTCCTTCATCCTCAACAAGGATGAGCACCTGAGCATCCTGCAGATTCCTGGAGCAAAAGAGTGTTGCATCGAGTTCAATTCGATGTCCAAGAGCCACAACATGCCTGGCTGGCGTGTCGGCATGCTCGCCACAAATGCCCAGTTTGTTCAGTGGATACTGAAGGTCAAGAGCAATATCGACTCGGGCACCTTCCGCCCCTTGCAACTGGCTGCAGCACAGGCCTATCAAAATACTGAAGAGTGGCATCAGCAAGCAAATATCGAGACCTATAGCCGTCGTCGTGCTTATGCTGAGGAAATCATGCGCATACTAGGATGCGAGTTTGATCCAACCCAGGTGGGAATGTTCCTTTGGGGTCGTATTCCCGACAGCTTTACAGATGTCGAGGAACTCACCGAGAGAGTGCTTCATAAGGCTCGCGTATTCTTGACTCCAGGTTTCATCTTCGGTAGCAACGGACGCCGCTATGTCCGTATCTCACTTTGTGCAAAAGAGGAGAAATTCCAGGAGGCACTGGAACGCATCCGCCAAGAATTCACCAAATAGAAAACATAAAATACAAGTATATGGAACTCGAAATTGAGAAACTAAACTTGACAGGCATTGATGCCAACAAGCGTCCTCTGGTGATTGCTGGTCCCTGCAGTGCAGAGACGGAAGAACAGGTAATGAATACGGCTAACCAATTGGCCAAACAAGGTATAAAAGTCTTTCGTGCAGGTGTGTGGAAGCCCCGCACCAAACCCGGAGGTTTCGAGGGTCACGGTGAGATGGCTCTCCCCTGGATGCAGCGCGTCAAGGCAGAAATCGGTATGCTGACTGCCACCGAGGTAGCTACACCCAAGCACGTGGAGGCTGCCTTGAATGCAGGCATCGACATCCTTTGGGTGGGTGCACGCACCACGGCTAACCCCTTTGCTGTACAAGAATTGGCTGACTCACTGCGCGGAGTAGACGTACCCGTGCTGGTCAAGAATCCTGTCAATCCCGACTTGGAACTCTGGATTGGTGCACTGTTGCGTATCAACGGTGCCGGTGTAAAGCGCATTGGTGCTATCCATCGTGGCTTCAGCAGCGTCGACCAGAAACTCTATCGCAACACACCCATGTGGCATCTGCCCATCGAGTTGCACCGCCGCTTCACCAACCTGCCCATCATCTGCGACCCCAGCCACATCGGTGGACGTCGCGACTTGATTGCTCCCCTCAGCCAGCAGGCTATGGACATGGGATTCGAGGGTCTCATCGTCGAGAGCCACTGCAATCCCGACCAGGCATGGAGCGATGCCAAACAACAGGTGATGCCTGATGTCCTCGATTTCATCTTGGACCGCCTGACCATCCGCGACAATGCCGAGATGACCGAATCTCTTGCCTCACTGCGTAAGCAGATTGATGAGATGGACGACCAGGTAATGGACATCTTGACCAAACGTATGCGTGTCTCTCGCGAAATTGCTACATACAAGAAAGAGCACAACATGGCCGTCGTGCAAACTGGCCGTTACACCGAGATTCTAGAAAAACGTGGTGCCCAGGGTTCCCTCTGTGGCATGGACCCCGAATTTGTCTGCAAGGTCTACGAGGCTATCCACGAGGAGAGCGTTCGTCAGCAGATGGAAATAATTAATAAATAAAAATGAAAATTTTAATATTAGGCGCAGGAAAGATGGGCTCATTCTTCACGGATGTGCTTTCATTTGACCACGAATGTGCCGTATATGAAGTGGACCCCAAACGGATGCGCTTCCTCTACAACACCCAGCGATTTACTTCACTGGATGAGATTGACGCCTTTCGCCCCGACTTGGTAATCAACTGTGTGACATTGAAATACACCCTTGATGTCTTCCGGCAGGTGATCCCACACCTGCATCAGGATTGCATCATCTCCGACATCTCGAGCGTAAAGACCGGATTCAAGGACTTCTACGACAGCACCGGCATGCGCTACGTCAGCACACACCCCATGTTTGGCCCCACATTTGCCAATCTGGGAGCCCTTTCCTCCGAGAATGCCATCGTCATCAATGAGGGCGACTATCTGGGACGTGTCTTCTTCCTCGACCTCTATCGCCGCCTGGGACTCAACGTCCACGAATACACTTTCGACGAGCACGACGAGGCCATGGCCTATTCACTCTCGGTTCCCTTCGTGTCTACGTTTGTATTCAGCGCAGTCATGAAGCACCAGGATGCTCCGGGAACCACATTCAAGCGTCACTTGAAGATTGCCAAAGGCGTATTGAGCGAGGATGACACACTGCTACGAGAGATTCTCTTCAACCCCCGCACCAAGTCCCACGTCGAGGGCATCCGTGCTGAGCTCAAGGACCTCATCCAAATCATCGACAATCGCGACGAGGAAGCACTCAATGCCTATCTGACCAAGATTCGCGGCAACATCCAATAAGAGAAAGCGACAAACAATATAAACCCCGAAAGTCAAGCAAGCACTTTCGGGGTTTTATTATGGTTACGAAAAAAATAAAAAGTTTGATTTTAGGTCTTCAGGTCTTCAAACGTTTTGTGGGACTTATCGTCCCTTGTACATATCCTCGTAATACTTTTCGTAGTCACCACTGGTGATATTATCCATCCATGCCTCGTTGTCGAGGTACCAGCGAACGGTCTTCTCGATACCCTCCTCAAACTGTAGCGAGGGTTCCCAACCCAGCTCCTTCTGCAATTTGGTAGAATCGATAGCATAACGCGCATCGTGGCCCAAGCGATCGGTGACATAGGTGATGAGGTCCAGGTCAGCACCCTCGGGACGACCCAAAATTCGGTCCACCGTCTTGATGACCGTCTTGATGATGTCGATGTTCTTCCACTCGTTGAAGCCACCGATGTTGTAAGTCTCTGCAACGGTGCCCTTGTGGAAAATCAGGTCGATGGCACGGGCATGATCCTCGACAAAAAGCCAGTCACGCACATTCTCGCCCTTGCCATATACGGGCAGGGCCTTGCGATGGCGGATGTTGTTGATAAACAAGGGAATCAACTTCTCGGGGAACTGGTAAGGGCCATAGTTATTGGAGCAGTTGGTCACGATAGTGGGCATGCCGTAGGTGTCGTGAAAGGCACGCACGAAGTGGTCGCTCGATGCCTTCGAGGCACTATAGGGGCTGTGGGGATTGTACTTGGTGGTCTCCAGGAAGAAGTCCTCGCCATAGGCCTCGTGATGCTCGCTGCTGGATGCCTTGGTGGTGAAGGGAGGCTCGATGCCCTCGGGATGAGTCATCTCCAGTGCGCCATACACCTCGTCGGTGCTGATGTGGTAGAAACGCTTGCCCTCGTACTTTTCGGGCAGCGACTCCCAATAGAGTTTAGCTGCCTGCAGCAGGCTCAAGGTGCCCATCACATTGGTACGGGCAAAGGTGAAGGGATCCTTGATGCTGCGGTCCACATGGCTCTCTGCTGCTAGATGGATGATGCCGTCAATCTTCTCATCCTGCATCAACTGGTAGAAGGCCTCGAAATCGCAGATGTCCATCTTGACAAACTTGTAATTGGGTTTGTCCTCCACATCTTTCAGATTGGCCAAGTTACCTGCATAGGTCAACTTGTCCAGGTTGATGATATTATACTCGGGGTACTTGTTGACAAACAAGCGTACCACGTGGCTTCCGATGAAACCGGCACCGCCGGTGATTACTATATTTCTTTTCATATTTTGGTTGTCAAAAGGCTAAAGTCTAAGGGCTAAAGATGTTTGTCTATAGACTTCTTGCCGTTGTTTAAATATTCGATTAGCTTATAGAGTTGAGATGATATTTGAATAGATTGAAACTTTAGGTCATCGAACTGCTCCTGGGTACAAAATTGACGATCCAAACAGAGGTAAAGCATATTGCGGACTTCTGAACAACTTCCTTTTGAAATATTAAGGAAGTTTACATACTTTGCGTCAGACCCAGACTCGTATCCTTCAGCAATATTGTTCATTACGCTTACTGCTGCACGCTGAATTTGATCTCGAAAGCCCCAATCTTTATTGTCGGCCATCATATCATAGATGGCATTAACAAAAACTCTTGCATTTTGCCAAACTCGTAATGACTCGAAGTTTCTCTCCGCCATAACCTTTGCCTTTACCCTTTTGCCTTTAGCCTTTTGCCTTTAGCCTACTTATACATCTCTTGAGGCTCTCTGTCCAATATGGAATGGAAATTCCGAAAGTCTCTTTGATTTTTGTCTTGTCCAATACAGAGTAACTTGGACGTGTAACGGGACTTGGGAACTCGTTACTATGACAAGGCTGAATGTCACATGACATCTGACCGCTATATTCTGCTATCATCTTGGTAAAGTCATACCAAGAGC
>JAZRYA010000072.1:0-36585 GCA_045600505.1 Bacteroidaceae bacterium
TGAGCAGCTGTGGGGAATACCCGACCTGGGCACGAAATGTTGCAAGGCACGCGAATGTGACTATTTTCCAGCACTTTACAAGGATATGAAAATTGCCCTGCTGAGGTCGGAGGAGTAGCATACCTGCCGATTTACCTCCGATTTACCTCCGATTTACCTACCGGTTACCTTCCGGTCGGTCTGCCAAAAAAGCCTTAACTTTGTACTCGGCAAGCAGAAAAATAAAGACGTTCTTTGACAATGTGGACAACCTCTAATTTGTATCTTTGTATCTTTGTATCTTTGTATCTTTTCTAATTATGCAACTCAGCAAGAATTCCGTGCGCAATCACTTTCGGCAGCAGGTGTTGCTGTGCTAGCCAGTAACACCACGATAGCCCTCTCTGCTGCCTCCCTACAAGGATGCACACTCCTCGAGCCAGGCAGCGGAGGAGGCATCGCTGGGCATACGCCAGTCGCCACGGGGACTGAGGGAGCAGCTGCCGACCTTGGGACCATCGGGGAGGCAAGAGCGCTTGAACTGCTGGGCAAAGAAACGACGGCAGAAGGTGGTGAGCCAGCGCTTGATGACATCGTCGGTGTACTTGCCCGCAAAGGCGGCACGAGCCAAGGCAAAGATCTTCTGGGGACGGAAGCCCCAGCGCAGGAGATAGTAGAGGAAGAAGTCGTGTAACTCGTAGGGGCCGACGAGGTCCTCGGTCTTCTGGGTGATGTTGCCTTGCTCGTCGGCAGGGATGAGCTCGGGGCTGATGGGGGTGTCGATGATGTCGAGCAGGGTGTGACGTGCCGTCTCGTCGTCGATACCGGCAGCTACCCAGCTGACGAGGTGACGGACGAGGGTCTTGGGGACGGAGACATTGACGCCATACATGCTCATGTGGTCGCCATTGTAGGTGGCCCAGCCGAGTGCCAGTTCAGACAAGTCGCCTGTGCCGATGACTAGGCCGTTCATCTGATTGGCAGCATCCATGAGGATCTGGGTGCGCTCGCGTGCCTGGCCGTTCTCGTAGGTGACATCGTGGATGGACATGTCGTGGCCGAGGTCGTTGAAGTGCTGGATGCAGGCATTGGCGATGCTGATCTCGCGTATGGTGATGCCGAGCTGCTGCATGAGGCGGATGGCATTGGTGTAGGTGCGGTCGGTGGTGCCAAAACCTGGCATGGTGATGCCAACAATGCCACGACGGCTCTTATTGAGACGGTCGAAGGTCTTGACACAGACGAGGAGGGCGAGGGTGGAGTCGAGGCCTCCTGAGATGCCGAGGACAACGGTCTCGCAATTGGTGTGGGTGATGCGCTTGGCCAGCGCCTCGGTCTGTATGGCAAAGATCTCCTCGCAACGCTCGTCGAGCTGGGGGCCCTGGGGCACAAAGGGATAGGGGTCGACGTAACGGGTGATCTTGTGGTCCTGGGGCTGCACGCCGATGCAATCGGTGTGGCGGAAGGGAGTATCGCGGTACACGGCTGCGTTGCTGGCAAAGGTGGTGTTGACACGACGCTCGGAGCGCAGACGCTCGACGTCGATCTCGCTGATGACCAGCTGGGGCTCGAGGCTGTGACGGGGACTTTGCGCAAGCAGGGTGCCATTTTCGTAGATCATGGCCTTGCCGCCAAAGACGACATCCTGGGTGCTCTCGCCAAAGCCGCATCCGCTGAAGACGTAGCCGCAGATGGTGCGGGCACTCTGCTGGGAGACGAGCTGGGTGAGGTAGGAGAACTTGCCGACGACGTCATTGTCGGCACTGAGATTGAAGACTATCTCGGCGCCTGCCATGGTGAGCATGGAAGAGGGTGGGATGGGGGCCCAGACATCTTCGCAGATCTCGACGGCAAAAGTGCAGGTGGTGGTGTGGAAAACCTGGCGGGCAGAGAGGGGTATCTTCTGACCACACAGGAGGACGTGGCCCTCGGGGACGTCGTGGGCACTGGCAAACCAGCGCTTCTCGTAAAACTCCTTGTAGTTGGGGAGATAGGTCTTGGGGACCATGCCGAGGATCTTTCCCTTCTGCACCACGGCGGCACAGTTCATGAGCGAACCGCCGTAGCAGACGGGCATGCCCACAATGGTGATGATGTCCATGGAACGGGTGAAATTGACCAGCTGGATCAATCCCATCTCGGCCTCATCGAGCAACAACTGCTGGGCAAAGAGGTCGCCACAGGTGTAGGATGAAATGCTCAATTCGGGGAAGCATACAATCTCTGCGCCTTGGTTGTTGGCCTGCAGGACCATGGCTTCCATCTGCTCGACATTGTATTTACAATCTGCCACCTTGACGGAGGGAACCGCGGCAGCTACTTTTACAAAACCATTATTCATATCGGGAGGGAATGTAACGTGTGAGCGATAAACGGGACTCGAACCCGCGACCCTCGGCTTGGGAAGCCAATGCTCTACCAACTGAGCTATTATCGCATATCGACAGACAAAGTTACACCTTTTTTATTTTATAGCAAAAATTTTTAAGTAAAATTCATAATTGTGGGAGCAAAAAAGAGCGAGTGGCACGATGGGCACTCGCTCTGTTATGAAAAAGCGGAAGGGATTACTCAATCTCCCACTCGAAGATACCGGCAGAATTGTCCTCGGGGAGGTCTACCTCGAGACGAACGGCATCGGCCTCGACGGGGGCGAAGTGGACGGTGCAGAGCTGACCCTTGATGATGGGATATGTGTCGAGGTTCTTGACAGCCTGCCACTCGCCATTGCCCTTGCGGGTGAGGATGCGCCATGCACGGGGGATGCGGCAGCCACCCCAGGGACCATCGTCGAACCAGTAGACGCTGCTGCTGGAGATGGTGCTGGTCTCGGCCAGTTTGTACTCGAGCCACTCGGTGCCACCCTGCTTGGGCCACCAGTGATAGTAAGGCACGCTGCGGTCGTCGCCACCCTTGGGCAAGAGGCGGTCGCAGATGCTGCCCAGAGCAGCAGTGCGGGTGCTGGCGGTCAGTTTGCTCTTGCTAGCAAGCGAGGGAGGCAGGGCAGGAGAGGTGGCACGCAACTGATTGGGCAGCCACACCATCATGCGGCCAGGACCACGGTGATTCCAACTGTAGTAGGGGATGAGGGTGAGGCGCACCTTGCGGGTGGTGAGGTCGCCCTGCTCGTTGAAGTTGAGCACCTGGGCATCGGTGCTGATAGTGCATACCTGGGTGTGGGCAATCTCCTTCTGACCCAGGGTGAACTGGGGCTTCTGGTTGAGCAGCATGCCACCGAGATCAAAGTCGTTGTCGGGGAATTCGGCGCAATACACCAGAGGACCACGCTCCACGGCTACACGGCCACGGTCGGCCTGAACCACCTCGAGAGCGGTGACCAGACGGGGCTCCATGTCGAAGTGAATCTGGACTACATCGCCCTTCTTCCACTTGCGGTCGATGCCGAAGTAACCATTCTCCAGTTCGCCCTCCATCTTCTGACCATTGACACTGATGGAGTAGCTCAACTGCTTGTTGTCGTTGTAGCTATAGAGATTGCTGGGCACCACCTGACCACGCACCCAGCCGGGAATGCGGACACGAAGGCGGAACTGGCCTGCACTGTTCTTGTTGATGGTGAGGGCGATGTCACCCTCCCAGGGATAACGGGTCTCCTGACTGAGAGTGACGGCCTTGCCACCCACCTTGACGGTGGCGGTGTTGCCTCCGAAGAGGTTGACATACAGGTCGCGGTCGTGAGTCTGGTAGAAATATCCGGGAACGCTGGGGATGAAACGGCAGATGTTGCTGGGGCAGCAGGCACAGCCGAACCAGGCCTGACGCTCACGCTCGCCCATAGACTCGAGGACATTGGGGTAGAAGAACGCGCCGCCACCCAGTGCTACACCGCTGATGACGCCATTGTAGAGGGAACGCTCGAGCACATCGTAGTACTTGCTCTCGCCATGGAGCAAGAAGAGGCGATGATTGACATACACATTACCGATGGCAGCACAGGTCTCGCAGTAGGCCGACATGTTGGGCAGCTCGTAGTTCTTGCCAAAGGCCTCGCCGCTGGCCGTGGAACCGATACCACCCGTGATGTACATCTTCTTGCCCACGATATTTTCCCAGATGCGGTCGATGGCATCGATGTATTCCTTGTCACCCGTGAGGGCAGCCACATCGGCCATACCGCTGTACATATAAGAAGCACGCACGGCGTGACCCACAGCCTCATCCTGCTCGATCACGGGCTTGTGGGCCTGAGAATAGTCGTCGCGACGCGAGGTCTTGCCACGATAGTCGAGGAAGAACTTGGCCTGGTCGAGATACTTCTTGTCGCCAGTGACGGTGTAGAGCTTGGCCAGGGCCATCTCGGCTATCTGATGACCAGGAACGGCTATCGTCTGGCCGGGCTTGTCACCTATCTCGCGGCAGACACAGTCGGCATATCGCATGGCAATGTCCAGGAAATTGCGCTTGCCCGTGGCCTGATAATGAGCGATGGCGCCCTCGACCATGTGACCCAGGTTGTAGAACTCGTGGCTGAGGTCCTCTACCTTCTCCCAGCGCTTGCTGCCGGCCCACTCGTGGGGGTTGGCGGGATTCATGGTGCGGGCTGTGTAGAGGTAGCCATCAGGCTCCTGTGCAGCTGCCATGATGGTGACCACACTATCGATGTAGGCCTTGAGCTTGGCATCGGGATAGGTCTGCAGGAGATAGCTGGCACCCTCGATTGTCTTGTAGACGTCGGTGTCGTCGAAGCTATAGCCCTTGACCTTGACCTTCGAGGTGTCCTCGCCCTTGAGGTGACGGGCTGCAATCTCGAAATTCTTGTAACGGCCCTCGCTCTCGCACTTGCTGAAGGCTAGGGGGATAGTCACCTCGCGGCTGGCCTGAAGGCGCTGACCCCAGAAAGTGCCCTTCTCGATGTTGACACTGGTAAAGGGGATGGGACTGATGGGGTAGGACTGGGCTGAAGCTCCCAGACTGACCGCCATCAAGGCCATGGAAATAAGTTTTTTCATCGTAGAATAATTTGGTTATATTAGGAGTTTTGAAATCAGTCTTCCATCAGCTTGCGATAACGAGCACGCTTGGGCTCTTCGATGCCCAGACGCTTGCACTTGTTGGCCTCGTATTCCGAGTAGCTACCCTCGAAGAAGAAGACCTTGCCATCACCCTCGTAAGCCAGGATGTGGGTGCAGATACGATCGAGGAACCAACGGTCGTGGCTGATGACAACAGCACAACCGGCAAAACTCTCGAGACCCTCCTCCAGAGCACGCAGGGTGTTGACGTCGATATCGTTGGTGGGCTCGTCGAGCAACAGCACATTGCCCTCCTGGCGCAGTGCCATGGCCAGATGCAGTCGGTTGCGCTCACCGCCCGAGAGCACGCCACACTTCTTTTCCTGGTCGGCGCCAGAGAAGTTGAACTTGGACAGATAGGCGCGAGTATTGATGTCGCGGCCACCCATGCGGATGAGGTCGTTGCCACCGCTAACTACCTGATAGACACTCTGGTCGGCGATGATGTCCTTGTGACTCTGGTCGACATAGGCCAGCTTGACGGTCTCACCGACCTCGAAGGTTCCGCTATCAGGAGTCTCCAGGCCCATGATCATGCGGAAGAGGGTGGTCTTACCCGCACCGTTGGGACCAATCACGCCCACGATGCCGTTGGGGGGCAGCATGAAATCGAGCCCCTGGATGAGTTGGCGATCGCCAAAGCCCTTGCAGACATCATGTGCCTCGATGACCTTGTTGCCCAGACGAGGTCCGTTGGGAATGAAGATCTCCAACTTCTCCTCGCGTTCCTTCTGCTCCTCGTTGAGCATCTTGTCGTAGCTGTTGAGACGGGCCTTACCCTTGGCTTGGCGAGCCTTGGGAGCCATGTGTATCCATTCCAACTCGCGCTGCAGGGTCTTGCGACGCTTCGAGGCAACCTTCTCCTCCTGCTCCATACGCTTGGTCTTCTGCTCGAGCCAGCTGGTGTAGTTGCCCTTCCAGGGGATACCCTCGCCACGGTCCAGCTCGAGAATCCAACCTGCCACATCGTCCAGGAAATAGCGGTCGTGAGTAACGCAGATGACGGTGCCCTCGTACTGCTGCAGGTGCTGCTCCAGCCAGTCGATGCTCTCGGCGTCGAGGTGGTTGGTGGGCTCATCGAGCAACAGTACATCGGGCTTCTGCAACAGGAGGCGGCAGAGTGCAACACGACGACGCTCACCGCCTGAGAGGAACTCGCACTTCTGATCAGCAGGAGGACAACGCAGGGCATCCATGGCACGCTCCAGTCGGCTATCCAGGTTCCAGGCATCGGTGCTGTCGATGATGTCCTGCAACTCGCCCTGGCGGGTGAAGAGCTGATTCATCTTGTCCTCGTCCTCGTAATACTCAGGGAGACCAAACTTCTGGTTGATCTCTTCGTACTCGGCCAGTGCGTCTACGATGGGCTGAACGCCCTCCTTGACAACGTCGATGACGGTCTTTTCGTCGTCGAGATGGGGCTCCTGGGGCAGGTAGCCCACGCTATATCCGGGGGAGAACACCACCTGACCCTGGTACTGCTGGTCGAGGCCTGCGATGATCTTCATCAGCGTGGACTTACCCGCGCCATTCAGACCGATGATACCTATCTTGGCACCATAGAAGAAGGAGAGGTAGATGTTCTTGAGAACTTGCTTCTGATTCTGTTGAATGGTCTTGCTCACGCCGACCATCGAGAAGATAATTTTCTTGTCGTCAGTTGTTGCCATATTGTTTAGATTATTATTGCTAGGGAGAGGGAGATTGCAAACAGGAAGATGTTGAGGGCTGTGGTGCCCAGTACCTTGTTCAGCTCCCGGCCATGATTGATTGTCTTCAATCGGGTATAATTATATATATGTAATGCGAGCGAGGGAAGCATGATGGCCAACGGGGTGAAATGCTGCTGCAAGCAGAAGACGTAGCACACCATGACAAAGGAAATAAGACCGAGGAGGAGGTAGAGCCACTCGGTAGCACGCGCCCCGATGGTGACAACCAGGGTGCGCTTGCCCACTTGCTTGTCCAGCACTCTGTCTCGGTAGTTGTTGACCAGCAGGAGCAGGTCGGTCATGAATCCCATAGCCACGGCTGCAAGCACCACGCCTGCGTGGATGGCGTGGGTAAGTATGTAGACCGTTGCACACACGGGCACCAACCCAAAGAAGAGCAGGACGAGCACATCGCCCAGGCCTATTGCTGCCAGACGAGTGGTGTAGAGGAAGCAGAAAAGGATGCAAGCTATGCCTATGGTAAGCATCCAAGGGCCACCCCAATAGATCAGAGGCAAACCGACCAGGCAGGCCAGAACGGTGCAGATGACAATGCCCCAAAGCATAGCATCAGGGGTGATCCAGCCCTGGGAAACGGCTCTTTCGGGGCCTAGTCGCTCCTCGGTGTCTCGGCCCTTGATGCCATCGAAATAGTCATTGACCAGGTTGGCGTCGATCTGCATCAACAAGGCGAAGAACAGGCAGAGTAGGGCAGGTGTCAGATTGTCTATCAGGCAGTTCCAAGACAAAGCCCATGCCAGAAGAACTGGAGCTGCAGCCCCAGTCAAGGTCTTGGGTCGGCATGCCAAGAACCAAGCCTTTACACTATTTGTACCTATTTTTGCCTGCATATTCCCGCTGAAAGAAAAAAGGAGGTATAGGTTGCACTATTCCTCCTCCTCGTCGTCATTAGAATTGCCACCTTCTATCTTGCTCCACTTGTCGTTGAGTAGAGTAAAGCAGATATACGTCTTCTTGGGTGACAAGACGGTGCGGAACTTGCTGCTGTATGTCTTCTTCACGTCAAGTTCCTTCTGCTCGGAACTGAACTTCTCCTTCAGCAACTCATCGGCCTGCTTGTCGGTGATGACACCTTTCTTGATTGCAGCCTTGTACTTGTCCTTCAGCGCGTCATACTTGCTGCTGGCTTCCTTCTTGTCCTTGAGGTAGCCCTGGAGCATGGGCTTCAGCTTGCGTGCCGTCTCGGTAGGGAGCTTCATCTGAGCAAGAACGTAAGCAACACGCTTGTCCTGCTTGGCACCAGCAAAAGATTGGGTGGGGAAGAAAGACAAACAGCACAAAAATGCGATGATTATGGTCAATCTTTGCTTCATGATATTCTTATTTAATGGGTTTCTACTATACTTATTTTTGCAAAGATACATATTTTTCCCAAACCAACAAATAACTCCACATATTTTAACAAATCGGAGCAATTTGGGAGAATACTAGAAAAAATCTTTACCGTCTGGTTACTTGGCATGACTTTTCTCCAAGTTTTTTATTCTTATTTATTTGTTTTTTTTCTCTAATTTGGCTAACTTTGTACCCTAATTTGGAAACAATGGCAGAATCATCAAGCAACACACGCAGGAAAAGGACAAATCCTAAGGTAATAGAAGTTCCCGCAGAAGACGCATACGGTCACAAGCAACCCCAAGAACTGAATTTCGAGAAGGCAGTTCTCGGAGCTCTTCTCGTTGAGCAAGAGGCCTACGGAAGAGTAGGAGAATTGCTGAAGCCCGAGTCCTTCTACGATCACAGGCACCAGCTCATCTACGAGGCAATCGTGGACCTGAGCAGACGTCAGGACCCCATCGATGTCATCACCGTGCCCCAGGAACTGGACAAGAAAGGTCATCTGGAAGAGGTGGGTGGCCCCTTCTATATCGCTCAGCTGGCCCAGGATGTCATCAGCAGTGCTCACATCGAGTACCATGCCAAGATTCTGCATCAGAAATACATACAACGTAGACTCATCACCATCTGCAGCAAGTTGCAACAGGGTGCCTTTGATCCCGCTTGCGACGCCTATGATCTGCTGCAGCAGGCCGAAGCGGACGTGTTTGCCATCTCTCAGCAGACTCAGAAGACAGATTACACACAGATAGACCCTGTCATCATCCAAGCCCGTGAACTGCTAAGCCTGGCTGCCTCGAAAGACGGCGGTTTGTCGGGCCTGAGCTCGGGATTTGAGGAACTGGACAAGATGACCAGCGGCTGGCAAAACAGCGATTTGGTCATCATCGCAGCCCGTCCTGCAATGGGTAAGACGGCGTTTGTACTATCTATGATCAAGCGCATGGCCATCGATATGCGAATGCCTGTCGCCATGTTCTCCCTCGAAATGTCCAACGTGCAATTGGTCAACCGACTCATTGTCAATGTCTGCAACATTCCGGGTGAGAAGATCAAGAACGGTCAGTTGGCCCCTCACGAATGGGCACAGTATGACAAAGGCACGGCCAGTATGCAAGGAGCACCTATCTACATCGATGACACGCCATCGCTTTCCATCTTCGAATTGCGTACCAAAGCAAGACGACTGGTACGCGAGCATGGAGTGCAGATGATCATGATCGACTACCTGCAGCTGATGAATGCTGGAGGCACCGGATTTGGCAGTCGACAGGAGGAGGTGAGCATCATCAGCCGAAACCTGAAGGGTCTGGCCAAGGAGCTCAACATTCCTATCATTGCCCTGAGCCAGTTGAATCGTGGTGTAGAATCACGTGAAGGAAATGATGGTAAACGTCCTATCCTCAGCGACTTGCGTGAATCAGGATCTATCGAGCAGGATGCCGATATGGTATGCTTCATCCATCGTCCCGAGTACTACAAAATCTTTACAGACGAAAAAGGCCACGACCTGCATGGCATCGCTCAGATCATCATCGCCAAGCACCGAAATGGTGCCGTAGGAGACGTGAATCTGCGATTCCGCAGCAACTTTGCACGATTCGAGGACCTGAAGGATGGCGAGGGCATACCTCTGCCCGGTGAGAAGGTGTCTGGCGTCTTTGCATCAGAGCCACCCACCGAAATGGTAGATCTGAACTATCCTTCCGATACCTTCCAGAGCATGCAGGGAGACGAATTTTAGACATTTGTCAAGCTACGCTTGTGTATTTCGTCTTTTTTAGCTAACTTTGCATCCAATTATTGAAAATAACATACAACAATGAATATTTCTTATAAATGGCTCCGCGAATATGTCGACTTTGACATGACAGCCCAGGAAGTTGCAGATGCACTCACCTCTGCTGGTCTGGAAGTGGACAGCGTGGAGGAAGTTCAAAGCATCCGTGGAGGCCTGGAGGGCATCGTAATTGGTCATGTTCTCACTTGCGAGCCTCATCCCAACAGCGACCACATGCATGTTTGTACCGTAGATCTGGGACAGGGAGAACCCACCCAGATTGTTTGTGGCGCACCCAACGTGGCTGCTGGCCAAAAAGTGGTAGTAGCAACTATCGGCACAAAACTCTACGACGGTGATGAATGTTTCACTATCAAGAAGAGCAAGCTTCGTGGCATAGAGAGCAACGGCATGATCTGTGCAGAGGATGAAATCGGCATTGGCAACGACCATGCTGGTATCATCGTGTTGCCCGAGGATGCTGTAGTGGGCACTCCTGCTGCCGAGTATTACAATCTGCAGAGCGACTGGCTCATCGAGGTGGATATCACCCCCAACCGTGCTGACGCTTGCAGCCACTATGGCGTAGCACGCGACTTGTATGCTTATCTGACTCAGAATGGCATCAAGACGGCGCTGCATCGTCCCAGCTGTGATGATTTCAAGGTAGACAACAACGATCTGCAGATCAAGGTGAGCATCGAGAACGAGGAGGCTTGTCCTCGTTACACCGCAGTCACCCTGAAGAATTGCGAGGTCAAGGAGAGCCCCGACTGGTTGAAAACTCGTCTTACCACCATCGGTCTTCGTCCCATCAACAACATTGTCGACATTACCAATTATGTAATGATGGCCTATGGTCAGCCTTTGCATTGCTTTGATGCCGACATGATCGCTGGCAACGAGGTGATTGTGAAGCCCATGCCCGAGGGTACCAAGTTCGTCACTCTCGATGGCGTAGAGCACACCCTGAGTGATCGTGACCTGGCCATCTGCAATACCCAGGAGCCCATGTGCATCGCTGGTGTCTTTGGCGGAAAGGGTAGTGGTACCTATGAGACAACCAAGGACGTGTTGCTGGAGAGTGCTTACTTCAATCCTACCTGGATCCGCAAGAGCGCTCGCCGTCACGGCTTGAGCACAGACGCAAGTTTCCGTTTCGAGCGCGGAATTGACCCCAATGGTCAGATCTATGCACTGAAGCAGGCTGCCATCCTGGCCAAGGAACTGGCTGGCGCTGAGATCAGCATGGAGATCGTCGATGTATATCCCAAGAAGATGGAAGATTTCATCGTTGACCTGAGCTACGATTACTGCGACAATCTGATTGGTAAGAAGCTCTCTCACGATACTATCAAGAGCATCGTTACTAGCCTCGAGATGCAGATCTTGGAGGAAAACGAGGACGGCATCAAACTGCAGGTTCCTGCTTACCGAGTTGACGTACAGCGTCCCTGCGATGTAGTAGAGGACATTCTCCGCATCTATGGTTACAACAATGTCGAGATACCCACTAGCGTAAAGAGTTCGCTGAGCGTGAAGGGTGATCCCGACACGAGCCACAAGTTGCAGAATCTGGTTGCTGAGCAGTTGGTAGGAGCTGGATTCCGCGAGATTCTCAACAATTCTCTTCAGCGTGGTGCATATTGCGATGGCCTGGAAAGCTACAAGCCCGAGAATAGTGTCAAGCTGCTCAATCCTCTGAGCCAGGATCTGAATGCATTGCGTCAGACCCTCCTGTTCGGCGGTCTTGAGAGCATCGCTAGAAACGCTAACTACAGAATGCCTGACCAGCGTTTCTTTGAGTTCGGCAACTGTTACTACTTCAACGAGGAGCGTCGTTGCCCAGACATTGTTCCTGGTGTAAGTTCAAGCCGTGATCCCGAGGTTATCAAGCACGTTCTGGATGCTTACAGCGAGGACTATCATCTGGGTATCTGGGTTACAGGTAAGCGCGTGAGTGGCAGCTGGGCACATGCCGATGAGGACAGCAGCTTCTATGAGTTGAAGTCTTATGTAATCAATGTACTCTCACGCTTGGGTGTGAAGTTTGGTGCACTGGTATTTGCTGATGGCAAGTCGGACATCTTCGACAAGAGCCTTGAGATTCAGAACCGAGGTGGCAAGGTGCTCGTTCGCATGGGTGTCGTTGCACTGAAGATCCAGAAGCAGTTCGGCATAGAGGCCCCTGTTTACTTTGCTGACCTCAACTGGAAACTCCTGATGAAGGCTATCAAGGGCCAAAGCGTGAAATACGCCGAGATTTCCAAGTTCCCTGCTGTCAGCCGCGACCTCGCACTCTTGCTCGACAAGAGCATCGAGTTTGCCCAGATTGAGAAGATTGCATATCAGTCGGAGAAGAAGTTGCTGAAGGAGGTTCGCCTCTTTGATGTCTACGAGGGAAAGAACTTGCCCGCAGGCAAGAAGAGCTATGCTGTCAACTTTATCCTTCAGGACACCGAGAAGACGCTCAACGACAAGCAGATCGATGCTATCATGCAGAAGCTGATTGCCAATCTGACCAAGCAGCTGAATGCAGAATTAAGATAAAACTATAACATAAAACATATAAACTAATGGGAAGAGCATTTGAATATCGCAAAGCTACAAAAATGAAGAGATGGGGTCACATGGCAAAGACCTTCACTCGCCTGGGTAAGCAGATTGCTATCGCCGTTAAGGCTGGTGGTCCCGAGCCCGAGAACAACCCCGCATTGCGTTCTGTAATCGCAGTCTGCAAGCGTGAGAACATGCCCAAAGACAACATCGAGCGTGCTATCAAGAACGCTATGGGTAAGGACCAAAGCGATTACAAGTCTGTTACTTACGAGGGATATGGACCTCATGGTGTAGCCGTTTTCGTGGATACCCTTACTGACAACACCACACGTACCGTTGCTGACGTACGTAGCGTGTTCAACAAGTTCAGCGGTAACATGGGTACTACCGGTTCTCTGTCATTCCTCTTTGATCATAAGTGCGTATTCACCTTCAAGAAGAAGGCTGATATGGACATGGACGACTTCGTACTGGAGATGATCGACTACGGAGTAGACGAGGACTTTGATGAGGAGTTTGACGAAGAGAAGGGCGAGACCACCATCACCATCTATGGTGAGCCTACAAGCTACAACGAGATTCAGAAGAAACTCGAGGCTGACGGTTACGAGGAAGTCGGTGGTGAGTTCACCTATATCCCCAACGATCTGAAGGAGGTAACAGCTGAGCAGCGCGAGACTATCAACAAGATGGTCGAGAAGCTCGAGGACTTTGATGATGTCCAGACTGTTTACACCAACATGAAGCCCGAGGAATAATGGAAATCAAACAATCTGAGAGCCGCACCGACGGCACCATGCACACTCTATACAAGACTCAAGGAACTTGCAGCCAATACATAGAGGTAGAGGCCAAAGAGGGTATAGTTACAAGATGCCAGATCTATGGCGGTTGTGACGGAAACACCAAGGGTCTCGGTCAGTTGGTAGTAGGCATGAAGATCGAAGACATCAAATCGAAACTTGATGGTATCCGTTGCGGCATGAAGAGCACAAGTTGTCCTGATCAACTTTGTCGCGCTCTCGACCAGCTGCTAAGAGAAAATCAATAATCCTTAGTCGTAAAACGAGCTCGATACAACGTCCTACCAGATTTTTTCGAAAAGTATTTATACTCAAAATTGAGGCCCTGCTCTTTGTAGGGCTTCAATTGTATAGATACCTTTATATTATCCAACAACTGCTCATGCATAGCCTCCTTCACCTCATCGGTAATCAGGGTAGGATCATCAGCAATACCCGACATGGTATAATAATAGGTGATCGTACGCTTCTGAATATTCCATGTCATGCTGTCCATGGTAGTATATTGGTCCACCTGCTTAGGAGCCTCCTTTTCGTTGAAATCCTTCACTTCTCTAGAGACTCTTTCTTCAAAACTTTCCTTGCCACAACTGCATAGCAGCATCAAAACAGCAAAACAAACCAACGATATATCTTTCATATTCTTTCTATTACTTTCACGACACAAAGGTACATAAACATTTGATTTAAGTCAAGAAACTAGCCTAAGAATTTGGAAAATTGTATAGAAATATTCCTAGACACCAGGAAATTCATACCTTTGCACTGCATAAGAAAAGCACCAGTGTGGTGCTAGAGTATTAGTTAAATATAATAAGGAAAAAAGACTATGAACGAGAAGGTTGGTATGATTGCTGGTGCAATCTGGGTAGCCCTCAACGAGAATGGCACCCTGAATAACAAGGACCTGAAGAAGGCTGCAAAGGTTAAGACTGACAAGGAACTGTATCTCGGTCTCGGTTGGTTGCTCCGCGAGGACAAGGTAACCGTTACTGAAGATGGCAAGGACATCCTGGTTGCTCTGAACTAATCAAAGATGCAGTTTTAGAAACTGTTTTAGGTATTAAGATTTATAAAAAGGACTCGGAATCATGAGATTCTGGGTCTTTTTTTTTATTTCCTATAGGAAATACCAAATAATTTATTATCTTTGCATCATATTAGCGTATTATGCAAAAAAATATTAGGAATTTCTGCATCATTGCCCACATCGACCACGGTAAGTCTACACTTGCCGATAGACTGTTGGAATATACCAACACCATCAAGGTCACCGAGGGACAGATGCTTGACGATATGGACCTGGAGCGAGAGCGTGGCATAACCATCAAGAGCCATGCTATCCAGATGGAATATAAAAAAGGCGGAGAAACCTATATTCTCAACCTGATTGACACTCCGGGACACGTTGACTTCTCTTATGAGGTTAGCCGTTCTATTGCAGCTTGTGAAGGCGCATTACTAGTTGTAGATGCGACACAAGGCGTGCAAGCTCAGACCATTTCAAACCTCTACATGGCCATCGATCATGACCTGGAGATCATCCCTGTCATTAACAAGTGCGACATGCCCAATGCCATGCCTGAAGAAGTGGAGGATGAGATTGTAGATCTGATAGGTTGTAAACGAGAGGAAATCATCCGTGCCAGTGGAAAGACTGGACAGGGCGTCGAGGATATACTCAATGCCGTCGTAGAGCGCATACCAGCTCCTTCTGGTAGCGAGGATGCACCTCTTCAAGCACTTATCTTTGACAGTGTATTCAACTCATTCCGCGGAATCATTGCTTACTTCAAAATTGTAAATGGCAGTATCAAAAGCGGCCAAATGGTGCAATTCATCAACACCCAGAAGGAATACAAAGCCGATGAAATCGGTGTCCTGAAGATGGAGATGATGCCTCGCCAGGAATTACATTGTGGAGATGTAGGTTATATTGTAAGTGGAATCAAAACTGCCACAGAGGTGAAAGTCGGCGATACAATCACATCCATGGAATCTCCCTGCAAGGAAGCTATTGCAGGTTTCGAGGAGGTCAAGCCCATGGTGTTTGCCGGTGTATATCCTATAGAAAGTGAGGACTTCGAGAACTTGCGTGCAAGCCTCGAAAAGCTCCAACTTAACGATGCTTCTCTCACATTCCAACCTGAGAGCTCTGTGGCACTGGGCTTTGGCTTCCGTTGCGGTTTCCTGGGTCTGTTGCACATGGAAATCATCCAAGAACGACTGGATCGCGAATTCAACATGGATGTCATTACCACCGTCCCCAATGTATCATATATGGTATATGACAAACAAGGAGAAGTGAAGGAGGTTCATAATCCTGCAGGAATGCCCGATCAGACTATGATTGAGCACATTGAGGAACCTTATATCCATGCAAGTGTCATCACCACGACCAACTACATAGGTCCTATCATGACCCTCTGTCTTGGCAAACGCGGTGAACTCCTCAAACAAGAATATATCAGTGGTAACCGTGTTGAGATCCAGTACGCTATGCCACTTGGTGAGATTGTGATAGATTTTTACGACAAACTAAAGAGTATTTCCAAGGGTTATGCCTCATTTGACTATCACCAGGATGGTTTCCGTCCCTCAAAACTCATCAAGTTGGATATTCTGCTGAACGGTGAACCTGTAGACGCACTTTCTACGCTTACTCATGTAGACAATGCCGTTGACTTCGGTAGAAGAATGTGTGAGAAGTTGAAAGACCTGTTGCCACGTCAGCAATTTGATATTGCTATTCAAGCTGCTATAGGTGCCAAGATCATCGCTAGAGAAACCGTAAAGCAGGTTCGTAAGGACGTTTTGGCAAAGTGCTATGGTGGTGACGTCAGCCGTAAGAGAAAATTGCTGGAAAAGCAGAAGAAGGGAAAGAAGCGCATGAAGCAGATTGGAAATGTACAGGTTCCCCAAAAGGCTTTCCTTGCAGTTCTAAAACTTGATTAAAGAATATTATACCATGGATCGCAGAAGAGATGTTGCTCGTGACATAGCGCGCATATATTGCACACTGAGCCCAATCGGTGTCGACGCGCTCTCACAGATGCTGGTCCCCTTGAAATTCCAAAAGGGAGACATCATCATGCGTGAGGGTGATGTATGTCGTGCGATGTACTATGTAGACCATGGTATGGTGCGTCAATTCTATTATAAGAACAATAAGGACGTAACTGAACACTTCTCTTTCGAGGGTCGAATCTGCTTTTGTATCGAAAGTTTTCTTAAACAAGAACCTAGCAGACTTCTTGTCGAAGCACTAGAAAACACCGTGGTGTATGCATTGCCATATGAGCACTGGCACGTGCTGATGATGCAGAATCAAGAACTCGAGTTGCTTTATCGTAAGATTTTGGAACATGCTTTGATAAGCAGTCAAGAGCATGCAGACAGCCAAAGATTTGAGAATGCTGGTGAAAGATATGCCAGACTGCTGAAGACGCATCCTCAGATCATTCTAAGAGCTCCTATGTTGCATGTGGCATCATTCTTGCAGATGACACCTGAGACCCTGTCAAGAGTGCGAGCTGCACACAATAAGAAATAAAATAAGGTGGCACTTACATCAACGTAAATGCCACCTTTATTTATAGCTTCTACTGTTCTCCTAGCGAACCATAGTCCAACCCAGCTTCAAGCCATTGTACTTGCTCAAAATACCGCTCAAGTTAGAAGCTACGTTACCAACAACAGAAGAGAATACATTCAATAGCTTATCAGCCTCGAAAACCATATACATCTCGTTACCAACAACAGAAACAGTGGGAGAGATGCTAGCTACGCCAAAGGCACCCTTTACAGTCATAACATTAGTAGAACTGTTATAGGTGTAGGTTCCGTTCATGGTCTTGTTACTCAGAAACAATGTACAGGTACCATCAGAATTGAAAGTCATAGAACTAACACCCTGCTTAAAACCCATCTTGCTGAGCTGGCTGTTCAATTGTTTCTCGATAGAACTGCTAGCGACACTGCTACCAATCTGAGCTAATACATTCTCGCTTTCAAAAACAACCTTAGGACTGCTGTAAGTCCAGGTGCCAACGATAGATTTAGCAGTTGTGGTGTTGCCAAGCAAATTGGTCAATACTGTACCAAGAACACCTGAACCATTGCCCGAACCACCAAGTACTGAACTCAAAACACTGCCATTATTGTTCGTGGCAGCACCACCTAGTACAGAACCTAAAATACCAGAACCGGTAGAAGCTGCATTTGAACCAGAACCAAATCCGCAACCACTAAGACTAAAAGCTGCTAAAACAAGTGCAGCGATAGTAAAGATTTTCTTCATAATTCGTTATATATTAATTATTTTCCGTAATCTTAACAAAAGCAGAAGGGTAGGGGGTCTCAAATTCCATTCGTTCTCCTGTCATGGGGTGATACAGGAACAAGCGATAGGCATGAAGACAAAGGCGATGCAAAGGATTTCTGCCATTTCCGTACTTCTCATCACCAGCCACGGGATAACCAAGATCGGCCATATGTACGCGAATCTGATTTTTTCGACCGGTATCCAACCGCATTTCTACAAGCGAGAAATTCTCATTTGATGTCAGTTTATGATAATGCGTAATCGCATGTTTTCCGCCATTGTCTGTAGGAGAACTGTATGTGATACATGCCTTATTATCAGTAAGCCAGCTCTCTACAGTGCCACCTTCTTTCTCCATTTTTCCGCATAAAACGGCAACGTACCGACGATCAAACACTCTGCCTTTCCAATCATCTTGAAGAATCTGAGCAGCTTCAATACTTTTGGCATAAACCATCAGGCCACTGGTATCACGATCAAGTCGATGAACAACATGAGCGTGACACTTAAAATGACGCTTGGTAAAATACTCGTCAAGAATAGTTTTTACACAGAACTGCTTAGCAGTGGCGGCCATACTTAAAATACCAGGATTCTTTTCAATAACAATGATATCCTTATCCTCATAGACAATCTTAATCCATTTGTTATTGAGTTCTGTTTTGCGACGGTGCTTACTGACACGTACAACCATTCCTGGTTCCAATTGGAAATCATATTTGGTAACAACCTTCTTATCAACAGAAACGCCGCGACCTTTCAGAATATCTTTCAGACGATTATGAGAAATTCCACTCATCTGCGTTTCTAGGAATTCTGTGAGATTGCAGCTTGTGCGTACGGTGTATTCATTATATTTAGAAGCTGCATATTCAGCTCCAGTCATGTTTCTTGCCATATCCGGTTCTAATCAATGTTATGTTTAGTTATTGGTAAATTATAGGTAAGTTCTCTTATTTCTTAATACATCTAGCCTATTAGGAACAAATAAAAGCATTACCAATAATAATATGTCTAATTCTGAATATTTTGCAAAATTACGCAAAATTACTGAGAATACAAACGTATAAACCCAAAAGTTGGATTATAATGAAACGAGAAATGGAAATCTGTGAGAATGGCTCAATCCTCATCTACAAAAGAAAGCCCTCTGATTTTTTCGAGTCTACTTCGCAACTGATCTGCCAGCCCTTGACGAATACGCAAAGTCAACAAGCAGTTCATCTGGAAATCTTGGCTGACAATTGCAGGTTCTTCTTCTTTGACAACACGCATCACCTGATTCATTAATGGATATTCAAAACTTACCGTGATGAGCTTGTCAACCGTTCTTTCCTCAATTTGAGCATTTATAATAGCTTCAGCAGCAGCGATTCTATAAGCTACTATCAGACCACTTGTGCCCAGTTTTACGCCGCCGAAATACCGGACAACGATGATAAGTGTATCAGTTAATTCGTTACTATTAATCTGTCCCAATATAGGTTTACCGGCTGTGCCACTAGGTTCGCCGTTATCAACAGCACGAAAGTTTTCACGATTGGCGCCCAACATGTATGCATAACACACATGTCGGGCGTCATAATATTCTTTTTCGTATTGCTGAACAATTGCTTTTACTTCATCTACGGATTCTACATGAAAAGCAAAAGCAAGAAACTTACTTCTCTTCTCCGTATATTCACCAGTGGATGGCGAAGCAATCGTCAGATACGAATCTGTCATTAGCTCAATTTGTGAACAACAAGTCCACTACGCAATTTAGGTTCAAACCAGGTTGCCTTGGGAGGCATGATAGCACCACTATCTGCAATGGTCATAATCTCCTGCATAGAAACAGGATACAAAGCAAGAGCCATCTTCATTTCGCCATTGTCAACACGACGCTCGAGTTCCTGATAACCACGAAGACCACCAACAAAATCGATGCGCTTATCTCCACGCAAGTCAGTGATTCCGAGCAGATTATCAAGAATCAACTTGGAACTAACACTAACGTCGAGTGAGGCAATAGGATCAGATTCATCTACGGCAGTCTTGAGAGTCAGCAAATACCATTTGCCCTGACCCAAGTAGAGTGAGAACTGATGACGGCGAGTGGGATGTGACTCTGCAGCACTACCCTTCTGCTCTATCTCGAAATCTGCGGAAAGTGCCTCAAGGAACTCCTCAGGAGTACGACCATTGAGATCACGAACAACACGATTATAATCGAGGATGGTCAGTTGACTAGCAGGGAAACAAACAGCCATGAAGTAGTTGTACTCCTCGTCACCCTTATGATTAGGATTCTGCTTCACTTTCTCTGCACCTACCAAAGCTGCAGCTGCAGATCTGTGATGGCCATCAGCAATGTAGAAATAAGGAATCTTGGCAACCGTGTTGGTGATAGTTTCGATATCCTCGGCATTGCTTACGAGCCACAACTGATGGCGGAAACCATCGATAGGAGCAATGAAATCATACTCAGGAGCAGTAGCGACGTATCGAGCAACAAGAGCATCTATGATATCATTGTCGGGATAAGCAAAGAAGACAGGCTCCATGTTGGCATTAGTAGCACGAACATGTTTCATACGATCTTCTTCTTTGTCACGACGAGTAAGCTCATGCTTCTTGATGATGCCATTCATGTAATCCTCAACAGCAGCAGCTACTACCAGACCATACTGGGTCTTTCCATTCATGGTCTGAGCATAGATGTAATACATCTCCTGATCATCCTGCTTGAGCCAACCCATATCCTGGAACTTCTGGAAGTTCTTGGTAGCCTGCTCATAGACACGAGGATCATACTCGCTAGTGCCCACGGGGAAATCAATCTCGGGCTTGATGATATGATAGAGAGACTTCTCATTATCACCTGCCTCTACCCTAGCCTCCTCGCTTTCGAGTACGTCATAGGGACGGCTTTCTACCTGCTCGATGAGATCCTTGGGAGGTCTCAGTCCGCGGAAGGGTTTGATAATTGCCATATTGATTACTTATTGAGTTGGAACTTGGTGATGCCATTCTCCAGATAACCTACGATCTGATTGGCAGCAGCGATACCTGCATTGACATTGGCCTCGGCTGTCTGTGCACCCATCTTCTTGGGGGTAGCAAAGTAACGACCGGAGAACTTTTCTGCAAATTCAGCATCAGCATCGGGCTTGATATCAGTAAGATACTTCAAGTCTGTGCGCTCCTCGAGCAACTGGATCAGGCCTGCCTCGTCGATCACCTCCTTACGAGCAGTGTTGACCAGGATACCACCCTTCTTCATCTTGCCTACCAGAGCGTAATTGATGCTCTGCTTGGTCTCGGGAGTAGCGGGGATGTGCAAGGATACGATATCACAAACCTCGAACAACTCCTCCTGACTCTTGGCAGCATGTACGCCAGCAGCCTCGATTGCCTCTGCGGGACAGAATGCGTCATAAGCATAGATGTCCATGCCAAATCCAGCAGCAACACGAGCCACATTGCGACCTACGTTACCAAATGCAAGGATGCCCAACTTCTTTCCCTTCAACTCAGTACCGCTGGTACCATTGAAGAAATTGCGGACACCAAACACCAAGAGACCAAAAACAAGTTCTGCAACAGAGTTGGCGTTCTGGCCAGGAGTGTTCATTGCCACGATACCGCGAGCAGAGCAAGCAGCCAAATCCAGATTGTCGAATCCTGCACCAGCACGTACAACAATCTTCAATTGCTTGGCAGCAGCAACTACCTCGGCATCTACCTTATCACTTCTTACAATCAGAGCATCTGCGTCAGCAACAGCCTCCAGCAGTTGGCTCTTCTCGGTGTACTTCTCCAGCAAAGCCAGCTCATAGCCAGCAGCATCGGTCACCTCCTTGATTCCATCTACAGCAACCTTGCTAAAAGGTTTCTCTGTAGCAATCAGTACTTTAGCCATATCTCTTTCTGTTGATTAATGAAGTTTCTCAAATTCCTGCATGCAAGCAATCAGGGCATTGACATCCTCGATAGTTACAGCATTGTAAGTGCTAGCACGGAAACCACCTACGCTACGGTGACCCTTGATGCCGACCATGCCACGCTCGGTAGCGAATGCCATGAACTCAGCCTCCAGATCCTTGTACTCCTCGTTCATCACAAAGCAAATGTTCATGTAAGAACGATCCTCGGGATCAACGATAGTAGCCTTGAACAGCTTGTTGCGGTCAATCTCGCCATAGAGAGCAGTGGCCTTCTCCTCGGCACGACGCTGCATCTCAGCAACACCACCGTTCTTCTTGATCCACTTCAGGGTCTGCAGAGCGCAGTAGATGGGCACTGTGGGAGGAGTGTTGAACATAGAACCGCCCTTGATGTGAGTGCGATAGTCCAGCATGGTGGGGATGGTGCGAGACACCTTGCCCAGCAACTCGTCCTTGACAATCACGAAGGTGACACCTGCCATAGACAGATTCTTCTGAGCACCGCCATAGATCATAGCATACTTGCTGACATCGATGGGACGAGAGAAGATGTCTGAACTCATATCTGCAATCAGAGGTACGGGTGAGTCGATGTCCTTGCGGATCTCAGTACCATAGATGGTGTTGTTGGTAGTGATGTGGAAATAGTCAGCATCAGTGGGAATGGTCCAACCCTTGGGGATATAGTTGAAGGTCTTGTCTGCACTAGATGCAACCTCGACGGTCTCACCAAAGTTCTTTGCCTCGGCCATTGCCTTCTTGGCCCAAACGCCAGTGTTCAGATAAGCAGCCTTCTTCTCCAGGAAGTTATAAGGAACCATGCAGAACTCCAAGCTTGCGCCACCACCCAGGAACAGCACGCTGTAACCCTCGGGGATGTTGAGTAACTCCTTGAACAATGCAACAGCCTCGTCTACTACGGGCTGGAAGTTCTTGGCACGATGGCTCATTTCCATCAAAGACAAACCGCTACCCTCGAAATCGAGGCATGCTGCGCTTACTGCCTCCATTACTTCCTTGGGAAGCTTAGAGGGACCTGCATTGAAATTGTACTTTTTCATTTGTTGTTTTGTTTTATTTGTTATTTTGTGGTGTAAATTTACTATTTATATTTGGAGTGAGCAAAGGAATACTCCTTTTTTTGCCACCTTATTATAATATATGCAATATGTACATCAGTGAGTGGGCTCGATAATGGTTTTCAGCCCCTTTATTTTCTGGTTTCTCACTCGGATGAGCACCTCGCGCACACGTGGCAGGGCGATAGACACATAGGCATAGTGATCACGCACATCGATGCGACCTACCTCTTCCTTCTGCAGACCGCCAATCTTCATGAGGAAGCCCACGATATCGCCCTTGGACAACTTGTCTTTCTTGCCCTTACCGATATAGAGAGTGGTCCATACGGGCTGGGCTGGTGCGGGAATCTGTGCAGGACGTTGCCATTCATTGCCCTCTTGCTCGATGTATTCGGGCAGATATTCCTCGGGACCTAGAATCATCCATGCCTGTCCCTCGGCATCCCAGCGGGCAGTACGGCCATTTCGGTGAATATAGGCCTGTTCATCGAGAGGAAGGTGGTAGTGGATGACGTTGTCCAACTCGGGGATATCCAATCCACGAGCTGCCAGATCGGTAGATACCAGTACGTTGGCACTGCCACCGATGAAACGATACAGGGCTCGCTCACGATCCTTCTGCTCCATGCCGCCATGAAAGGCCGATACGCAGAATTTCTCGTCTCGCAGATACTTGGCTACGCGTTGCACACTTTCGCGATATCCTACAAACACGATGCTGCTTTCCTGGCCACGGGTACATAGCAAATCGCGCAGAATTTCGAGCTTATCCTTGACGGGAGATTTCACGATGTTGAGGGTGATGCGATTGGGGATTTGTTCCTCGTCACTCAGGAAATCGAGGCGCTCTACCCCACTTCCAGCGCCCACAAACCGAGGTATCTCGGCACAATCTGTAGCGCTGAGCAACATACGTCGTTCGATATTAGGCAGCTGAGCGAGCACATCGGCCATTTCCTGTTGGAAACCCAATTCGAGACATTTGTCAAACTCATCGATGATGAGGGTCTTTACAGCGTCGGCCTTGATGTTCTCCTTTTGCAGATGATCAAGCATTCGGCCGGGTGTGCCGATTACCACCTGGGGCATCACGCCTCGCAAGGTGCGATGCTCGTCCATGGCAGGACGGCCACCATAGACAGCCACGCTGCGTATCTGGGTTCCCATCTGCTTCAGTACCTCGTGAGTCTGCAGAGCCAACTCGCGCGAGGGTGCTAACACGATGGCTTGCACCTCATTACTCTTGGCATCTAGGGTCTGCACCAGAGGCAACAGATAGGCCAGAGTCTTGCCACTGCCCGTAGGGCTCAGCAGGACCAGGTTTTTCTGCTTTCGAAACGCCACTTGCGTCTCTTGCTGCATCAGATTGAGTTCCTCAATCCCCAGTTTGTTCAGTATTTCGTTGGTTGCCATTCTTGTTCAATATAACTTTTATCTTGACGATTCTGCGCTCGTCCATCTCCATTACCTCAAAGGTAAAGTGCTTGTATACAATCTTTTCGTGCAATTTGGGGAACTCTCCCTTGATCTCCAGCAGCAGACCAGCCAGCGTCTCGCTCTCGCCTTCCACCTCCTCAAAGAAGTCGTCGTCCATCTTCATTATCTTGAAGAAATCACTCAACAGACATTTTGCCTCGAAAACGTAGGTGTTTTGGTTGAGTTTGACATAGTGACGCTCCACTTCATCGTATTCATCGTCGATTTCGCCTACAATCTCCTCCAAGATATCCTCCATGGTCACAATGCCGCTGGTGCCTCCAAACTCATCCACAACGATGGCGATGTGCACCTTATTGGCCTGGAAATCACGCAACAAGTCGTCTATCATTTTTGTTTCAGGCACAAAATAGGGAGGTCTGATGAGGGTTTGCCAACGGAAATTGGCGGGCTTGTTGAGGTGAGGCAGCAGATCCTTGATATAGAGGATTCCCTTGATGTTGTCGTCTGTACCTGCATAGACGGGAATACGGCTGTAATTGTTCTCGACGATGCACTTGATGACATCGGGAAAAGGAGTCTTGATATCCAGATCGACCAGATCGACACGAGGTGTCATTACTTCGCGTGCCATTTCGCCTCCAAAACGGATAATTCCTTGCAACATAGAACTTTCCTGAGCAATTTCTTCCTTGTCAGTCAGCTCCAATGCTTGCTCCAAATCGTCCACAGTGAGCGCCTCGGTCTCGTGATTGATGAGGCGAGCAGTAATGCCCTTGCTACGTATGAGGATGGACGAGATGGGATAAAACAACTTGCGCAACATCACAAACGAGGGGGCAGCAAGGCGGCAAAAACTGAGCGTGTGCTGAGCGCTGTATATCTTAGGCATAATCTCGCCGAAGAGCAGCAGCAAGAAGGTCAGCAGGACCGTCATGAAGAGAAATTCCAAAACCTCGGATCCACCGAAACTGATGGTCTTTACAAAGAAAAAGTCCAGCAGGGTGATGATGGCAACATTCACCAAATTATTGGCTATCAATATGGTAGCAAGCAATCGCTCGCTATCACTCAGCAGGCGGGTAATCTTGGCATCGCTGCTTCGTTTCTCCTCCTCTATCTCGTTCAGGTCAGTTGGGCTGAGCGAAAAGAAGGCAATCTCGGACGCAGAAACAAAGCCCGAGCAGAACAGCAACAGGATAGCCAAAATAAGTGCTATGACACAACCCAGAGTGGGCTGTGTCACAGTGATATCTTCGATGAAACCCCGAAACATGTCACGCACGCTCCATAGGCTCGTAAAAAACGAATCTAAGTCCAAACTTCTTACCTTATGTTAAAACTTAGAAGGGCATGTCATCGGCATTGCTCTTTGCTTCGGGAGCAGGAGCAGCCGCGGGCTGTGCAGGTGCGGCAGCAGGAGCTGCTGCATCAGGAGACTTGGGAGAAAGGAGCTCCATTCTATCGGCCCAGATTTCTGTTACATAGCGCTTTACGCCATTCTTGTCATCATAAGAGCGAGAGTGGATGCTACCCTCGACATAGAGCTTGTCGCCCTTCTTGACGTATTTTTCTACAATCTCGGCCAGCGAACGCCACAGGATGATGCTGTGCCACTCGGTGCGATCGGGCACCTCGGTACCATTTTGCATACGATAACCACGCTCTGTAGTGGCCAGACGAACTGAAGCGACAGCCACGCCCTTCTCGATATAACGCACATCAGGGTCCTGACCTACATTACCAATCAACATTGCCTTATTCATGGAATCTCTCTTTTTACTTTAATTAATAATATGGTACAAAGATAGGCATAATTTTCCACATACGGTGAGCTTTGGAGAAGTTTTTTTCTTCCTCGGCCGATTTTCTTCTCCTAAAGCAGCATTTATGTCGTAGGATTTCGTTATTTTGACCCTCTGAGAGTGCGATGAAACCGACAGTTTTTGCATTTCTGGGCTACAGGCAAACCTCGCGATTTCCCCTATCCTACTGATATACAAAGGCTTCCTAGCTCAACGTAAAAACGCGTCCTACAAACAGGGGCAAAAACCTAGGGTAAACGACCCCGAGAGAGTACTGTTTCGGACTCGTACGCCCTATCGTACGAAGCAAGACATATACTCTCTCGGGGCCTTACATATACTCTCTCGAAACAAATCTGTAATTTATGCTGCCCAAACACCCCTTTTGTGCAGAATTTCACACCTAGTTCGACGGAAATTATATACAGAGTTTTGTAAATAGTTTTCGTTATTAGAAACAACGAACGAAGAATAGAATATGTGAGTTAGTTGTAATCCAGATTGAAAAAAATGATATATACAATCTTATTTTTTTAATAATAAGATGATAACGCAATCTAGATTAAAGTAATTGATAAATATCTAGGACTAACTTAGGAACGCCATATTTATCTCTATCACACTCCCTAATCCATAGACCCTGAATATCGGTTTTTTGTGACAATTCCACAAGATAAAAATCGGCATGCAATAATTGGTGCGAGAGTTGGTGCTTGTGATTGCTGGCCAATTGTCGGAATTGCAGCAAAGGGCCAGCAGATGAAAGTTGTTCCAGGAATGGCGTAACAGCCTCTCCAGGAGCTTCCGTTTCAACCATAGGAACCTCGTAAAGTCCCTCCCAAATGTCGCCAGAAGGAAGCTTGCGAAGCAGAATTTCATCACCGACACGCACATAGAAATATGTAAAATAGCGATCCCTCACTTTGGTAGAATGTGATTTTACAGGAAGTTCAGCCACTCGTCCTTCAGCAAATGCTAAACAACTGTCCATCAACGGACAAGAGGCGCAATCCGGTGACTTGGGCACGCACTGCAGAGCACCAAAGTCCATGATGGCCTGATTGTAACGACCAGGCTCCTGGGCATACATGAGTTCCTGGGCCAACTCTGCAAACTCTTTCTTGCCCCTCGTGCTGTCTATCGGCGTTTCTATGCCGAAGTATCGCGAGAGCACTCGATAGACATTACCATCAACCACAGCCGTGGGCAAGTCAAAGGCAAAAGAGCAGATGGCGGCAGCCGTGTAATCACCCACTCCTCGCAAGCTGCGTACCGAATCAAAATCTCGAGGAAAACCACCCTGGGCAACTATCTGCTGAGCAGCAGCATGCAGATTCCTGGCACGCGAATAATAGCCCAAGCCCTGCCACAATCGCAACACCTGATCCAATTCGGCACTTGCTAGTGACTCGACATCCGGAAAAGTACCGATGAAACGGAGGAAATATTCGTATCCCTGCACCACACGCGTCTGCTGCAGGACAATCTCAGAAATCCATATCTTGTAGGGATCTCGGGTATCTCTCCAGGGCAGCGAACGACCGTGCTCGGCATACCAATTCAATAGTATTTGTGCGAAGTTATGCATCAACTTGGGTAAAAATCGGTGCAAATGTACGAATTTGAGGGAGAAATCACCCCTATAATGCAACTTTTTTACTAAAAAGGGTCAAAGATATTTCATAAATCCGCAGAAAAGCAGTATCTTTGCAATTCGAAAAAGCCCTTTTGGGCACTTAAAACAGAAAACTGATAGTATTAACCAATAAAAATTTCAAGCTATGCCAAGCGGAAAGAAGAAGAAAAGACACAAGATGTCTACTCACAAGCGTAAGAAGAGACTGCGTAAGAACAGACACAAGAGCAAGTAAATCACTTGTGCCTGAATTCTCACACAGCATTGCTTAGTGAGTCGAAATAAAGAACAAACTCCTCGCAGGCATATCTCGAAAACGAGACTGCGAACAGAGTTTGTTCTTTATTTAAATAATGTGTGAGGGTCCACCGACCCTCTCGAGATTAACCAAAGAAGAAATGAACAGCGAACTTTTCATCAGTGCAAATCCCAAGAAGATCTCCATCGCTCTGACCGAGGACAAACGGTTGGTGGAGTATCAGGAAGAGGGCCAGTCGGCCTCCTTCAGCGTGGGCAATGTGTACCTGGCCAAGGTGCGCAAGCTCATGCCCGGACTGAATGCCTGCTTTGTCAATGTGGGCTACGAGCGTGACGCATTCCTTCACTATCTCGATTTAGGTCCCCAGTTCAACAGTTACGCCAAGTACCTGCGTCAGGTACAGAGTGACAAGAAGAACCTCTACCCCATTTCCAAGGCTCGAATAGAGCCCGAACTGCCCAAGGAAGGCAGCGTGCAGAACATCCTACAATGCGGACAGGAAGTGCTGGTGCAGGTGGTCAAGGAACCCATCTCTACAAAAGGTCCTCGCCTCACCTGCGAAATCTCCTTTCCCGGACGTTTTCTCGTGCTCATGCCTTTCCAGGACAAGGTGTCCGTCTCCTCCAAGATCAAGTCTGGCGAGGAGCGTGCCCGTCTGAAACAGATCATCCAGAGCATCAAACCCAAGAATTTCGGCGTAATCGTGCGCACCGTAGCAGAAGGCAAGCGTGTGGCAGAGCTCGACAACGAGATGAAAGTGCTGGTAAACCGCTGGGAAGATGCCATGAAGCGCGCAATGAGCGCCAAACAACTGCCCACCCTGGTAGCAGAAGAAACCAGCCGTGCCGTGGGTATGCTGCGCGATCTGTTCAATCCCTCGTATGAAAACATTTATGTCGACGATGAGGCTATCTTCCACGAAGTCAAGAATTATGTGACCCTGATTGCTCCCGAGCGAGCCGAAGTGGTCAAGCAATACCGTGGAAAGCTGCCCATTTTTGACAACTTTGACGTCACACGTCAGATCAAGTCATCGTTTGGTAAGACCGTTTCTTACAAGCATGGCGCTTATCTGATTATTGAGCACACCGAGGCTCTGCACGTTGTCGATGTGAACAGCGGCAACCGTGCCAACAAAGCGAAGGATGGACAAGAAGCTAACGCACTGGATGTCAATCTGGGAGCTGCCGACGAATTGGCTCGCCAGCTCCGTCTTCGAGACATGGGAGGCATCATCGTGGTCGACTTTATCGACATGCATCTGGCCGAAGACCGCCAGAAACTCTATGAACGCATGTGCGAGAACATGAAGCGCGACCGAGCCCGACACAACATCCTGCCTTTGAGCAAGTTTGGTCTGATGCAGATCACTCGTCAGCGAGTTAGACCCGCCACAGAAGTAAGCGTCGACGAGACCTGCCCCACTTGCCATGGAAAGGGAACAATCAAGAGTAGCTATCTCTTTACAGACTTGTTGGAGAGCAAGATATACACGCTGGTCAACAAGTTGGACATCAAGAGTTTCACACTCCATGTCCACCCCTATGTCTATGCCTACATCAACCAGGGCCTGTGGTCTCTGCGCAGAAAATGGCAGATGAAATATGGATTTGGAGTGAAAGTGATACCTAGTCAGAAACTGGCATTCCTTGCTTACGAGATATATGACAAGCAAGGAAATGAGATAGATATGAAGGAAGAAATTGAGATCAAGTGACGAGAACCCTTAACCACTCCCCACGGCGGAAAGGTTGTGGGGAGTGTATATAAATAAGGTAATAAGGATGAAACATAAGTTCGGGACTTTCTTGATGCTGACTCTCTGCCTGTCAAACACTGGTTTGGCAGACAATCTGCGTGGCAAGAGTCAAATGCCCGACTGTTCTGAGCCCGATCCTATGTTTGCCGTCTTGCGTCCTAGCAAGGCCATGGCTCATCCCCAGGAGATCAGTTTCGAGCGCTCTTACCGTCACTATGCCAGCAATCGTCGAGGTTTCGACGTATCGCACTATCAAGGCAACATCAACTGGGCTGCTTGTGCTACCGATGAAGCCGCCAGTTTTGTGTATATCAAGGCTACTGAGAATGTATCGCTGATCGACGACAAGTTCCAAACCAATCTGCGAGAAGCCCGTCGTGCAGGCATTCCTGCTGGATGTTATCACTTCTTCAGCCCATCGGCCGACCCTCTGGCACAGCTTCGTAACCTCATCAACGCCGTGCCTGACTTGCGCAACCACGACTTGATTCCTGTGGTAGACGTAGAGAAAATTAGTGGAAATGCTACTAATTTCCGTTATCGACTCAACGTTTTCTTGCGCGGTTTCGAGGACTATTACCACGTAAAGCCCATCATCTACACAGGCATGAACTTCTACAACAAGCACCTTGCTGGCAATTTCAACGAATACAAGTTCTGGATTGCCAAATACAGCGAGGGTGTGCCTGAACTGGATGGCAACTGCCAATTCATCATGTGGCAATACACAGCCAAGGGTCACATTGCTGGTATCCGTGGTAATGTGGATTGCAACTGCTTCATGGATGGCTACAATCTCTCGGATATCCTCATAAAAAAACGCTAACACCACAAGGTGTCAGCGTTCGTATAAGTTAATTTCTCAATCCTTATTCTTCGGGAATCAGTACAAGTTCCTCGTCTGAATCGGGTTCCATACCCAAGTATTCGCAGAAAAAGTTCTTTCCCTTGATCGAGGGGAACTGGCTGCGCTCGTCGATATCCTCACGATTCTGCAGATAATCTACGATTCTATCGTAACATTCCTGTATGCAATGCGCCTTGACCTGTGCGACAAATTCGGTGTCCTCATAAGCAAACTTACCGGTAGAGGGAATGCTGATGACACGCTTAAAGAGGATGGTTCCCTGGTACCATCCAGGAAGCTCCTCGTAGAGAGCACGCTGCAGCAGGTCCTTGGCATCCTCACGGATTTCCTCGATATCGGCAGGCTCGTTCTCGCCTCTCTGCTTAAACTCCTCCAGCGTAGAAGCATCAGTCTTGATGAGAATGAAGTAGGAACGCTGATGCACCTTGATGCGCTTGGGATAAGGCATGTCGCTAGCGACATAATCTACCACCTCGCCACGCAGGTAATCGTCCATCTCTATCTCGGGGATAGACTCCAAAAATTTGATGACCTGGTCGATGGTGGAAACAAGCGTTTCTTCTGTAAAATATCTTACGTAAATGTTCATAGTTCTGTTGTCGGTGTTTTCTAACTGCAAATATAGGAAAAAGGTTGGATATACGGAAATAAATCGATTTCAAAAGCATACACTACGACAAAATTGAGTGACTTTGTCGTGAAAAAGTCTTGAAGAATGAATGCTTTTGACTCTTTTTGAGTGGAAAGGAGCAACTAAGGAAGAAACAATTATCCTTGGAATATGCGCAGACAAAAAAAGGAGATAATCAAATGATTACCTCCTCTATTTCGTGCCCAGAACAGGACTCGAACCTGCACGTCTCTCAACACTCGCACCTGAAACGAGCGCGTCTACCATTCCGCCACCTGGGCAGGCCGATTCATGTTCATGAGTGAGAGCGGAAAACGAGACTCGAACTCGCGACCCTAACCTTGGCAAGGTTATGCTCTACCAACTGAGCTATTTCCGCAAAAGAAAGTGAAGAGGAGGAGACTCGAACTCCCACGCCTCGCGGCACTACCACCTCAAAGTAGCGCGTCTACCATTCCGCCACCTCTCCATCTTTGTTTGTTGTGCCCAGAACAGGACTCGAACCTGCACGTCTCTCAACACTCGCACCTGAAACGAGCGCGTCTACCATTCCGCCACCTGGGCAACAATCTTCATGTCCATGAAATAAGAGCGGAAAACGAGACTCGAACTCGCGACCCTAACCTTGGCAAGGTTATGCTCTACCAACTGAGCTATTTCCGCGTTATTTTCTACCAAATTCGATAGGCATTCCTCTGAATTGCGGTTGCAAAGGTACGAAGATTTCACGAAACCGCCAAACCTTTTGGCAGAAAAATATCAGAAAATTCTATCAGCACATCCTGTCGCGATAATCTTCGTAACAGAAATGACGCAGAATTTCCAATTCTCCATCACTATGCAACAAATATAGGCTAGGATGATGTATACCGTTGAACATATTTGTTTTCACGGTCGTGTAGTGAATCATATCCTCGAAGATGATATGCTCCCCTATCTGCAACTCGTGATCGAAGCGCCAACTGCCCATGTAATCTCCACTCAAACAGCTGTTACCACCCAGGCGATAGACATGCTCATTTTGAGCTGCGGGGCACTTCACATAGTCAGCATCCAGTGTCTCCGCGCCTCGCACTGCGGGTTGATAAGGCATTTCCAGACAGTCGGGCATGTGACAAGTGAAACTTACATCCAATATGGCAGTACGAATGCCCTTGTTCTCGACAACATCCACAACGCGAGACACGAGAGGACCTGTCTGCCATGCAAATGCACTACCAGGTTCCAGGATAATCTTGAGATTGGGATACCGCTCACGCAGTCCCTTTATTATATTAATAAGGTGTACTGTGTCGTAATCCTTTCTGGTCATCAGATGACCACCACCCAGATTCAACCATTTCAGTTGAGGCAGCCACTTTCCAAACTTTTCCTCCAAATGCACCAGGGTGTGCTCTAGTGCCTCGGCACTACTCTCGCAATGACAGTGGCAATGGAAACCTTCAATACCTTCAGGGAGGACTTCAGATAACTGGTCATTAAGAATACCAAAACGCGAACCAGGAGCACAGGGGTCATACAATTCTGTCTCTATCTCGCTATACTCGGGGTTGATACGGACACCACATGAAATGGGCTTTTCAGTATGTGTGGCATTGTACTCCTTTACCTCGGGCCAGAATCTGCGGTACTGAGACAGGCTGTTGAATGTAATGTGACCGCTGAATCTCATCAGCAGAGGGAAATCCTCCTCGGTATATGCAGGCGAATAGGTGTGAGCAGGACTGCCAAACTCCTCGAAGGCCAATCGAGCCTCATAGGGGCTGCTGGCTGTGGTATGCCGGATATACTCTCGGAAGATGGGGAAAGTACGCCATAGAGCAAAGGCCTTGAAAGCCAAGATGATCTCTGCCCCACTCTCCTCGGCCACATGTTTGATCAGGGAGAGGTTTCTGCGTAGCAGATCCTCTTCCATCACATAACTAGGTGTCTGTATCTTGTTGTAGATAGCGTTGGTATCCAATGTCTACTAATATTAATAAGTCAGTTTTACATTATCTATCCACAGCGTGTTGCCCACACTACCGATGTAAGCACCACCATGGCTAGAATTGAAGAAGATGATCATGTGAGTGGGAGTCTCGTCGGCATCAGCCCAACCGTCTTCTTGCACCATTACCTGCTTGCCCTTGCTATTGGTAGAATAGTAGATGCGCTCGCCACGATCAGCTGCCTCCTTGGTTTGCAGAGACATATAGCTCTTGAAGTACGAAGACTGAGAGATATCGCCATAGTGGATGTCGAAGCTAGCGCCATTGACCCAATCCGTGTTGCTACTAAAACGCTTCCACATGGTACCTACACGCTTGGCATGTATCTGGCCATTCTCATCCTCCCAACGCTTCTGCAGCAATACGAGAGCCTCGCACAAGTCCTTGCCAGCAATGGTCTTCTTCTTGCTGAAACCAGTCTCGCGAATACGATCCGACTCACCGCTCAACTTAACCTTGTAGTCAAACTTGATAGCCTTGGGACGCTTGGTGAATTCGATACCCGAGTTCATCTTGCTCATGGGATTAGAGCTACTGGTGATGGGCTCTACCATCTCACCCGAAAAGAGCGAACCTGCTGCCAGCACGGTGATGTTGACAATACCGATGGCCTTGCACTGCACCAGATGAGTCTCCAGCTTGACACACTTGCCATTGCCATGGTTGTCGAAGTAGACACTCTCGTTACTCTTCACCACACCACACACCTTGGCATATACATTGCTGGTGCCCCAGGGGCTACCCCCCTGATTGACAAAAGCCTTGTTCTGAGGCCACGTCTGCGAGGGTCCAATCTCGTACAGTGTACGAGTCTTTCCACCAACCAGCTTGCTCTCCTTTACGGTGCGAGTGATCCACTGCTCGAAATCACCAAATTTGATAAGTTCGTCGCCAGCGAAAGCCTGACCACATGATACTGCCATGGAGGCAACCATCAATAAACCTTTAATTTTCATATCTTTCCTAATTTATTATCTTAATTAAAAAGCTTCACTCATATTAAATATTATACCAGGCTTATGCCTGTCGGTAAATCCGCAATCCAAACGAAGGTTGACACGGGGCTTGAACTCCCAACGAAGTCCCAGACCATAGTTAGGCAAAGTGTGGTGCAGATTGATCTCATCCCACGACGGGAAGATGTTGGCAGCACCCACAAAGGCAGTTACGCCGAATCGCCACGCAATCATCTGGCGGAACTCCAACTGAGCCTCGATGATGTTTTTATCGCGGAAACGACCTTCATAATATCCACGCATTCGTCTGCCGTCATCACCCACCTGAGCCAACATGGTCCAGGGCACCTCACCTCCATAGGTGAACATACCGTGACACTCGGCTGCCAATGTACACTTCTTCCACAGGGGATGATAGGTGCGGAAGGTAAGGTCTGTATAATCAAAGTTGTACCGGTTTATGCCCTTGGGATAGAACATCTGTTCCACTTTGATGTATTGGCCCCTGGCAGGATTGAGGATAAAATCTCGTGTATCGTATTCCAACACCGCACCAGCACCCAGCGAAGTGATGTCCTCGCGCTGGCCATGGAGATAATCTATGGTAGAATCTGGCATGGCAAACTTATAGGTGTTGACATGATACACATCGACCTGTGGACCAAAGTACAACCCCTTCGTCAGTCGATACATGGCATAGGGTTTGAAGTGTATCTTGAACTGATGATAATCACCATGCTCCTTGTTTTTGCCCATTTCATAGCCCATGCCCCAGAAATCCTGTGGAACAGTGCTTACACTCAACGAATAATTGAGACGCAGGCGATCGTGTGGAGTGAAATTATGACCCTCGATCTTGGCTGCAAACACACCCTTGATCGTACCGGTAACGAACAATGAGATGTCACTCTTGGGCAATGTCTTGTCACTCCTATCCCAAGAATAATTACCAGAAAGCGCACCACCCAGACCAAAAGAATAAGTGTTGTCGTAATAGGGACCAATCACAAAACTGCAGTCAAAAGGCTTGTCTTTGGGTTGATTGGTGTTAGCAAGATAGCGAAGGAGCCAGGGGATGAAACCCTTTTTATCGAGATACCGAGGTTGCTGAGGCATAGACTCATATTGGTCAATCAACCCGTCGATGATGCGCATCAACGAATCGGTTTGTGCCTGTGTCAGTGCCTGTATTGTATCCGCCTCCATGGCTTTGGCACTTGTTCCCAGCAACAACATGAGCAGGGACAATACTATTCCTTTGTGTATCATTTTCGATAAATCGAATGCAAAGTTACTATTTTTTTTGCGCCGAATAAAAGTTTTAACTAACTTTGTATGAAAATAGGTCAATATGGACACTAAATCTACCATTGAAGAACGTATATCACAAGATATGCGCGTCCTGGAACTGCTTTCCGAGACGTTTCCCAACATCAGTGCTGCAAGCACTGAGATCATCAATCTGCAAGCTATTCTGAATCTGCCCAAGGGAACCGAGCATTTTATGGCCGATATCCATGGAGAATACGAGGCATTCATCCACATTCTCAACAACGCATCGGGACGCATCAAGCGCAAGGTGACAGAACTGTTTGGCGAGGTGCTTTCTCCCGAGGAAATACAGGACCTGTGTACCCTGATCTACTACCCCGAGCAAAAACTGCAGTTGATCAAGGCCAGCGAGCAAGAGATGGAGGATTATTACCGCGTGACGCTGAATCAGTTGATACAGGTTTGCCAGATTATCAGCTCCAAATATTCTCGTTCCAAGGTTCGCAAGGCGCTACCCAAGGAGTTTGCCTACATCATCGAAGAGCTCTTGCACGAGAACCCCACTGATAATAACAAAGTTGCCTACTTCCGCGAGATCATCGAGAGCATTGTCAGCACAGGACAGAGCGACTCGTTCATTATTGCCTTGAGCAATGTGATTCAGCGACTTAGCGTAGACCAGTTGCACATCCTAGGCGACATTTTCGACCGAGGACCCGGTGCACACATCATCATGGACAAACTGCTCAGCTATCCCAACTTTGATATCCAGTGGGGCAACCACGACGCACTGTGGATGGGAGCTGCAGCAGGCAACGACTGTTGTATTGCCAATGTACTCCGACTCTCCTTGCGATTTGGCAACATGGCCACACTCGAGGACGGTTATGGCATCAATCTCCTGCCCCTGGCCACCTTTGCTCTCGAGACCTATTCCGACGATCCTTGCGACTTCTTTGGTCCCAAGACCGAACAGAGCGATGCTGTACACGACAAGAAGACACGCCGCCTGATAGCCCAGATGCACAAGGCCATCTCCATCATCCAGTTCAAGCTCGAGGCACAGATGATGTTGGCCCACCCCGAGTGGCATCTCGAGCATCGTACATTGCTTGAAAGAATCGATTTAAGTAAGGGCGTTTATAATATTGATGGTAAGGAATATAAGATGCGTGATTGTTTCTTGCCAACACTGGATACAGAGCACCCCTTCGCCTTATCTCCCGAGGAAGAGGAACTCGTGCAGAAACTGCACCATTCCTTCCGTGTAAGCGACAAGCTGCAGCGCCACATCAAGTGCCTGTTCAGCCACGGATGCATGTATGGCATCTATGACAGCAACCTGCTCTTCCACGCCTCCATCCCCCTCAATGCCGATGGGTCGCTGAAGGAGGTGGAACTGATGGGCAAG
>JAZRYA010000073.1:0-25405 GCA_045600505.1 Bacteroidaceae bacterium
CGTCGGTTGGCCAGTTGGCATGCTGCCAGCACGGTGACGGCCTTGGCAGGGCCCATACCCTTGTATTTTGTCAAGTCCTGGATCGAGGCACGACTCAGCAGACTGATGCTGTCGCCATAGTCGTTCAGCACCTTTCGCATCAAGTCTACTGCGCTGACGCCAGGCACGCCACTGCCGATGAGTATGGCCAGCAGTTCGGCCTTGCTCAGAGCGTCGGCCCCGTGCGCCATCATGCGTTCGCGAGGACGGTCGTCTATTGCCCAGTTCTTGATAGTATCATTCATAGAAATTGTCTTTGAAGGCCTGCAACTCCTCGTTTCTGCCGCAGATGCAGCGCAACCACCAGGCACGCAGGAAACCTGTGCCATAACCGATGAGCTGGATGAAGGCGGCGGGGACAGACAGGAGGCCTACCCAGAGGCTCTTGTTCTGTATAGTAGAATCGATGCAAAGTAATAAACTGTAGAGAATGAGAGGCATGAGCGAGAGCTCGCACAGGGCGAAGCCAAAACTCTTGTTCATGTGGTCAGGACCAAAGTTGAAAAGCAAGATTCCTGCAAGGAAGCAAACCAGCAGGAAGGCTACTCCCAGGGTAAAGACCATGGGCAAGAGGTGCACTAGTTTCAGACTCTCGGGATGACGCTTAAAAAGGTTGATGCGAGCAATGCCGCTATTGTGTACTTGTTTGAAGAACTTCTTCAGATCTGTGCGGCGCTTGTGCCACACCCAGGTCTCTGGGAACAGACGACAACGCGCTCCACTCTTGTAGATGCGGATGCTGAAATCGATGTCCTCGCCAAAACGCATGGCACTGAAACCCTCCAACTGCTGGTAGAGCGAGCGACGGATGCCCATGTTGAACGAGCGGGGATAGAACTTCTTATCCATCTGTTTCTTGCCTCCGCGGATACCTCCAGTGGTGAAGAAGGAGGTCATCGAATAGCTGATGGCCTTCTGCACGGGGGTGAAACTCTCGTGTGCACGGTCGGGTCCGCCAAAGGCATCGCACTCCTCGCGCCTCAGTTCGTCCTCTACGGCCTGCATGTATCCGGGAGGCAACACGCAATCGCTGTCCAGCACGATGAGGAACTCGCCCTGAGCCCGCTCTGCGCCATAGTTGCGGGTCTGTCCAGGACCGCTGTTGGATTTCTCGTAATACTTGATGTCCAGGCTTTTGGCATACTTCTCCACCACCTCCTTGCAAGGGATGCTGCTGCCGTCCTCCACCACAATTACCTCGAAATCCTGCAGTGTCTGGGTCTGCAGACTTTCCAGCAATTCGTCCACCTCGTCGGGGCGATTATACACGGGTATTATCAGCGAGTATTTCATGCATTTCAATTATTACGATACAAAAATACTACAATTTGGGGGACTTTCCAAATGAAAAGGGCGAAAAAAGAGGAGCTCGAAGCCGCTCTCCTCACGACACCCCGCCGAGAGAGTACATGTCTGGCCCCGAGAGAGTACTCTTTTTGCCCAAAAACAGTACTCTTTTTGCCTCGGACATATACTCTTTTTGCCCCGGACATGTACTCTCTCGGACACCCCCTAGAGTGGAAGGACACAAAAAAGGCCCCTCGCTATTGAGCGAGAAGCCTCTTTTATGCTGTAATCGTTGTTAGATTAAGCCTTTACGCGACCCAGGTAAGAACCGTCACGGGTATCAACCTCGATGATCTCGCCCTCGTTGATGAACAGAGGAACGCGAACCTCGGCGCCGGTCTCAACCTTAGCGGGCTTCAAGGTGTTGGTAGCGGTGTCACCCTTCAGGCCGGGCTCGGTCCAGGTGATCTCCAGGTGTACCTTTGCGGGCAGCTCAGCGTACAGGATGGTCTCGGTGCTGGCGTCGGTAACAACCTCGACGTTCTGACCCTCCTTCATGAACTTCACACCGGTGATCTGGTCAGCGGGGATGTTAACCTGCTCGTAGGTCTCGTTGTTCATGAACACAAAATCCTCACCCTCGGCATACAGGTACTGATAGGGACGACGCTCTACGCGTACATCCTCCAGCTTCTCACCGATGTTGAAACGCTTCTCGATAACGCCGCCGTTGACAACGTCCTTCAGAGTCACGTTCATGATGGTGTTACCCTTACCGGGCTTACGATGCAGGAAATCGATGCAGAAATAGAGCTTGCCATCCATGCGGATGCAAACACCCTTCTTAATGTCTTGTGAGTTGATCATAAGATGTATATATTTTGTTACTATTATAATTTGCGAGTGCAAAGGTACGAAAAAGAGTGAAAAACAAAAAGAAAAACGCGTGAAAAGTGATGAGGCAAAAGCGAAAAGTTAGGAAAAGGGAACTAAATGTGGCCATGTTTTGCCTATAAGTAGGTAGATTTTTGGGGAAATGTTTGGTCGTTTGAGGAAAAGTTGCTAATTTTGCACTCCGAAATAGTGGAAAAGCAACAAATAAAGAAAGACAAGATATGAAAAGAACATTCCAGCCCCACAACCGTCGCCGTAACAACAAGCACGGTTTCCGTCAGAGAATGGCTACCGCCAATGGTCGTCGTGTATTGGCTTCTCGTCGCGCCAAGGGCCGCAAGAAGCTGACTGTTTCTGACGAGCGTCACGGCAAGTAATCCCTAGTGGATGGGGCCGTCAAAAGCCCATGCCGATGAAAAAGGGTTCCGGACCGAGAGGTCTCCGGGACCCTTTTTTCGTTCTAGGGTGAAATAAACGCCTTTTCACTTGGTGGTAAGATAGATTTACATTATCTTTGCAAAAGATAAATTGCCGAATTATGACGTTTAGAGAACTGAAAAATAAATTCACCGCTCCTGTCATCTGGGGCAACCTGCTGGCTATGGCGCTGGTAGTTGCACTTTTGCTGGGTGGTGTCTGGGAATGGCTCAACATCTATACCCAGCATGGCGAGGAGGTGACGGTGCCCAATGTGGAGGGCACACTCTATGCCGATGCTCGCAATATGCTGGGGCAGTTGGGGCTAGAGGCTGTGGTGGCCGACAGTGCCTATGATCGCAGTTTGCCTGCTGGCATCGTGCTGAAGCAACGTCCCCAAAGTGGCACATTGGTAAAGGCCAATCGTCCCATACAATTGACTATCAACAGCAGCGAGATGCCTACGCTGGAGTTGCCTTCACTGGCCAACAACAGTTCGCTGCGCGAGGCTCAGGAGATTCTGAAGCAGTATGGCTTCCGCCTAGGTCCTGTGGAATATGTGGATGGCGAGGAACGCGATTGGGTGGTAGGCGTCAAGTGCCAGGGCCATGAGGTATATGCCGGAGACCGCATTCCCCGTGATGCAGCCGTGGTTCTGCGTGTCGGCAATGGTGTGATGGTGGGCGATTCTATCGAAAGCGAAATCGATATGGATGGCGATATAAGCCTGGATGAAATGATAAACCAGATGCTGAATGACTGATACAGAACTGGAACTGGACGATGAGTTGGAGTTGGACGACGACCTGATGGGCGAAGAGGCCCAAGGGGAAGGGTCCGGCGAGCTCTATGAGCACCGACGCGTGGTGGCCGATAGTGGTCAGAATCCTATCCGTGTGGACAAGTTCCTGATGGATCACCTGCGTGACACCAGTCGTAACCGTATCCAGAAAGCAGCGGAGGCAGGTTTCATCCAAGCAAACGGAAAGGCCGTCAAAAGCAATTATAAGGTGAAGGCAGGCGATGTCATCACCCTGATGCTGGATCGACCCAAGCGTGACTGGGAAATCATACCCGAGGATATCCCCTTGGAAGTGGTTTATGAGGATAGTCAACTCTTGGTGATCAACAAACCAGCGGGCATGGTGGTGCATCCGGGTTGCGGCAATTTCAGCGGCACCTTGGTCAATGCGCTGGCATGGCATCTGAAGGACGACCCCAAGTATGACCCCAATGACCCCACCGTGGGGCTGGTGCACCGCATCGACAAGGACACCAGTGGCCTGTTGGTAGTGGCTAAGACGCCAGAAGCCAAGACCAGTCTGTGCAAACAGTTCTTCTTCCACACCACGCACCGCCTCTACAATGCTTTGGTATGGGGACCTTTTGCCGAGGACGATGGTACCATCGAGGGCAATATCGCTCGCAATCCCAAGGACAGATTGCAGATGGCCGTCTTCCCGCCCGATAGTGAAGTGGGCAAGCATGCTGTCACACATTACCATGTGCTGGAGCGATTTGGTGCAGTCACCCTAGTGGAATGTCGACTGGAGACAGGTCGCACTCACCAGATACGTGTGCACATGAAGCACACGGGGCACACCCTCTTCAACGATGAACGATATGGCGGCGAGCAGATACTGCGTGGTGAACAGAGTGCCTCGTACAAGGCCTTCATCCGCAATTGCTTCGAGTTGTGTCCGCGCCAGGCCTTGCATGCTCGCACACTCGGTTTTGTGCATCCTGTGACTGGAGAGCAGATGGATTTCTCTAGCCCCTTGCCTGCCGACATGACCGCCCTCATCGAGAAGTGGCGAAGGAAAATAGAAAATGGATAATAACAATATACAATGGACAAGAAAATCATAGCAATCATCTGTGGCGGCGACACCAGTGAACATGATGTGTCAATGCGCAGCGCCCAGGGCATCGAGTCTTTCCTCGACCCCGAACGCTATATTATTTATAAGGTAGAGATCCATGCAGGCAAGTGGGAGGCAATCCTTGCCGATGGCACTCGTGCCCAGGTGGACCGTAATGACTTCACCTTCCAGGGTGGGGGTAAGAGTGTTCATCCCGATTTCTCTTACATTACCATCCATGGCGCTCCCGGTGAGAACGGTATCCTGCAGGGTTATTTCGACCTGATCGGTATGCCTTACAGCACTTGTAATGTACTGGTGGAGGCTATGACCTATGATAAGTTTGTGCTCAACAACTACATGCGTGGCTTGGGTGTCAGCGTAGCCGAGAGTCTTGTTGTTAAGCAGGGACACGACCAGGAGGTAAGTGACCAGGATATTATCGACCGCATTGGTCTGCCTTGTTTCGTGAAACCTGCCAGCGGTGGTAGCAGTTTTGGCACTACCAAGGTCAAGACTCCTGAGGCCTTGCGTCCTGCCATCGAACTGGCTCTCAAGGAGGGCGAGGACGTGATGGTCGAGGCCTTTATGCAAGGAACAGAGATTACCTGCGGATGCTACAAGACCCGCAAGGGTGCTCACGTGTTCCCCATCACCGAGGTGGTTACTACCAACGAGTTCTTTGACTACGATGCGAAGTACAATGGTCAGGTGGACGAGATTACTCCTGCGCGCATCAGCGATCGATTGACCGAGCGTGTGCAGACTCTGACATCAATGATCTACGACATCCTTGGGTGTCACGGAATCATCCGAATTGACTATATCATCACGGCTGGTGACAAGATCAACATGCTGGAGATCAATACTACTCCAGGTATGACTGCCACCAGTTTCATTCCTCAGCAGGTGCGTGCTGCAGGTTTGGATATTCGTGAGGTGATGACTGATATTATCGAGGATACCCTCGCTAAATAAAAACTAACAACCATGAAGAGTGTAGATATTCCTTCGGAGTTCAACGACATACGCCCTTATTGCGATGATGAAATAAAGGGAGCAGTCGAGACTTTGTTGCACGACCGTCAGTTTTCACGCATGATGCGTGGATTGATGCCTTGGGTGCCTCAGTGGATGCGAAATGGCATGCTCAGAGCCATGTTCATTGGCGTCAATAGCACATATGATTTCCAAAAGCGCTACATGAAGCGTATTGTGGAATATGTCATGCGCAAGTGCTCTACCGGGGTGACGTTCAGCCCCGATGGCATCTCGCCTGGCGATGAACGCTACACCTTCATCAGCAATCATCGTGATATCGTACTGGATAGTGCGATTCTGGATGTTTTGCTATTTTACAAGAAGTTCCCTACCACCTGCGAGATTGCTATTGGTGACAATCTGCTTATTTATCCTTGGATACGCACACTGGTTCGACTCAACAAGGCCTTTACTGTACGTCGTGGCCTCTCACCACGTGAACTGTTGGCCAGCAGTCAGTTGATGAGTCGCTATATCCACTATGCTGTGACAGGGAAGAAGGAGAACCTCTGGATAGCTCAGCGTGAGGGCCGTGCCAAAGATAGCAACGACCGTACGCAGGAAAGTTTACTCAAGATGCTAGCCATCGGAGGTGAAGGAACATTAGTGGAAAAACTGATGGACCTGAATATCACTCCCTTGACTATATCATATGAGTATGATCCCTGTGACTACCTCAAGGCCATGGAGTTCCAGCTCAAGCGTGATGTGCCCGGGTGGAAGAAGTCGAAACAGGATGACCTGGACAACATGAAGACTGGCATCTGGGGACAGAAGGGTCGTGTGCACTATCAGACTGCAGCACCCATCAACCGGTGGCTGCCCGAACTTAAAGATTTGGAGCCTAAGGCGTTTTATGCAGAATTGGCTCGTCGTATGGATATTGAGATTCATCGTGGCTATCGTCTGTTCCCTGGTAATTATGTTGCCATAGATATGTTGGATGGTACTAAGGACCATGGTGCACACTATACTTCAGAGGAGAAGCGCACGTTTGAGCGCTATCTCCAGAGTCGTCTCGACCTGATAAAGATAGAGAACAAGGATGAGGTGTTCTTGCGCACCAAGATGTTGGAGATGTATGCCAACCCCGTGATTAACTACGAACAGGCGATGAAGTCCTAGTTTATAGAAAGATGAAAAAGTGTGTGTGGACAATGTTGCTGGCAGGTCTGGTCTTGCTGGTGTCTTGCGGCGAGGAGGAGTATGTCTATCCCCCCGTGGTCACCGACATTGTTTCGCTCAAAAGTGACTCTATGAAACGGGTCACGACCCTCGCCCTGGACAATGGTAGACAATATGGGGTGAATAATGCAGATTTTAAGAGCATTTATGCCAATGCTACTTTGCGTGCGTTGACCACCTATATTTCTACGGATAGCACGCATGCAACCATCTACAATGCGACAACAGTGCCTGTTCTCCAAGATAGTACGGCAGTCCTTCGCCACGACCCGCTGACGGCATTAAGTGCGTGGCAGTCTGGGGACTTTATCAATTTGCACTTGCAACCCAAGACACAAGGGATGGCATCGCATCACTACTGGGGATATGGCGTCGACTTTCTCTCGAGTCATCATATTCGCCTCTCGTTGCATCATGCGCAAAATGATGATCCGGTCAGCTATAGCGCAGAAATGTATGCGTCGATAGATTTGAACCATCTTGGACGTAAGCTGGAAAGTGGCGATACAGTTTCTTTAGCAATCGAAACATTCAAGGGCCCAAAAACGTGGCACTTTATCTATAAGTAATTTATCTGTAAGACAATGACAACAGCCGTTTTGATATCCGGTGGAGTGGATAGCGCCGTGGTGGTGCACCAACTATGCGAACAAGGATTGAAGCCCGACTTGCACTATATTAAAATAGGTATGGAGGGAGATGATTCTTCGTGCACAGCCGAAGAGGATATCGAATTGTCTCAGGCTACGGCTCGTAAGTATGGACTGCATCTAGAGGTCACGGACTTGCAGAAGGAGTATTGGGAGCGGGTCGTAGGCTATGCAATAGAACGTGTAAAGATGGGCTTGACGCCTAACCCCGATGTGATGTGCAACAAACTCATCAAGTTTGGTGCTTTTCACGAGCTAGTCGGTTGTCATTACGGCCAGGTGGCAACAGGCCATTATGCCCAACGTATCGAGGAGGATGGTTATGTGTGGCTAGGTACCGCCCCTGATCCAGTAAAGGACCAGACGGATTTCCTAGCCCAATTGACCTATGAACAGCTGACACACTCCATCTTCCCTATTGGTCACATGGCCAAGGAACAGGTGCGACAGATTGCACTAGATGCTCACTTGCCCAGTGCATATCGCAAGGACTCGCAGGGTATTTGCTTTCTGGGAAAGATTAATTACAATGATTTTCTTCGCAAGTTTATGGGAGAACAAGAGGGTCGTGTCATCGATATAGAGACAGGTAAGGTCGTGGGCACTCACAAAGGATTCTGGTTTCACACCATCGGTCAGCGCAAAGGACTTGGATTGGGTGGAGGACCTTGGTTCGTTGTCAAGAAGAACATCCGCAAGAACATCATCTTTGTTGCACATGGATGGGACACCCAATTGCAATACGGCCATGATTTTCGTGTGCCCGATTTGCATTTCATCACTCGAAACCCATGGGAAGGGGAGGCTATCTCTCAGCAACCTATTATGTTCAAGATACGTCATGTCGACCATTTCCTTCCTGGTTTCCTGACCTTGGACGAGGAAGGCTATCATGTCCACAGCGATGAGCCTATTCAGGGAATTGCCCCGGGGCAGTTTGGTTGTATCTATGACGCACAGGCAAAAAAATGTCTCGGCAGTGGCGAGATAGCCATCTACCGAGACAAATAATCGTTCTATTCTATTTTGCTTACTTCACCAGATCCATGGTGTCGCTAGCAATCATCAGTTCCTCATCGGTGGGGATACAGCAGATGGTCACCTTGCTGTCGTCTGCACTGAGGACAGCCTCGGTAGCACGACATGCACGGTTCTTCTCGTCGTCAAGCTTGATTCCCATGAACTCCAGGCCCTTGGTAGCGCCCTCACGAACCTCCCACTGATTCTCACCAGCACCGCCAGTGAACAGGATTACATCGACACCGCCCATGGCAGCAGCATACTGACCGATGTACTTCTTGATGCGATAGGTGTACATCTCTTTGGCCAGACGAGCCTTGTCATTGCCGTTGGCAATACCTGCTAGGATGTCGCGGAAATCGCTGCTACCCTCGCTGACACCGGCCAGACCACTCTGCTTGTTCAGCAGGTTGCTGATGCCCTTGGTGTCCAGGTTCAACTTGTCCATGATGAAGGTGACTGCACCTGCATCGATGTCACCGCTACGAGTACCCATGATGAGGCCTTCCAGAGGAGTCAGACCCATAGAAGTGTCTACGCACTTGCCATCCTTGACAGCAGCGATAGAAGCACCATTACCAATGTGGCAGGTGATGATCTTGGTCTCCTCGGGCTTTACACCCAGGAACTCACACACGCGCTGAGAAACATAGCGGTGGCTGGTTCCGTGGAAACCATAGCGACGCACACCATACTCCTTGTAAAGGTTGTAGGGGAGGGCGTACATGTATGCGTAGTCAGGCATGGTCTGGTGGAATGCAGTGTCAAACACACCCACCTGAGGAATGTTGGGCAACAATGCGGTTACTGCATTTACACCCTTGATGTTTGCGGGGTTGTGCAAAGGAGCCAAGTCGTTGCAGGCAGCAAATGCCTCCATTACCTCGGGGGTCAGAAGCACCGATTTGTTGAACTTCTCACCACCGTGCACCATACGATGACCAACAGCATCCAGCTCGTTCAGATCCTTCAGCACGGCATAATCGCCAGTGGTGAGAACCTCGAAAATCCACTGCACGCCAGCAGTGTGCTCAGCGATGGGGCGCTCCATCTTGTGCTTTTCGCCGTTGAGCTTAACGTTGATGAATGAGTCGGGCAAACCGATCTTCTCGATACCGCCACTGGTGATGACACTCTGGTCATCCATATTGTACAGGGCATATTTGATAGAGCTGCTACCGCAGTTCAGTACCAAAATCTTCATGTTTGTTCTGATTTAGTATAATGTGATTAGTGATTTACTTAGCATCCATAGCCTGACAAGCGGTGATGGCAACCATCTTGTAGATGTCGTCAACAGAGCAACCGCGAGAAAGGTCATTGACGGGACGTGCAATACCCTGGAGGATGGGGCCAATGGCATCGGCGCCAGCCAGACGCTGAACGAGCTTGTAACCAATGTTACCAACCTCGAGGCAGGGGAATACCAGTACGTTAGCGTGACCGGCAATAGCACTGCCGGGAGCCTTCTTCTCTCCTACAGAGGGAACGAGAGCAGCATCAGCCTGCAGCTCGCCATCAACCTTGAGGGTAGGATCAAGTTCTTGAGCCAAGCGGGTAGCCTCTACAACCTTGTCCACAACCTCGTGCTTGGCACTTCCCTTGGTCGAGAAGCTCAGCATAGCAACGCGAGGATCAGCAAAACCTGCAACAGACTTTGCGGTCTGAGCAGTGCAAACTGCGATTTGTGCCAGTTGTGCAGCATCGGGCATGGGGGTAACAGCAACGTCGCCTACTACCATCACGCCGTTTTCGCCATACTCGGGCTTGTCGGTGATCATCAGCATAGCACCACTTACGCAGCTGATGCCAGGAGCACACTTGATAATCTGCAGGGCAGGACGAAGGGTGTCGCCCGTGGTGCTGAGTGCACCTGAAATCTGACCATCAGCGTCACCACTCTTGATGATAAGGCAACCGAAATAGAGAGGATCCAATACCTGCTCACGAGCCTTCTCGATGGTCATGCCCTTCTTCTGACGCAGCTGGAAGAGCAGTTGAGCATACTCCTCGGTCTTCTCGCTGGTAGCAGGGTCGATGATGGTTGCCTGGTCCAGATGGGTGAGTCCCAGCTTCTGACCCAGAGCTTTGATTTCATCGGGATTACCGATAAGGATAATTTCTGCCAGACCGTCTGCCAGAGACTTGTCGGCTGCGGTCAGGGTACGCTCCTCCAGGCTCTCGGGCAGCACGATGCGCTGCTTGTTGCTCTGGGCGCGAGCGATGATTTGTTGCATTAAACTCATGTTGTATATTTTTTGATATTATTAGTTAACAAAAACCTTCAATTAGAATCTTCCCCTCATCAGTATCAACTCTAGTTCTTCTGCACTGATTCTGCTTCGGAATTGGTCGCCATAGGCCACGGTGATGTTTCCCGTTTCCTCACTCACAATGATGGATAGGGCGTCAGTCTCCTTAGAGATACCCTTTGCTGCTCGGTGGCGCAGACCAAAGTCTTTGGGGATATCTAGGTCGTGGCTGATGGGAAGGATACACGCAGCGGCTATTATGCGTCCGTCATTGATGATCATGGCCCCATCATGCAGGGGGCTGTTCTTGAAGAAGATATTCTCGATGAGGCGCTGCGAGATGCGTGCATCTACCATTTCTCCCGAGCGGATAAAGTCAGTCAAGGGCAGGTTGTTCTGCAGCACGATGAGGGCACCCACATGTTGGCGGCTCATGCTGAGGCAAGCACGAACAATAGGGAATATGTCGTCGCGATTGTGACGATATTCTTGGTTGTCTTTCTCGTCATTTCGGAAAATTCGAATGAGGCGAACTGCTTTCTCGTGTGTTCCGATGGTGTAGAAGAAACGACGGATTTCTTCTTGGAAGAGTACGATGAGGGCGATAGAACCTACGCTTACGAACTGGTCGAGAATGCTTCCCATCAACTTCATCTCCAAGACTTTGGAGACGACAATCCAAAGACTCACAAACACCAGCACTCCGTAGAAGATATTTACAGAGCGAGACTGCTTCATCACCTTGTAGCACGAGTAGAGCAACAAGGCGACCAACAGAATGTCGATGATGTCTTTTATTCCAAAGCCTGGAAACATGCTTTCACGATTTTTGCAGCTTCAACTGCGGGTTTCACATCATGAACTCTCAGGATAGATGCTCCCTTGTACAATGCAAGCGTGTTGAGCACAGTGGTTCCGTTGAGAGCCTCGGCGGGTGTCGAGTCTAGTAGACGGTAGATCATGGACTTTCGGGATATGCCAACTAGCATAGGCAACTCGAATATCTTGAAGTCGTCGAGATGGGCCATCAATTCGTAGTTGTGGTCCAGTGTCTTGGCAAAACCAAAGCCGGGATCTAGGATGATATCTTTGACACCCAGTTCCCTCAACTTGTTGACCCTCTGACTGAAATACAGCATCATCTCGGGGATCAGGTGGTCATAGTGGGGAGAGTTCTGCATGTCACGTGGTGTGCCTTGCATGTGCATCAGGATATACGGAACACCCAGACTGGCTACCGTGGGAAACATATCAGGATCGAGGTCGCCACCAGAGATGTCATTGACAATCTCCACTCCATATTTTTCTACACACTGGCGTGCCACGTCGGCTCGGAAAGTGTCAACGGAAAGGATGACTTCTGGGTATTTTTCGCGGATAATATCCAATGCTCGAGCCAGACGGTCCATCTCCTCCTGAGGTGACACGTCGTCTGCACCAGGCCGACTGGAATAAGCGCCGATGTCGATAATTTGGCCACCCTCAGCCAATATCTCGTCGGCTCTTGCAGCAATCTCTTGTTCGGTCTGTTTCCGACTCCCGTCATAGAAAGAGTCAGGGGTGACATTGAGAATGCCCATGACCTGAGGCTCTCCTAAATTGAGAAGCTTTCCGTGCACGTTTATCGTATAGGGGACAAGTCCTTTCATCTATTATCCATACAATTCCACGCAAAGTTAGGCAGAAATCCTGATGTATCCAAATTTTTCCGATTGGATAATGCCCTAGTGTGCAGAAAAATTCGTAAATTTGCCGTGTAGTGTAATGTAATGATGGAATTAGAAGAACTTTATAAAGTCTTTTTGGCTCATCCCGTGGTTACGACAGACAGTCGCAAGTGTTCTCGTGGTTCAATGTTTTTTGCCTTGAAGGGAGAGTCTTTCAATGGAAATGCTTTTGCTTCGAAGGCCTTGGAGCAAGGATGTGCTGTGGCTGTAGTCGATGAGGCTGAGTATGCCATAAAAGGCGACAAGAGATACATCCTGGTGGATAATGTCCTGGAAACTCTTCAAGCATTGGCTCACTATCATCGTGAGCAGATGCCTAGCAAGATGATTATCCAGATTACAGGTACGAATGGTAAGACTACAACCAAGGAATTGGTGAGCACCGTCCTCAGACAGATTGCACATGTCCAGTATACACAGGGCAATCTCAATAATCACATTGGTGTTCCTCTCGCGCTTTTGACTCTGCAGGACGATGGCGGATTCGGAATCATCGAGACGGGTGCAAACCATCCCGGTGAGATAGCTTTCTTGTCAAAGATTGTTGATGCGGACATGGGACTCATCACCAATGTAGGACGAGCTCATCTGGCCGGCTTTGGTTCATTCGAGGGTGTGAAGAAGACGAAAGGCGAATTGTATGACTACATCCGTGACAATGGGAAGATAGGTATCTTCTTGAATGTCAGTTCACCTGAGCTACCCCAGATGGCGCAAGGACTTGGTGCTGTCCGTTATGGACTGACAGGTGCCGAAGGCGCTGAGGTATGGGGCGAAGTGGTAGAGTGCAATCCGTTTGTCAAGTTCCGTTATCGTCAGGATCATGTGGCCTGGCAGACCGTGCAGACTCACCTTATTGGTGCGTATAACATCCACAACTTGATGACTGCCGTTGCGGTAGGTATGCAGTTCGGTGTGCCTTTCCGTCAGATCAATGAGGCTCTGGCCAACTACATTCCAAGCAACAACCGAAGCGAGTTCCGTGACACGGGCCGCAACCACTTGATTATAGATGCTTATAATGCCAATCCCACTTCGATGCAGGCAGCTTTGGACAATTTCTCTCAGATAGAGGCAGAGAACAAGATGGTGATCTTGGGCGAGATGCGCGAGCTGGGTGAGGATAGTGCAGCAGAGCATCAGAAGGTTCTGAACCGCATAGCAGACTTGAAGGTGAAGACCGTTTGGCTGGTGGGAACTGAGTTCCAAAAGCTTGCTAATGATTCTGTTCGATGCTTTGCCAATGTCGACGAGGTGAAGGAAGCAATCAAGGCCCAGCCTTTCCAAAATAGAACCATATTGATAAAGGGCAGTAATGGAACTAAGTTGTTCCAGTTGCCCGAACTCTTATAAAACACGACAAAACCCCAAACTCAATAATATGAAGAAGAATAACAAATGGAGCCTTTCGTTTATTTTCTGTTTGCTCCAACTGATATTGTTATCAACTCCTGAGGCGTTTGCTCAGCGCGTGACGGACAAGTTGGATCGAGGCCTCGTGGCAGTGCCTATGTCCTCGGGCAACTTTGTTAGTTGGCGCGTGTTTGGCGAGGAGTATTATGACGTCACCTATAATATCTATTGTAATGGCAGTCTGCTGAAGAGTGGCTTGAAGACCTCATGCTATTCGCATTCCTCGGGCAATGCCAGCAGCAAGTACCAGGTGTCAGCCGTAGTTCGTGGTGTAGAGCAGCCCCTTTGTGATGCAGTTTCTCGCTGGGAAAATGGCATGCTTACTATTCCCGTGCAGCCTATTACTGGCCGTGATGGCAAAGATGTGACGGCAAATTACACCATCAATGACATCTCGATGGGCGACCTCGACGGTGATGGAGTTGTAGAGTTTATCTGTAAGCGTCCTTGCAGTTTGGCTGCTGACGTGTCTCAGAAAAACTGCTTCCATGTCCTCGATGCTTATGACAGAAAGGGCAAGCGCCTGTGGTGGATCGACCTGGGTCCCAACATGCTTTCTGGTGCTGATGAGCAGTGGGATTGCGTGTGCTACGACTGGGACCAGGATGGCAAAGCCGAGGTGCTGCTCCGTATTCAGGACAATGCTTATATCCACTATGCAGATGGCACGACCGAGCTCATCGGTTCTGCCTCGGTCGACACCCGATGGAACGGCATAGAGTATACCAGCTCTGGTAACGAGTACTTGCTCTACCTCGAGGGAGCAACTGGTCGTCCTTATGAGATTGGTCCTGCCTCTCATCCCAAGTATATGGATTTTCCCAATCCCCGTGGCAATGACAGCGACTGGGGTTCGGGCATTGTGGGACATCGCAGCACCAAGCACTATTTCGGCGCTCCTTATCTGGATGGCCGTCACCCCAGCATCTTCCTAGGACGTGGCTGCTATACCAAGCACATGATGAAGGCTTTTGATGTGGATCCTGCTACTCACAAGTTGACTCAGCGTTGGGCGTGGGAGTGCAACACCGGCGGAATCTGGTTTGGCCAGGGATACCACAACTATCAGATTGCGGATGTCGACTGGGACGGACGCGATGAGATTGTCTTTGGTTCTATGGTTCTTGACGACAATGGAAAGGGCCTTTCATCTACAGGATTGGGACATGGTGATGCTCAGCATTGCTCGGATTTGGACCCCTTCCGTCATGGTCAGGAGCAGTTTGCTTGTAACGAGAGCAGTCCTGCAAACAATTTCCGTGATGCCACTACTTCCAAGATTTACTATCGCATGGCAGCAAGTGGCGATGACGGTCGTGCCCTCATGGCAAACTTCACCGATGACTATCCCGGTTCTCAAGGCCGTAGCGTAGGTTCGGGTTGGGTCAGCAGTACTAGTGACAAGATTATCACCGAGTTGGGTGGCGATGCCTTCATCTCGTGGGGAGACCTGAATCAGCGTATCTATTGGGACGGCGACCTGTGTGACGAGTATTTTGATAGCCCTGGTACTGAGGGCTATGGTGCAATCTACAAGCCTGCTTCTAACTCGGCCGCAGGAGCCCGCTGGAATTTCAATGATTCCAAGTGCAGCAACTGGTCAAAGAACAATCCCGGCGCCATTGGTGACATCTTTGGTGACTGGCGTGAGGAACTGGTTATGCGCAAGGCAGATAACACGGCAATCCTGGTTTATACCACAAATATCCCCACGACCTATCGTATCCCCACCTTGTGGCACGACCACCAGTATCGCAATGCAATGGTTTGGCAGTCTATGGGTTACAATCAGCCTCCTCACAAGAGCTACTTCTTGGGTAAGGCCGAGGGTATCACTCAGGCTCCTCCTCCATTGACCATGACAGATCGTACCGAGGTTGCCAATGGTGGAACTATCACCACCACAGACGAGCACCTGATTGTCTGCGAGAACAATGACACCAAGATTGCAATTCAGGATGGTGCAAGTCCTTACATGGTTACTTTCAACGTTCCCAGTTGGGTGCAAGGCAATGCCGGAAACAACGCTACGACCAATCCTGCTATCACATACACCTATTATAAGTGTGATGTCACCGGTGGTACTCTCACAGGCAAGACCCGTGTCGTGAAGCAGGGTGATGGTATCCTGAATCTTCCCAAGGTGGCCATGACTTATACTGGCGAGACGAATATCTGGGCGGGTACGCTCAATTTTGATGGCACCTTGCTCAACTCCAGCTTGTGGCTGAATCGCTTTGCAGAACTGAATAGCGCTGGTGGTAAGTTCCGTAGCATCCGTGCCGATTATGCTTCTGTTATCCGTCCTGGTGGTGAGAAGGCTATTGGCGAGATTTCTACCGACACTCTCGCATTGGGTTTCGGCGCTCGCGTACAGATAGATATCGACAACACCCAGATGACAAATGACCGCATCAATGCTGGTGTAATCTCGGTGGAGCGCAAGAGTGGAACTGCATGGGAGAAATACGGTCCCGAGTACATTCAGCCTGTGCTCGAGGTGGTTGCCCATCTGGCAGCAGGTGAGACCATGCTCCAGTCAGGAGACTATGAGTTGGGCAATGCTAGTCTGGTGACAGGAAATCTTGCCGATATCAAGATTGAGGGTGTCAGTGGACAGAAGAGCGAATTGGCGATAGAGAATGGAAAACTTTACCTCAAGATAGTTGGCGTACGTGACGCTAGCACTATTTACTGGTCTGGTAATGAGAGCAGTGCTTGGGATTATGCCAATGCTATGAACTTCAACAACGAGGGCACTCCCGACTTCTTCGTCAGTGGTGACCAGGTTGTCTTTGATGATGCGGCTACCAAGTTTGCCGTCTCATTGGTTGGTGACCTCGACCCCGATTCGGTGATTGTCAATAGCAGCAAGAATTACACGTTCAACGGAACTGGTGCTCTGGTAGGAAAGACCTCTCTGGTGAAGCGTGGCAAGGGCATCCTGACCATCAACAATGACAACTCTTATGAGGGTACAACTCTCATCAGTGGAGGAACTGTCAAGGTGAACAGTCTGAGTAATGCCAACCAACCCAAGGGTAATCTGGGTGCTGTGAGCAACGACTCTCGTCACATCATCATCGAGAATGGAGCTATATTGCAGACAACGGGTGATATAAATATGGGTACACCCGTACGCGTACAAGGTGTTGGTGGTATTATCACCAACGACGTGGGCTTTGCCATGAACAAGTCGTTTGTGGGAACCCATCTCACCAAGCGAGGAAATGGTTGGATGACACTCTATGCAGACAACACTGCTCTCGATACTCTGGCCGTAGCCGCAGGTACGCTGGTAGCTAGTTGCACTACACCTGCCAAGGTGCTGGAGCTACAGGGCGGAACGGTCAATCTGAATAACAGCAATTCCACTCCCATCTATGTGCCCAAGGGCAAGACAGCAACGGTCAATTGCCTGGCAGATCGTGGCAATTATTCCAACAAACTGACTGGTGCTGGTACTGTTACCATTTCTTATCCTCTGGTCAAGGGTAGTGGCTGGTATGCCGACCGAGCTCACATGAATGGCAGTTGGGCTGCATTCGAGGGTACTGTTAGACCGGTTTCTGGCGCTGCTGATGATGGCCGTTTCTGCCTGGATGCAAGCACTGGTTTGGCGAAGGGAACGCTGGATATTCCTGCAAATGTCGTGGTTCAGAACACGGGTAAGTCATTCACCATCGGCCAACTCACTGGTAGTGGCACTCTGGGTGGCGTTTGTACTCTGGGTGGTTCTGCTGGTAGCTCCAACACATGGACGGTTGGTAACAACGACAACAACTTTACTTTCGATGGTAACATCACGGGTGCTTCTAGTTTTGTGAAGCAGGGCACTTGCAAGATGACCTTCAAGGGTAAGGGTGATTTCACCGGTACTGCAAAAGTGAATGCTGGTGAGCTGATATTGAATAGCAGTGGCACGGCAGCAATGTTGGGTACAAGTTCTCTCACAGTTGCCAAGGGTGCTACTTTGAGCGGTAAGGGAGCTCTTGCCAATAGCACGATTACGGTTGCAGCAGGCGGTGTTCTGCGCAGTGGTATCAACGAGACCAGTTCTACCGGTAACTTGCAGTTTGGCGACAAGAATGTGACGGTCAATGGTACCATCCAAACCTATATTTCTACCAAGAGTGCCTTCAGCAAGTTCACGTCAATCGGTACATTGAAGCTGAATGGCACACTGAAGATTGTGGGCCGTGAGAATCTTGCACTGGCCGAGGGCGCAGAGATAAAGATATTTGATGCCTCTACTATTGTACTTGGTGATAATCTCCAGCTCGAGCTGTGTGAACCTAATGTAGAATTGGGTCTTACTTGGGACACTAGCAAACTGGCAAGCGAGGGTGTTTTGGTTGTTGGTCCCGCACCTGTCGGTATCAAGAACTTGTCTGATGTTGACCTGAACGCTTGCGAAATCTGCACACTTAGCGGTGTTCGCCTTCACAAGCGTCCTACTCGTGCTGGCATCTATCTCGTCAATGGCGTCAAGACTATGTTGAAGTAAATTCCATTAAATATTGAAATGGATGGCTCGGCACAAGTGTCGGGCCATCTGTTTTTTAGGAAACACTAGGATGTGACGCCCCGAAAGAGTACTCTTTCGGCCTCGTCCACCTAGGTATACGAGCCAAAAACAGTACTCTTATGTGGTCGTACACCCGGATGGACGTGACGGTATGCGTACTCTTTTGACCTCTTTTTCGCAGTTTTTATAGTTTTTTTGCGCGAGGGTTCACATTTCTTGATAAGATACTGTGGGATAGGTAGTTAAGCGTAATTAGAGGGTTCACAAAGCTTCACAAGGCTTCACATTGCCTTCACACGGATAGAAGGAGATGGGCTGTAGAGAACAAGATAGGAAATGTGAAGCCTTGTGAAGCTATGTGAAGGCTGAAAATCGGTCTAACCAGTTGAATTTCATTCAGTAAAGGCAAAATGTGAAGGCTAGGGGAAAATTTTAATGAAAATAATTTTCTACCTAGTTTGACGCCACCGAAAAGCATGGAATTAGTCCTTCTTGCTGATAGCTTGCAAGGCAATTTGGCGTGCTTTTGCTCGATCGGGCTTGCCTGTTCTTGTCTTGGGTAGGGTGTCTATGTTGATGATGCGTTTGGGAAGCCAGTAGGGATTCCTTATTCCTAACCGGAGTAGATGCTCATCTATGGGTTTTGTTGATAGATAGACAACAGCTTCCCCCCATTTGGTGTGTGGCACACTGGTGACTTGTACGGTGTCACCCACAAGCGTGTGAAGTACGGTTTCCACCTCCTCGATATGCACCTTTACTCCTCCTGTACAGATTACATTGTCTGTTCTGCCTATGATTTTGAAGGCTCCAGTTTCGTTTATTTCTATGATATCATGGGTTGTGAGCTGCTCTTTGGAGAGGACTGGAGCATCTACAACCAGGCATCCTTCGTCGTTTTGGGAGATAGATACCCCGGGAAGTGTGGTGTACCACTCAGTTGCTTGAGGTCCATTGAGCCGTCGCAAGGCAATGTGCGAGAGGGTCTCGGTCATGCCATAGGTACTCCAGACGTGATTTGGGAAGTCCTTCAATAGACGGGCCAATTGGGGGTCAATAGCTCCGCCTCCGATGATGAGGTGGTCTATGGATTTCAGCCTCTCTGCTTCTTCTGGGATTTGCATGGAATTCCAGACTTGTGCGGGCACCATTGCTACAAAGAGTTTGCCAGGGCTTTTCTGAAGAGGCCTGTCTAGAGGATGCCCAGAAGGGTCTGTGGTTACTAGGTTCAACCCACGTTCGATGGCTCTCACTACCATCATCTTGCCTGCAATATACTGCAGTGGCATACATAGCAATGCGGTGTCTCCCGGCTCTAGACCTAGGAAATCACAAGTCATCCGTGCGCTGGCACGCATGCGTTCCTTCTCAACAAAGATGGGTTTGGGGGCACCAGTGCTTCCGCTTGTATGGACAAGTACGACGGGTGAGTCGTTGTTCCATTCGTCTAGAAACTGCTTCAAGTCTTCCTGGATGGGCATACGTCAGTTTCTCCTATCAATGCCTGTGTATTGCAGAAACCATTCAGGCTTGTCGTTCATAATCAGGTCCTCGGGGAATTCGGTTTCATCCAGTAGCGGAAGAGCAAATCGGTAGTCGGCTATTGAATAAGAGATGTGTGCGTCACTACCCAGTATGACGGGGACTTCATACTGCTTGCACAGCCGAAGAATCTCCAGGTTGTTGGCCTTAGCCTTTTCCTTTCCACGATGAGGATTGAGACTAGACGAGTTAATCTCTAATAGGGTGTGGTGCTCTTTAGCAGCCAGGACTATAGGCTCAAAGTTCAGTTCTGCTGTGCCATCGCCTGGGTGTGAGATGATTCGTACCCAGGGGTTGCTTATGGCGGCAATCATTCCTGCCGTATTCTCGTCCTTGCTGCCTCCTTCCCAGCAGAGGGAGTGGATGCCGGCAATGCAGTAGTCTAGGCAGTGCGAGTAGTAGAACTCGTCAAGATCCAGTGTGCCTTTTGTGTCGAGGATGTTCAGTTCTGCTCCCAGTAATAGGCGCACACCATGCAACTCGCGAGGCACAACGTGCAGGTTGCGGAAATAGATGGGATGGCAAGTTCCTGGAATCGAGGGGCCATGCTCTGTAATTCCCAGGATCTGCAGACCCTTGTCGGCTGCAGCCTGCGCCATCTCTTGCAGTGTGCTGAAGGCATGTCCGCTAGCAACCGTGTGGGTATGAACGTCTAATAATGGTTTCATCATCATTGCTGTTTATTCAGGTACCACAGTTCGTCACCTCGCATTTCCAGTTGGGCTGGGGTGTTGTCCGTAAATAGGAGCCCTGTGCCCAATCCCTGTGGTATGGTGGGCTGGAAGGCGCTCACCCATTGCGCGATAGCTGTTAGTCCGACATTGCTTTCCAGAGCAGAGGTCGCCCACCAACCGATACCTCTATCTTCGGCCAGCTGTATCCATTCTTCACACCCTCGCAGACCTCCGTGTAGGGTGGGTTTCAGGATAATGTATTGCGGTTGTATGGTATCTAGGAGTTCTGCCTTCTTCTGTGGTGTGTTGACGCCGATAAGTTCCTCGTCCAGAGCAATGGGCAATGGTGTCTGGCGACACAGTTTGGCCATTTCTTCCCACTGTTTCTGCCGTATGGGTTGCTCTATGGAATGCAGATCCAGTGCGGCCAGGCGCTGCAGTTTCTCCATGGCATCCTGAGGGGAAAATGCCCCGTTGGCGTCTACTCGCAGTTCTATCTGTTCGCGCGAGTACTCTCCGCGGATACGTTCTATTAGGCGAATCTCGTCCTCAAAGTGGATTGCACCAATTTTCAACTTTACACAACGAAAACCTGCCGACAGTTTTTCCTCGATGCGCGATTTCATTTCTTCATAGCTACCCATCCAGATGAGGCCGTTGATGGGTATTCCTGCTTCTCCTTGCAAGAAGGGATTGTTTTCCTGACGGCCTGCAAGTTGACGCATGGTACACTCTATTCCAAAGAGAATGCTGGGATAGTCGCGCAAGAAATTATAGGGAATCTGCCCCATCTGGCAGGTCATGCGGCATGCAGCATGCAGATAATCCTGATATTCCTCCAGTGGATATGCATCGCAAGAGAGATCGGGTAGGGGAGCACATTCGCCAACGCCCTTCTTGTCACCTTCGGTCAGGGTGACAAACCAGATGTCGCGTGTGGTGTATTCTCCTCGGCTTGTCTTGGCAGGCTGCTTGAAATGCAGTTCTCTATGTTCGATGCTGTAATCCATCCTTCGCTTTGTCTGTCAAGGGGTTAGGGGATATAAGTATCTCCCCAGTTGGGCTCTCGCTTTTCCAGGAAGGCCTTGCCTCCCTCTTGCGCTTCGTCGCTGAAGTAGTAGAGCATGGTGGCATCGCCTGCCAGCTCTTGGATACCTGCTTGTCCGTCGAGTTCAGCATTTAGTCCTCGCTTTATCATGCGCAGTGCGATGGGCGAGCGCTTCATCATGATCTGGCACCATTCTACTGTTGCATCTTCCAGTTGTGCATGAGGAACCACCTTGTTCACTAAACCCATTTCGAGAGCTTCCTGGGCTGTATAGAGTTGGCAGAGGAACCATATCTCACGTGCTTTCTTTTGTCCGACGACGCGTGCCAGATAGCTGCTGCCGAATCCTGCATCGAAGCTGCCTACTTTAGGGCCAGTTTGACCAAATTTTGCGTTTTCGGCGGCAATGGTCAGGTCACACACTACGTGCAGAACATGACCTCCACCCACGGCAAAACCATTGACCATGGCGATGACAGGCTTGGGAATACTACGGATCTGGCGTTGCACATCGAGCACACTCAAGCGGGGAATGCCGTCTTCGCCAATGTATCCTCCACGTCCTTTGACGTTCATGTCGCCGCCCGAGCAGAAGGCGTTTGTCTTCATCCAATCCTCTTCGCTTTGTCCTTCCTTTCTGGGCGAGTCTGCTCCAGTCAGGATGACAACTCGTATACTGCTTGACTCACGGCAAATGCGCATAGCATCACTCAATTCCCATGTAGTAAGTGGGGTGAAGGCGTTGCGCACGTGAGGACGATTGATGGTGATACGGGCAATGCCTTGCCACTCGTCCAAGAGGATTTCACGATACTCTTTTATCTGTTTCCAGTCTCTTTCCATTCCAGTAATATTGTTCTTTCGTGATTGATAAAGGTTGTCAAATCTTCGTCCGACGAGGTGCCGAGATAGTCGATGCCATAGTGCTGACAGAGTCTCTCGACCTCGGTTGTGTGTGTTGCACAGATGTAGTTGCAGCTATCTTCTCCTTGGGGGATGGGCAGGGTCTTGAATATCTCGCCGCCTCCATTGTTGAGCAGCAGGATGTGGAGATTCTGTGGAAGAGCTTGAACCCACAATCCATTCTGGTCATAGAAGAAGGACAAATCTCCGATAATCAAGAAATTGGGCCTTGAAGGGTCGGCTGTGGCGTATCCTACTGCGGTGCTCACGCTGCCTTCTATGCCGTTGACGCCTCTGTTGCAGCAGACGGTGATAGATGGGTCGATAGGGAAGTGCTGGGCATAGCGCACCGTACTGCTATTAGCAAGATGCAGAACTGCGTTCTCAGGAAGTTGTTGCATCAGTTTTCCCACCATCTGGCATGCTGCTGTTGAAGTTGTTTGTCTCGTGTTTGCTGCCAATTCTTGCCACATGGCAGGGTAGGTGCCACTCTCGTCAAACTTTAGCATCAGCATGGCCAAGCTCTGCAGAAAATCATAAGGATGTGCCTCGATGACGTGGGTCAGGCAGCAGAATGTATCGGCCACTTGTCCATCTGGGTCAACATGCCAATGCATGTGAGGGGGATACTTACGCAGGAATTGCTTGAGTGACTTTGACACAACATGTCCGCCCATGGTGATGACCAGGTCGGGACGATAGTCTTCTTTCTTCTCCTCAGGAATATTGCCGATGAGGGTCTCGGGGTCCTCTAGCGCTACATGGCCAGGTCCCAGATTGCTCAGGTTTTCGGTCAAGGAGATGAAACCTCGGTTCAGTTCGTTGAGGAAGGTAGGCATGATTGACCGATCGGGCGCTTTCTGACCTACAATGATCATGCGTCGGTCCGTTTGTTCCAGCAGAGAGGCCAACTTTCTGCAGTTTGCGGGTGACAGGCCTTCTATCCTTTCTATCTTACGCACTGCCGGTAGGCTCTCGGTGTGGAATTCGTAGATGGGCTCGCTTATGGGTATGTTTATATGTACAGGCCCGCCTGCGCGATGGGTAGATTCCATCAGAGCCTCGTTGATGAGGCGGTTGGCGTGCCATTCGTCGGTCTTGGTATTAGGCTCGGGCAATGTTATGCAGATTCGTACCATGTTCCCCAGGGAGTTTGGCTGAGGTAGGGTTTGGCCGTCCATCTGGCCAATCCATGCTGCAGGTCGATCTGCACTGATGACGATAAGCGGCACATGCTGATAAAAGGCCTCTGCCACAGCAGGATGCAGGTTGAGCAAAGCGCTTCCGCTGGTGACACAGATGGCCGTGGGTCGTCCTGTCTGCAATGCAATGCCTAGGGCAAAGAACCCTGCGCTGCGCTCGTCGGTGATGGCATGGCAATGCATCTCGGGCATTTGGCTCAAGGTATGCACGATGGCTGCATTTCTGCTTCCAGGACACAGCACGGCATCTGTGACGCCATGCTCGCGAAGCAAGTAAGCCAACTGTTGTATGTTTTTGTTGTCGCTGTACATAATCAATGGACTAAGTCTCTCAGTGCCTGCATCTTACGGTCTATTTCCTGAGCCTCTTCATAGAGACGGGAGAGCAGATTGAGACCTCCTCCTGCGTAATAATAGGTTGCGTCAGGACGGATGTTGGCACAACGAAGATTGACATATACTCGAGTCTCTCCCTCGTGATTGATAGGGCCCAGATACCCCGAATAATAATTTCGGGTCTGGTGTTCCATCTTGTGTATAAACTTTTGTGCTCTCTCTTTCGGCATGCCGCAAACAGCGGGAGTGGGGTGCAATGTGCGCAGAATCTCCATGGTGCTGAGGGGTTTACTCAGGTGGAAGGTGAAGTCTGTGCGACGATGCATCAGTTTGCCGGCCATGCTGGTATAGGGGCCATTGCACTTATATTCAGCGCCCATGTCTTCCAGCGTCTGAGCGAGATAGCGGGTGACGACATCCTGCTCGTGCACGTTTTTGGCATCCCATTCTCCATCTCCCCAGGCGTGGGTGCCGGCCAAAGCCATGGTTTCCCAGTCCTGGCCCTTTCCGCCAGCAAGCAGTTCGGGAGTCGCACCAATCCATCGACCACAGGTGGGCGAGTAGACAAGCGACACCATGCAATGGGGGAACTGCTCGGTGGCGCGAACGTAGATTTCTCCTTCTTGCCCCAGCATGTCGTGATAGTAATCCTGTCGACAGCGTGAGAGCACCAACTTTTCGAACTTTCCTTGAGCGATGGCCCAGAGGAAACTATCAAATCTCTCTCGGTAGAAATAGTCCTTGATCGGGTCTTCGGAGCTGAATCTTCCCACGTCCAACTTGTTCAGGGAGCATCTTTTGCTTTCCAGCGGCATGCAGAGGGCGACGATTTCCTCCCATCCTTTGGCCACAACTTGTGACTCGAATAGGAGGGTGGGGCGATGAGTTGTCTCCGAAAAGGGTGCGAAGACGAATCCTGCAGGTTCTTTTGCGTCGGAATCAATAGGCTTTGCCTCACTGTCTGTCATCAAAAACAGTTGAGGCTCCTCGGTATCGGGCAGACGGAAAAGAGCGAAACTCAGCCCGCTCTCTACCAGTCTTTGTACCGCATTGGCCTTCGACGGTTCAGGATTGCATATTCTCTTCTTGCTCATATCAAGTACAAAATTACGTAAAATCCCGCAATTTTGCCTACAAGCTGCGTGGGTATTTTCGCAAAATAGATAAAAACCGATGTGTATCTCCATCTCGACCCCTCGAGAGAGTACATGTGCGGCCCCGAGAGAGTACTGTTTTTGCCTCGAAAGAGTACTCTTTTTGGCCCTTAAGTGTACTGTTTTGCCCCCGTGAGAGTACTCTCTCTGGCCCCTGCACGTTTTGACGGCATGATTTCCCTCGCGCGCGTATATATAATAAGGTGTATTCTTGCCCCCGTTAACTTTTTT
>JAZRYA010000074.1:0-141990 GCA_045600505.1 Bacteroidaceae bacterium
TGCTTACTTAGTTTCGCTATATGCGGGATTCATGATGAAGATGACAGCACGGTTCCACTCGTTGACATTCTCGTAAGGCTGAACAGTGTCGCCCTTGTAGTCAATTGTGAGGCGATCTGCCTTTACACCAAATTCATTAACCAGCATGTCGTATACAGCTTTAGCACGACGCTGTGAAAGCTTCAGGTTGTAAGCGGGGTATGCAGTCTGAACGTCAGCATAACCAGTTACAATCAGGTTAACTTCAGGATGGTTTTCCAAGAATTTAGCTACGCTAGCCACGTTTTTCTTCTGTGCATCGGTGATGTAGTAACGGTCGATGTAGAAAGAAATGGTTGTCTGAAGAGCCTCACCGTACTTAACATTCTCCACCTTCTCAATGATGGGCTTCTCAGCCTCGGCCAGTCTTGCACGTGCATCAGCCAGTTTGCGATTTGCATCGTCCAGCAGAGCATGGTCTGCGTCAGTGTTGGTGTACTTGAAGCGATGGTAACCATCGTGGTTCTTGAAGTGGTAAGCAGCACCGAGCATCAGGTCTACATAAGTGTCGTACAACTTGCCATGGGTAACACCATTGTAATCATCGCTGGTACCATTGTAAGCAGCCTCGATATTTAAATCCCAGGCTTTGGCTACGTGCCATGCGAATTGTGCACCTACGTGAGCAGCCAGATATGACTTCTTGTTGGTGTTGATGGCATAGCTATGATGAATCTCGTGGTTAGCGTCAGGACCAAAACCATTGTTCATGGTTGTGGCAGCATCACTGAAGCGGAAAGTCTCGTTGAAGCCCAGACCGAGGAACAAGAACAGATCCCACTTACGATTCTCTTTGTAATGTGCAAATACATTGGGCAGGTTTACCATACCATCCAAGTATGCAGCAAATACGTCGAAATGATAGTTGCCAAACTGGGTGGGATAGATATCACACAACTCGTCGTTAGCGCGGCCAGTCTGAGGCTTGTAGCCAGCGCTCAAGCGCAGTCCGAATGAAGGGAACAACATCTTGCCAGCAGCAATCTGGAAACTGGGACGCTCCGCTTTGAAGAAATTACCAAAGCGAGTGTTCTCACTCATAGAATGGCTGATGCCAACGTGGCCGCTGATGAACCAGTTGTCGCCGAAGTTGTACTTTTCAAGATAGGGCTTTTCGTGGAAGTTCAGAGAACTCAATTCGCCTTTCTTTGTCTCCTGTGCCTGCATGCCCAGGCTCAAAGCCATCAGGCAGCAGCATATTGTGAAAATGCGTTTCATCGTTCTATCTTATTATTCGTTTACAATGAAAATGATCTTGTAGTCGCTCTTCTCGCTTTCCTTCTTGGCTTTTGCCTCGTCAGTGATGACTTTGATCTTGTTGCTAGGAACCTCCCAACGGGTAGTCAAGATCTGCTTGATAGCCTTTGCACGATTCTCAAAGAGTTCGTCCTTCTCGCCGGTAGCGTTGCAAATCAGGATTGCTGCATCCTTGTGCTTCTCCCACAACTTAGCAGTAGTGTACACGTTGGTCTGCTGCAGGTCATCTACATAGCTCTGCTGAGGAGCAAATGCGATGAGGGTGTAAACAACCTTCTTGTCAACATTGATATTCTCCAATTTGATATTGGGATTTTCCTTAAGGGCCTTGGTCTTTGCATCCAGATCCTTCAAAGTCTGGTTAACGCGTGCATAGGTGTTCAGGTCATTGTGAACATTTGCGAACTGACGAATCTTATTGGTCTTGTTGCGGAAGTGATAAGTTGCACCAACCATCAACTGGAACTGACCATCTGCACGATTGCAAGAAGCATCCTGACCATCGAAGGTGTTGCTGAACAAGGTGTGGGTTGCGTCTACATCGATGCTCCACTTAGTGTTCAGACGGAAAGACGCCTCCAAACCAAGTTTCATACCTACGACGGCTTTATTTCCGTTCTTGTACTCTGCCACATCTGCATTCTCGGGTATGTCCCAAGCATACAGACCACGCAGTCCTACGATGCTCTTCAAGCCGAACACGCGGTTCTCACGATAACCAGCAATCCAGTTTACAAAGTTCACCATCCACTCTGCTGATACACCTGCAGACTTGTAGTTATACTTGTCTGCGCCATCGAACTGTCCTGCGTTACGCTCCATGTCGACCATCAGGCGAATTTCATTGATGGGAGTGATGTTCTTACCAATAGCGATTGCACCTGTGGGGTTGAGTCGCTTCAAATAAGGAGTCTGAGTCAAGTATGAACCGGTAGACTGGAGGCCTCCAACGAAACCTGAAATAAACCAGTTGTCCTTGAAATCAGTCTGCTCTACGTGGTCGTAGTCCACTTCGGGAACAACCACATTTCCGTCCTGTGCTGAGACTGCTAGCCCGCAGCACATCGAACACAAAAGTAAGAGTTTTCTCATTTGTTTATAAATTTATATTGTTTATTTCTTTATCAATGTCCTCGAATCTTGAGTTTTGGCTCTTGTATTCGGGTACCATAATTTTCATTTGCTTCACAGTTGCCATGTCATCATGGCGTCTTGTAATTTCTACCAGTTTGTCAATCTGGCCATTTACTGTTTCCCATTCTACTTGTCGCACTCTTGCAACGTGTATCTTTGGGTTGTTGGTATCTCTTTCTATCTCTTCAGGATTCAAGACCTCTTCATAGAGCTTTTCTCCAGGTCTCAGTCCTGTATATTCTATTTCGATATCGGGTCGGCCACTCAAGTTAATCATCCTTTTTGCAAGGTCTGCTATACGCACGGGCTCGCCCATATCAAATATGAATATTTCACCACCTTTACCCATCGTTCCTGCCTCTAGAACCAGTTTGCATGCCTCTGGGATGAGCATGAAGTAGCGTGTGATGTCGGGATGAGTCACTGTCACAGGACCGCCTTGTCTGATTTGTTGCTTAAACAAAGGTATCACACTACCATTGGAGCCGAGGACGTTGCCAAATCGTGTGGTGATGAACTGGGTTTTTATACCCTCTCTGCTGCTCAGTGCTTGAACATACATCTCACAGATTCGCTTGGAACATCCCATAACGTTCGTGGGATTTACAGCTTTGTCTGTGCTCACCATCACAAATTTCTTTACTCCAGTTTCTACTGCCAGGTCTGCAATAATGCGAGTGCCAACGATATTGTTGCTAACAGCCTCACTGGGGTTCTCTTCCATCATAGGGACGTGCTTATATGCCGCCGCATGAAACACGTAATCGGGGCGATAGTGCTGGAAGATGTTTCGCATGCGACCTTCATCGCTGATGCTTGCAACTTTGCAACGGCTCTGGATAAAAGGCCATTTTTTGTGCAGTTCCAGACAGATGTTGTGCATTGGGGTCTCCGCTTGATCAACGAGAATCAGTCTGCGAGGATGAAACTCTGCAATCTGACGGACAATTTCGCTTCCGATGCTTCCTGCTGCACCCGTAATCAAAACGATTTTATCGCTTAGCAGTTGCCCGATGGCTTGGGTGTCAATTTCAATCTGTTCACGAGGAAGTAATTCTTCACATTGTTTTTTGCTCTGCATCATCGTGTCAAAGATGGTGCGCACAAAAATTCTCATGCCGCTGCATAAGATGGTGACATAGGCAAATGTCATGATCAAAGTTCGATAGCGAACAATCATAGCTCCGGGTATTGCATCTATTCCGAACTTCACAGCAAAAGTTAACACCGCTCCGATTGTCAATGCAATTGCCAGATTTTTCAAATCAGAGAAGGATGCCATTCGCATGACTCCCATGTAGGTCTGCATTACACGAAAGCCCACAAGGTAACAGAGAAGATAGAGGAGCAGAGTCCATACAACAGCCCATTGATTGGCCATTGTGTTCAGCAGTCCCATGCCCAAAATACAAGAACAAAACATGGTCACAAGTACGATGGTACAATCCAAAACCAAAATGCTCCAATAGGGGAGAGCACGTTCGGACATATACCACATAGCCTTTTGATTCAAGGCTTTGACCACATTCTTCTGCATGCTTAACTTTTCAATATTTCTCTATAATAATCCTTCAAGCAATCTCTCACGAACCTCTGTTCGTATCGATTTTCTATCATTAATCTTGCCTTACTTGCCATTTCAGTTCGTTCTTCAGGATGCTCTATCATGTAAAGCATGGCCTTCAGTAACATTTCTTCGTTTTGGGGTGGGATGATAAGCCCATTCTCCCCATGTCTTATTATTTCCCTACTGCCATTGATGTCTGTAACAATGCTTGGCACATCCATGGCTCCAGCTTCTATGACCACATTGGGGAATCCTTCGCGATAACTGGGGAATACCAGCACGTCACATTCTTCCATCCATGGCCTTATGTCGGCTTGGGCTCCTACTGCATCAATAGCCTTGTTCCTCTGAATTTCTTCAAGGGTAGAGTTCTTGAGGGGGTCGATTTCATGTTCCTCAGGTCCAACTAGTGTAAGATGAACTTTAGGATAGCGCTTCTGCACCTCGACGAAGGCTTTTATAAGTTCGTTGATGCCTTTGTCGCCAACAAGTCTTCCAATAAAGAGAAATCTCATTTGCTCCCCGTCTGTAACTCTCATAGGCGTTTGGCGTTTATAGTGCTCTAAGTCTATTCCTCTGGTATTTCCAAAACCGAGTACTCGCATGGGCTTGTTGGTGACATATTTTGTTAAATCCTGTTTGACACCTTCTCCCTCAGGAATCACGTGTGTTGCACAGGAAACAATGAGCCAATCACAAGCAATCAGCACTTTTCTCTTTAATCCCTTGCTAGTAGGGAAAACTAATCCAGTAAATGTGTGTAAGCGCACAGGAACCCTCGTTATCCATGCTGCCATCATGCAGAGTAACCCTGCCTTTGGCGTCATCGAGTGAACCATCTTGGGTTTTTCTCGCCAGAAAACCCGAACCAACGACAACAATGAGCGAAAATCCTGTAAGGGTGATATCCTGCGTGCCATCTTTACTCCGATGGCGCAAACTCCCTCACGTTGGGATAATTCAATCAACCCCTCATCGGGGGTGCTTAGTGCCACGACTTCATAGTCCTCAGTCAGTTCCTTGAGAAATCCTCTGCAGAATGTGTTCAGCGAGAGACTGATAGTTGTGGCTCGTATGATTTTAGGACGACTCTTCATCCGATGCTCTTATTCAAATTGCAAAGTTATAACTTTTTCTTTTAAGAAAGATAACAAAAGGCAAAAAAAAGAGAAATATAGCGTAAAAACCTTGTTTTTTGTCAGTTTGTATTTAAAAAACGCCATAAATTGTCACTCCATCAGGTACATCATGTAAGACTGTACTGTTCGCACCTATGGTACACCATTTCCCTATTTTTACGTATTGTTTTACAGTTGTACCTGCTCCGATCCAGGTTCCTTCTCCCACTTGTACGCCTCCACACAGAGTAGCGTGAGGAGATACGTGGACATAATCTTCTATCACGTTGTCATGATCAACACTGGCACCCGTGTTGATGATGCAATGCTTGCCTACTTGAGTGTCTGGATTGATGATAGCTCCAGCCATGACAACAGTTCCCTCTCCCAGAGAAACGTGCTTAGATATTATTGCTCGAGGATGGATTGCTGTGAGGAAATCGTGATATCTCTCTGCAATGTCTTTGCGGATTTTGTTGTTACCAATGGAGATAATATAACGTCCTTCTTCTGCTATTTGTGGTGTGATGACCGGATATCCCATTATCTCGAGGAGATTCTCATTATCGTCGATGAATCCTTCGATTTTTAACCCGTTCTCCTCAAGTATATCGGCTATTACTTTTCCGTGTCCAGAAGCTCCGTAAAGATAGTTTTTCATTTTTAATCATTTGAGCTCTAGTATAACCAATTTCTATAACAAGAAATATGTTGTCATGGACTATAAGCGTAAGTGTATTGTGAATATTTTCTTCCTGTTAAACTTTAAAAGGTGGGCAGAATTTGCCTCATTCTCGATTTTTATACAATATATATATGGTGAGTGCAATACCTATAGGAATTGCTAAGATTGTTAAAACTTTTAATGGTGTATTCCTTAACCAATTTTTGTCATGACTAAGGATGCAACTGCTTACGTAATGTATGCATAAGCGAAACTTATTAGATAAAGGATTTGCATGAACAAGTGTCATCTGGTTAATTCTGTATTTCGCAAAAGAACGAGGCGAGCGTACATACTGTTTAAAGATTCCCTGGCTCATGGAGTCTGCTCCTAGTTGATATTCAACCCAACACAAATTCTCGTTTAAAACTAGGATGGGATACTTATCTAAGATTTGGACAAGCATGTAGTATGGGTTGAAGTCTTTCTCTGCGGGGAATCCAATCATGGGGGCTACGCTTTTCATAAGGTCAGTTCTCATAACCTGTTTCAGGTCCCCTCGATGATTCGTTTCAGTAAGGAAAGTTTCTTCTATGTCTTTCATTTTACCCCCAATAGGTAAATTTGTCCTCACGTCGTAGTCAAGTCCGACTATACCACAGTATTTGTCGGAACCTTTCTTTTTCCATACAGCTAATATTTTTTCTATCGCATCTTCTGGCATGAAGTCATCACTGTCGATACACACATTTAGTTCAGTGTTGATGTTTGCGTACGCAGTGTTATATCCAGTGTGCAATCCCCCGTTTTCTTTATGTATATACCTAATATAAATGACCTGTTCCGAAATCCATTGGTTTACTAAGTCCTGCGTATTATCAGTGCTTCCGTCGTCAATGACAAGCCATTCAAAATCTTTGCAGGTTTGCCTGCATAGACTTTTGTATGTACGAGGTAGAGTGTGTGCCCTGTTATATGTTGGCGTGAAGACTGTGATTGTAGCCATGTCAGATAGAATTAAACAATACCGACAAAATGAAGTATAAGAGTAAACAACGCGTGTAATAGTAGGGCGATTGCAATTTTCCGATCTTGATTTTCCCAGATTTGCAATCGAGTGAAGGCGTATGCTATAACCATGGGATACATAAACCAGCTAAGGTAAGCAAACCTATTACTGAACGCGACTTTGTTGATTATGACCCAGAACGAGTTACACAAGATATAAGTTGTAGCAAGGATTTTCCAAGTACGCATGCTTTCTGGGTCTGCAAGTTCTTTTCCTTGTGTTTCCTTGTGCTCGTGATTTTTTACGCCAACATACCAAGTTAGAAAAACAGGGACTGAGCTATATAGCAAGAAATCCCATCTAAAGCCTTGACTTGAGAATTCTCCGTACGTGTAATATTTATCGTCAAAATAATCCTGCATTCTATCATCAAACCCTAGGCCTGCAAAAAAAGAACCCATTAAATCTCCGTACAAAAGTGATAGAGGTATACTTGTAAACCAAAAATACAGAGCCCATTTGGGATTTTTGATTATCCACACTGATGTGACAAGTGCAGTTATCGGTAATATTGTGGATCTGTGAATGCCAAATGCCAATATGCAGAGTCCTGCCGTTATTGCGTATTGTCTATTTGTAGCATATGCTATTGCTGCAAGCATAATGCTACAAGCTAAACCATTTCTCAATCCATTAACGCCGAATGTAAAGAAAGAAAACGCAGATAAAATGAATAGCATAGCTATCCAACTGCCTTCCCATAGAAGTTTCTTACATGCCCATGTCTGAAATCCGACATAGCCGGCTGCAATGATTGTGAAAAAAGTCTGGACACTCCAATCTTGCCTTCTGCAAAATGTGCGGAAGATGCTGAAAATCCACTCTGTATTCCAATCTATTTTGGAAAATTCAGGGGAAGTGTTCATGTATGTGTTGGCATAGGTAATGGTGTCGCCAAACAAATAACTGATAGGCCTTGTTCCGATAAACCAAATCAGAATGATGGCGATGGCATATGTCGGGTAAGATGGCGAGGCTTTTAACAATAAGTGGTTATCTTCAGATGTCGTGTACCATATGCAAACGCAGATACAAAGCAAGAGTACACTGTAGAAAAATACCGGAAAGTAAAGAATAGGATTGAGATGGAAGAACATGATAAATCTTCGCGGTGTTAATTATTAATCTTATCAATAACGACTCTTTGACCAGCCTGTAATCCTGTGTAGTATTCGGGTCAACTTGAAATATATCATCGGTTTGTCGCACCAAGTCTTTGAATACCAATGGATGGAATGGGTGTTGGACGTTGTGTTTAGAATTCCAGTTGCGTCTTCTAGCGGATTGAAGAAATCTTGGGGATAGATGGTGATTCCTGCGACTTCTTGTATTTTATTTGTATCCAAAAGCCCGTGATGCATAAGTTCGTTGGTTGTGTGTGAAACCACGGTTCCTGGAATTTGAGTGCCAGTCTTTGGATCTATGAAGTGACAATTCTGGTAATGTTTTACCATGGCTTTGAAGAAAGGCATATGTGCCTCGCAACCAAGTCCTAATCCCGGATTCACCATAGGTACGCTTTCTCCCTCTTTTGCGGGTATCTCGATTCCCATAAACGCCCCATTCCCGATGATTTCATCAAAGGACTTGACGACTTCCACGTCCGTGTCAAAGTATATGCCACCATATTGCTCCAAGATGACAAAACGGGCCACGTCACTGACGAATGCGTACTTTTTGGCAGCGTACGCTTCCAGTGTAAATGGCATCATGTTGACATCGAAATTGCTCTCGTTCCATTCCTTTATTTCATATTCCGGGAAGAATTTCTTCCAGGAATTGATACATTTGATGGCAGACTTGGGCAGAGGATTCCCTCCAAACCAACAGTAATGTATTGTCTTGGGAATCATCGGATTTCAAGATTTTGTTTGCATTGTACGATGCTGCCATCAGGAATCTCACCATGGATGATGCATCCTGCACCTATGACGCAGTTCTTACCGATATTGCTTCCCTTGAGAATGATGACGTTGGAGCATATCCAGCAGTTGTCTCCAATGGTGATGGGAGCGGTCTTTAGAGAAGAAGAAACACCTTTTCCCGAACTGTGTTTATGGTTGTTGTCAAAGATTCGTACCCCAGGGCCGAACATACAATTTGCTCCAATGCTCACTTGCTCTTGTGCACTTATCATGCAATATCGGTTCATGTAGGTCCTCTCTCCGATTTCTAGCACTCCGTGTCCGTGGACTTCCAAGTCGCAGTATGCTGCAAGTTCTGTATTTCGTCCAATAAAGAGTTTGCCCGATTCGAAGATTTTGAGAGAACAAAGGGGGCTAATACGCTGTATGAAGTTTACGTTCCAACCAGTCGGATGCAATACTTTGCAGGTGGTGATGCGTATTATATTATATATAAGGAGAAAAATGGTCCTAGTCATTTTCTATTATTTCATAGAGTTTCTCGATTTCTTCTTCCATACCATAGTTGCAGCTTTGGAGATGTGAAACAAGTTTTTCTTGCAGTTCACAATCTTCTATCAGTTTCTTTATGCCTATGGCAGCGCCTTCAATCTCGTTGGGGACGATTACGCCGTCTATGTTGTTCTCAACTTGACTTTTGGCAGTAGGATAATCTGTGATGATGATAGGTTTGCACAACACTTGGGCTTCCCGGACCGTTACGGCCTTTCCCTCGTAACGAGAGGGTTGGACATAGATGTCGCATGCCTTGATGTAGGGGTAGGGATTGCTCTTTTTGCCTAAAATCACAAAGTGGTCTTGCATACCAGATTCTGCAATAGCCTTGTGGACCGGTGCCTCATCGCCATACCCGATGATGTGCCATTTTAGCTTCAATCCGCTGTCTACTAGTGCTTTGCAGATCCAAGCTGCACGGTCAAATGCCTTTGGATAGCAGAAACGGCCTATTGACAGCAGTTTAACGTCGTCTGTTTCGGGCTGCATGTCTTCTATCGGACATTCTGCCTGTTGGCGAATATAATTCGAGCTGAGAATGTTTTCTATCTGTATGATTTTGCCCGATAGAGATGGAAAAACGGAAAGGAATCCCTTTGTCACATCGTCCGAGATGCTTGCAATATGGTCGTAACCATCCCAGATTGGGAGTTCTGCTTTTGTATCTAGTATGATGCTTGAGTAATCGGTGTGTATCCAGGCGACCTTCTTTTTTGCCTGCACATTTTGCAGAACATACTGATGAGGGATGAGAAAACTGATGGCAAGATCGTACTTCGTGCTAGAAGTGATCTTAGGCAGATGATTGCACACTCGTTCGGCGATGCAGTGGTAGATGCGGATGTCGTCCTTGTACTCGCCACTTTGTTGCCGAGGATACTTCCTATAATCCAGTTTGGCTAGCAGTCTTCCTAGAGCGATAGCGGGTTGACTCAGTGCAATATCCTTGATGGGTTTCAGTATGGCGGCATACGAGGTAGACTCTGGCAGAAGGTTCACCTGCTGGGGAATCTGGTCGAAAAGTTCTCCTCCATGCCTGTAAACAAACAGGTCCACATCGTATTTCGAGTAGTCAAAGGCATTCAATAGTCCCAGCAAGGCTCGTTCTGCCCCGCCTAGTTCCAGATATTGAATGGCTATGAATACTCTTTTCTTGTAGCCCATGTTGCTTAATATATCGAATTAAAAAAAAGTGTGGATTTTAGGTCTTCAGCCCTTCAGCATTTCTGGTAAGATGAGTTTGCTAATTTTTTGCTAAGGTGTCAAGTGATGTTTGATTCCGTCTCACGTGACCTTCGATTGAGTGTCACGTGTGGTGTTGATTGAGTGACACGTGACACTCAACAAAATCCCTTTCTGTTTAAATCAATTTACTTCAGTTCATATTGTCAACATCCCGTAATATTTCCGCTACTTTCTACTGTATTGCTGGAACTGTGAAGGGCTGAAGACCTAAAATCAAAACTTTTATTTTTTTCTATAGACAACTGATACTGTCGATGATGCCTTTCACTCGATTTTCCTCGTCCACGACAATCAGTGCGTATATCTTGTGATTCTGCATGATCTTTTCAGCCTGAGAGAGCCGGTCGGTGTGGAGAACGCTCTTGGGCTGACGATTCATGATTTCCTCAACTCGCAGGTTGAAGAAGTGCGTCTGGTCGCGTTGCATCGCGCGTCGCACATCGCCATCTGTGACTATTCCTGCCACTTTCTCATTCTCCACTACAATGGCCAGGCCGTGCTTACCGTCACTTATCACAATCATGGAGTCTGCGACTTTCGATTGCGGTGTGACGATAGGGAGATTCTCCGTGGTCATATAATCAGACACCTTGGAGAGATGCTTGCCCAGACTGCCACCAGGATGGAACTTGGCAAAGTCCGAGGCTTGGAATTGTCTTCTCTCTATCAGAGCGCAGGCCAGAGCATCGCCAAGTGCAAGAGAAGCTGTTGTGGAAGATGTGGGAGCAAGATTGAGGGGGCATGCCTCATGCTCGACGGCAATGCTCAGATGACATACGCATTGTTTGGCAAGCAAGGATTCATGGCTGCTGCTCATGCCGATTATCTGGATGCCTCGCTCCAAGAGGCAAGGGACGATGCGCATCAACTCGAATGTATGGCCCGAGTAGCTGATGGCAATCACGACATCTTCGGGGCAGAACATGCCGAGGTCTCCGTGGTAGGCATCCAATGCATTCACGTAGAATGCAGGAGTTCCTGTGCTAGCCAGTGTGGCAGCAATCTTTGTTGCTATGTGGCCAGATTTGCCCACACCGATAGTGATGACGCGACCTTTGCAGTTGTATATCAGTTCAACAGCTTTTTCAAAGTCGGTGTCGATGGTGGGAACAAGTGCTTCGATGGCTTTTGCTTCGTCCATCAGACACTTACGTCCAATTTCTGCGATTTTTCCCATTATTCAGTTAGATTGTGCTCAATCATAAACTGCTCTACGGCAACTCGATCCTTAGGAGTGTCGACAGAGAGCGTTTTGCAATGAGCATTGATATAGTAGCAATCTTTGCGGTTTTCGATAAATCGGAAGGAGTCATTTTCCTCGATTTTCTCCACAGGTCCGCGAGGAGTGCTGTGGTAATATTCCAGCGCCTCGTGGGTGAAAGCTCCTACTCCCACGAATTTCTGGTAGGCATAATTCATGTCACCTTTGGGGAATGGGATGGGTGCACGGCTGATGAACAGGCAGATGCCATCCTTGTTGGTGACAATCTTCAGGTTCGTGGGGTCTACCACCTCCACGGGGTTCTGAAAGTCTGTCATCAGGTTTGATACATAGAATCCATCCGCGGGAATCTCTGCGGGGATGCACTTTACGATATCTTCTGCCATCACCAGAGGCTCGTCGCCATTGACCATTACATACAAGTCGGCATCCACCTTGTGGCTTACCTCCCATAGTCGTTCGGTTGCTGTCTCGCAATCCTTGCTAGTCATGATGACTTTGGCGCCAAAGGCCTCCGCGGTCTCTTTGATTTCCTCGGAGTCTGTTGCCACATACACCTCGTCGAAGACGGGAACTTCCTTAGAGTGTTTCCACACCCAGTATACCATAGGTTTGCCACAAATAAGCGCCATGGGCTTGTTGTTGAATCGTGATGAACCACCACGAGCAGGAATCATACCGATGATTTTCATATAGAAAGTGATTTTTTAAGTTTCTTTATAGGGATAGCAACTAGTTGCCTTTCATATTCGTTCATGATAAACTGCCATTGTGCATAGAATGTCACGCTGGCAAACAAAATGCAACTGAGCAAGAATATCCATAAATTCAGCAGATCAACTTGTTGCACTATGAAGTATGTTATGCATCCTAGTATAAACGGAACGGCAAACACCTTGCCGACTTGTTTCCAGAAACGGAAAATCTCGAGACCTGTCCTTTTCCAGTAGAACCAGTTCATAATGATGCCATTGCCCACAATCAGCGCAAGTCCGGTGACAAGTGCTGCGCCCTTGATTCCCCAATGTTGAAGGGCAAACCAGGTTCCAATAACATTAAGCAGGGCAATACCAAGGTAGGTCAAAGAACGAAATTTGTGTTGGTTCTTCGCAACGACAATGCTGAGGCAAACGCTTTGAGCAAGAGGGATGATGTTGGGGATGATGATAAAGAGTGCCACCCAGTAGGCATCTTGGTAGGAATCTCCAACGTAGAAGTGTATAAATGGTCTACCAAAGAGAATGAATCCTATTATCAAAAGTGATACCACGTAACCCTGAAGACGTCCCACCAGTATAGAGAAATCTGTCAGTTGCTCGTTACTTGCTCCCTCGAATACCATTTTGTTGGTTCTCGGAACCAGGGTGGCTGATAAGCCCGTGGTTAGACTCAAGATGATGCTGTTGAGAATACATCCGACGGAGTATATGGCAACTCCTGTTGTTGCCAGGCGTGGGATGGCACCAATCATCAATGTGTCGGTTGCGTTGTACAGTTGCTCAACAACGCTTCCTACGAAAATCCAGAAAGAAAAGAAATGTATTTCTCTCAGGTCGGCGAAAGGAAGCTGCGAGTATTTCGGGCAAATCCCCAATCGGCATCTAATATAATAATAGTATATAATGCGCACCACTATCGCCAGTGCCAGGGTGGCAGTTGCCATTCCTATAGAGGCATACCCGAGGAAGAGGGCTACAAGATTGAGAAGAGGCCCGATGCAAGTCAGCACAATATTCATGCATTGGTAAAATATAAACTTCTCTCGGGCTGTGACGATGGACATATATGGCGCCATAGAGAAGGACAAGCCCATGTTGAGCACCATGATGAAGACAAGGATTTGCATCTTGTGCAATTCCTCGGGGGAGAGAGAGTTCCCATACCAGTAATCCAGACTGAGTGTAAGAACTATGCCAATAATCAGGCTAATTACAGCTATGATGCGGAAGATGACGAGGAACATGCCTAACATTCTGCTCTCTGCCTCTTCTCCCTCTTGTGTCCGGGATTTTATGAGATAGCGTGTGACTGCAGATCCCAATCCCAAAGACATCAAACCAAGATAGCTCGTAACGCTGCTAGATAGCTTGTACAGACCATATTCCTGTTGTCCCAGGATGGCAAGCATAATGGGCGTGTAGAGAATCGGAATAAGATTTCCAATTCCCATATTGATGTAGTTCAGGATAATGCCTAACTTCAGTTCACTTTTTGACATAGTTGTTGGCATCTGGTATTAAGCAGAGTGTACACTATGTTATAAACAAAAGCAACCAATATGCTGATCAGCAAAAAAAGCATAGTGTCAAAAATTGGATGTAATTGACTGAAAATGCGTGTTTGGGGCCATGGGAGCCGTATAATGGGGTGTACAACATAAATGGCGGCAGAATAAAGTCCAATGGTAGATAGGAACTGGGATTTACAGAACCAGTTCTTGACAGCAAGTAAGAACACGATAAAAGCTATTCCGCTGAACATAAATGAATAGTGTGAAAGGGCACAAAATGCAACAAATGCCATGCCTCCCGCAGCAAAAAAACACCTTGTAATCTTGTTGACGTCTATCTCCTTATGTCGGGCGAAGTAGATTCCAAAGACGAACTCGGGCATCCACCCAACAGCGTTGTGGCGAAAATATTCTGTCATACTGGGCAAAAAGATGCACAACACAATACATATACAGGCAATCAGAACGAGTTGAAGGTTGGAAGTTTTCCTTAGAATCAAAAAACATAAGTACAGTTGAAAAGCAAGTCCAATATACCAAAAAACACCAGGCTGAATAGCGCATGGGTTTAGAATATTAAGGAGTAATGCTTGCTCAATTGCAAAATAGATGTAGTCAATGATATGATATTCATATCGTATCATAGCGTAAACCAAGAAACAAACAAAGGCTGGTAGCAGCAGGATGAAGAGTTTCAAATAATGACATAGAATATAACTCTTTGTGTCAACTTTTGAACTATATTTTAGAGTTAATCCATAACCACTGAGCCAAACGAATCCAGAAAAGCCTATCCAGCCCCCAAAAGAAATCGTATTGGTGATGGGACTTGAGGAAAAAAGTTCCATAAACGTATCCAATTTTTCTTGGACGAACGTAAATTCATTCTCCTTTACTTCTGTTAGATAGTGAAGCATATTATGCATGACTATCAGTATTATGCAGATGCCCCTCAGACAATAGCCTTCATATTTCGTGATTGTCATAGTCTTGCTTGACCGGTAAGTTGGTATCCACAAATATCCAGCACCATGTAGATGATCCTGTCAGTGCAGAATTCCATTCTAGAAAGAGACTGCGTATCTACTTGGATCTTTGGATGAAGTTCTTTGCAAATGTTGCTCATGTATATAGCAAATGGGATTTCCTTCCCGATCTTGAGCGAAACGGAGTCGTTGACATTTGCATGGCCGCAGAGATTTGGATTTGATTCGTAGACGTCAAAGCCATGATCAGAAAAATAAAGGACAATAGCATCTTTGTCAGCATATCTTTCAATTAGGTTCCTTACAATGTGGTCATTGTATAGGCAAGCATTGTCATAAGCGGCGCGAGTGTCTCTTTGATGTTCTGGGTGTGATAGGTAATCTTTTGTCTGAAAATGCTCAAATTCTTTGGGGTATCGTTCACGATAAGCTGGATGTTGTCCCATCATGTGATAAATGACAAGGTTCTTGTTCCCGGTCTCCGGTAACTGAAATGAGAGCAGAAACTCATCGTATTTCGTTTTAGTCTTATCATTGAAAAAGACACTGTCACATAGTGCCGAGTAGCTTGCCGGAAGATTGTCTGCTGTCACTCCCTCGCGTTCTTGGTTTGACACCCAGTAAGTTTTGTATCCAACTGTTTTTAGTGCCTCAATGATGGTTGTTTGATTGTACCATTTCGTGGTATCGTTATCCTCGTCTGCCGTAAAGGTGTTTAGAATGTATTTGAAACATTCTTTGGTAATTAGGGCGGGAGATGTTACATCGGTGAATATGTACAAGGAGGAATCTTGGGCCAGTCGTTCTAGTTCTGGATTCGTTTTTTTCTCGTAGCCATAGAGAGAAGAATGATTTCTTGCAAAAGACTCACCTATGATGAGAATGATATTTTGCGGATGTTGATCAGTAGTTTCAATAACCTGTGGGTGGCTAAGGTGTTTGGTAAGGTCTACATGTTCGCTAGGCTTGAAGATATAGGTGGACATGATGTTGTCCCCATAATTGAAAGGCGCAGGATTATGGACAAAGGCCAGTGCTGAGACAGCAAATATGAAACAACCTATCCATTGGGCTATTTTGGATTCAAACTTTAGCTTGCACCCTTGTTCACACAAAAATATGATGAAAGCAGGAATTATTAGTCCTAAAAAGCTCCACCAGGGAACGTATGATGCAAGAAATTCTTTTGCTTCGTTCGGATTGGTATCCAGAAAAATTCCTATCGTATCGGCAGTAATGTAGTTGTGGAACTTGAAATATAGGAACAATTCAATCTGATTGAAGAGTAGTAATAGATACATTACTGGCCACAGTATGAAATGATGTATGTGACGATGTAATGAGGCCAAATACGTAATCGTACTTGCTATAAAGACATATCCAGCAATCAAGTATGCAACAAAGATATATTGCCCCATGCCTAGGTACAATAGGATTGTCTTAAGTCCTAAGGACAGGGCTATCAACAAAGTATAGACATGAAAATGAGTAAATGCTTTGTAAGGCATGCTATTTGAATAGAGTGTCAAAATCCTTACGTTCAAAGACCTCAAGTTTGCCACCTCGGGTGGTGTTGTATATCTTTAGACCATGAGCGTCTGCATATTGCTTTGCGGCAACAAAAGTCAGCGTGCTCTTGTCCGTGTTGGGGATGTAGAGGTTATCCTTGTCGGCATTGTAGTTGTCGCAGAAGTAGTCTTTTGCTGTAGGGTCAACAACGATTTCGCCCTTGTCATTCATCGAGATGTGGAAGTGATGATCTGTTCCGATGAGGTAAATCTCACGTATTCCCATGTAAACAGCAATCTGGATGGCGGTGTAAGCGACGGTCTTGCTGTTGACAATCTCCTTTGAGATGTCCTCGCTGAAATCAGGCAGTTCGCCGATCTCTCGGTTTATAACATGAAAGGGAGTGACCCCAGGTATTTTTATGCCATAGTACCAATTCATCTCGATTGGGAGGAATTTGCCCTGAGCATCAATCTTGGAGACTTCATCCGCACATCCTGCCAACATCTTTTCATCTTGTGAGATGTAATAGGTGGGGCGCCATTTTGTCTGGGGGAAAATATTGTAGATGCGGTTGAATGCAAAACTTATATCCCCGTTTTCATGTATTCGAGTGAGGTCTTCTGCTGTTAGGCTTGGTCCGTTGCCGATGATGAAACATCTACGCCCCTTGTGGATGCCTTTCAGTTTCTGCAGTTTCCGTCCTTCTGGAAATCTTCCAAAATGTCGAATCTTGTAGTTCCGGTATCGTGCTATGATGGATGCAATAGGATTCATACTAAATAGGGAAAACCCAACTGAAAAACTCTCTTGCCCATGTTTTTCCTCCAGTCGGACTTGCCTCTTCTCTGCTGTAGTATGCCACAGATTATGAAGAAAATCGGCATGTGGAACGAGAAAATCCATGTATTGATTGTCCCCTTTCCTGGGTAGGTGTGGGCGAATACCATAAGGATGATGGCGAGCCCTTTTGCTAGGTCAATATATGATAGCCTTTTATCCAAGGAGTCCTGTAACCTGATGAGTTATTTTCTTGGGTGAAAAAGTATATGGCAATCCCGTTTTTGGGACTTGATTGTGTCTTAAAATGACAGAAGCAAGGTCCTCGGGATTATTATTGACCAATACTCCATTTTCGCCATGCCTGATGTATTCTTGTACCCCAGCAGACTTAACTGCGATTACAGGCGTGTCGAGTGCCATGGCCTCGAGAGGTGTTAGGCCTTGTGATTCCACGAGCGAGGGGTGAACCAGAATGTCTGCCTTTGCTATATAGGGATAAGGATTTATCTGGTTTCCGGTCAGTGTAACCTTGTCTTCGAGAGCATATTTCCCAATCAACTTTGCGATGTTCTCTTTTTCTGCACCGTCACCAATTATGTACCAGTGGAATTCAAAACCGTTTCCCGCTAAAGCGTTGGCTGCTTCCACACATAGTTTCATGTTCTTTTCTGGAGATAGTCGCCCAACTGAAACAATGTTGCAGATACCTGCTTGGAATGTCACTGTGTATTGCTGTACTTTTTCCTTGATGTTATCAGCGCATACCATGTTTGGGATGACGGTGATTTTGTCGGAAATACGTGGAAAAACCTTCTTGATGATACTAGCACAAGGCTCTGAAACAGTCACGATTTTGTCAATCGATTCATAGGCCTTGGCAGTGGCGCTGATTTGTTCCGTGGTTAGGTCTACCTCTCCGTGATGCCACCATGATATTTTCTTCTTTCCCTTGAGCAGATGTGCTGCGAAGTAAGTTGGCCTCTCTGGCCGATAGGCGATGACAACGTCGTAGGTGTGACGCGCTTCGGGGAAGATGGGACGTGCTAGAGATAGCCAGCAGTTTCCTCCTAAGGCGCAGAGTGTCGAGATAATCCGAAATAGGAACAATTGCCACTTACCCTCTCGTAACAGCTTCCAGAGTGACTGTAACAAGGGACCACTGGCATCGTTCAAGTGATAGATGCGTGTGTTTACCTCTGTTGGAATTTCTTTCAGATAGTCCCCTCCATCTTCAAGCAGCATCAGTTCTACATCGAAATGTTCGTAATCGAGGTGCCGAAGCACGTCCACGAGTGACCTTTCTACGCCGCCTGCATTCAGATGCCCGTTAATAAAGAGGATTCGTTTTTTCATAGGGTATATCGGATGGCCATTGCTTTCAGTCCAACCAAAAGATGTTTATTGAACATGAGCGAAAACAGATTTTTCTGCAGGAAACCTCTTACAAGTTGGTATTCTGCTGCGAAATCTTTCTTCTTTTTCTGTTCGCACACCTCTCGGCAGAGTTTGATGCAAGTTTCTGCCAGTTGGGCCTTAGCATGTGGAGCGTATGTGGGGTTGTTGTCCTCGTAGAAGTTCAGCACCCACAATTTGTTGTGGTATTCGTCGAACATGCGGCGACTCAGGGTGGTGTTAGAGAGGCTGCCCTCGTGCAGCATGTAGTGATAGAGCGGTGTAGAAATGTTGGCTATTCCCTTCTCGAAATGGAAAATTTGGGCCATTACCATGTAGTCTTCATTGATGGTGTATGTGGGAAATTCAACATCGGAAAAGACGCTTTTGTGGTATAGTTTACCGGGAAATCCCCAAAAATCGTATCTGAAGAATCTTTCTAGTAATTGCTTTTCGTCAAAGAGCTCGCACGCACCTGAAGAGATACAGAATTCTTCCTCCTCATGATGTCGGATGATATTACAAGCGGACACCCTGACCTTTTTGCCTACTTGTGCGCCGTATAAGATTTCCAGATAATTCCGTTCTACCCAATCGTCGCTATCAATAAAAGAAATGTACTCACCTTTTGCCTCTGTTATGCCGTTTCGTCGGGCAAGCGAGGCACCTTGGTTTTCTTGGTGAATGACACGAATCCTCTCGTCAGAGGAGGCTCTTTTGTCGCAGATGATGGGAGAATCGTCGGTGCTTCCGTCGTCTATCAGTATCAGTTCCCAGTCGGACAATGTCTGGGCTAACACGCTGTCTATGCAGCGATTAAGCCACTTGTCGGCATTGTAGACGGGGATAATGACGCTGATCATTTTCTCTGTTTGCGGGAAAGAGTACTCTTACGACCCCAAAAGAGTACTCTTTCGGGGCAAAACATGTACTCTTTTTGACCAAAAACAGTACTCTTTTTGCCTCTTACAAGTACTCTTTTTCATAGACGATTTATGCCTCTCCTCCGTTCTGAGTGACAGGTTGGCTAGCCTGAGGGTTGCTGCGACGCAGACGTAGGTTGCTCTGGATGATCTGGCTGGGGTGGACCAGGGGCAGTAACACGCGAGGGAAACCAACTTCCTCTGTGCGGATGGCGAGCATTCCGCGTGCAGCACCAATGGTGATGTCTGCAAGATGATGCACCAAACCGACGGGGAGAACCCACTCGTCGGTGTTGAGCTGGTACATGGCACTCCAGGATTCTTTTGCAAATTCAAATATGCTCTGAACAGAGAGAATCAACTGAGTGATGTCGTTCTTCTTGAATTCGATGTTTGCCAGGCAGCGGACGACGCGGCGGTCGGTGTCGCTGTTGAACTGGAGTTGGTTGGAAATCTGCAGTTCGCCCTCGGGCCATTCGTTGGTCAGGGTTGCAAACTGTACTTGTTGAATGTCCAGCAGTTTGAACTGGATTTGGATGGTCTTTTGATTATTTTGAGCCATATTTATGTCTGTTGTTTTTGATCTTTAGTTTCAATCTTCCTCGGCGTAACCGGAATAGTGGTGTCCGTAACCGTAAGAATAACCATAGCGAGAACCGTAACGGTGATAACCGTAGCGGCTGAATGCGTCGGTAGTACCATTCAGGATAGTTGCCATCTTGGGCAGGCGCTGCTCGTCGTAGTAACGCTGCAGTTCGGGCAGAGCTGCACGTTCCAGTACCTCGGCACGTATGATGAACAGGGTCATGTCCGCATAGCGTGAGACGATGCTGGCATCTGCTACGACCTCGACGGGAGGACAGTCAAGGAAGATGTAGTCGTATTCCTTGCGCAACTCGGTTATCAGTTTCTCGAGTGTGGGTTCAAATAGCAACTCGGTGGGGTTGGGAGGCAGGGTTCCAACGGGGATTACGCTCAGTCCTGGGTACTCTGGACTCTCCATGACAATGTCGTGGAAGTCCTCGATGTAGCCACCCAGATAGTCGCTCAGTCCATACTTGGGCTTCTCGACAAAGGCTGACAGAGAACGCTTACGCATATCGAGGTCGACCATGCAGACGCGTTTCTTCTTGATGTTGAGCGCCACGCCCAGGTTACAAACCACAAAGGTCTTACCTGAGTTGGGGTTGAAGGAGGTGAGCATGATGGTGCGACCACCCTCGCCACGTCCTGCCATGAACTCGAGGTTGGTGCGGATGACGCGGAATGCCTCGTTGATGACGTTGCGGCTGTTGTCCTTGACCAAGATGTGCAAGGTCTTGTCCTCCTTTTGGCGACGACGCTGTTTGGGGGTCATGAAGAAAAGGCGGATATTTTTGCAGAGAACCTTGAACTTCGAGGGAGGATTGATCATGGGAATCTCGCCGACGAAAGGTATGGTAAGTGACTCGATGTCCTTGCGGCCACGAATGCTGGAGTTGAGAACTTCTCGCAACAACAGCAGTATTGCGGGTAAGGCCAAGCCCAACAGTAGCGCGATCAAGTAGTAGTTACGCTTGACGGGTGATGAGGGGGCATTGCTGCCGGTGGGGGGCTGGATTACTCGGGTGTTGTAGGCGATGAAGGCCTGAGAGAGTTCGTTCTCCTCACGCTTCTGCAGCAAGAATAGGTAGAGCGACTCCTTGACCTTCTGCTGACGTTCGACGCTCAGCAAGTATTTGTTCTGAATGGGTGATGCTGCAACCTTGCCTGTGTTGACTGCCTTGACGCGAAGGGTGGTGGTAGACTGTACGTTCAGGGTGTTGATGTAGTTGTCGATACTGCCGATCAAGGCACTTCTCAGGACATCCAACTCGTTATCGAGGTCCTGCACAAGGGGGTTTTGTGCAGAAGATGTGGAGATGAGGCCATTGCGACGCATCAGTTTGGTGTTGTAATCATTGATTAGTCCGCTGATGTTAGCATTGGTGATACCCTGATGAGCAGGAATCAGTTGGTAACGGTTTACATCGTTGGCCAGATATTGACGGACGTAACGGGTGAGGTAAAGCTCTTGGTTGATCTGGGTGAGCTGTTGCTCTGCTTCGTTTACGTTGTTCAGGTAGGCCGCACCGACATCGTTCGAACTACCAGGAATCAAGTTGGCAGAACGGTAGCCCGAGATGTCATTCTCGACACTTCCCAGTTCCTTCTCAATCACCTGCAGACGATCGTTGATGAACTTGTCTGTAGAGATAGACACACGATTACGGTCTTTGACCCAGTTTTCGTTGTACACAGCGATGACTGTGGCCAAAATCTCCTCGGCACGCTGGGGTTGCAGGTCTACATAAGCGAGGTTGATGATGGTAGAGTTCGTACCATTGGGAACAACCTGCAGTTTGGAAAGGTAATTGTTCAGGGTGTACTGGCGACGCTCATGGGTGAAGTAGATGTTGCGATCAGGCATATACCAGGCTTCGGTCTTGCTTATTTTGAAGGGACCTAGCACACTCTTGTAGGTCTTGCCTAGATGTCCAGCAACGGCTTTGTTGGTAGGAACTCCGTTGCGAACAATATTGGTGACTTCGTAGCTGGCGTCCTTGTTGAACTTGACTGTGAAGGTAACTTCCTCGTTGTCGGCAACTTCGGGGATATCTACTTTGATGGGCAGGGTGGGGCCATACAAAGTCTCTGCATGAAATACTCCCTCGACATCATAACGATACTGCAGTTTCAGGCGGTTGACAACTTCTTCCATAATGACGGGTGACTTCAGGGCAAATACCTCGTTGTTTACGTCTGCAGAGAAGGATTTCAATCCGAGAGCCTCCATGGATTGTTCATCCAGGGAGCCGTTCTTGCCCTCTTGTTTAATCAGGATGGCTGCAACTCGGGTATATTGAGGTCGTGTGATGCGAATACTATATTCAGCAATGGCAAAGCAAAGGCCAATTGAGAGTACGAACCAATACCAGTGTGAAACGAGAATCACCAGTACATCCGTTGCCTTAAGCGAGTTGCTGCTTGTGGATTTGGGCTGTCCGACCTGAAAATTGATATTGTTATCGGGTAACATGATTTGTGTAGTTTTTCTAGTTATTTACCAGCAATTGTGTATACGAGAGTTCCGATGGTCAGAGCGGTAGTAAGCAAACCTGTCCAGAAAGTATAGTTGACAGTCTTGCTGCCATACTCGGTACTAGTGCGCTTCACTTTGTCGTTAGGCTCAACGTAGATAACATCGTTCTGCTGCAAGTAGAAAACAGGGCTGGCATAAAGTTCGTCGGCCTTGCAGAGGTTAATCTCATAGGCAGTTTGCTTGCCATAGTTTTCACGGATGACCTTGACGTTCTCACGTTGACCGCTAATCTTGAGGTCTCCTGCTTGTGAGATCGCGTCGAGGATGGTGAACATGTCCTTGTCGATTGGAATTCTACCCGAGCCTGTTTCGCCGAGAATCATGACATAGAGATTAGAAAACTCTACAGTCACGATGGGATCTTTTACCAGATTCTGGTTGATTAATTCGTTTTTGATGTATTCTTGCAACTCCTCACGGTTCATTCCTTCGACATGGATGGGGCCAAGAACGGGGAAATCAATGAATCCTTTAGAGTCAAGACGATAAGCATAAGCTGCATTCTGGTTTTTACCAAAGTTGATGTTGTTCATGGTGTTGTTGCTCGCAGAGTTAGCGCTAACACCTCCTCCCTTCGAAAAGAGACGAGAAAGGTCTTGGTCACGGGTGGAGACCAGGATGTTTACCTCATCGCTAGGTTTCAATTTAATCTCAATGGGATTCTGAGGTGTGATAGACATTCCAGGTTGCATGTCCTGGAAATAGGTGATGTTCTTGGGTGCTGAACATGCGGTGAACAGCATTGCTACCGATGCTGCCACAAAAAAGATTTTACTCTTCATATTGTAGTGATTTTGTTTGCGACTAAAAGTGTAGGACATTTCTCCAGTTCCTCGCGTACGTGCGAAAACGCGAGTTATCCTACTGAAAATAAAAAACTTGGGTGTTTTCTCGCGTACGCTATCGCGTAAATGCGCACCCGCGTCTTTGCAAAGTTAGGAAATATCTATCAAATAACCAAACTTGTTGCGCTGATTTTCAACAAAAAAGGCATCGAGAGGTTGTCTCGATGCCCATAGATTTCTTTGGAGTGCTTCGCTTACTCAGCAACGATCTTCACACGCTTCTCGGCGATGCGAGCCTTCTTACCAGTCAGGTTACGCAGGTAGTACAGCTTAGCGCGACGTACCTTACCGTACTTGTTGACGGTGATGCTGTCGATGTTGGGGCTCTCGATGGGGAAGATACGCTCTACGCCCACGGTTCCTGACATCTTGCGAACGGTGAAGCGCTTCTTGTCACCGTGACCGCTGATCTTGATGCAAACGCCACGATAGAGCTGAATACGTTCCTTGTTACCCTCGATGATCTTGTAAGCTACGGTAATGGTGTCACCTGCCTTGAATTTGGGGTGGCTCTTGCCAGTAGCAAATGCTTCCTCAGCAATTTTGATAAAATCTGCCATTTTTTGATTTGGTGTTATAAAATTGTTTGTCCATCACACTAGAGGCATAACAGGTCTCTCTAAACATCCTGCCAGCGACCTAAAGCGGAAAGCGAGTGCAAAGGTACGAAATAAATTGAGAATAGGACGCAAAGATGAACTAAATTTTTCTTCAAACCCGACTTTTTTCTCCATTTCACTCGAAATAGAGTGTGAGGGTTATCATTTTTGCGCGTCCTCCGTCAACAGCATTTGTGTATTTCATCAGCGATGTGTCGATCAGGTCTTTTCGATTCTTTTTGATAATGTCCAATAGTCCAAAAGAGAATTTCAGTTCTGGAATTAATTTGAAAAAACCGAGATACATGTCACATCCCATACCGACTTCCACGAAGCAATCCATGGGCTTGACTAATAACGCTCTGTGTTTGCGGGTTGTAAGATCGCAGGTGGGAGCTACGCCGGCAATAAAGTAGGGACGGAAATTGTTGTATCGTGGTGCAGAAAACTTTACATCTAGAGGCAAAGAGATGTACGTGCTCTTGATATTTTGGGTAGTGTCTTGCTGTGAGACTTGTTCACGGAATAGGACATGTTTCTGACCAAAGTGCATTGTGGGAGCCAGTCGAAGGGCAATGTAGTTGTTCAACTTCATCTCCCCCAGGACGCCAACGGAGAAGCCTGGGTTATAGTTGTCCACTTCAGCATACCATTGTTCTCCAGTTTCGGGATCAACGTAGCCGTTGTTTTTCAGTTCCATGTCTTGCAGTTGAAAGCCAAAGAGGAATCCCCAGTGCAGTCGTCTCATATCGATGTAAGGACGATTCTGCACTTTTCGAGGCTGGGCATAGGAATGCGAGGTTCCTAAAACCAGCAGAGAGAGTAGGATGAAAATGAACTTTCTTGTGTGCATACTATCTTATATAAACGTCAGATACCCCTGTTTTATTGCCTAAATCATTAAAATTGATGACTGAAACTAAAAAAAATCGTTCTTGATGTACACCTATTCATCAATTTTGATTACCTTTGTCCCAAGCAATTAACAAGTAACTATTAAATTTTACAACTATGGCTTACGTAATTGGTGACGACTGTGTAGCATGTGGAACCTGTATCGATGAGTGCCCCGTAGGTGCAATCTCTGAGGGTGACAAGTATTCAATCAACCCCGACGAGTGCACTGAGTGCGGTACTTGCGCTGATGCATGTCCCAGCGGTGCTATCTCTCTCTAATAGATTGACAGTCAAAAAAGAAATAGCCTCGACCTGTTGGTCGGGGCTTTCTTTTTATTGCTCCAGTTCTATCACACCCAGGTATTGGCCATTTTTGCCTTGGTGATCCAGGAGTACTTTCTCACCATCTGCATTAGGCATATACTTGGGTTCACTGAGGTAGGTATGGCTATGACCGCCTAACACGAGGTCGATGCCACGAGTCCCTTGAATAAATGCGGCGTCACCATATTTGCCCTCAAGTAGTCCTAAGTGGCTCAAGCAGATCACGATGTCACAACGCTCCTCATTTCTCAGTTTGTCAACAACTCGCTGCCCAGATGTTACAGGGTCTAGGAATTGGGCGTCTCCATAGTTTGTTTTAGCTACAAGGCCCTCTAGTTGGGGGCAAATTCCAAATACGCCCACGCGCATGCCCGCGCGTTCCATAATTATGTAATCTTTGACTAGTCCTTCGCAAGGTGTACCTGTGAAATCATAGTTGCTGCAAACGATGGGGAATTTGGCCATGCGAAAGAGACGAGCCATGTTTTTTAGTCCAAAGTCAAACTCGTGGTTACCGATGGTGCAAGCATCATATTGCATTTCGTTCATCAGCTTTACCTCAACTTCTCCCTTGAACAGATTGTAGTAAACTGAGCCTTGTGAGAAATCACCGCAGTCAAAAAGCAGCATGCTGGGATGCTCTTCTCTCATCTGCTGCAAGAGCGTAGCACGACGGACGAACCCTGCCTTGTCGGCTTGTTTGGGGTTGATGTCTTGTTTTGAGACAGGTTCTATGCAAGAGTGCGTGTCGCTGGTGTGAACGATGATAAGGTGTTGCGCAGCAGCTTGGATAGACAGACACAAAAATAGGAATGTGAGAAAATTCTTCATTGTATGGTGATTCTGCCCTCCAGGGAGGCGTTAATGGTTCCGGCTCGTTCTACACTCATCATCATGCAATCTCTGGTATAAAGGTCACTAACCCAGAGGTTGGCGGCCTTCTTCAAGGCAAACATTTTGTCATTGCCTTCGGCCAGATAATCCAGAGTGGCGATGCGATAGATCTTTTTATTCTTGATTTTCTTGCCGTTTAACCGGGCACTGATGAGTTTTCCCTCTTTGCTGACGACTAGAGCAACCTCATGACTGACACCCTCTCCCTTGACTGCAGCGATATTGCGGAATAGTTCCATCAGGTCTCTACCTTTGAGGGTGAGTAGAGCCAACTTGTTCTGAAAGGGCGAGATGAGGATGATGTCTCCTCGTCGAACAGTACCCTCGGGCATATTGTTCCTCAGTCCTCCGATGTTGACCAGCCCCATGTCAGCACGCTTGCCGTCATGGAAATCGCTAAATTCGACCATTACGTCTGCGGCCCAGTTGGAGAGTAGGCTTTCTGGGCGTTTGGCACTCATACCCACCAAGGATTTACCAATGATGGGGGCCATAACACTGTCTACAGATGCCTTGTAGGGCTTGACGACAGCAAGGGCCTTTTCGTTGGGCGTAGCATCCTGAGCAGAGTTCACCTCCACCCTGTGCCATTTCCATTTGTGTTGCTGTGCCGCCATGGTTATGGGGCACAGCAACATCCATATGATAAGGAGTCTTTTCATTTTACTTCAATCGAGCCAAAGTCTCGGCAATGCGGCGCATAGCCTCAACGATGTTATCGTCGCTAGTGGCGTAGCTCATGCGGAAGCACTCGGGGCTACCGAAGGCGTCACCGCCCACTGTGGCAACATGACCTACCTCGAGCAGATACATGGCCAGATCGGTACTGTTGTTAATGACGCGGTCGCCATCCTTCTTGCCGAAGAAACTGCTACACTTGGGGAAAAGGTAGAATGCGCCCTGAGGCATGTTTACCTCTAGGCCGGGAATCTCCTTGGCCAACTTGACGATGAGGTTTTTGCGACGTTCGAAGGCAAGGCGCATATCCTCGACACACTGCTGGTCACCGGCAAAAGCAGCTTCAGCTGCCTTCTGAGAAACAGAGCATGGACCGCTGGTATATTGGCCCTGGAGCTTGTTGCAGCCCTTGACAATCCAATCGGGAGCAGCGATGAAACCGATACGCCAACCGGTCATGGCATATGCTTTGGACACGCCATTGATGATGACAACGCGATCCTTGATGTCGTCGAACTGTGCCATAGATGCGTGCTCACCGATGTAGTTGATGTGCTCATAGATTTCATCTGCGATGACGATTACACGCTCGTGTTTCAGCAATACGTTCTTCAGGCCCTCCAACTCTGCTTTGGTGTAAACTGAACCTGTGGGGTTGCTGGGAGAGCAGAGGATGATGGCGCGAGTCTTGGGAGTGATAGCTGCCTCCAGTTGCTCAGGAGTGATCTTGAAGTCCTGCTCGATGGTAGCCTCGATAAATATGGGTTCACCTTCAGCCAACTTCACCATTTGGGGATAGCTTACCCAGTAAGGAGCGGGTATGATAACCTCATCGCCAGCGTTCACGAGCGCCATGATGGTGTTGCAGACACTCTGCTTGGCTCCGTTTGAGCACAGAATCTGGCTGGGAGCATACTCCAGTCCGTTCTCATTTTTCAGTTTGTTGACGATAGCCTTCTTCAGTTCGGGATAACCGGGAACTGGACTGTAGCGACTCCAGTTATCCTCGACTGCCTTGATGGCAGCTGCCTTGATGTGGTCGGGGGTGTTGAAATCGGGTTCACCCACGCTCATGTTGATAACGTCAACGCCTTGTGCTTTGAGTTCACTGCTGCGCTGGCTCATGGCCAGGGTAGCGCTGGGTGACAGACGATTAAGTCTGTCGGAAAGTACATTCTCCATAATTTATTTGTTTTTGTCGTTTATTCTCGATTACAGTTTGTGCCCCATGCGGACACGTTTGGTCTCCAGATAGCGGCGATTGTATTCGTTGGGCTCGATGACGATGGGCACATTGTCCACGATTTCCAGTCCGTATCCCTCCAGTCCAACTCTCTTGACTGGGTTGTTGCTGATGAGGCGAATCTTGCTGACACCCAGGTCTCGCAGAATCTGGGCACCCACACCATAGTCGCGCTCGCCGGGGTGGAAGCCCAAATGGATGTTGGCATCCACTGTGTCATCGCCCTGTTCTTGCAATTTGTAGGCTGCAATCTTGTTCATCAAGCCGATGCCTCGTCCTTCTTGGTTCAGGTAGACAATGACACCCTTTCCCTCCTTCTCGATGAGTTGCATGGCTTGGTGCAGCTGTTCTCCACAGTCACAACGGCGGCTCCCAAAGATGTCTCCTGTCATGCAGCTGCTGTGCATGCGCACCAGCACGGGCTCGTCCTCTTCCCATTCGCCCTTGAATAGAGCCACATGCTCCAGTCCATTACTCTTTTGGCGGAAGGGGAGGATACGAAAGTGGCCATAGGCTGTGGGCATATCGGCCTCGACACCCTTTTCCACCAGCGATTCCTGCTGCAAACGGTAGGCGATGAGGTCCTTGATGCTGATGATGCGCATGTTGTGTTTCTTGGCCACTTCTTGCAGCTGGGGCATGCGGGCCATGGTGCCGTCTTCGTTCAGGATTTCGATGAGAGCAGAGGCAGGTTGCAAACCTGCCAAGCGTGCCAGATCGATGGCAGCTTCGGTGTGTCCGGCGCGGCGAAGCACGCCTTTATCCTGAGCATAGAGAGGATTGATGTGGCCGGGACGTCCAAAGTCGGTAGGCTTGCGGTTGGGGTCAGCGAGGGCGCGGATGGTAGCAGCGCGATCGTGTGTGCTGACACCTGTGGTGCATCCCTCCAGCAGGTCGACTGTCACGGTGAAGGGGGTGCCCAGCATCGAGGTGTTTTCCTGCACCTGGTGGGGCAGTTGAAGTTCCTCGGCACGGGAGATTGTGATGGGAGCACAGAGTACTCCGCGGCCATTCTGCAGCATGAAGTTCACCTTTTCGGGGGTGATCATCTCGGCAGCGGTGATGAAATCCCCTTCGTTCCCGCGGTCTTCATCGTCGACCACAATCACAAACTTGCCTTGGCGGAAGTCCTCGATAGCATCGGCTATGTTGCTCATTGTTGTCTTAGTCATTTGCGATTATATGATTTTTTATTCGTTCTATGATTTGCTGGCTTATTTCCTGAATCTCGGCAATGTCGCGACGTAGCCGTATTCTATAGCGCCAAATTCGGAAGAAGAAAAACAGTCCCAAAGGGAAAAATATGCCAGTGGCCAGATTTATCTTGGGATTGTGGAATGGGCGGGTGTGTGCATTGGGCACCAAGATAGGCAGAGCGTTGAGCAGTTGGATGATACGAGTGTCCTTGCTGTTGTGCAATTCTTCCACCAGCGCCTCAAGTCGGTCGCTGATCTCGGCCACCTCTGTATCTTCGTTGTAGCGGAAGAAAATGAGTGAATAATTGGGGATACGCACCAGATGCTTCTTCTCTACATATTGCAAACAGTCGGTCTGTAATTGTTGCAGTTTCTCCACCATCTCGGGGTATTGCGGATCGTTGATAATGACCTCTTTGCGATTGAGTTTTCGGGTGGTGCGCAATCCCAACAAACGCATGAAGAAATTGCGGTATCCCTCGATGTTGAACACCACAGAGTCTTGGTTGGCCTTGATGGTAAGGAAGGCTGCGATAGGGGCCAAAACCATGCTGCTTAGCCAGATACCAAAGGGAATGACCCACTGGCCGGATTTAGCCATTTTCTCGCCACTCACGTTGACGATATAGTAGAAGATGAAGATGAGCACCGACACGATGACGGGCACCCCCAAACCGCCCTTGCGGATGATGGCGCCCAGTGGCGCTCCAATGAAGAAGAAAATGAGACAAGCGACGGAGAGCGTGAATTTCTTGTTCCATTCCACCCAGTGTAATCGCAGCATATGGTTGTCGCTGTCGGTATACAGAGCTCGGAAATCGTACTCATTTTTCAGTTGGTGCACACGGTTGAGAGCTGATGATATGGCACTTTTTTGCAGTCCCTCGTCCATGTGGATGTATATCGAATCGAAGGGTTCGGATGCCATTGCCCTTTTGGCAAGTTTCGTCGAGTCGGGTTTGGACACCGGCAAGTCTCTCACCATAGCTCCTTGCAACTGCATCTCGTAGATGGCATGTCCGGTACTGTCTATACGTTGGTTCAGCGAATCGATGCCGGTCTCGATGGCCTTGATGTCCTTGGTGGCCGCGTAACTAGAGAAGTTAGACGCGTCCATCACGTCGAAGTTTGAGTTGAAAGGTATCAAGTCCACCTCTTGGTGAAAGGTTTCTCGCATATAGGGCACCTGAGCTCGCATCATCTGTCCACTCTGACTGTCCATGTTACGGAATCGCTCGCCGCTGTAGAGGGTCAGCTTCAGGTACATCTTGTCGGCAGTGCTCTGCAGTCGTGCCGAGTCGGCTAATACAATCTGGGTGTCCTCGTAACTGCCCACAGTGTTGTATATCATCACTCCATAGAGCATGCCAGTCTCGCGGTCTTTGTGTTCGACAAACAGATTGTAACCGGGTATTTCGTTGTAGAAGATGCCCTCGGGAATCTCCAATTCTGGCGACTTTTGCTTCATCGAGTACACCAATGCTCCCAGTTTCCCTGTTGCCTCGGGTGCCACCTTGTTTTGGAAATAGAAACTACCGATGCTGACTAAGATGACAAACAGAAAGATGGGTTGCAGCACACGCAGCAAGGGGATGCCGGCCGATTTCATAGACAGAAGTTCCAACTTCTCGCCCATATTGCCGAATGTGATAAGCGAGGCCAGCAAGATAGCAAGAGGAAGTGACATGGGCACCAGTGTGAGTGCCGAGTACCAGAAGAATTGCATGAGTACTTCGGTGCTGAGTCCTTTGCCGATAAGCTCCTCGATATAACGCCACATAAACTGCATCATGAAGACAAACAGACATACCAGGAAGGTTGCTGCAAACAGCAGCAAGAAAGCCTTCAAGATGAATATGTCCAGTTTCTTTATAATTCGCATATGTGTGCGCGTGTGATTCAAAGTGCAAAGGTAGCTAAATTTGACCTATTTTGCAAAAAAACTTCTTTTTTTCTTGGTGGATAAGGAAAAAGTATATACCTTTGCACTCGCAAAACAGCGATGGCGGGATAGCTCAGCTGGTTAGAGCGTCGGATTCATAATCCGAAGGTCAAGGGTTCAAGTCCCTTTCCCGCTACAGACTCTTTTGAGAGTTTTATTACAAGACGGCTTCGAGGCTTCCACTCGTGGTCGTTTTTTCTTTTTCCAAGAGCTTTGTGTTTGCCGTCTGATGGTTGGGTATTTCCTATACCGACCCCCCGCTCTGAAAAAAGTCCACATGCAATCGTTTGCGCTCACTTTCCGTATTATTTAATACGAAGAGGTGGCGAGAGACAGGGATATTTTGTAATTTTGTAGGCATAATGCCTAAATCTAGTGATGTAAGAAGACCAATTTCGTAAGATGAAACTATTCAAGACCATTCTGATGACAACCCTAGTGATTAGCCAAAGTGTAGCCTTGAAGGCCCAGAATCCCACTCAGACGGACTATGAATCGTGGCCTGTGCCTGTTGGCCCCATCAACGAGATGACCCCAACCTCAGATGGGGCGTATTTTACTTTGTGGAGCCCCGAGGCAACAGCGGCCGAGGTTATCATCCGTTGGGAAGACATGGATCGCCAGACTCGCGTGAATATGCATCGCAGCACGTATGGCCGGTGGACTTGCCACCCCGTTTTTCCAACGGAAGAAGCATACTACTCTTTCCGTATCAAGGATAAGAATGGCAAGTGGCAGGAAGAGACTCCTGGCATTTTTGCCAAGGCTGTGAGTGTCAATGGCAAATATGCAGCCATCGTGGATATGCAGAAGACTAATCCCGAAGGATGGGAGAATGATGTGCGCCCAGAATTTGACGGACGTCAGATGAGTGATGCCATTATCTATGAGATGCATCATCGTGACTTCAGTATCGATCCCGAGAGTGGTATCCGTAATCGGGGAAAATACCTGGCACTGACCGAGCATGGCACCACTTGTCAGGGACAGAAGACCGGTATTGACCATCTGGTGGAATTGGGCGTGACTCATGTGCATTTACTCCCCTCGTACGACTATGGGAGTGTGGATGAAACCCGTTTGGATGTGCCTCAGTATAATTGGGGTTACGACCCGGTCAACTATAATGTGCCGGAAGGCAGTTACAGCACAGACCCTACTGCCCCCTCGGTTCGTATTCGCGAGTTTAAGCAGATGGTACAGTCGCTGCACAAGGCGGGTATCCGTGTGGTGATGGATGTAGTGTATAATCATGTTTTCGACCTGGGTTCCAGCAATTTCCAGCGCACCGCTCCTGGTTATTTCTTCCGTTGGAATGTCGACAGAACAGCAGCCAATGGCTCAGGTTGTGGCAATGAAACTGCCAGCGACCGTCCCATGATGCGTAAGTTTATGGTAGAAAGCGTCCTCTATTGGGCTAAGGAATACCACATCGACGGTTTCCGCTTTGATTTGATGGGCATTCATGACATCGAAACTATGAATGAGATACGTGAGGCATTGAACACGGTGGATCCCTCGATTATCATCTATGGTGAGGGTTGGGCTGCTGCTACTCCCGCATTGTCTTCCGATCGTCTGGCAATGAAGGCCAACGTGGGTCAGATGCCCGGTATTGCTGCCTTTGGCGATGAGATGCGTGATGGTCTGCGAGGTCCCTGGGATGGAGATGAGAAAGGCGCCTTCCTGATAGGTAAGGCCGGTAACGAGGAGAGTATAAAGTTTGGTTTGGCTGGTGCTGTCAAACGAGGTGACATCGATATGCAGAAGGTGAATTACAGTGATGAGGCTTGGGCTGCCCAGCCTTCTCAGATGATCAGCTATGTCAGTTGCCACGATGATATGTGTCTTGCCGATCGCATCAAGGCAACTGCTCCCAAGGCAGATAAGGCCGAACGTGTCCGTTTGCAGAAGTTGGCTTATACTGCTGTCATGACTTCGGCAGGCGTACCCTTCATCTGGTGTGGCGATGAGATAATGCGTGATCGTAAGGGAGTTCACAACTGCTACAATTCGCCCGATAGCATCAATACAATCCCTTGGGCGCAGAAGGCAGAGTATCGCGATGTCTTTGACTATATTCGTGGCCTCATCCAATTGCGCAAGTATGTAAGACATGACCGTCCCATCAAGTTCTTGCCTGTCAAGACTAACAACGTGATTGCTTATTCGGAGAGTTACATTATTAATGATTCTCAGATTGTCGTCCTCAACAGCAATCGCAAAACCATAACTCAGGAGATTCCCGAAGGTGATTGGGTGGTTGTTGCTCGTGATGGTGTGGTAAACCAAGACGGCATGGGTATTGTCAGGGGAGGCAAGGTGAAGGTGAACAAGCAGAGTGCAGTCATCCTGCGTCGTTCTGAGGATTATGTTACTCGGCAGGCATCCACTTGGCGTTAATTGATAATAAAAATAGTAAAATATACGATGAATACGAGGATTTTTGCAAGTTTGCTGCTTTTCTCATCGGCAATGGTGGCCATGGCAGACGAACAGTTGACAAGCCCCGATGGCAACTTGAAGTTGACATTTGATGTAGCTGCGGGAACTCCCACTTACAGCCTTTCTTACAAAGAAACAGCGGTGGTGAAGCCTAGCACCCTCGGTCTGCAGTTGTCCAAGGGTGGCGAAGACCTGATGGGTGGATTTTCCCAAGCCAAGGCAGAGCGTAGCACGTTCGACGAAACTTGGAAGCCCGTTTGGGGCGAGGAGTCTAGTATCCGCAATCATTACAATGAGTTGGCTATCACGCTGAATCAGAGTAAGACAGATCGCCAGATTGTGCTTCGTTTCCGTCTCTATGATGACGGCCTAGGTTTCCGTTATGAGTTCCCCGAGCAGAAGAATCTGGTGTATTTTACTATCAAGGAAGAGAAATCCCAGTTCGCCTTGGCAGGTGACCACAAAGCCTGGTGGATCCCCGGTGACTACGACACCCAAGAGTACAGTTGGAGCACTAGTCGCCTGAGCGAGATACGCAAGTTGCAGCCGCAGGTGGTGGAGGCCCACAAGGCCAATGGCTGTTGGACTGTTTTCTCGGATACCGGTGTGCAAACCTCGCTGCAGATGAAGACAGATGAGGGACTCTATATCAACATCCACGAGGCTGCATTGGTCGATTATGCTTGCATGCATCTAGAATATGACGATGAAAAGGGCGTTTTTACCTCTCATCTGACTCCAGACGCCGAGGGGAACAAGGGCTATCTGCAGACACCTTGCCAGAGTCCTTGGCGCACTGTGATGGTGGTGGATGATGCTCGTAAGGTGTTGGCCTCTCGCTTGATTCTCAACCTCAATGAACCCTGTGCTTATGACGATGTCAGCTGGATCAAGCCTGTCAAGTACGTTGGCGTATGGTGGGAGATGATTAGTGGCAAGAGTCAGTGGAGCTATACGGATGACCTGCCTTCTATCCATCTTGGCAAGTCAGATTACAGCAAGTGTCGCCCTCATGGCAATCATGCTGCCAACAACGATACTGTAATGCGTTACATCGACTTTGCTGCAGAGCACGGATTTGATCAGGTGCTAGTGGAAGGTTGGAACGAAGGTTGGGAGGACTGGTATGGCCATCAGAAGGACTATGTCTTTGATTTCGTCACTCCTTATCCCGATTTTGACATCAAACGACTCAATGACTATGCCCATCAGAAGGGTGTCCGTCTGATGATGCACCATGAGACTTCGTCCAGCGTACGTAATTACGAACGTCACATGGAGGAGGCGTTCCAGTTGATGAACAAGTATGGTTACAACAGCGTCAAGACGGGTTATGTCGGATATATAGTTCCCCGAGGCGAACATCACTATGGTCAGTGGATGGTCAATCATTATTTATATAATGTATGTCAAGCGGCCAAGCACCACATCATGGTCAATGGTCACGAGGCAGTTCGCCCTACCGGCCTGTGCCGCACTTATCCCAACCTGATAGGCAACGAGAGTGCCAAGGGCATGGAGTACGAGGCCTTTGGCGGCAACAATCCCGACCACAATTGCATCTTGCCCTTCACTCGTTTGCAAGGAGGCCCTATGGACTATACTCCTGGTGTGCTCTATACCAAGCCCCACGACTGGACTCCCAACTGCCACGGACAGATCAATACCACCCTTGTGGGTCAGTTGGCCCTCTATGTTACCATGTACAGCCCCTTGCAGATGGCAGCCGATCTGCCTCAGAACTATGAGCGATTTATGGACGCGTTCCAGTTCATCAAGGACGTTGCTGTAGACTGGGACGAGAGCCGCTATTTGGAGGCCGAAGTGGGTGACTATATCACCATTGCTCGTCGTGCCAAGGGTACCCAGAATTGGTTTGTGGGTTGCAAGTGCGACGAGAATGGTCATCAGAGCACCCTCTCCCTGGATTTCCTGACTCCTGGCAAGCAATACGAGGCCATCATCTATCAGGATGCCAAGGGTGCCGACTACAAGAACAATCCTATGATATATACCATCCAGAAAAAGAAGGTATCCAACAAGTCAAAACTGAAACTGACTGCTGCCCCAGGTGGTGGTTATGCAATTAGTATTAAAGCCTTATGAGAAAGATCTTTACGATACTGAGCCTGGCTCTCAGTACACTGGGGGTACGCGCAACCCCAGGTGTGCAAGTAAATCGTGTTGAGCCTGAGTTTTGGTACACAGGCATGAAGCAGACCGAACTGCAGATTATGGTCTATGGTCCTCAGATTGGTGATGCTCAGGTGGCTCTCTCGGACTATGCAGGCGTAGCCTTGAAGGAGGTTGTCCGACTCGACTCTAAGAACTACCTGCTCCTCTACCTCGATGTCAACCGTTCTGCTCAAGCAGGAACTTTTCAACTGACTTTTACGCAAGGAAAAAAGAAGAAGGTTGTCAATTACGAATTGCGTAATCGAGAAAAAGCACCCGAGGCACGAACCAGTTTCGATGCCCATGACGTGCTCTATATGTTGATGCCCGACCGCTTTGCTAGTGGCAAGGGTCAGACAACTCCCGTCAAGGGCATGCGACCCTATACAGTCAATCGTCAGGAACCCTCGTTGCGCCATGGCGGTGACCTGGAGGGAATTCGCCAGCATTTGGACTATTTCAACGAACTGGGCGTAACTGCCCTGTGGGTGACACCCGTGTTGGAGAACAATTCACCCGACCGTCACCGTCAGTCGACCTACCACGGTTATGCCACTACCAATTACTACCGTGTGGATCCTCGTTTTGGAACAAATGCCGAATACAAGCAGTTGATCGACGAGTGCCACCAGCATGGACTGAAGTTTGTGATGGACATGATTTTCAATCACACCGGTCTCGAGCATCCCTGGAATCTGGATCGCCCCAGCAAGGACTGGTTTAATCTGCAGCCCGATAGTCAGTATCTCCAGACCAGCTACAAACTCACACCCGTAATTGATCCCTATGCCTCGAAAGTAGACATGAAGGAAACCGTCGAAGGATGGTTTGTACCCTCTATGCCCGACCTCAATCAGAAGAATCCCCATGTGATGCGCTATCTCATCCAGAACTCCAAGTGGTGGATAGAGACAGCCGGCATCGATGCTATTCGCATGGACACCTATCCCTATGCCGACCGCAAAGCAATGGCCGATTGGATGAAGGAGTTGAGGGAGGAATACCCCCACTTCAACGTGGTAGGAGAGACCTGGGTGACCGAGCCTGCCTACACCGCCAGTTGGCAAGCCGGCAGTCCCAATGCCGAGATAGAGAGCTATCTGCCCACCGTGATGGACTTTGCCTTCTATGACCGTATCAATCAAGCTGCTACGGAGGAGACCGACGGCTGGTGGAACGGCTTGAATCGCATCTACAACAGCTTCGTCTACGACTACCTCTATGCCGATCCAAGCCACGTCATGACCTTTATCGAGAATCATGATACTGACCGTTTCCTCAAGAATGGTCAGGATGTCGCTATGCTCAAGCAGGCTCTGACGCTGCTGCTCACGACCCGTCGCATTCCCCAGATCTACTATGGAACAGAGATACTGATGAATGGTACCAAGGAGGTGACAGACGGCAATGTGCGCAAGGACTTCCCCGGAGGATGGAAGGATGATACCCGCAACGCCTTCACCCGAGAGGGTCGCACGGTCGAGCAACAAGCCATGTTCGAGTGGGAGAGCCGATTGCTGCACTGGCGACAAACTGCCACTGCTGTCAGCGAGGGTGGAATGGTGCATTTCTGTCCCATCAATGGCTGCTATGTCTATGCCCGTCAGAGTGCCAAGCAGACCGTCCTTGTCATCCTGAATGGCACAACGAAGGAGGCCAAACTCCCTATGAGTCGCTATGCCGAGGTCATCGGTTCGCACAGCCAGGGACGTGACGTCACCACCGGTCGCAGCGTGAGTCTGCAAGGTACACTCAAACTGGCTCCTCGCGAGAGCCTCATCCTCGAACTCTAACGAAGATGACACCTCGCACCCACCTAATTATAAATTATGAATTACGAATTGTGAAATACTATGAAGCGTAAACCCGATCTTTCGTTCTGGAGCCTGTGGAACTTGTCCTTCGGCTTCTTTGGCGTGCAGATTGCCTATGCACTGCAGAGTGCCAATATCAGTCGCATCTTTGCGACCCTGGGTGCCGACCCTCACACCCTGAGTTTCTTCTGGATACTGCCCCCTCTCATGGGTATGTTGGTGCAACCTCTGGTGGGCGTGTTCAGTGACAACACTTGGACACGCTTTGGCCGACGCATCCCTTACCTGTTCATCGGTGCTATCGTGGCAATTGCCGTGATGGTGATGCTGCCCAATTCGGGAAGTTTGGGCCTGACCACCCAGGTGGTTATGTGGGGCCTGAGTGGCACTATGCTCTTTGGCTTACTGTCCCTGATGCTGCTGGATACGAGCATCAATATGGCGATGCAGCCCTTCAAAATGCTGGTGGGCGATATGGTGAACAATGAGCAGAAGGCCATAGCCTATAGCATCCAGTCCTTCCTGTGCAATGCAGGCAGCTTGGTGGGTTACCTGTTCCCCTACGTATTTACCTATCTGGGTATCAGCAACGTAGCGCCCAATGGCGTGATTCCCGACAGCGTCATCTACAGTTTCTATGTGGGAGCTGCCATCCTGATAGGCTGTGTTTTCTACACAACGTTGAAGGTCAAGGAATGGAATCCTCAGGAGTATGCCGAATACAATACGACCGAACCTGCTGTGGTGGACGAGACTGAGAGCCCTGTTTCCCACGATGGACAGAGTGTGGGGTACACCTTCTTCTCTCTGGGCTTGGTTCAGTTCTTCTGCTGGGCAGCCTTCATGTACATGTGGACCTATACCAATGGCGCTATTGCCGACAACTGCTGGGGCACTACCGACCCTGCCAGCCCGGGTTACCAAGAGGCAGGAAACTGGGTAGGCGTAGTATTTGCTATTCAGGCAGTTGGCAGTGTGCTGTGGGCGATGGTTATCCCTCGTTTCAGTTCACTTCGTCTTGCCTATGCAGTCAGTCTGATCTTGGGTGGTCTGGGTTTCATCAGTACCTATTATGTCCACAATCAATACCTGTTGTGGGGTAGCTTCTTCCTGGTAGGTTTTGCGTGGGCTGCTATGCTGGCATTGCCCTTCACCTTCTTCACCAATGCTCTTGCTGGCAAGAAGAATCTGGGAACCTACCTGGGCCTGTTCAATTGCACCATCTGCCTGCCTCAGATAGTTGCTGCCGTGTTGGGTGGTGTCATCTTGCATGCAGTGGGCAGTTCGCAACCCATGATGCTGGTGGTGGCTGGCGCATTGCTGGTTTGCGGTGCCCTGTCAGTTGTGTTTATCAAGGAAAAGTAGTTTTTTAAAAAGTTTGATTTTAGGTCTTCAGGTCTTCAAACGTTTTGTGGGTACTGGGCAATAAATTGGCTAGAGAGTGATTTTCTAGTATCGTATCAGCTGTCGTGTGATTGCGTGTCACGTGTCTTTTGATTGCGTGTCACGTGTGGTGTTGATTGAGTGTCACGTGACACTGAACAATATTGTCCGGATGTTAGAACAATATACTCCTATCGTATCGAGGATGTCGAGTATGCTTTATAGGCATCACCATAGCACCCTTAGAAGGAAGAATACACCTGAAACCCACAAAACGTTTGAAGACCTGAAGACCTAAAATCAAACTTTTTTTTATTTCGTGCCATTGCAGCTCGTCGCGCTTGGATTATCGAGTCGTGCCTCGAACTACCAGTTTGGTCTTCACGATGCGACTGACAAACTTGCCAGGGGCGATGTTGCCGTCTATGGAATCAAAGAGCACCTCGGTGGCCTCTTTGCCTATCTGTTCGCCACGTTGCTCCACGGTGGTTAGTTGAGGCTCACAGCTGCGTGCTCTGATGCCATCGGCAAATCCACAGATACACACGTCCTCGGGTACCCGGTAACCCATTCGCTTGCAAGTATATAGTACACCCAGGGCAGTGTCGTCGTTGATGGCAAAGAAACCATCGGGACGATTTTCTCGAGCCATCAGGGTGGGGGTGAGTTGTTCGGCCTGCTCTCGGTTGTCACACTGCAGCACGATGTCGGCATCTATCTCCAGATGATGCTTGCGCAGGGCGTCTCGGTAACCATTGTATCGGTTCTTGGAAATTTCGAGATGCATGGTTGTGCCCAGAAAAGCTATCTTGCGACAACCACCCTGGATGAGGTGTTCGGTGGCGGTGAAGGCGGCCATGTAATCGTCCACCACCACTCGGCTGGTGCGGATGCCCGTGCAGATTCTGTCTACGAACACCAGAGGGATTTCCTCGTCTATGGCGGCTTGGAAATGATCATACTGTTCGGTGTCTCTCGCCTGGCTGATGATGATACCCACCACACCTTGCTGTCGCAGTTGCTGGATGGCTCTCACCTCGCGCTCGTAGGTGTCGCCTGTTTGCATGGCTATGATATTGTAGTCACGTTCGGAGCAACATTCCTCGATGGCGGTGAGGATGCGTGAAAAGTAGTAGTGGGAGAACTGGGGTAACACCACGCCTATCAGTTTGTTGCGCACCGACTGAGAAGCGCGCAAAGCCGCTGCAGCAGCATTGGGCTTGTAGTGGTGCTCGGCAGCATATCGTTGTATCTTTTCCCGCTTGTCCTTGCTGATGGCCGGATTGTTCTGCAAGGCTCTGGAAACGGTGCTCGGCGCAACATGCAGCTCGCGGGCTATATCTTTGATGGTAATCATGGTTATTAAGGCTTATTTGAGGGCAAAGTTAACAAAAAATGTGCAATTTGCAAACGATTGCATATCTAAATGATATGAAAATATTATATGTTTTGTTGCCAAACAATTAATAAATATTAAATTTGTCGTGGTTTATACCCAGAATAACCAAAATCTGATAGAACTAACTTTTATAACAAATTAATTTAACATCATGAAACAAGCAAATTTAGGAATCTCTCCTAAGGTTCTGGCCCTGTTCTTGGGGCTGTTCTTGTCAGTGAGTGCCTTTGCCCAGATTACGGTCAAGGGACTTGTTAAAGATGACCTGGGCGAACCCCTGCCTGGTGCCAATGTGGCCATCAAGGGAAAGGGCAATGCCGCGGTCACTGACTTCAACGGAAAATTCCAGTTGAGTTGTGCCAAGGGTGCCACCTTGGTGATTAGTTACATCGGCTTCAATGCCAAGGAAGTGACAGCTGCTCCCAGTGTGGTGGTCACTATGTCCGAGGATGCAAAGATGTTGCAAGAGGCCGTGGTCATCGGTTATGGTACCGCCAAGAAGAGTGACCTGACCGGTAGTGTCGCAGTGGTGAAGCCCGATGAGGAAAACAAGGGCTTTGTTACCAGCGCCCAGGACCTGATGCAGGGTAAGATTGCCGGTGTCAGCGTCATCAACAATGGTGGTGAGCCCGGTGCTGGTGCTACCATCCGTGTGCGTGGCGGTGCTTCACTGAACGCCTCTAGCGATCCTCTGATTGTAATCGACGGTCTGGCCCTCGACAACAATGGCGTTCAGGGCGTCAGCAACCCCTTGGCACTGGTCAATCCTGCAGATATCGAGAGCTTCTCGGTGCTGAAGGATGCTTCTGCAACTGCTATCTACGGTAGTCGTGGTTCGAATGGTGTCATCATCATCACCACCAAGAAGGGTAAGGCTGGCAGCAAGGTGAAGGTCGGCTATACCGGCAATGTCAGCGTGTCTACTCTGTCCCAGAAGATGGATGTGATGACTGGCGATGAGTATCGCGATTTCATCAAGAACTATTATGGACAGAACACCTATGACGAACTGACCCAGAAGGGCTGGCTCGGTGATGCAAACACCGACTGGCAAGATGAGGTATATCGCAATGGTGTCAGCACCGAGCACAACATCACACTGCAGGGCGGTCTGAAGCACATGCCTTATCGTGTCAGCCTGGGTTATGCAGGTATCCGTGGTACCATCAAGACCAGTGAGAACAAGCGCACCAACGTGGGTGTTAGTTTGAATCCCTCTTTGGCCAACGACCACTTGAAGATCAACCTGAATGGTAAGTTCCTCTACAACGAGCGCACCCTGGCCAACACTGCCGTAGTCGGCACTGCTGTTGCCATGAATCCCACTGTTCCTGTCAAGGCTCCTGGCTTTGATTCGTTCGGTGGCTACTGGGCATGGGCTCAGGCCTCTAACTATTCCGACAGCCGCGAGGGGCTCCAGGGCTTGAACAGCAATGGTACCAAGAACCCCGTTGCTATGCTCGACCTGCGTCGCGACCTGGGTGCTGCTAAGCAGTTTGTCGGCAATGCCGAGTTTGACTATGCCATTCACAAGTTCGAGGATCTGCACTTGCACGCCAACTTGGGCGCAGACTATAGCAAGGGCAAGAGCGATGTGCTCGAGTCTCCCATGTCTCCCAACAACTACTATTATGGTTATCAGGGCTGGTACAGCAAGGAGAAGTACAACTTGCAGGCCAATACTTATGCTCAGTATGGCCACAACTGGAAGGAGAAGCACGACTTCAACGTGATGGCAGGTTACGAGTGGCAGCACTTCCACAACGAGACTGCTCAGGACGAGGGCGGTCTGTATCCCCTCACTTATCTGGGTGTTGACGCCAATGGCAACAGCCTGGCAGGTACTCATTACACCAACTGGACAACCGTTCCCGGTGCCGGTGAGAACTATCTGGTATCATTCTTCGGCCGTACCAACTATACCTTGCTGGGTCGCTACTCGGCAACAGTCACCGTACGTCGTGATGGTTCTAGCCGTTTCCACAAGGATCATCGTTGGGGCACCTTCCCCAGTGCAGCTTTGGCTTGGCGCATCAACGAGGAGAAGTTTATGCAGAACTGCAGCAACGTAAGCCAGTTGAAGCTTCGTCTGGGTTATGGTCAGACCGGTCAGCAGGAGGGTATCAGCGACTGGTACTACATGCCTACCTATAATGTAGGTACTACCAATGACAGCAAGTATCCTTTGGCTGGTGACGGCACTCTGTATCGTCCCAATGTCTACAACCCCGACCTGACTTGGGAGACCACTACCACCTACAATGCTGCTCTGGATCTGGGTCTGTGGAACAACCGCTTGACAGCAAGCGTCGACTTCTACCTGAAGCGTACCACAGATTTGTTGAACACCGTTTATGTGTCAGCAGGTAGCAACTTCCGCAACATGATGACTGGTAACATCGGTTCTATGGAGAACAAGGGTGTGGAGTTGCAGATTGGTTACACCGCAGTGGATAAGAAGAACTGGACTTGGGACCTCGGTTTCAATGCAACCTATAACCACAGCGAGATTACCGATATCACAGTCAACAGCGATGGTACTCCCGTTGCCACTGGTGGTATCAGCGCTGGTACCGGTGGCTTCTGCCAGGCACACGCCAAGGGTCATGCTCCCAGCAGTTTCTATATCTATCAGCAGGTGTATGGCGATGACGGCCAGCCCATCGAGGGTGCTTATGTGGACCGTGATGGCAATGGCATCATCAACGAGAGCGACAAGTACTTCTACAAGAGCCCCAATGCTCCTTGGATGTTTGGTCTGAGCTCTAAGCTTCGTTACAAGAACTGGGATCTGGGCTTCAACCTGCGTGCTTCTGTTGGCAACTACGTCTACAACGACACCGAGGCAGGATGGAGCAACGTCTCTACTGTATATGATAGTTCTCTGGCTTATCTGTCCAACCGTCCCACCTATGAGCTTCCTAAGTCATGGAAGACCTGGGACAACGCCTTGTCAGATTACTTTATCCACAACGCAAGCTTCCTGAAGTGTGACAACATCACCCTGGGTTATTCGTTCCCCAGCTGGACTCGTCACAAGATCAGTGGCCGCATCTTTGCCAGCGTAAGCAATGTATTCACAGTGACCAAGTACAATGGCCTCGATCCCGAGGTGTTCGGCGGTATCGACAACAACATGTACCCCCGTCCTCGTACCTATCAGGTCGGTGTAAGTCTTAACTTCTAATTATAAAAACAGAGTAATATGAAATTCCAAAATATTAAGGCACTGGCTCCTGCCGCTGCTCTGTTGCTCTGCCTGGGCGTAAGCTCTTGTGTGAATGACTTGGATGTGACTCCAATCGATCCCAGCACCATCACCACGGCAGATGTCAATGGTATTTTCAATAAGTGTTACGCCAACATGGCTGTCGCCGGTAACGGTGGTGCCAATGGTGACTGTGATATCGACGGACTGGATGGTGGTACCACGGGTTTTGTTCGTCAGCTGTTCAATGCAAATGAGTTGACCACCGACGAGAGCATCTGTGCTTGGGGTGATGAGGGTATTCCCGCATTCAACTACAATCAGTACAATGCCAGCCATCCCATGCTCAAGGGTTGGTACTATCGTCTGTACTTTGGTGTGACCATGTGCAATAGTTATCTGGCAGAATTCTCAGATTACGATGCAACCATGACGGCCGAGGTGCGCTTCCTGCGTGCTATGTACTATTTCCAGTTGATGGACTGTTTCGGCAATGTTCCCTTTGTGACTCGCATCAGTTCCGAGCTCTCTCAGCAGATTGCGCGTGCCGACCTGTACAAGTGGGTCGAGGAAGAGTTGCTGAATGCCGAGGCTGGCATGAGTGAGGCTAAGGCCAAGAAGAGCACCGACAAGGGTTATGGCCGTGCCGATAAGGCTGCTGCTTGGTTGCTGCTCTCACGTCTGTACCTGAATGCCGAGGTTTACACCAATGGCAAGGTGAAGGCTTATGACAAGGCTGCCGAGTATGCCAAGAAAGTTATGGACAGCGATTATAAGATTTGTACCGCCAGCGCTACGGACAAGAATGGTTACACCTGGAGCGCTTACCAGAAGCTCTTTATGGGTGACAATGGCGAGACCGATGCTGCCTACGAGGGTATTCTGCCTGTAATCTGTGATGGTGTTTCTACCACATCTTGGGGTACCAGCCTCTTCTTGATTGCAAGTACTTATAATAGTGATATGTCTCGCTACAATGGCAAGACCAATGGCACTAGCGAGGTATGGGGTGGTAACCGTGCTCGCAAGCAGTTGATCGACAAGTTCTTCCCCAACGGCGACTGCCCCGAGGGTGCAGAGACTGATGAGATCCTGGCTGCTGCCGGTGACGATCGTGCCTGCTTCTGGAGTGCAGGTCACACTCTGCATGTCGAGGATGCTAACACATTTACCAGCGGTTATGCTGTCACCAAGTTCCTGAACTTCTACAGCACTGGTGCTGATGCCAAGAATGCTCAGTTCCCCGACGCCGACTATTTCCTGATGCGTAAGGCAGAGGCTTATCTGACCTATGCTGAGGCTTTGACTCGCCAGGCTGGCACTACCAATGCACCCAAGGAGGCAGTAGATGCTATCAACGTGCTGCGTGCTCGTGCAGGTGCTTCAACTCGCGTCAACATCAGCCTGGATGAAATCTGTGACGAGTGGAGCCGTGAGTTCTACTACGAGGGCCGTCGTCGTAGCGACCTGGTTCGTTTCGGATTCTATGGTGGTCACAGTGACTACAAATGGGACTGGAAGGGTGGCGCAGAGAATGGTACGAACTTCAGTGCCGATCTCAACATCTTTGCTATCCCCTCTACTGACCTGGATGCCAACAGCAACCTGGTTCAGAATCCCGGTTATTAATATATAATAAGGTATAAGCAATGAAAAAGTATATATATTCAGCCTTGCTGCTCCTGAGCGGCCTGTGCGTGCTTACTGCTTGCTCGGACGACAACGACTCCAATCCTACTTTTGTGCAGCCAGAGAGTTTCGTCCTCAACGAGCCTTCATACACAACCTCACTGGTTGACCTTGCTAATAGTGGAACCATCAATCTGACCACTTCCCAGCCTGATTATGGATACACGGCTCCCGTTATCTATCGAGTGCAGTGTTCTCTCACCAACGAGTGGACCACCTCTTTGGCCGAGGCAGAGGCAGACGAGAGTGGAGCTACTGTTGCCAATTATGCAACCCTGGACGAGTCCTTCACCAATGTGCACATCGGTGCTTCTGCATCTCTGCTGAACTTGGCCGTTGAGAAGTTGGCTGGTTGGACTAGCGAGGAAGAGATTCCTGCTAATCAGCTCGTCTACATCCGCCTGATGGCTTCTCTGCCCAAGGCTGGTGGCGAGTTCGGTACTTGCTACAGTAATGTTATTCAACTGAATGTCAAGCCTCAGTACGTAGAGCTGAAGGACGCTGCAATAGAACTCTGGTACCTCATCGGTGGTGATATCGCTGATGGTAAGTGGGGCGATGCAGTGCCTAGCAGCAGTCTGCCTATGCAGATTGTTCAGGACTACACCTACGATGCAAAGACCGGTCAGGGTGAAATCACCTGGACGGGTTATCTGGCAGGCAATGGCTTCAAGTTGAAGAAGACCACCTCTAGCTGGGACGACCAGTGGGGCCAGGGCGATGCCTTCGGTACATTTGTCAAGAACGATGGCGGTTCTGCCAATATCACTGTTCCTGCAGCAGGTTATTACACTGTCAACTTGAACACTGCCACCGACAAACTCGATGTTGTCGAGTACACTGGTGAGGTTCGTGAATTCGCTGCAATGTGCGTATCTGGCGACTTCAATGGTTGGGGTGATACCGAGATGACTCCCGTTCACACCTTCGATGGTGCCAAGAACCACGACTGGTACACCACTGTCACCTTGGATGGCAGTCAGGGCATCAAGTTCAAGGAAGCTGGTTCATGGGACTACAACACCGGTGGCCCTGTAACCATCAATGGCACTGATATCCATGGCTATGGCGCAAACAATGGAGAAAACATCTATCCTGCTGCTGGTACTTACCTGGTGATCTACAACGATATCACTCGTTACTATCACTTCATCCTGCAGTAAACCTAAAAACAGAGTAAGAAAATGAAAAAGAATATATTTCTAGCATTGGCGCTGGCAGTCGGAATGACTGCCTGCACCGACGACTATACCGATTGGGCTGACCCTCAGCACACCGACCCTGAAGTTCCCGAGAAGGCAACTCTGACCGTGCAGGAGGTTGCTGCTACAGATTTGGCTCAGGCAGACAGTGCTCTGGTACAGGTCTACAGCCCCGTCATGGTTGCTCCCGAGGGCACTACCACCAAGTACGAACTGCGTATTATTGGCGAGAATGGCTCTATCCTCAGCTATGCCCCCACTACCGAGGGTTACATCCAGGCTTCAGAACTGCAGAGTGCTATCGAGACCCTGTTTGGCAAGCGCCCTGTAGAGCGTGAGATGAAGGCCATGTTGCTGGCCTATGTCGACAAGAATGGCACAACTGTGCTGGAGCGTTCCAATGAGTTTGTCATCAAGGCAACTCCCGAGGCTCCTGTCATCGAGAGCGCTTACTATCTGGTGGGTGACATGATAGGTTGGGATGCCGACCACATGGTTAAGTTCAAGCATAGCGGCAAGGATGTGTACGAGGACAGCGAGTTCTCTATCACCTTTACTACTGATGGCGAGAACAAGTACTGGAAGATTATTCCTCAGTCAAATGTTGACGCTGGCAACATCTGGGCCGACGGCGTAGTTGGTGTGGTTGTTGATGGTGATGACAGCATGAGCGGAACCTTGGTCAATGCAGGTGCTAACGCTGGTAAGATTGCCGAGGCTGGTATGTACAAGATGACCATCAACATGATGGACTACACCTATACCATCACCAAACTGGAGTTCCCTCAGTTCATCTATTTCATCGGTGCTACTGACGGATGGACCAATGCCGAGCAGAAGTTGGAGTCTCCCAGCTTCGACGGTGTCTACACCGGTTACATCTACTGCGCTGATCCCAATGGCTGGGGCAACCAGTTCAAGTTCCAGAAGACTCCTGGTGACTGGGGTACCGAGATCAATGCTGGTCACTTCACCTCATTCAATGGCGCTGCTACTGACTGCGGTGGCAACATCGGAGTAAGTGGTGGCGAGAGTGTCTACTACTTCGAGGTAAATCTGGCCGAGGGAACCATCAGTGCAACTGAGGTTAACAAGATGGGTATCATCGGCGACTTCAACGGTTGGGGTGGCGATGTCGACATGACATGGAACGCTACCGATTACTGTTTCGAGGCTACCAATGCAGGTGTTACTGCTGCTGGTTGGAAGTTCCGCGTCAATGCAGATTGGGCTCTCAACCTGGGTGGCACACTGGACAAGTTGGTTGGCAATGGCGACAACCTGAATGTGGCTGGTAACACCGTGAAGTTGTATCCCACTCGCAAGGGCAGTGACAATATCTATTGCACCGTAGAGTAAGATAAAACAACAATATAGACAGGGGGCTTGCAATCGTTTGCAAGGCCCTTGTCGCGTTTATTGACCTTGTGTTTTCAGTATTTCATGCCAAAGCACTAACTTTGTAACCAAAATAAGGTGAAACTATGAAATTACGTAATATCTTCCTGACTTTTACACTTGTCCTGGCAGCCTCGCTGCGCCTAGGTGCACAAGGTTGGCCCGCCAACTATGGTGGCGTCATGCTGCAAGGTTTCTATTGGGACAGTTATACCGATACTCAGTGGAGCTATCTCGAGGGACAAGCCGATGAGTTGAGCCAATACTTTTCTCTTGTGTGGATACCCCAAAGTGGCTATTGCGGTTCGGGTAATAACATGGGCTATACCCCTCAGTATTACTTCCGCCATGACAGTTCCTTTGGCAGTGAGGCACAGTTGCGGCAGATGATAAAGACCTTTAAGCAGAAAGGCATAGGCACCATTGCCGATGTCGTCATCAATCATCGCAACAACCTGGGTGCTGGAGGATCGTGGGTCGACTATCCTGCCGAGACCTATCAGGGCGTCACCTATCAGATGTTGCCTACCGACATTTGTACCGATGATGATGGTGGCAAGACTAAGGCTTGGGCCAACGGACAGGGAATCTCTATCAGTAGTAACAATGACACAGGAGAGGACTGGAGTGGTTGCCGCGACTTGGACCACAAGAGTCAGAATGTCAATGCCAACATCAAGGCCTATCTCCGTTTCTTGCTCGAGGACTTGGGCTACACGGGATTCCGTTATGACATGGTAAAGGGATACCGTGCAAGTTTCACTGCGGATTACAACAACACCGTCAAACCCCAATTCAGCGTAGGTGAGTATTGGGATGGAACCTCAGCTATTCGTAGCTGGATCAGTGGTACCGAGGTAAATGGTGTTCCCCAAAGCGGTGCTTTTGACTTCCAATTTCGCTATCGCGTGCGCGACGCGATAAATAATGGTAACTGGAGCAACCTGGGAAGCACAGATATGGTGCTCAAGGATGATGCTTTCAAACAGTATGCTGTCACCTTTGTCGAGAATCATGACACTGAGCGCCGAAGTGGCGCAGAGCAAGACCCCATCAAGGCAGACACCTTGCAAGCCAACGCCTTCCTGATGGCCATGCCTGGCACTCCCTGTGTGTTTCTGAAGCACTGGCAGGATTGCAAGTATGAGATTAAGCAGATGATCGAGGCACGTCAGTTGGCAGGCATCACCAATACCAGCGAGTACAAACAATTGAATGCCAGTCAGAATTACTACAATCTGATGACTACCGGCACCAATGGCCGACTCATCTGCGTAGTAGGAAAGAAGACCACCGTCAAAGCCAATTATCCCACCTGGAACCAGATGGGAGGCGAGGTGGCAGCAGACTATACCGAGATTATCACCGGACAAGGCTATCGCTACCTGTTGAGCAACTCGTGCAACACCCCCTGGATCAGTGTACCCAGTGGCAAGTATGCCGAGGCTCTGGATGTCACCATCCTGGCCGTCAGCGACCATAGCGACGCGACATTGGTCTACACTACCGATGGCAGCACCCCTACAGCCACTAACAAGACGATAACCAGCGGCAGCACCTTGCACATAGGCGAGAGTTGCACTCTCACCGTGGGCCTTTTGTCAGCAGGCAAGGTCATCAAGACCGTGAGTCATAGTTACGTGGTGACGCCCTTTGAACCTCATAAGGCTACGGTCTATCTGCGTGATCCAGGTTTCTCGCCTGTCTACTTCTATGCGTGGGACGGCAAGGGCAACCTGATGGGCAGTTGGCCTGGCACGGCCATTACAGACATGAAGCAGATAGACGGGCAGACCTGGTACTACCACAGCTTTGACATAGCCGAGGCAGGTTATACTTTCAACATTATCTTCAACAAGGGCAATGGCAAGGCACAGACCGTGGACATTGGCAACATCGACGGCGACCGATATTTCACCGTCACAGAAAAGAACGGCAGTCTGGCCTACACCGACGTGACAGCCACTGTGACACCTGTGGAGAATATCGAGTTGACCGAAAAAGCTTCCCGCGATGAGGCTGTCTATGACCTGATGGGACGTCGGGTAACCCGCATGATGCCTGGCCACATCTACATCCGAGACGGCAAGAAAATACTGAAATAAGACCATCTTGCCCATACAAAATAACACCCTCAGGACCCACTCCTGGGGGTGTCTGTTAGCGGGGGTATCCGAGAGAGTACATGTAAGGCACCGAGAGAGTACTCTTTTTGCCTCATAAGAGTACTCTTTTTGCCCCGAAACAGTACTCTCTCGGCCTCGGACATGTACTCTCTCGGAGGGGTACTGCCGGAAGGTACCCTTTTTACCCTAGATTGTGTGCATGTCAAGAAATATCTGTGCTGCGGAAAAAGAGTTCCACATTTTTTTGCAAATGTCGGCGAATAGCAGTAATTTTGTACACGATATATCAATCCAAAACAACAAAACTTATGCAGAAACAACATCGTTTCTTCCTGACAGTCATGGCATTGAGCATGGCCTTTGCCTCTTATGCCCAGACTACAGTGAAGGGAAAACTGGTGGATGCCGAATTTGGCGATCCCCTGGTAGGTGCACAGGTGAGAGTGAAGGGTGACAAGAATTCTGTTGCCACCACCAATGCCGAGGGCGAATTTACCTTGCGTAATCCCCGTCAGCATCGCGAAATCGTCATTTCTTACATCGGATTCAAAGAAACCAACTACAGTGTTCCCAAGTCGGGTGACATGGGCACTCTGACCATCAGTCCTGATGACAAGATGCTCGAGGGCGTCACCGTCCAGGGCACAATGGCCTTTGACCGCAAGACTCCCGTGGCTGTGAGCAACATCACCGCCGAGGATATCGAGGAGAAGATGGGCGGACAGGAGTTCGTCGAGGTGCTGAAGGAGACCCCTGGTGTGCACGCCAACAAGCAAGGTGGTGGCTGGGGTGACTCGGAAATCTACATGCGTGGATTTGACAACACCAATGTGGCCACCATGGTCAATGGAGTCCCCATGAATGACATGGAGAATGGAACCGTCTACTGGAGTAACTGGGCTGGTATCAGCGATGTAGCTCGTATCGTCCAGACTCAGCGTGGTCTGGGTGCTTCCAAGGTTAGTGCTCCCTCTGTCGGTGGTACCATCAACATCATCACCAAGACGCTGGAGCAAAAGCGTGGCGGTAGTGCATCGTACCAGATGGGTAGCGATGGCATGAACAAGGTTACCTTCACCGTAAGCACCGGCATGAGCAAGAAAGGCTGGGGCATGACCGTGCTGGGCAGCCGCAACTGGGGTGATGGCTATGTCCAGGGTACCGACTACACAGGTTACACCTGGTTTGCCAGCATCGCCAAGAAGTTCAATGAGGCTCACACCTTGAGTTTCACCGGATTTGGTACTATTCAGGAGCACGGCCAACGTAATGGTTCGGCCAATTATGGTCCCCTCACCATCTCCGAATGGTCACGCATCAAGCAGCAATATGGCGACAAGGGTTACCGTTTCAATCCCCTCTTTGGCTATCTGCATGGCGAGGAATACAACGACTTGCGCAACAAGTACCACAAGCCTCAGTTGTCGCTGAATCACGACTGGACCATCGACGAGAAGAGCTCACTCTCTACTGCCCTGTACATGAGTATCGGTCGTGGTAGTGGCGGTACTGCCGAGGCTCACGGAGCAGGCTCATACAGTGACATGTATGGTGCTTACCAGGGTTTTGTAAAGACCGAGAACCGCACTGCCGATGGCCGCTATTTCGACTACGATGCCCTGTATGACAAGAATGCTGCTAGCGACGAGGGCTCTTATCTGGCCATGTGTCGCAGCATCAACAACCACTTGTGGACAGGCTTGCTCTCGACCTACAAGAATCACATCAACGACAATTGGGACATCTATGGTGGTCTCGATTTCCGTTATTATCGTGGTGACCACTCGACTAGAATCACTGATTTGTTTGGTGGCCAGTACTTTATGGACGATACTGACCGCGGTAGTGTGTTGCCTGCCAACAACTACAAGGCAGCCGATCCTGCTTGGAAATACGAGAAGTTGGGCGTAGGCGACATTGCCTATCGTGACTACAGTGGTTTCGTGGTGCAGGAGGGCGTCTTCGGTCAGGCTGAGTACAACATCGGCGGACTGAGTGCCTATGCCAACGGTGCTCTGAACAACACCTCGTATTGGAAGCGTGACCGCTTCTATTATGATAAGGAACACGAGAAGAGCAACGTGGGCAACTATCTGGGTGGAAACATCAAGGCTGGTGCTAACTACAACATCAATGACTATCACAATGTGTTTGTCAACCTGGGCTACATCAGCCGTGCTCCCAAGTTCAATGGCGCTTTCATGAACAGCACTACCAGCAACTATCTGAACAAGGATGCCAAGAACGAGAAGATCCTGAGCTTTGAGGTAGGTTATGGATGGCATTGCCGTTGGGCCAGCGTCAAGTTGAATGGCTACTTCACCAAGTGGATGGACAAGACCATGACCAAGTACTTGACTCTGAACAATCAGGAGACAGGTTACATGAACATGACTGGTGTGGGTGCTCGTCACATGGGTATCGAGTTGGAGGGTAAGATTACTCCTGTCAAGTGGCTTGATATCAAGGGAATGCTCTCTCTGGGTGACTGGAAGTGGGACGGCATAGGCGAGGGCTTTGTCTACAACGAACAGAGTCAGGCAGTGGATGCTGACGGCCAGTTGGTCGAGGCATTCAGCAATGACCATGCCCAGGGTCGCGTCGACTTGAAGGGCATCCGTGTGGGAGGTTCGGCTCAGACTACAGCAGCTCTGGGTGCAGACTTCAAGATTGGCAAGGACATCAAGTTTGGTGGCAGCTGGACTTACTATGGTCGCAACTACAGCTACTATAGTCTGAGTGGCAGCAACATCACCGTCAAGAAGAACAGTACCACTGGCGAGTGGACAACCACCAAACCAGCCGATCCTTGGAAGATTCCAAGCGCAAGCCAGGTGGATCTGCATGCAAGCTACCGTTTCAACATCGGCAAGAACGTGAACGCCGTGCTGAGTGGAGTGGTCAACAACCTGTTGGGCTACCAGTACATCTCGAAGGCCTACAACAGCAGCACATCAAGTGTTGCAGCCAGCGCCGACAATGTGTATGTTTACTACCAGTTTGGCCGTACCTACAGCCTCAAGTTGAAAGTTAACTTCTAATCTAGACGCAACAATGAAAGTAAGAAATATCGTATTTGCAGCAACGGCTGCCCTTGCACTCACTGCTTGCGAGGACTATACAGAACACAATTTCGGCGAGGACAAGGACTTGTGGCAGCCCACTCAGGTCAATGCGCTGGCAGTAGTCTTGACCGATGCTAATTATCAAGACATTGCAGCCAATGCCGACAATCAGGCTTTGGCCCTCTCTGCCGATGACGACTATGCTACTTACGACGCTCTGCAGAGTGTGGGTGAGTTGAAATACTTCCGCAAGGGCATCACTCCCGAGGAGTATGTGCCTGCTATTTTGAAGAGCCTGGTGGGTGCTTCCCAGTACTATTGCATGACTCCAGGTAGCACTATCACTGTCACTTGTAAGGTCTCTCAGGACTCTCTGGCAGCAGGTCCTGCCTATGTTCCTGCTACCAGCGTCACGGATGGTAAGTACTTGCTGATTCCTCAGGGCATGGATCAGGCTTTGGCCAACAGTAATAATGCTGCTACTGAGACAACTTACACCTATGGCTACATCTACCTCAGTGGCACCGAGCGCTGTCCTGGCGAGATTACTCGCATCAACAGCACCGCTATCGAGGTGAATGACAATGCAAAGAAGCATCTCTACACTTTCAGTAAAGAAGATGGTCATTTCTTGATCAGTGGCCCCACTGGCGAGTATCTCTATATGGATGATAGTCACAACACCTTCCAGTATGCCGACGATCTGGGCGACTTGGATGAGGCTTCTCAGGCTTGGTGGACAGTCACCAAGAACGGAGACGGCACTTGGGACATCACCAATGTATATAGCGAAAAGGTTATTCTCTTTGGTTCAAAGTATGCTTCTGCAGGTGCATATGCCGACAAGAAGGGTACCGAGGGCTATCTGGGTATTGAACTTTATAGGGAGGGCTCAATCAATGTTATTGTAGACGGTCCTGCCGAGGAGACGGATGTTGTATTCACACTGGATGCTGATGGTTGGAGCGCCAAGTCGGACTATCTGAATCAGCCCTTGACCAACATTGCCTCTACAGATGCAGACATCGTCTTTGGCACTTATGGTTGGAGCTTCGAGCATGTAGGTTCTATCGGCGATTTGTCTTATGTGTGGAGTGCAACCACCAGCTATGGCATCAAGGCAAGTGCTTACAAGGGTGGAACTTACTATGCTACTGACTCATGGGCAATTAGCCCCAAGATGAATCTGAAGAAGGCCAAGCAACCAGTCTTCACTTTCCAAGAGGCACAGAAGTATGCAGGCAGTCCTGTCACCGACTATTTGAAGGTGTATGTAAGCACTGACTACGCAGGTCGGGGCAACCAGGCATCTGCCACTTGGACCGAGGTCACAGACCAGTTGCAGGCAGAGCGTCCCGATGGTTCTAGCTGGGACTTCACCGACCAGGTTCTTGACTTGTCAGCCTTTGCAGGTCAGCCCAACGTAGTTGTTGCTTTCCGCTATATCAGCACAGATGCTGTTGCAGCTACTTGGGAATTCAAGAATGTTCGTTGTGCCGAGGCAGAAGAATCTGCTGAGTAAGCACACGAAATAGCGTCAAATTGGCCCCTGTGGAGTTCTTCCATGGGGGCCTAATTTGTTTTGATAGCATAATTTTTGCAATTTCTGTGCCTAAAATTACGCGCGTATGGGGGAAATTGTGTAATTTTGCACTTTCAAACGGAGAATCAATCTAAAATAAGCAATAAATATGGCTGAAACAAAGCGTATAAAGAGAGCATTGGTAAGTGTGTTCCACAAGGATGGACTGGATGTAATTCTGCGCAAGTTGCACGAGGAGGGCGTACAGCTCCTGAGCACTGGTGGCACACAGGCGTTTATCGAGTCACTGGGTATTCCCTGCCAGAAGGTAGAGGAGGTGACTTCTTATCCCAGCATTCTGGGTGGTCGTGTCAAGACCCTGCATCCCAAAATCTTCGGTGGTATCCTTGGTCGTCGTGACCTCGAGGGTGACCAGCAGCAGATGGAGCAGTACGAGATTCCTGAGATTGACCTGGTGATCGTGGACTTGTATCCCTTCGAGCAGACCGTTGCTAGTGGTGCAAGCGAGGCTGACATCATCGAGAAGATCGATATAGGTGGTATCTCACTGATTCGTGCTGGAGCAAAGAACTTCAAGGATGTTGTCATCGTTCCTAGCAAGGCTGAGTACCAGCCTCTGCTCGAGATCCTGGAAAAGCAGGGCGCCGAGACCACTTTGGAGCAGCGTCGTTGGTTTGCAGGTCAGGCTTTCGCAACCAGCAGTCACTATGACACCGCTATTCACAGCTACTTTGTAAAGTAAGAACGGGTAATTCAATTTTGATTTCAATATAGGTATGAGATGGTTTTCATTGAATAAAGAGGTCGCTATGGACCTGGGTACCGCCAATACTATCATTATCAGCGATGGTAAGATTGTGGTGGACGAGCCCAGTGTGGTAGCCCTGGACCGTCGCTCCAACAACATGATTGCTGTAGGAGAGAAGGCCAAAATGATGTACGAGAAGACCCATTCCGAGATACGTACCGTACGTCCCTTGCGTGATGGTGTGATCGCTGACTTCGACGCTTGCGAGAAGATGATGCGCGGTCTTATCAAGATGGTGCACACTGGCAGTCGTCTGTTTACTCCCACCATGCGCATGGTCATCGGTGTTCCCAGTGGTAGCACCGAGGTGGAGCTGCGTGCTGTACGTGACAGCGCTGAACATGCAGGTGGCCGTGAGGTTTACCTGGTGTACGAGCCCATGGCTGCAGCCATCGGCATCGGTTTGGATGTAGTTGCCCCCGAGGGTAACATGATTGTGGACATAGGTGGTGGTAGCACCGAGATTGCAGTGATCTCGTTGGGTGGTATCGTGGCTGACAAGAGCTTGCGTATCGCTGGTGATGAGTTGACTGCTGACATCCAGGAATATATGAGCCGCCAGCACAATATGAAGGTCAGTGAGCGTATGGCCGAGCGTATCAAGATCAATGTTGGTGCTGCTCTGACCGATCTGGGCGAGGATGCTCCCGAGGATTATGTGGTTTACGGCCCCAACCGTATCACTGCACTGCCCATGGAGGTTCCTGTATGTTACCAGGAGATTGCACACTGTCTGGAGAAGACAATTGCCAAGATCGAGACTGCTGTGCTGAGTGCCCTGGAGGAGACTCCCCCAGAATTGTATGCCGATATTGTACGCAACGGTATCTGGTTGACGGGTGGTGGTGCTCTTCTTCGCGGTCTGGACAAGCGTCTCACCGACAAGATCAACATTCCCTTCCACATTGCCGATGATCCCTTGCACAGTGTGGCTAAGGGTACCGGCATTGCACTGAAGAATATCCACAACTTCTCATTCTTGATGTAAGTTGCAGGACTTTTTCAACAGAATAGGACAATGGGCGCACTGGATTGTCTTCCTCCTCTTGGAGGGAGTCAGCCTAGTGCTCTTATTGCGTTTTAACCAGTATCAGGGCAGTGTCTGGTTTACACAGGCCAATACTGCTGCGGGTTATGTGCTTGATAAGGAAGCACAGGTATTGTCCTATATCCAGTTGGGAGAGATCAATCGCGAACTCACTCGAGAGAATCAAGTACTTCAGTACAATCTGGATGTGCTTCGCCATGAGTTGGCCGAATTGAAGCATGACAGCACCCTGACTGAGTTGACTCTGGCAGAACAAGTGGAGGGCCTCCACATGATTCCTGCCCAAGTCATCAACAATTCGGTGGGTAAACGTAACAATTTCATCACCATCAATCGAGGACTCTCCGATGGTGTCCGTACCGAGATGGGAGTGGTTTGTGGTACCGGAGTGGTGGGCATTGTCTACATGGTAAGCGAGCATTTTTCGTTGGTATTACCTGTATTAAATTCACATAGCAGCATCAGTTGTCGTCTGCGTGATACTGAGTATTTCGGTTATCTGAAATGGAAGGGCGGAAGTCCCTTGCGTGCCATAATAGACGATATACCTCGTCATGCTCGCATCAAAAAGGGCGATGTGGTAGAGACTAGTGGTTTCAGCAGTGTATTTCCTGCCGGTATCTTTGTGGGAAAGGTCAATCGCGTACAGAACAGTGAGGATGGTCTGAGTTATCAGTTGCAGATACAGTTGAGCACGGACTTTGCCCGTCTGCGTGACGTCAATGTCATTGCCGACGAGATGAGAATAGAGGTTGATACATTGCAGAATCATATACCAAAGGAGTAGGACATGATAGTAACATTCTTCAAACGGTTGTTGCAGATGCTGGGTTTGTTGGCCTTGCAAGTGTTGGTGTGCAACCACATCCACTTGCTGAGTTATGCCACCCCTATGGTCTACGTGCTGTTTTTGGCTTATTTCCCTTTGGATTCTCATCGTGTTGGCAACATGTGTTGGGCTTTTATCATGGGCTTGCTGTTGGACATTTGTAGCAACACTCCAGGTGAAGCCGCTGCAGCACTCACGATGGCTTCTTTTGTTCAGTGGCCCTTGTTGCGTGCTATGGCTCCTAAGGAGTCTGTTGAGGATATGGTGCCCAACTATGCCACTATGGGTCGATGGAACCATATCCGTTATTTGTTCCTGCTTACGGCGGTCAATCACACCGTCTTCTTCTTGTTAGAAAGTTTCTCTTTCTTCAATCCCATCGATCTGCTTATTACTTGGAGCAGTAGCCTGGCCTTGTCGCTGGTGCTGATGTTTACGATGGAAATCGTGCGTGGCCGTAAAAACAAATAGGGGAGGATCCTGAAAGATGGACAAGGATAAGGACTACAAACTCGAAAAACGTAAGTTTGTGATTGGTGGTGTGGCCATCCTCATCATCGTGGTTTATCTTATCCGTCTGTTTACCCTTCAGTTGATGAGCGATGATTTCAAAAAGAATGCCGACTCCAACGCCTTCCTGAAACGCATCCAGTTTCCTGCACGTGGTGCCATATCAGACCGAAATGGCAAATTGTTGGTATACAATCAGCCCGCTTACGACATTATGGTAGTGATGTCAGAGCAGGAGAATCTAGATACATTGGATCTCTGTCGCAGTCTGGGTATCACTCGCGAGTGGTACGATCGTCGTATGGAGGAGATTAAGGACCCTTGGCGTAATCCAGGTTATAGCCGATATACGCAGCAACTCTTTATGAGCCAACTCTCGGCCGAAGAGTTCTCCAATTTTCAAGAGCGTTTGTTCCGCTTTCCTGGTTTTTCTATTCAGAAACGCAGCATTCGTCAGTATGCTTATCCCAATGCTGCTCACATCCTGGGCGATGTGGGTGAGGTCAGTCCTGCCGATATCGAGGAAGATGATTACTACCAAAGTGGCGATTACATTGGGAAACTGGGTGTTGAACGCAGTTATGAGAAGCAATTGAGAGGCGAAAAGGGTGTAGAGATCCTACTCCGCGATGCCCGTGGCCGTATCAAGGGTAATTATCAGGATGGTAAGTTTGACCGTGCCCCTGTACCCGGCCGCAACCTTACTCTTAGCATCGACCTAGAATTGCAGGCTTTGGGCGAGCGCCTGATGAAGAACAAATTAGGTAGTATTGTTGCCATTGAACCCAGTACCGGCGAGGTCCTTTGCATGGTGTCTAGCCCCACTTATGATCCTCGAATCATGGTGGGACGACAGCGAGGTAAGAATCACCTCTTGCTGAGTGAGGACCCCATGAAGCCCTTGCTCAATCGAGCTATCATGGGACAGTATCCTCCTGGTTCAACTTTCAAGACCAGTCAGGCATTGACTTTCTTGCAAGAAGGGGTCATCACCCCAGGTACAGCATTTCCATGTAGTCGTGGTTTCCACTATCGTGGTCTGAAGGTAGGTTGCCACGGTCACGGTTCCCCCTTGCCACTGATTCCCGCCATAGGAACATCTTGCAATGGTTACTTCTGCTGGGGCCTCTATTATATGTTTGGTAATCGTAAGAAATACGACACTGTACAAGATGCTATGACCACTTGGAAAGATTACATGGTCAGCATGGGATTTGGTTACAAGTTGGGAATCGATTTGCCGGGTGAGAAGCGAGGTCTTATCCCCAATGCTCCCTTCTATGACAAGGCTTACAAGGGCTCTTGGAACGGACTTACTGTCATCAGCATATCCATCGGTCAAGGAGAGGTTAACTTGACTCCTTTGCAGATAGCCAACCTGGGTGCTACAATTGCCAATCGCGGTTATTACATCGTGCCTCATGTGGTCAAGGAAGTACAGGGCGAACCTCTGGACACTCTCTACACCAACAAACATTATACTAGGGTGTCGGCCCAGAATTACGAGTATGTGGTCAAGGGAATGCGCAAGGCGGTACTGGATGGTACTTGTCGTGTGGCAAACAATCCCTGGTACGAGGTCTGTGGTAAGACCGGTACTGCCCAGAACCGAGGCCACGACCACTCGGTGTTTATGGGTTTTGCACCTATGGAGAACCCCAAGATAGCAGTGGCAGTATATGTCGAGAACGGAGGATGGGGTGCCGATTATGGTGTACCCTTGGGTGCACTGATTATGGAGAAATTCATCAATGGCAAACTCTCGCCTGCAAGTGAAGAGAAAGCAAGTGCATTTGAACACAAAATCATCTACTATGGCAGTCAATCGAGATAAAAACGCAGGCGTGCTGAGCTCGCTGGATTGGTTCACCATTCTCATCTATGTGGCCTTGTTGGCACTGGGTTGGATGAGTGTGTGTGGTGCCAGCTATGATTTTGACCAGACCTCCAGCTTCTTGGATTTTAGCACCCGTAGCGGTATGCAGATTGTGTGGATAGGAACTTCATTCCTGTTGGGCGCTATTATTTTGGGTATCGACGAGCGCCTCTACGACTCCTTTGCCTACATTATATATATAGGATTTATGCTCTTGTTGTTGGCAACGCCGTTTTTGGCCCGTGATATCAAGGGTTCGATGTCATGGATCAAGGTTGGACCGTTTAGTGTGCAGCCGGCCGAGTTTGCCAAGTTTGGTACCGCATTATGTGTGGCCAAATACATGAGCAGCTATGGTTTCGACATGCAACGATGGCGTGATTTTATAATGAGTGGCCTGATAGTGTTGTTGCCCATGGTCTTGATTGTGCTGCAAAAGGAGACCGGTAGCGCCTTGGTCTATGCGGCCTTCTTTCTCATGTTTTATCGTGAAGGTATGCCTGGCAGCATCCTCTTTGCGGGCGTGTCGGCCGTGGTTTATTTTGTGGTGGGCGTACGTTTTTCCGAGGAACATCTTTTGGGAATGTCCATGGTCAGTCTAGGACAGTTCTTGGTGCTTTTGTTCATTCACCTATTTTGCTCGGGATTGCTTTTCGCCTACACCGAGAAGGCTGGTCCCATCTGGCGTGTCTTTGTTTATGGCCTATTGTGCACTATTTGTGCCGTGCTTTTTGGTCATTTCATCCTGCCCTTTGATATTTGTTGGGTCCAGTTGGGAGTCTGCATACTTATGGTTTTTTACCTTTTCTATCAAGCCGTCAAGGAACATCTGGCTCGCTATGCCTACATTGCTCTGTTTGCCGTGGCGTCTATGGGGTTCTTTTACTCCTCTAGCATTGTGCTCGACAATGTGATGCAGCCTCATCAGCAGACCCGTATCCGTGTGCTTTTGGGTATGGAGGACGATCCCCGAGGAGCCGGTTATAATGTTATTCAGGCTAAGATTGCCATTGGTAGTGGTGGACTGGAAGGAAAGGGATTCCTCAATGGTACCCAGACTAAACTAAAATATGTACCAGAGCAAGACACCGATTTCATCTTCTGTACTGTGGGAGAGGAAGAAGGATTTGTGGGCTGTGCGGTGGTGCTGACACTATTTCTGACCTTGATACTTCGACTAATCCATCTGGCCGAGCGACAACCGTACACCTTCGGTCGAGTCTACGGATATTGCGTGCTGAGCGTCTTCTTGTTCCATGTCTTTGTCAATGTGGGCATGGTACTGGGCCTGACGCCTGTTATCGGAATCCCCTTGCCATTCTTCAGTTACGGCGGTAGTTCGCTATGGGGATTCACCATTATGTTATTTATATTTCTGCGTATTGACGCTGGGCGAAATCGCCTCCAGCGTTAATCCTACATCAGTGATGCCAGGAATTTCCTCGCGTGTCATGATGTGATAGAATAGCACCTTGCCATGCTGACCCTTGTGCAGCGTGAGCGAGCGCACGGGACGTTCTTGTTGTCGCTTGTTGATTCCGTTTCCCAGTGGGATGCCCTTCTCGTCGGTGACAATATAGTCTATGGTGTCACGTAGAATCAGATGGGGTTCCTCCAGACGTGTTTCCATGATGATCCAGAGGTCTTGGTAGGGGAACTTGTTGTCGATGCGTAATCCTGCACTTATGAGGTAGTGGGCGGTGACTGGCACTTTCGGAATCTCGAATCGTATGGTGTCGCTACGCACCCATCCTGCAGGACGTGTGTGCTCATAGCGGTGCACCAGCATGTTGCTGGTACATGCTACAAGTATACATGTGCTGACGAGCAGCCAGAGTCTATTCCGCATTATTTCCCTGTTGGGGTGCTTTGGAAGCTCCTTCGGTAGGTTTGTTGCCACCTTCGGGACGGCCTTCGCGTCTGTCGCGGCGATCACGTCGGTCGCGTCTGTCACGTCTGTCGCGGCGCTCACCCTCTGGACGAGATTCGCCCTCCTTGTGTTCGCCTTCGGGTCGGCCCTCATGTCTGTCACGGCGATCACGTCTGTCGCGACGGTCACGTCGATCATGCTTTTCCCCCTCCTTACGTTCGTGGCGTTCCTCTTTGTGCTCGCCTTGTGAAGGAACTTCGTTGGCAGTTTGCTGGGGCTTATCGCTGCTACGAGACTTGTCACCTGATTTCTTTTTCTTCTTTTTCTTTTTCTTGTCAAAGCGTGACAAATCTTCCTGTGTTGCCAAGTCGATGGGCTTCTCTGGCATTTTCTTTCCGCCCTCTTCCAGCGACTCGGGTTTCTCCCCACGGCGGTTCATGGCCACAATCTCCATGGCACGTTCGCTGCTGATGGTAGTCAGGTTGGCTGCCAGACGTTTGTCTGTACTATAGGTGACTTGGCCCGAGAGGATATCGGCCTTGAAGAAGAAGTACTCACCATCGGCCACCTCCAACGTCAGTTCGCGGCTTGGCAGACGGCGACTAGCCTCGACATACTGGTCCACCTCGTAGTTCATGCAGCATTTCAACTTGGCACATTGTCCAGCCAGTTTCTGGGGATTGAGAGAGATGTCCTGGAAACGTGCACTAGCCGTGCTCACACTCACAAAGTTCTTCATCCAGGTGCTGCAGCACAATTCGCGGCCACAGGGACCGAAACCACCGATGCGACCGGCCTCTTGACGTGCACCAATCTGCTTCATCTCGATACGCACGTGGAAGGCATCGGCCAACACCTTGATGAGCTGGCGGAAGTCCACGCGACCATCGGCAATGTAGTAGAAGATGGCCTTGTTACCATCACCCTGGTACTCCACGTCACCGATTTTCATCTCCAGTCCTAGGTCCTTGGCAATCTGTCGGCTGCGTATCATGGTGTCATGCTCCAAGGCTTTGGCCTCGCGGTACTTTTCCATGTCCACGGGTTTGGCCTTGCGATAGATGCGTTTGATCTCGTCCAGGCTCTTCAAGTTTGCCTTTTTGAGTTGTAGGTTTACCAATCGTCCAGTAAGGGTGACGATACCGATGTCGTGGCCAGGAGAGGCCTCTACGGCTACGATGTCGCCTTTCTCAATGGGCAAATGGTTTTCGTTTCGGTAGTATCCCTTGCGGGTGTTCTTGAACTGGACCTCGACAAGGTCCGACGCTTCCTGGTTATCAGGCAGGTCGGCCAGGTAATCATGCACGTTGAGCTGGCATTGTCCTTTGCCGCATCCGCGCTTGACTAGTCCGCGTCCGGTGTTCCCGCATTTGAATTCGTATTCCATTGTATCTATTTTATTGTTTTAGCAGAATGGTCAACTTGACGGCGAAGTCAAAAAATACCATCTTGGCGCTGACATTCTGTTCGATGTCTCGTTGTGCCGCATCCAGCTGTTCCATGATCATGATGACGTTGCGCTCGTTGATGAAACGGGCAAATTTCACAGAAAATTCAGCCTCTTGCGGGGTCATATAGTTCAGTACGCTCTGGCGCTGGAAATTGTAGATAAAATTCTCACGCACCAGCCGTTGGAAGTATTGCAGCAGGTGTTTCTGCTTCTCTCGGCCCATTTTGGCCACCTTGTCGCTCCACTCTTGCATTTCTTTGGCTCGACGGGCATAGGAACTGCGCATCAGGCTGACGAACAGTTCAAAATATGCCGATTCTTCGTTGCCTGCCTGCATTTGTTTGCGTGCTTGGGTGTAGCTGCCTTGTGCCACGTGAGCTAGATTGGCTGCCACCTCTTCGGGCATAGCTTCCTTCTCCATCAGGTGTTTCTTTATCACATCTTCTGGTAGCGTGGGGACGGGGATACGCTGACAACGGCTCAGAATAGTGCCCAGCACTTGGTTTGGCTCGTTGCTTACCAGGATGAAATGCACGCCAGATGGAGGTTCCTCGATGAGTTTCAATAGTTTGTTGGCCGTATCCTGATTCATGCGTTCGGGCAACCATAAGATAACCACACGCTTGCCTCCCTGACTCGACTTGATGGCCAATTTGCGTAACAGATTGTCAGCCTCGGGCACATAATAGATGGCCTGTTGGTTCTCGGCATTCATCTCTGCCAGCCAATCATTGATGTCAAAGTAGGGCGAACGGTCCAGCATCTGGCGCCATTCTTGCATATAATCGTCGCTGATGGGTGCTGTGCTGCTGCCCTTCTTCTTGATAACGGGGAAAGAGAAGTGCAGATCGGGGTGTGCCCATCGTTTGGTCATTTGACAAGCAGGACATTGGCCACATGGCCCGTGACCCACAACCTGCGAACCGCAGTTTGACTCGACGGGGTGCTGACAAAGCAGCAGTTGGGCCAAGGTTAGTGCCAAAGGCAGTTTGCCGGCTCCACTAGGACCGCACAACATCAGAGCGTGAGGCAGTCGGTCTGCCTCGAACTGGGTGAGCAGTCGCTCCTTGACCTCTTGTTGGCCTATGATGTTGTCAAATGTCATTTTTTTAATAAATCTTTTTGGCAATTTCGCAGATGCTGTCTACAGCGCTCACGGTGTAAAAGTGCAGGTTGGGTACATTGTGTGCCAACAATTCGTTACACTGCTGGATGGCCCATTCGATACCCACTTGCTGTATCTCGGCATCAGTCTTGCACTTACGAGCCTCGTTGTAGAGGTCCTCAGGCAAATCGCAACGGAAAATTTTGGGCACCACGGTCAGTTGGCTCAGCTTTGCCAGGGGTTTGATACCGGGGATGATAGGTATGGTGATGCCCATTTCACGAGCTTTGGCCACAAAGTCGAAGAATTTCCTGTTGTCGTAGAACAACTGAGTTACAGCATATTGCGCGCCCATGTCCTGCTTCAGTTTCAGCATTTCTATGTCGCTTTGCAGGTTGGCAGCCTCCTCGTGGCGTTCGGGGTAGCAGGCTACTCCAAAGTCGAATTGGTCACCTGGGCACTTGATGGTGGTTCCATCCCAGAATTTGCCTGCATTGAACTGGTTGATCTGTTTAATCAGGTCTGTAGCATGTGCGGGTCCGTCACCGGTAGGGTGGAACGACGCCTCCTCCTTTGCCTTGTCGCCACGCAGCACCATCAGGTTGCTGATGCCCAGGAACTGCAAGTCCAGCAGCATGTATTCCAAGTCTTCGCGGGTATGTCCCGAACATACGATATGTGGTACCACGGGTATGCCGTAGCGCTGCTGGATGGCTGCAGCAATAGCGATGGTGCCGGGACGACGGCGGATGCGTTGGCGCTGCATCAGTCCACCCTCCACTTCCTTGTAGACGTATTCGCTGCGGTGGGTGGTGATATTGATGTACCTGGGCTCGAAATCCTTCAGTTTGTCGATAGTTTCAAACAGGCCCGAGGTGCCGGTCCCCTTTATGGGAGGCAGCACCTCGAAGCTGAATTTCTTACTTTTGGTATCGTTTATCAGGTCGATTACGTTCATTATCTTACCTTCAAATCTTTTTACCTTTATAATCAAGCTTATTTTTTGGCCTTGAAGACGACGAAGTTCTTGCCAGCAACCTGAGCGTTGATCACGTTGCCCTGGTGTGCAGCTGCACTCTCCTGAGGCACGATGGCGTTGGGATTGTCCACGGTGTTCTCCATCTCATAATCGCTGCAATCCAGAGTGATTGCGCGTACGTCAGAGATGCTCTTGACGCCCTCTAGACAGATGTTGACACTCTTGGCGTTCTCGGTGGTGTTGATCACCTTGACGATGTACTCGCCGGTGGTGTTGTCGACGACTGCACTGGCAAACACACCATCCTCGCCCTTAGCAGGAGTGTTGTTGTTGGCACAGGGAAGCACGTTGGTTCCCTTATTCTGGGCATACAGAGCTTGTACGTAATAACTTACAGTCTTAGCGCTGCGCAGGTTGTCAAACCAGATTGCATCGGGACGCCACTGCCAACCCTCGACATGAGCAAACAGGGGAGCATAGGTAGCCATGTGCACTACGTCAGCATTGCGCTCCAGATTGGTCATGAAGGCAGCCTCATAGATGCTGGCACCAGCGTGGTTGTACTTCTTACCACGATCGTGGCAGGCATATTCACCAGCAAATACCTTGGGACCCTTGCGGTCGTACTCGTCATAGCGGTTCATCTCCTTCTTGAACCAGTCGATGGGACGGTAGAAGTGCTCGTCCACCAGGTCGGCGCCCAACTGCTTCATGGCAGTCCAGCCCAAGTCAAAGTCCTGACCCTCACTGTTAGGACCGCTGGTACCGATGATCTTAATCTCGGGATGAGCCTTGCGAATGGCCACGATGAACTTCTCCAGACGCTTGCTGAAAGCCTTGTTGTCCTTGTAGTCCCACTGCTCGTTACCCACACCGATGAACTTCAGTTTGAAGGGAGCAGGATGGCCCATCTCTGCACGCAGTTTGGCCCACTGGTTCTTGGCAGGGTCACCGTTGGCAAACTCAATCAGGTCGATGCAATCGTCGATATAGGGTTGCAGGTCCTCGATGGCCACGTGCACGTGCTTCTCGTTGCGGATGTCGTTCTGGTACTGGCAAGCCATACCAACATTGAGCACAGGCAGAGGTTCGGCACCAATCTGCTCGCTCAGGCGGAAGTACTCATAGAAACCGAGACCGTAGCTTTGGAAGTAGTTGGGATAGTAACGGCTGGTGAAAGTATAGTGCCAGCGATTCTCGTTCAAAGGACGATTTTCTACGGGGCCAACGGTGTTTTTCCACTGGTAACGGGTAGCCAGGTCGGTACCCTCCACAATGCAACCGCCGGGGAAACGGAACACACCGGGACGCATGTCGTACAGAGCTTGTGCCAGATCCTTACGCATACCGTTCTCATCGCCCAGATAGGTATCCACGGGGAACAAGCTAACGTGCTCCAGATCGGTGGTTACCTTGCTGTCACCCCACACGCGCAGATGTGCTTTCTCCACGGTCTTGGTAGCCTTCAGGATCAGAGTGTACTTTTTCCACTCCTTTCCTTGGATGTCGATGCCGCCGTTGCCGCACTTCTGGTCTTCGCCCATGGTAGCATTGTCCACTAAGTCGATCCAAATCTTCGAGTTGTTACCCTCGGGGCAGCGAGCCCATACGGTGAATTTATACTCGGCACCCTTCTTGATACCCATGCCAAAGAAACCACTGTTCTCTATCATAGTATGTTTGTCGTTGTGACCTGAAGGGGCCAAGCGCACATAGTGAGGATTCTTTTCAAATGGGCCATCATTCAGCAAGCTGACCTTGCCAGAGATATCCCAGCCTGCATAGGGGTTGGGGAACTCGAATGAACGGTTCATCACCAGCTCGGCATACAAACCGCCGTCGGCAGCATAGTTGATGTCCTCGAAGAAGATACCATACATGGTCTTCTGAATGGGTGCACCGGGCTTGTTGGCCTGTACGGTGATGGTGTTGTCTTGTGCCGCAGCAGGTAGTGAGAGTACCAGACTAGCACTGATAAACAGTTGTTTAAGTGTCATTGCTATAGGTTTTTGGTTATTATTTTACTTATTAGGGTCCAAAATTACGGAAAAAATGCTAATTTTGCAAGTGTTATGGTGAATTTTCTCCTAATGCGCGTGCAAAAGATGACTCCGCGAAAGTGGGCGTGTGCAGTGACAGCACTTTTGCTGTTGCTCTCCTTGGCGTATATTTACACTTGGTGGCCTGTGTCGCCTGCGCGTCAGTTGACGGGTATGGTCATGGTCACCGAGCAACGATGGTATACGGTGGAATTACCCAACAACCAAATCCTCTGTCTGGGCGCTGAGCGAGAGACGAAGCGGTATACTTCTGTTGGTTTGGATTCGGCCGAGGTGGCTGTAGAGTACCGCACTACGGGATTCTTCACACACCCCACCGGTATCGTGCAGACTTGCTTTGCCGATGATAGCAGTTTAGCTGTGCCTATCGATTGCGAAACTGTGCGCCGTTTCTTAAGCGAGAAACGTGAAGAAGTAGCGATGAAACGGCGTATTTTTGAAGAAAGAGCCGAAGAACTGACTTATTTTCTCGACACACATGCACAAGGCGATGAGGGTTATGACCTGATATTACCTCTGGTCGATCGTGTGCGAGGGGATTGCAACAAGGTAGACTCGTTGCTGCATTTGGTGGATCTGGCACTAGATAGTGAGTTCTCTACAGCTACGCTACATCGTTCTTTTCTCGTGACTTGCAGTCCGCAACCCTCTAGCGATGTGGTGCGCCATTATCCCGCTCGCCTGTTGCGCCCTGATGGACAGGTGCAGCTGACCACCCGTCGACTGCCCGAAGATACCTATTTCTTTAACACGAGTCAGGTGCACTGGTGGAGTCGTGACCATCGTGTGATGGGCTATTTTGATTATTTTGTGGGGGGAGAATTGCCAGGCGACACTTTGCCCGATGGAATCTGTCGTCGTGGTCCTCAGTGGATAGAGCTAGACTCCTGTCGCGATGGTCGTATGGCCGAGGCTGCTATGGGTGCGCCCGTGGTGGATGGCCATGGTGGCGTGTGCGGCCTGTGGACAGGTAAGGATATACGCCCCTTGGGCCGGTTGCAGATGGCGCCTACCTTGTGGTGGAACAGCATCTGTCAGTGGATGCGCTGTCTGGTGTCACCCTCCTTGCCTGAGCGACACAGCAGCACCTTCCGCGTCTGGCAACAAGGTGATTCTTTGCGTTTCGAGGGGCTGGTGGATTGTCCACCGCTTGCGGAGGAGGATGATATGGATAGCCGTTCGTCCATTTCCAGCCCAGGGTCTTCGTTTTTGGGGTATCAGCAAGGACGTGTCGATTATCTGCACCAGGGTGGGGTGTATCGTGGCTATCTGTATCGTGGAATGCGCGATGGAATGGGTATTTTTTGCGATTCCATCGGTCGTCGCTATTGGGGTATATGGGATGGTGATTCTCTGCCTTTGGGCTATTGTCAATGGGGTGACACCCTGTACGAAGGACAGATGGATCGGCACCTGCGTTTCTGTGGCGAGGGCACGCTCACTACACCACTCTGTTATTATGCTGGCGCGTGGGCAGATGGAAAACGAAATGGATTTGGCTATGATTTCTCTCCAGGCAAAATACTGAGAAGTGGGACATGGGAACAGGGTAGTTTTATGGGCGAACAGCTTCTCTACACTTCCAGCCGTGTCTATGGCATCGACATTTCCCGTTATCAGCATGAAATAAAGCGTCGCCGTTATGGCATAGCTTGGGATCGCTTACGCATTACGCGGCTTAGCCGTAGAAACCCGCTTCGTGTCGATGGAATCGTCGATTTTCCTGTCAGTTTCTGCTACATAAAGGCTACGCAGGGGGTTACGATCACCAGTCGGTACTATGCTGCCGATGCCCAGGCTGCGCGCAAGCGTGGTATTGCCGTGGGGGCCTATCATTTCTTCTCGCCTACCAGTGGCAGTAAGCAAGCTATTTATTTTCTCAACTTTGCCAAGCCCAAGCGGGGCGACTTGCCTCCTGTGCTGGATGTGGAATTATCTGCACGTCAGATAAGCAAGATGGGTGGTTCTGCCGCTATGTTGCGCGAGGTTCTAGCTTGGTTGCGTGTGGTGCGGGCTCGTACTAGAACTATGCCCGTTTTATATGTTAGTCAGACGTTTATTAACCGTTATTTCGAACATGCGCCTGCCGAGTTGCATGAATATCCCGTGTGGATAGCTCGTTATAGTCAGTTCAAACCCTATGTGCGTATGCTTTATTGGCAAATATCGCCAGAAGGTGCTGTGCGAGGCATAACAGGTGATGTAGACATCGATGTTTTTAACGGAACCAAGGCCCAGTTCCAGGACTATCTGCACAAAAACTGTGTGAAATAGAGATTCCATTTATTGTTGATTTTTGCTTGCAGCTGGAGGGCAACCCCTAAAAAGAGTACTCTTTCGGCCTCGTCCACCTAGGTGTACAGATGGAGAGGAGTACTGTTTTCGGGTCGTACACCCGGGTGGATGGGGCGGGACATGTACTCTCTTAACTTTTTTTCGTTCTATGTCAATTTTGGTGCAGCGTTTCACGAATATAATTTTTTTCTGACAACGTTGTCGTAAGATTGGGTTATCTGGTTTATCTACAATACTTTAATGTGCAACAACGTTACCGAACTTATCTGACTGGATATCAGCAATCTGCAAGAAAATGTTTCAAAAACACGAAAAATAAAACTTTTTTCTGATAAACTAAATTCTCCAGGAGTCTTGGCACTAATATAACGTAGGATTTTTAATATTCCCAGACAATCATAAAATAATCAGGATAACCTTTTGTATTTATAAAAATAGTTTCGTATCTTTGTAGGACCGAACTAATAACCTTGTAACCTGCAATGAGAATTAACCTAAAACTACTCCTTATATTGGCGCTTGCTCTCGTGGGCGCGCACACTTGCGTTTGTGCACAGGATGTGCTGCTCAAAGTGACCACAGTCACCGCCTCGCAGAGCCAGAGCGGCAATCCCGCCACCAATATGACAGACGGTAATACCAGTACCTTTTGGCATAGCCCTTGGAGCGGCGGAACGACATCGTTCCCAATCAATCTAACTTTCAAGATTGAGGAGCCAGAGCACCTGGACTACATCAACTATATGCCACGCCAGGACGGCAATGTCAATGGTAATTTCAAGAAAATTATAGTTATGGTGGGCAATGGCGCTACCAGCACCACCTCTGCTGACAGCAAGTTTGTGGCTGTGGACACCCTGGATTTGGGCGGTAACAGTGCTACCAGCGTGATAGAACTGGGCGAGAACGGCATAGACGACGTGCAGTATGTACGCATAAAGGTCCTGGGTGGCCAGAACAACTTTGCGGCCTGCAGCGAGATGCAGTTCTATCGTCGTGACCATAGTAAAGAGGATGCATTTGACGGATATTTTACAGATGCCCTCTGTACCCAGTTGCGTCCCGAGGTTGCCTCGGCCGATGGCATAGAGGATGCAGATGTAAGAGCTTTAGTAAGTGCTCTGCTGGCCGATCCTACAGGTTATAGCAAGTTCCGAGTGGGACAGTACCGGGCCTATCGTCCTACTGCCAGTTTGCAGAGTGAATTGCGCACCAGCAGCCAATATTGCCGTTACGAGAACCCCACGGGCATCTATGCCGTCCAGGGTACCCCCATGCTGGTGATGGTACAAGGCATCGGCGACAACCCCGTGAAACTGACTGTCAAGAACTGGGTGGAGAACGAGACCAGCAGTAGTTATCCCCTGCGTAATGGACTCAACTTCATCACCCCCACCAGCACAGGTAACACCTTCATCAACTATTATACTGAGGACTACGCTGTTGCGCCTCAGGTTCAGGTGCACTTTGTCAACGGTCAGGTGCAGGGTTACTGGGACCAGCAGACCATGACCAATGAGGATTGGAAGGAAATCATGAAACTTCACCCCAGCACTTCGGACAACAGCATCATCATCTGTCGTTCGCAGCACGCCCAGACGGCCTATCCTGCTTACATATATCGCCAGAACTGTCCTGTCAACATCGATTCGTTGATGACCTTGTACGAGCAAGTGCAGTGGGCCGAGCGCGATATGATGGGTCTGGACCGCTATGGTCGCCAGACCGACAACCGACAGCTTTTCTATGGTACCACCTATGGTTTCATGGCAGCCGGTGGCGAGGGTGCTTACTGCAATGTGACCAGTCTGGGAGCCCTCACCAAGCCCGATGCCGCCAGCTTCGACTTCTGGGGTGTGGGTCACGAATGGGGACACAACAACCAGATTCATCCTGGATTCAAGTGGAGCGGATGTGGCGAGACCACCAACAATATTTATGCCTCTTGGGCGCAGATACACTTCACCGGCAACCCCGACAACCTGCGCCTGGAGGATGAGGTGACTGGTGTCAACGACTATAGCGGTATGCGAGGCGGACGTATGCAGACCTACTTTGAAGAAGGACTGCGCAAGGGAGTTCAGTGGCAGTTGCAGGATGGCCCCGATTATCATGGCTCGGCAGCCAGCGGCACCAACAACAGTCGCAACTATGACCATTTTGTCAAACTGGTACCCTTCTGGCAGTTGAACCTCTGGGGAACCTTGGCAGGTAAGTGCCCCTACATCATTCCTATGGTCATCGAGGGATTGCGCCAGACCCCTAGCAGCACTCTCAGCGCAATGGACAATGGCAAGATGCAAGTCAACTGGATGAAGTTGGCGTGTGATTCTGCCCAGATCAATCTGCTGCCCTTCTTTGAGCGTGCCGGCATGCTGCGCCCCATCAATGCCTATATCGAGGACTATGGTGCAGGTTGGAACATCATCACCACCGCCATGATCGACAACCTCAAGACTTATATCGAGCAAAAGGGATATCCTGAGCCCACCGAGGAGGTCAACTACATCAATGGCCACAACTGGACCATCTATCGCGACCGACTGCCCTTGGAGGTGCCAGCTACCCTGGGCGAGGGTTGTACCCTGAACGGCAGCACCGTCAAGGTTCTGCATAGCAAAGTCCAGAATGCAGTGGCTTATGAGACCTATGATAGTGAGGACCGCCTGGTACGTATTACCATGTATGGTCTGGGAGCCGACAGCAAACACACCTACACCCAGGTGCTCTATCCTGGAGCCGAGGATGCTTCTTATATCATGGCCGTCGGATACAATGGCGAGCGCAAGAAGATTTTCGAGTACACCGTGCCCCAGCTCAAGAAAGGCCGTTTCTATACGCTGAAGTCCAACGGCAAGGGTGGTTACCTGACCACCGACAATTGTTCGGTCACGAAGGATGGCACCATCACTTGGAACATCAGTCGTGCCAGCACACTGGACACCAAGAAGGCCGGCGACATATGGTATGCTCAGGAGCGCGAGGGCAAGATGTACCTCTACAATCCTCAGGCCAACTGCTATGTGGGCGGTAGCAACAACACCCAGATGAGCCAGTTCGTCCTTGCAGCGAAGGATGCACCCTACTTTACGGCAAATCTGGTGAACGAGAGTGCCAGCACGTGGACCTTGGCCATGAATGGTGGCAGCCAGTTCCTCAATAGCTACAGCAGCACCAACACCGGTTTCTGGAGTGGTGGCAGTGGAGATCCCAATAACATCTGGGTCATCAAGGAGGCAACGTCCATCGATGTCTCTGTACCAGGTATTGGTTATCGAGCCATCTATTATCCTTTTGGATTGGAGATTCCTGCTGGTTTCACCGCATATTTGCCCACCGAGATTGCGAATATTGGCGGTACAGATTACGTGTTGATGCACGAGGCAGTGGGCGAGCTGCAGAGCTATACACCTGCTATTTTGTACAAGGGCGAGAGTGCAACAGCTACCATGACCCTGGTGGATGATTATAGCGCAGAGAGGCCCACCCATGCTAATTTCCTCACTGGTGCACTCTTGAAGACTACCGGGTACAAGTCGGGTGATCTGATGGGGCTGAACAAGACCGAGAATGAGCGTGTGGGCTTTGTCAGCAGCACTAGTACTAGCATGACGGCCAACACCGCCTACTTGTTGAGCGAGAAGGCCGTGTCTGCCAGTCTCATCCTATTGGCCGATGATGATCCACTCATCACAGGTCTCGAGAACATCGACGCACTGAACCAGGATCTGGAAGTGCTCTATGACCTATCGGGGCGGGTAGCAGGTCTGGTTTCGCGAGTCACTGGACAGGTCTACATCACACGCAGTGGCCGTAAAGTAATATGGAAGTAAAAAAGTAATGTGGCATGAAGAAGCAACTGCTCTATAGCTTGGCTCTGGCGCCCTTGTTGGTCAACGCACAAGCCCAGAAACCCAACATCATCTTCATCCTGTGTGACGACATGGGGTGGGGCGATCTTGGCTGCTATGGACAACAGTATATCCACACCCCCAACATCGACCGTCTGGCAGCTCAGGGCATGCAGTTTATGCAGGCCTACTCTGGCAGTCCTGTCAGTGCACCCTCACGTGCTTCTCTCATGACAGGTCAGCACACCGGACATTGTGCTATCCGTGGAAATAAGGAATACTGGCGCGACGGTGGCCTTGTTTATTACAATGGCAATTCCGACTACAAGATTGTAGGTCAGCATCCTCTGGACACCGCTCATGTGGTGCTGCCAGAAATCATGAAGGCTAATGGATACAATACGGCCCAGTTTGGCAAGTGGGCAGGCGGATACGAAGGCAGTTGCAGTACTCCTGACAAGCGTGGTGTGGACGAGTTCTACGGCCCTATCTGCCAGTTCCAAGCCCATGCCTACTATCCCAATTTCCTCAACCGATACAGCCGTGCTGCTGGTGATACCGAGGTGGTGCGTGAGGTGATGGAGGAAAACATCAAGTACAGTTTTACCACCGAAGAGTATTATCGCCGTCCACAGTACAGTGCCGACCTCATTCACCAGCATGCTATGGATTGGCTCGATCAGCAGACCAGTGATCAACCCTTCTATGGCTTGTTTACCTACACGCTGCCTCATGCAGAACTAGTGCAGCCCGAGGACAGCATTCTGTTGGGTTACAAGCAGCAGTTTTCGCAGGACTTCGCATATCGTGGCAATGTGGGCAGTTGGTACCACGCTATCGACCACGTGCATGCCCAGTTTGCCGGCATGATTACTCGTTTGGATGCCTATGTGGGCCAGATAATGCAGAAGTTGGAGGAAAAGGGAATGGCCCAGAATACCATTCTCATCTTCTCCAGTGACAATGGTCCTCACGAAGAGGGAGGAGCTGATCCTACCTTCTTTAATCGCGATGGTGTGCTCAAGGGTCTCAAGCGCTCGTGTCACGAGGGGGGCATACGTGTACCGTTTATTGTACGCTGGCCCGGTCACGTACCTGCCGGAGTGCAGAATAATCACCAGATTGCCTTTTGGGACGTGATGCCAACCCTGTGCGATGCCATCGGTCAGCAGGACTATGTGAGCCGCTTCCGTAACCCTCGTCTGGGTGCCAGCGACTATTTCGACGGCATCTCCTTCCTGCCCACACTCACTGGCAATGATGCTGCCCAGCGTGCCCATGACTATCTCTATTGGGAGTTTGACGAGACAAACCAGATAGCCGTGCGACAAGGTCCTTGGAAACTCATCGTCAAGAGTGGGCGTTGCGAACTTTATAATCTAGAGAATGACATCCACGAAGACCACAATCTGGCAGTTCACCACCCTGATAAGGTGGACGAATTGAGTGCCTTGGTCCTGGCCTCGCATGTCGACAATCCCCACTTCAAAGTAACATTACCCAAGAAGAAATAACAAACATTATAATCCTATATCATTATGACACTGATCAAATCTATCTCAGGTATTAGAGGAACCATCGGAGGTCGTGCAGGCGATACTCTCAATCCTCTGGACATCGTAAAGTTCACCAGTGCTTACGCGACCATCATTCGTCGTACCAGCCCCGTGGGAAGCAACAAGATAGTTGTGGGACGCGATGCCCGCATCAGCGGTGAAATGGTTAAAAACGTGGTGTGTGGTACCCTGATGGGTATGGGCTTCGATGTGGTTAATATCGGTCTGGCCAGCACTCCCACCACCGAGATTGCCGTCACAATGGAGGGTGCTGATGGTGGTATCATCTTGACCGCCAGCCACAATCCTCGCATGTGGAATGCGCTGAAGTTGCTCAATCACCATGGCGAATTCCTGAACAAGGCCGAGGGCGAGGAGGTATTGCGTATCGCCGCGGCCGAGGATTTTGAGTATGCCGATGTAGATCACCTGGGTAAGTATCGCGAGGACGACACCTATGACCAGAAGCACATCGATATGGTTCTGGGCCTGGAATTGGTGGATGTAGAGGCAGTCAAAAAAGCTCACTTCAAGGTGGCCTTCGATGCTGTCAACAGTGTGGGTGGCATCATTCTTCCCAAACTCTTTGAGCAGTTGGGTGTCGAGTACACCGGCATGTTCACCGAGCCCAGTGGCGACTTCCAGCACAATCCCGAGCCCTTGGAAAAGAATCTGGGCGACATCAAGGACCTGATGCAGAAGGGCGGTCACGATATCGCTTTTGTTGTAGATCCCGATGTGGATCGTCTAGCTCTTTTCTGCGAGGATGGAACCATGTATGGAGAGGAGTACACTTTGGTCACTGTGGCCGATTATATCCTGCAGCATACCCCCGGCAACACCGTCAGCAATCTGAGCTCTACCCGTGCCCTGCGTGACGTCACCAATAAGTATTCCGGTTGCCAGTACAATGCAGCTGCAGTGGGTGAAGTCAATGTGGTAACCAAGATGCGCGAGACCAACGCTGTCATCGGTGGTGAGGGCAATGGCGGAGTCATCTATCCCGCTGCACACAGTGGTCGTGATGCCCTGGTAGGTATTGCCCTCATCCTGACCTATCTGGCCAAGACAGGCATGACCACCAGCCAGTTGCGTGCCACCTATCCTCCCTATCAGATTGCCAAGAACCGCATCGACCTCACCCCAGAGACCGACGTTGATGCTATTCTGGCCAAGGTCAAGGAGATGTACAGCAACGAGCAGGTCAACGACATCGACGGTGTGAAGATCGACTTCCCTGACAAATGGGTACATCTGCGCAAGAGCAACACCGAGCCTATCATTCGCGTCTACAGCGAGGCCAGCACCATGGAAGCAGCCGACGAGATCGGCAAGCAAATCATGGATGTGGTCTATGAGATGGCTGGCAAATAAGTGAGAGAAAACACAACTAGTGCTTCGAAAATAGATTAGAAACGATATGTTAACGCAAATTATCAACGGTCGCATTCTCACCCCTCAGGGATGGCTCAAGAATGGTAGCATCATTCTGCGCGACAACAAGATTTTGGAGGTTACCAACTGTGATTTGGCTATTATCGGTGCCAATATCGTCGACGCTCGTGGCATGTATGTGGTGCCTGGTTGCATCGAGATGCATGTGCATGGCGGTGGAGGTCGCGATTTCCAAGAGGGTGAAGAGGAGGCCTTCCGTGTGGCTTGCGAGGCTCATGCTAAGCATGGTACCACCAGCATATTCCCTACACTGAGCAGTAGCACCGTACCTATGATAGAAAAAGCCGTGGAGACTTGTAACAAGTTGATGGCCGAGCCCGATAGTCCTATTCTGGGTCTGCATCTGGAGGGACACTACCTCAACAAACTGAAGGCTGGTGCCCAGATTCCTGAGTGGATCAAGGATCCCGACCCCAACGAGTATATCCCCATCGTGGAGAACAGTCCCTGCCTGAAGCGTTGGGATGCTGCTCCCGAGTTGCCCGGTGCTATCCAGTTTGGTCGTTATTGTGCCGAGAAGGGTATTTTGCCCTCTATTGCCCACACTCATGCCGAGTACAGCGACGTGAAGGCCGCCTTCGAGGCTGGTTACCGCCATGTAACCCACTTCTACAACGCTATGCCTGGTTTCCACAACAAGCGTGAGTACAAGTACGAAGGTACTGTCGAGAGCGTATATCTGATGGATGATATGACCATCGAATGTGTAGCTGATGGTATCCATGTTCCTCCCACCATCTTGCGTATGGCCTACAAGATCAAGGGTGTAGAGCGTATGGCACTGATCACCGATGCACTGGCAGTAGCTGCTGCTGATGGCGACGCTGCTGCATTTGACCCTCGTGTTGTTATTGAGAATGGTGTCTGCAAACTGAGTGACCGTTCTGCTCTGGCTGGAAGTATCGCTACCAGTGATCGTCTGATCCAGACTGCCGTCAAGCAGGCTGAGATTCCCCTGGAGGATGCTGTACGCATGTGCTCCGAGACTCCTGCCCACATCATGGGTGTCAACAGTCGCAAAGGTACTTTGCAGCGCGACAAGGATGCCGACATCTTGATTCTCGACGAAAAACTGGATGTACGCTGCGTATGGCAGATGGGTAAGATCATCCAGAATACATTGTTTTAAATAATTAAATTGATAAGAATATGCGAGTAATTATTGAACCCGATTACGCTCAGCTGTCTCGTTGGGCTGCCGAGTATGTTGCCAGCAAGATCAATGCTGCCAACCCCACCCCTGAAAAGCCTTTCAAGTTGGGCTGCCCCACTGGTTCTTCGCCTCTGGGTCTCTACAAGCATCTCATCGAGCTGTACAAGGCTGGTAAGGTAAGTTTCCAGAATGTGGTTACCTTCAATATGGACGAGTATGTTGGTCTGCCTGAGAGTCACCCCGAGAGCTATCACAGTTTTATGTGGAACAACTTCTTCAGTCACATCGACATTAAGAAGGAGAATGTACACATCCTGAATGGTAATGCAGAGGATTTGGCTGCCGAGTGCGCTGCTTATGAGCAGGCTATCGTCGAGGCTGGCGGTATCGACCTGTTTATGGGTGGTATCGGTCCTGATGGCCACATCGCTTTCAACGAGCCTTTCAGTTCACTCGCCAGCCGCACTCGTGTGAAGTCACTGACCACAGACACCATTATTGCCAACAGCCGTTTCTTTGACAATGATGTCAACAAGGTGCCCAAGACAGCCCTCACAGTAGGTGTTGGCACTGTGATGGATGCTAAGGAGGTGCTCATTGTCTGCAACGGTCACAACAAGGCACGTGCCTTGCAGCACGCCATTGAGGCTGCAGTTAGTCAGGAGTGGACCATCAGTGCTCTGCAGATGCATCCACACGCTATCATCGTGTGCGACGAGGCTGCTACCGACGAACTGAAGCATGGTACCTACAAGTACTTCAAGGACATCGAGAAGGACAACCTGTAATACTCCATTACATAAAAAAGGAAAAGGATAGGGCTTGATGCTCTATCCTTTTTTTATATTGTCAAAAAGAAAAATACCGCGACTCAACGGATGTTGTTTATTGTCTGTTGTTGGTCTTTTTCAAGAATCCGCAGTGCCAAAGGAACATGCCCGTGCAAACCACAGTGATGACGGCGGCAATGCCATAGCCCAAAGGATAGGGCAAACCAAAGCCGTTCTCACCATCGATGAGGATGAAACTGCTGCTGACAGAGAGCATCAATAGTGCTGGGAAGAAGGAAATGAGCCAACTCCATGTCCAGATGCCATCCTGGCGGCTACGTTGCAGCAACCAGTGGCTGATGGTGAAGAATGTGAAGGTGGCCAGCACCTGATTGAACCAACTGACGTAGAGCCAGAGCACCTTGAAGCTGCTGATGTTGAGCATCAAGATGGCAATCAGGAACAAGGGGATTGAGAGCAGTACGCGGCGTACCACAGTCTGCTGACCATAGTGCGAGAAATCGCTGGCAATCAGACGGGCAGCACGGAAGGCCGAGCCTCCAGTACTCATGGGAGCAGCCACAATACCCAACACGGCCAGCACCACACCAAACTTACCCAACCAAGTATTGCATATCTGGTTGACGAGCAAAGCAGGATTCATCTTTACTGTGCCACAATTAGTCATGGCGTTGTAGAGCTTTTCATAAGGGGTAACACCTGCAATGTCCAGTGTGTCCACAAACTTGATGGCTGCAGCGGCCCAGATGAGGGCTACCACGCCCTCGGTCACCATGGCGCCATAGAAGCAGCGGAGACCGTATTTCTCATTCTTGATGCAGCGTGCCATCATGGGACTCTGTGTGGCGTGGAAACCACTTACCGCACCGCAGGCAATGGTGATGAACAGACCTGGGAACAATGGGGTGTAATGTACTGGGTAATGATCAGAGAATGCTTCGGTAATACTGGGTATCTCACCGGGATGTGTGAATATGCCAAATCCCACCAAGATGGCCATCAGCAGGAGTGCAGCGCCAAAGATAGGATAGACATTGCCCACCACCTTGCTAATGCTGAAGATGGTCACGGCACCATAGAACAGGAATATGAGCACAGTCCATAAAAGATTATTGGTCAACAGGCTGTCGGCCATGCTGGCTGGCAGCATCTGTTGCATCAGGGTCACCATCAGTCCTGCGGGAATCATCACAAAAGAGGCGCCTACGCACAACATCAATACCAGGGTGATAACGCGCATGACCAGACGACAAGTACCTCCCAGTTCGTCACCGATAATCTCGGGTAGGCTGGCTCCGTTGCGACGAATACTGATCATACCTGCCATATAATCGTGCATGGCACCACCCAGCAAGCAGCCAAAGACAATCCACAAGAAAGCGGCAGGGCCATAGAGCATACCCATAAGGGCTCCAAAGATGGGACCTGTACCGGCAATGTTGAGAAACTGCACGGTGTAGACTTTCCATGTGGGCATGGGGATGAAGTCGGAGCCGTCGGTATGGGTATAGCAAGGAGTCTTGCGGTCTGTTTCGGGACGGAATACACGGTCTACAAAGCTGCCGTAGACGAAGTAACCTCCTACCAGGAGAATGAGTGCGATAGTAAAAATTATCATGTTTTAGTTGGTGTTTGTTTACTTGTTTGTTAGTCGAGTTCCTTGCCGCAGAAGGAGCAGAAGTGATCGTGCTCGCTTACCTTTTTGCCACATTCTGGACATTTCCTACGGGTGGGATGTAGCTTCTCTCTGTCGTGGATAAACTGAGCCGAGACTATACCCGTGGGCACCGCCATGATGGTGTAGCCCAACAACATCACAATGGCGCTGAGCAAGCGGCCAGTGCTGGTCACAGGAGCGATGTCGCCATAACCCACGGTGGTCATGGTTACCACTGCCCAGTAGATGCTGGTTGGGATGTCGCGGAACTCACCGCCTTCGACATTACCCTCCACCATGAACATCAGTGTACCGAGTGATATCACCATGATTACCACAAAGATAAAGAATATCAGAATCTTTCGCGAACTGAGATAGAGCGAACGCAGAAGCATGTCGCCCTCCTCGAGAAAACTGAATAATTTGAACACGCGGAACACTCGGATAAGGCGAAAAGTACGCAGTACCATCATATAGCGCATGCCACCAAAGAACCAACCCAGATAAAGGGGCAGAGTGCTCAATAGGTCGATGACGCCAAAGAAACTAAAGGCATATTTGCGTGGGGTGGGTGAGCAATAGAGACGACACAGATACTCGATGGTGAAGAAGAAGGTGAAGATGTATTCCCATACTTGGAACACGGTCTTCATGATGGGAGGAAGTCCTTGAATGCTCTCGATGACGATAAGTACGATGCTGAGTACAATAGCCCACAGCAAAACCACGTCGAAGAGTTTGCCCATGGGGGTGTCGCTCTCGAAGATGATGCTGTAGAGTCGCTCGCGCAACTGCACGTTGGCCCGTAGTCGGTTCCAGAGGTTACGGATGGGGGTGAACATTTTCATTACTTACGGGTCTTGAGTGTTGCAGTCTTGCCGTCATCGCCATAGATGCATTCGTGCAGTTTGCCTTCGGTAATTTGCACGGCATCCTTGGTCATTTCGGGCACATTATAACTCTTGAGCAGTAGGAGGTTATACTCGGGATCTTCCTGAGGCAGGCAGAAAGCCTTGTGGGCATGGCCTTGCTTGTCGAAGTAGGTGATGAATGGACGGGTGTAATTGCCATCCATGCGACGACTGCTGAATACAATCCAGCGGCCATTGGAACTCCAGGTGTGGTACGAGTCCACATCGGGACTATTGGCTTCTTTCAACGAGCGTGTCTCTCGTGTCTCAAGGTCGGTGATCCACAGATCGCTGCTCTTGTGCCAGATGTGGAACTGGCCATAGTCGCCCAGAGCATAGAGAATGTATCGTCCATCGGGACTGACACGAGGGAATGTGGCGCTCTTGTGCATCGTGGACCAGTCGCACAGAACTTGAGGTTCGCCAAACTGATGGGTTGCAGGATCAAAGTCCATATAGTGGATGTCATAGAGAAGATCTTGATAGTGGCGTACCATCTTAAGAGCCTGCATCGAGTCGGGCATCAGTGAGTCAACGGGTTCATCTGCAGTGCAGTAATAGAGGCGCTTGCCATCGGGACTCCAGCAGGGGAATGTCTCGAGTTTCATGTCGTCGTTGAGGAGAATTTTAACCTCATTTTTGTCCACGTCATAGAGCAACAGGTCGCTCTTCTCGTCAAGTACCTCGATCTTTTCGTCGCTGTACATGTGGAAGGTCTGGCCGGTTCGGTTGGTGGAGAAGGCTACCAGGTTCTGCGCGGGGTGCCACGAGGGGTAAACGCCTGCGGTGAGGATGCTGTCGCCCTTGATTTGTATCTTCTGTGCTTTACCGTCGCGCACAAAGATGGTGCCACCATGGTTGGAACGCACGTGGAAGAGCATATTCTTGGTGCTGTAGTTCTGATAGTTGTGGCAGTTGACGCAGTGGTTGTCTGTATCACTGAAGGTTGGGTTGTTCTCGTAAATAGTTGTCTCGTCCCAATTGGTCAGGTTGCGCTGGTAGAGTCCCAACTGGCGGTAGAGTTCATAGCCAGGCTCGATGAGACGGTAACTGAGGTAGGGGTCGATGTCTTCTTCGGCCACGGTCAAGGTGTGTGACTTGTATTGGCGCCATCCTTGACCTATCTGAGCATAGACGGTGACGGTGATATCAGCGCCGCGGTTCTTTTGCAGCAGGTTGCGCCATTCGGTGCTGTCTATCTGTACCTTCAGGTCTTCGCCTCCACCTGCAACAATCTCGCCGCCTTTCTGGCCTTTCAGTTGGGCCACCACTTCGGTAGCACCGTCCTCCTCGAGCATGAAGTTGAGGGGGGCTATGTTAGCGGGAATCACCACGTCGGTGTAATCGGGATAGAGGTGAGCCTGCTCATTGACCTTGGTTGATTGGGCAGGTACGGTGTATTGTTTCTTGGTGCATGCTGCCAACAGGATGGCCAGCATCATCACCCACATATAGTTGTATGTCTTCATATCTTCTGGTTTCTAAGTTCTTCCAGCCTAGTTGACGCCCTGGTTACTAGTGCCTTCGTTTTCTTTCTTCTTCTTGGTGGCCTTGAGGTTGCCAAAGAAGTAGTAATAGGGATAGTAACCCTTGTATTTGGGGAAGAGTTCCTGCGCATGACCGGGACGGTCTTGCATGTAGGGCTTCACGTCGTTGAGGAAGTTGATGAGGCGGGGCTTATTATACTCGATGCCTTGGAACATTTTTTCCAGTTCGGGGTGCTTGCTGCTCATCAGGGTCAGTGCCTCGGTGACGCTGTTGGGAGGTGTGCTGCCACGCAGGGGCTGACAACGGTACAAGAAGGGGTCCATGGTCTTGGTGTAGATGTGTACCATCAAGCTGTTCCATAGAGCATTGATACTGCGACCCTCAACAAGTGAGGCGTTGTAACCAAGGAATACAGGTTGCACATACGTGTTTTCAAACGAGTCGTGCATGGGTTCGGTCAGTCTGATCATCTTGAACTCGGGATCTTCGTTGACCAGTTCGGGATGATTGACCATTGCTTTGTACTTGGCCACCCAGTCGCCCTCAAAGGGAGCTTTGCTCAGGATGTGCAGGTATTTGTCTGCAACCTTCCATTCGTTGCGCATCAAAGCACACTTGGTGAGCAGTTTCAGTGCGCGCAGGTTTGTGCCATTCATGGTCATCTGCTCCATCGTGTGATGGATACTGGTTTCTATCAGACCGCTGTAGAAGTCACAGTCCATGATGTAATAATTGGAGGCATTGTTGTCGGTGCCGTCAAATCCATGCATATGGGGCACATCATAGTCCAGACGTATGTCAAACAAGCGGTTACCCTGTTCGCCACGTTGTGTCAGTGCGATGACATAGTAGGCTGCGATCTGGCGGTAGGAGAGATCGGCCTTGGCTCGTGCAGTTTCTTCCATTCCTGCCCAGTCTTGTTCCATCATCTGGCGTTGCATGGTGGTCACCACGCGAACATAGGGGCGCTGCCATTCGCTGAAACCTATGGCTGCACCTAGCATCAATACAATCAGCAAGGCCTGCACCTTGTTCTGCAGGGGTGTCTCGTCGAAGTAGGGACGCAAGATGGATGGGAAGGGGTGACGACTGAAACTGCGAATAATGAGGGTGAGAATCAGCAGAACCAGCAAGGTCAGGAAGGGAATACCCATGAGCATGCCCGTCTCAGACTCAAAATAGAGGTCGAATCCCAGATAAGATATCCATCCAATATAGGCGCATGCGGGTACAAATTGTAACAGACGCCACCAACCACGGAGACGCATGCAATATCCAAACATCCAGCTGCACTTGGTGAGGAAAAGTGATAATACAGCGCCGCCCAACAGAGGCCAGCGAAAGAGCTGAAGCAGTGCCATGCCGATGGTCCACAGCGTTCCCCAGGGGCGTATTAGCTCAAAGCGCATCAGGGTGGAGTCTGGTGCCCAGAAGGAGTACTCACGGGTGATTCTGAACACGTCGCCATAGTATAACGCTGCCCATGCCCACACCAGCAGGAAGAACAGTATGGTCACGGGCAGGAAGATGGGCTTCCTGGGTGACTTGTGGCTTTTGGCCTCAGTTTTTTGCTGAGGCTTATTGGCTGGTTTGTATGATTGTTTACGATTCTTTGCCATTTCTTATATAATAAGCGTGTAATTCAAGCACAAAGTTACTATTTATCAGTCGTACCACCAATTTATTTTACGTTTTTCTTCCTTTGAGACGGTTTCGAGGGCAAAAGAGAGGCCCCATCGCGTTTGATGAGGCCTCTATCGCTTGTAGTTTCCTGTAGGGAAAAGTCTTCGTTTACTTGATTATCACCTTCTTGCCGTTGATGATGTAGATGCCTGCCTGGCCTGTCTGCTGGAAACGACGGCCCTGGAGGTCGAAGATACCACGCTGGGCAGATCCCTCGCTGGCAATGCCTGTGATGCCAGTTATAGCATCGGTAGCGGCTTGGCTCAACTTATCGTATGCGTTCTGCAGTTCCTGGTAGATGTAGTATTTCTCCAGATAGCTGGGCTTGTTCTTCAGTTCTGCGGTCACCTTGTCTGCCTCGTCCTTGGTTTCCTTGACAACTGCTTTGTCGATCTTTTCGTAACCCTCATTGGGAATGACGTTGGTCGTGTAAGCATAGATGTTGATGTACGAGAGTGCAAAGTCGGGATAATTGCCAGGATTGCTGTTGTTGGTCTCTTCTACGGTGAAGCGCCAAACGCGAGCAGGCTTGCTGGGCTTCAGCATAGGACTGGTATAGGTCTGAGCGGCAGTGGTGTTGACAGGCAAGTCTGCCAGAGTGGCCAATGTAGTCAGTGTGGATGCGCTAGTGCCTGTCTTGACGGTTATCTTGGCAGGTTTCAGCGTGTGATTGTTGTTGGCAGTACGATAGTACAACTTGAGGTCGGTCATCTCGTTGCCCTCGCCCATGTTGATGGTGAAGAAGCGCTTAGCCTTGACGGTGGCGCCTACGGTAGAGAAGTAGGTAGTGCTCTTGCCGTCAATCATGCAACTCAGGTTGTGGTTCTCGTCGACACCGGTTGTGGCATTGGTGGTCACATAGTACTGGCCGTTCTCGTCGGTATTCTGAAGAGGCAGCTTTTCATTAGTGACTTCCACGGTGGCCACCGTGTTGACCAGGTTGGTGGTCTCGGTCACCAGGTTCTTCACATCAGCATCGCTATAGGCCTCAATCTCGGCAACTCGGACGAGATTCCACTTCGAACCATCATCAGCACTCCATACGGCCAGAGCACCTTGAGGATCGCAGTTGAGGTAGTAACTGCCAGAGGTTACGCCGTTGGTCTTGATGTAGAAGGAACCGCTGCCTGCAGTCTCCAGGGTGAAGGTGCTAGCGTCTGCGGTAGCATCTGCATCCACGGTCCAACCGTCCAACTTGTTGCTACTGTTGATCTTGGCCTTGACGTACTTCAGGGTCTTCACATTCTGCATATAATAGGTGTCGTCAGTCGTGGTGGGGATGAATGCCCACTGCTGCTGAGCCAGTTTGGTGGTGGCAGTTGCCAGCGTGGTGGTACCGTTCAGGTACTTAGTCTTGTTGCGGTTGCTCTGGATGGTGTAGAGACCGCGCTCGTTGACCTTTTGCACACTCTCCTCGTTCTCGATTCTCGTGGCCTCCTCCAGGATAGCACGATATTGACTCTGGTAGCTGCTTTCCTCGTTGTTGGTCAGGATTTCCTTACCACGAGCTACCAGTTCCTGCAATGCAGCCAACTGTTCGGGGGTGTAGTAACCCATCTTTGTGCCGCTTTCGTCGAGCAGAGAGGTGTACTGAGCGGCAGTGGTTATTGCGTTCTGCAGAGCCTCGCGATACTGGGTGGTGCCAGTTTCGTTGGTGGCCTCTAACTCGGAACCATCAGCATTTACTGCCTTGATGGTGAATTCCAGGGTTGCCAGAACAGCAGGAATGTTGAACTTCAACTTGTTAGAACGGAATATAGCCTCCCCTGCTGCATTGTAGACGACGAATCCTACGCCGCCCTTACCAGTCATCTGGATGGTCTGACCTGATACTGCGTAAGAGTATCCCTCGGCATTCTGGATGCCACCCTCCATAAACTCGGTGAAGTGACCCAGGTCACCCCAAGTGCTCTTCAGGTAGTCTGCATTGCGCATATTGCCCGAGTTGTCGGGGCGAACACTGCCAGCCGTTGCCCACAAGTCGGTACGCAGTACGGGTTGTACGCGATCCTCGATGTAGATGATGCCCTTGTTCTCAGGCCAGTTGTGGCTCTTTACCCATGCGATGGCTGCGTCGATATCAGCCTGGGTGCAAGTAACAGTGCGATTGGTGTAGTCGCCAAACTCACCATTGGTGACAGGAATAAAGAATCCCCAGTGGCGGAAGTATTCGGTCAGATCTTCCTGAGCTGCCTCACAAGCTTTCTTGTAGAAGTGCAGCCAGCTGGTGGTTGCGGTTGTTCCCAGACGTATGGGGTCGCGACGCAGGTTGTAGAACAAGGTGGGGTAGAAGTCCATCTTGTGGCCTGCACGGTGGTAATACAGATAGAGATTGTAGTACATGCGCATGGTCATGCCGATGTCGCGCCATGAGAATACAACCTTGTCGTGTGCGTAGTTCATGTTGTCGGCAAAGGTTCCACCACGGCTCATGCGGTAACCATAGAGGTAGGTGATGACGTTGGAGAACAGATTGTTGCTCGACTCGGTGCTACTCTCCAGGTTGATAGAACCCTGGTTGTTGTGACCACTCTCGTGGCCTACGCACCAAGTATCGAAATCGGCACGCTCTGCATTATAACTGCTCTCGACAGCTCCGATGCCGGGCATGTGAGTGTATCCTGTGGATGAGTGAGGATTGCCACCTGCAGTTCCCATGATGGTGTAAGCCAGGTTGTTGCAGTAAGTGGGGTAGAGGTCCTCTCCTCCGAAGCAATGGAAGATGGGGTTGTCTATGGTGCGTTCGCTTACCATTTTCATGAATCCCATCAGTCCCCATTCGTGCATCAGCACATCGTCATAGAACTTCATGCTCTTCCATATCTTGAAGCCGTACTTGTAGTTGTTAGTCCACTTCTCGGTCTCAAAGTTGCTCTTTACCTTGGGGTTGTTGACCAACAGGGCTGCACTGCCATCGCTCCAGATGCGGTTGTAGGTCATGATCTGCCAGTAGAACATACCGTAGTTTCCCTTTGTGGCCAAGCGCAGGCGACACTTGTCGGCTCCACTTGCCTCGGCTGACTTGTTGGCTGCACGCAGTATCTTTTCGTATTCTGCGTTGCAAGTAGCCTCGTCCTTGCCTTGTGCGTTTACGTAACCCATTACATGTCCGCCCTCGACGTGGATCTTCAGTCGAGGCATTTCGGCGGGCTTCAGGTTCTTGTTGACAACGCTGTACATCATCCAGTACTCGGTCAGCTCGTTGCTTGCACCGATTACATTGATTCCCTGATGAAGCAGGGTGCCGTTGTCATAGTTGTTGTATCCAAAACCAGAAATGCCCTCGTTGACAGCGCTCAGACGCAGCTCACAACCACTGGGTACCTCTCCCTCGACAAACACAAACAATACGTCGTGCTCGTTGGTGTAGACACCGGTGGGGTTGCACATGTCGTTGATCTGGCTGGCCTCGAGTCCTTTGTTGTCATTGCTTCTCCAGCGCCAGGGGCCTGCAGCAGAGTATGCCTGATAGTCCTGTACACGGAACTGAGCCGAGATGCTTCCGTCTGTCTCGTCTGTCCAGTTGTTCTTGATCTTGAGTGCAATGTTCTGGATGGGCTCGGGCAATCCTGCAGCAGCAACGGCGGCCTTGAGGCTTGCGTCGTCCATGCCTACGTATTTGCTCTGAAGCTGAGTGCAGGCCTTATCCGCAAAGATGGTGGATAGGGCACTGTAGTCGGCATTCTGCAATGCGGTGAGTTGGTTGGCAAAGTCACGCTCCTTCTGCTCAAACACATTGTATTCTGCCTGTGCAGCAGCGATTTCCTCATCGGTCAGTGTGATTTCCTCAAAGGTCCAGTAGCTGGCGTCAGCCTCGGGTTCCCACTTGACAACGTTCTTGGATGCGTCGCAATGCATGGTGTTGCCGCCGCACTTGATCTTGACAGTGCCATCGGAGGCGCTGGTCAGTGTCATGTTAGACTTGTTGGTACCCATGTGGAATTGGCTGCTAGTGCTGCCTTGGGGCTGCACATAGTGACCGGTGTAGATGTTCTGCAGGGTAGAACCTGTCCACATCCACATCTGTTCATAATCGGTCTTTGTACCTTTCTTTACACCTACCAGCAAGCTCGAGGTGTAGTTCTCTGCCATCACATACTCGGGATAGAGTTTGTTGATGAGGCGATAGCTCTTGCCTGCGGTGGGCAGGGCACACCATGCAAGTGTGCAGAGCATGAGGCTAATCACAGAGAGTAGTAGTCTTTTTCTCATGTTTTCTAGATTTAGTTAAAGTTCTCCTAATCTTATTTACAATATGTCGCAAAGGTACGAAAAAAGAGCGAGTGAGCAATATCTTTAGGCTGAAATCTTATGTACTTGTGCTTTTTGCTATGTTTTCTGCCGATGTTTCGGCCGCTAGGTGACGGGTGTGTGGCATTGTGCGACTAGTTGCACCGACCTGTGCAATAGAGTGCATCGCGCTGTGCAATAGGTTGCACCGAGGTGTGCAACTAGTTGCATCGCTTTGCACCGCAGAATATGATCTAGTGTAAGCTGGTGTAAGCAAAATAAGTCTCTTACACTGCTCTTATTTGTTGGAATACAAAGATTTATGCACTATTTAGTGTAAGATGTAAGCAAACCGCTATTTTGAAAAAATTTCTGTGCTAGGTTAGAACACAAAAAAGCCCGAAGACGCAATGCCTTCGGGCTAAGTTTATGATATGGTGTCTGTTAATTACTTAACGGTAACCTTTACACCATTGATTACATAGATACCACGGGTCTTCAGGCTGTTGATGTTGCCCTTACCTACCAGCTTACCATCGATGGTGTAGATGTTGCTGTTGGTCTTAGCTACGGTCTCGAGAGTAGCCTCGATAGCGTCGACGTCAGTAACGGTTACGATGATAGTAGGCCATGTGCCCTCCTCGGTGCGAGTAACCTCAGCCTTGACATAAGCGCGGTTAGCAGCCAGAGTAGCATTAGAGGTCAGGAGAGTAGCACCGGTAGCGCTGAAGTACATGTTACCCTTCTCCAGAGGAGTGGGGAAGAAGGTACCAGCCAGTGACTGGTTCTCCAGAGGCTCAGCAACGAGCTCGTCACCCTTGACGAACTTGATGTTCTCAGCCTCAGCCTCCTCGCTATAATCCTCAGTAGAACCGCTGATCATTACGAAGGGACGACCAGCTGCAGCCTCGGTGATAGGCATCAGAGAGATCTCGTACTTCTCAGCATCGAAAGCAGCGGTGTACATCTGTACGTCCTCACCCTCAACAGGCTTAACAGCAACGGGCAGACAGCGACCAGCGTAAGCACCGGGAGCAACTGCGATGTTGAAGGTAGAAGGAGCGGTGTAATCCTTGACGTCACCTTCCTCCTGCAGCTTCAGAGCACTGCGAGTACCTACTTCGTAAGCACCCCAAGTAACCAGATAGTTATGATCGCGCTGCATGTGCAGAACAGCCTGTGCAGCACCATTGATACCCTTAGCATAGATCAGGTTGACACCATAACCGATAGCCTTCTGAGAGAACAGAGAGGGCTGAACGCTTACGGTAACACCACCTGAGGTGCCAGCAGCCTTCAGATACAGACCGGTAGCCTTGTTCTGGAGAGCGAAAGCAGAATCACCGATTGCAACCAGACGGAACAGAGCGTTGTCCATGTTGTCGATGTTCTCCTTGTCGGTTACACGTACAACATCCTCGATAGCAGCGTCAGCGCCATCTACATGCTCGTAACCCCAGATGGGAGACTCGTCGCTACCATTGTTGATCTCATGACCTACAGCAGCCAGCTTGCCGAACAATGACTCGTAACGAATGGTCTCGTCCTCGTTTGTGACAGTCTCGTTACCATCCTTGCTCCAACCGTAAGTCTCATACTCCTCCTCGGTGGGGAAGCTGATGGTGTACCACTTACCCTCCTTCAGACCGTTTGCAGAAGCGTAAACTACGCTGTCAGCAGCAGTCAGCTGAGCGATGTAATCCTCGCTCTGAGCGGTGGTGTACTTACCAGTAGCATCGTAAGCCTTGGCAGCATCGCGGATAGCAGCCATAGCCTTGTAAGCAGCGTCGCTTGACCACTCACCGGGGTTGTTACCAATCTTGATAGCCTCTTCCTTAGCGGTAGCAGCAACAGCCTGACGCAGAGGAGCGGGATCAACGTATACAGCAACGAATGCAGCGTAAGCCTGAGCCAGAGCCTCGAACTGAGCCTGAATCTCCTCGGCAGTCTCAACTGCGCTGAGGTCGATAGCGTTCCAAGCCTCGAGAGCAGCGTCAACAGCAGCAATCTCGTTGGCACGTGCCAGAGCCTGGTAGTTCTCGACGTTGTGGCTGATGGTAGCGGGATAGAGACGGAACTCACCCATGTGGAAGAAACCACGGCAACCATAGGAGTTACCCTTACAATCTGTGCAGAGGAACTTGTAGTAGTTGTACTTCTTGCTGATAGAGATAGCGTTAGAAGTAACAGTACCGGTGTTGCCCTCGTAGGGGAGGTTCAGAGTACCGAGCTCGGTCCAAGACAGACCCTCGTAGCCCTCACCCATGGGATCCTGCTCGGCGTCGTACTCGTCAGTACCGTAAACAATGAACTGTGTAACGTGGTCGTCACCAGTACCGCTACGACGGGTAACCTTGACTGCGAGACCACCCTCGATCTCCTGGTTGGCGTCGTTGATTACGAAGTAGTTGGTACCGGGGTTACCATTCTGAGCACCAGTCAGAGAGGTGTTCCATGCAGCGTGCCAGAAGGTACTACCGTCCTCATCGAACAGGCTCTCTATGCTACCCTCAGAAGCCTCGGTGAAGGGGCTGGTGAAGGTCTCGGCATTTGCAATCTGGATCTCCTCATTGATGTCTGCACTCTCATCCAGGCAGACGATCTTCTGTGCGGGATAAGCAGCCTTGATAACAGCGATGCTGTCGGTCATAGCCTTGATCTTCTTGGCGGGGCTGCAAGCCTCGATGATAGCGAGAGCAGTTGCCTCGTCTACAGCCTCCAGAGTCCACTCAGAAGCACCGAAGGTACCCTCGTAAGTGTTGCACCAACCTACGATGTTACCGCCCTTACCGGTACCACCACTGTGACCCTCACAGTGCATGTACTGGTAGCCACGCTCGGGAGCAGCATCCAGACGGATGTTGTAGTAACCCTCGACACCAGCAACGTCAAATACCATCAAGCTGTCGCTCTCGGTAGACAGGGTAGCAGCGGTTGACTGCTTGCAAGCTACGAACTGTGACTCGTTCTGAGCGTTGATCAGGTGATACTTCTTGTCACCAGCAGAAACAACCTTCCACAAGAAGTTTGCATCCTCGCGGTTGATGTTACCCCACTTAGCGTTCTTACCATCGGTGTAAGCAGCCTTGGTGGGATAGAGAGTCTCGCCGGGCATGGTCTCACCGGTCTCGGGATCGGTGGTGTCCTCACCCTGCTCGGTCCACTCCAGAGCAGATACCAAGTAGTAGTAACCCTCCTCTACAGTAGTAGCATAAGGTACGCGTGAAGCGAGAACAGCATTGTAGGTGTCGACGATAGCCTGAGCCAGAGCTCTCAGCTCCTCGGCAGTAGCCTCCTCACCAGCAGGGCCGTCCATCTCAGCAGCCTTGTTCAGAGCGTCCTCAAAGGCCTCTACCTCTGCCTCGCCATACTGGCCGGGCTCGGTACCAACCTCGAATGAACCAGTGTAAACTGAATACTGAGCGTAAACAGTAATCAGATCCTGCAGGGCGGCATCGTGGTCAGAAATCTCGCGACAGGGGTACAGCTGGAACTCAGCAGCGTGGAAGTAACCACGTGAGCCGTTACCAGAACCGGTACCTTCCTCGTGGTAGAAACGCAGCTTGGTGAAGCCCTTGCTGGGGATGGGATTTGACCAGAACGACTTGCCAGAGCCAGCTCCGGGAGTCTCTACCAGTGCCAGCAGAACGCAATCGTCCTTGGCCTGATCGTCAGTATCAGCACCATAAACAGCCCACAGAGTAGTGTGGTCATTGCCGGTGTTACGGCAAACGTAGTAGAAACCGAAGTAGTCGGGAACCTCTGCCAGGTCTACCTGGAAGTAGTGCTTACCGGGAGTTACATCTCCGCCACCCCAATAAGAGTGCCAGAAAGTTCCGTTATCACCATCGATCAGGACGTTCTCGGCGAAGTCACCTCCGTCTCGGTTGCCCAGATCGTTCTGGCTATAGGGAGAACTGAACTGAGAACCGTCTGTAATCAGACCCTCAGCCTCAGTATCTACCACCATAGTCTGCGCAAATGCGGTGCTGCAGAACAGCATCAACATCAGCGACAAAAATGAAGTAATTTTCTTCATAATTGATAATAGATTAAATAAAGTTAATAATATAGTTAATTGATGTTTTGTTTATCCTTTTTTGATTTAAGGTCGTGCATTTCCGGAGTTTTGTATGGACTCTTTTCCATGGTACGATGGGCAAATATACGATTATTATTTAATGCGCGTACGTCGGAATTGTGGAATTTTTATATCGGTTAACACTATTTAACTTTTTGACAAATTAAACCTTTCGTTTTTTTGGAGTCTATATGATTATTCTCTATCTTTGCCCTCGCGTAATAAATAATGTAAGAAAAATCGTGGTTATTCGGAATCCTTTGGTATGGTTGTCTCGCATTCGTCATCGTCGAGGTTACGGAGTGCATTCGCCTTTTGCCTATGATCTGATAACCCAGGTCCTCTACACTCCGGGGCGCTATTATGCCGACGAGTGGCTCGACATGCAGTTCCCCTGGTGGGCTAGGAAGTTGCATCTGCGCTCTATTGCAGGAGGTCGATTGCTCTTCCGCTTGGCCAATCGTTGGCAGGGACAGGTGATGGTCGCTCCAGATGCCTTGCCCTATGAACTTGCTTACTTGCGAGCTGGTGGAAAGAAAGATAGTCTGATGGCAAAAATGCCCGATGAAACCGTCGATTTTCTCTATTTGAGGCAACCTAGAGTGGGGGATTTGGAGCACTTGCACGAGGGGTCTCTGCTGGTCGTTGGTAATCTGCGTAACAATCGTGGTTTCTGGCATCTCGTCCAGCACGACGAGCGCACCCGAGTGACGATGGACCTCTATGATTACGGCCTTGCATTCTTTGACCCCAATCTACAAAGACAAGATTACATCATCAATTGGTAATATGAAGAAAAGCAACATCTACACCCGCACCGGCGACGAGGGTATGACCAGCCTGGTAGGAGGTCAGCGTGTCAGCAAGACCCATGTGCGACTGGAAGCTTACGGAACCTTGGACGAATTGAACAGCCAGATAGGTTTGCTCATCACCTATCTTACTGACGAGAAGGATCGCAATCGCCTGATCCAGATTCAGTGCGATTTGTTCTCTGTCGGTAGTATTCTGGCAACAGACACCAGTGAGCGAGCACCCAAGTGTTGCATTACGCCCGAGATAATCTCGGATCTGGAAAATGCTATCGATGAGGCAGATGCGCCATTGGGAGGCTGGCGCGGTTTTATCTTGCCAGGCGGAACTCGAGGAGCGGCAGTGGCTCATGTCTGTCGCACAGTGTGTCGCCGACTAGAGCGTCGAATGTATGCTGTGGCAGAAGTTGCAGAAATCGACCCCTTGCTCTTTCAATATGTCAACCGTCTGAGCGATTATTTTTTCGTTTTGTCTAAGAAAATCAACAAAATGGCGGGTGTTGAGGAAAATTTTTGGCGAAATCGTTGAAATTTTCATTTGAATGTGCTACTTTTGCACCCCGTTCTACTTAGGTAGTAAATGTAAGAGGATAACAAAAACAAAGATATTATGTATTGGACATTGGAATTGGCCTCGAAGCTAGAGGATGCTCCCTGGCCTGCAACAAAGGAAGAACTGATCGATTATGCTGTACGTAGCGGCGCTCCTATGGAGGTAATCGAGAATCTGAACGAAATCGAGGATGAGGGTGAGATCTACGAGACCATCGAGGACGTATGGCCCGACTATCCCACCAAGGAGGATTTTCTGTTCAACGAGGACGAGTACTAACCGACATCCCGCATGCCGGTATTAGAAGCCAGCAGGACGGCCCGAAAGCGCATCGTCTTGCTGGCTTTTTTCGTTTTCGTTGGTATTTTTGTGAACAACTTCCCTAGAGGAGCGTCCGAGAGAGTACATGTCCGGCTCCGAGAGAGTATATGTCTTGCCTCGAGAGAGTACTCTTTTTGGGCAAAAACAGTACTCTTATGGCCCCGAAAGAGTACTCTCTCGGAGCTCGGAAGGGCGAAAAATCGAAAAAAGCGCCCTTTTATCACATAAATAGTATATTTTTTTGTAACTTTACACAATATATCGTACACGTGACGCGTTATTAAGAGAGCATGAAAAAAGTATTGTGGACATTGGTTTGTATGTTGGTGGGCCTGACAGCCCGCGCTCAGTACGATGCTGCGTTCACAAATTACTGGGCTCTGCAAAGCTATTTCAACCCCGCAGCCAGCGGACTCGCGGGTCAGCTCAACATCCAGGGTGCCTACAGCCTACAGCTGTTGGGATTCGAGAATGCTCCCTCCACCATGTTGGCCACGGCCGACATGCCGCTCTTCTTCATCGGCCCTCGCCATGGCGTAGGTGCTGGTTTCATGAATGACGACATCGGTTTGTGGAGCAACAAGAAATTCTACATCCAGTATGCCTATCACCAGCCCTTGTGGGGTGGAAACTTGAGCATCGGTGTGCGTCCTGGCTTTCTGACAGACACCTTCGATGGTAGTGAGGTCGACCTAGGACAGTCTGGCGACCCTGCTTTTCCTACCAGCCAGGTGAGTGGCAACGCCTTTGACCTGGATGCGGGTGTGCGCTACACCTACAAGAAGATTTGGTACGTGGGCATGAGTGCCATGCACTGTATGGCTCCTACCATCCGCCTGGGTGACGACAAAAACAACGAGATCAGCATCAGCCCTCTGCTTTGCATGACTGGTGGATACAACATCAAGTTCCGTGCGCCTCAGTACCAGCTGATGACAAGCGCTATCTTGCGCAGTGACATGAAGAACTGGCGAGGTGATGTGACAGCCCGTCTGGGTTACAACAACGAGAAGCTGAACATGTATGCTGGTCTGGGATACAGTCCTACCAACTCGGTGAGTGTGCTAGTCGGTGGCGTGTTTGCCGGCTTCAAGGTCGGTTACAGCTACGAAATCTACACCCGAGGCGTGGGCGCACTGAATGGAACACACGAACTGGTGGTGGGATATCAGACCGACCTGAACCTGTCGAAGAAGGGCAAGAACCTGCACAAGAGTGTGCGAATTCTGTAACGACATAGTTCGTTGGTAAAATAGTGAAAATGAAAAAATATCAATATATGAAGATGAAACCGATATTCTTGTTGACCGCTCTGGTCATCAGTTTGGCACTGACAGCCTGCATGGGCTCCAGTTCGTCGGCTAATGCCGTGGGCGGTGAGCTCACCGGCATCAGGGGAACATCGTACAGCGAGCCTACCCCCTATGGTATGGTGGCTGTGCGCAAGGGTTCTCTGAAAGTGGGTATAGAGGAAAATGACACCTTGTGGGGTAGTGAGACTCCCAAGCGCGACATCTCAGTAGATGGTTTCTGGATGGACGAGAAGGAGATCAGCAATGCGCAGTATCGCCAGTTTGTCAACTGGGTACGCGACAGCATCATCCGCGAGCGTCTGGCCGATCCCGCCTATGGTGGTGACGAGACCTACAAAATCGAGGAGGACAAGGAGGGCAATCCCATCACTCCCTACCTGAACTGGAATAAGAAAATTCCTTGGAACAAGCCCAATGAGGATGAGCAGCGCGCCATCGAGAGTGTCTATGTAACTCACCCCATCGATGGTACTAAGATGCTGGATGCCAGTCAGATGAACTATCGTTACGAGGTCTATGACTATGCAATGGCTGCTCAGCGCAAGTATCGTCTGAACCCCGAGGAGCGTGACCTGAACACCGACCATGTGGTGGATCCCAATAGCAAGCCCCTCATCAGTAAGGATACTGCTTGGATAGATGACGATGGCCGCATCGTGCGTCAGACCATCACTCGCGAGTTGACTGGTCCTTGGGACTTCCTCAATACCTATATTGTCAACATCTACCCCGACACAACCTGTTGGGTCAACGACTTTCAGAATGCTGATAATGAGCGTTATATGAAGCTCTATTTCAACAATCCTGCCTATGATGACTATCCAGTAGTTGGCGTGACATGGGAGGCTGCTAATGCCTTCTGTGCATGGCGTACCGATTTCCTGGTCAAGGGTCTGGGAGGTTATGCAAAGCAGATGCAGCGTTTCCGCCTGCCCACCGAGATAGAGTGGGAGTATGCTGCTCGTGGCAAGGAGGGCAATCCCTTCCCCTGGGAGGCATCTGATGTGAAGAGTGACAAGGGATGCTATTATGCCAACTTCAAACCCGACCGTGGTAATTACACCAAGGACGGTAGTCTGATTACCTCGAAGTGTGGTATCTTCAGCGCCAATAGCAATGGCCTGTATGACATGGCCGGTAATGTGGCAGAGTGGACGAGCACCGTCTACACCGAGGCTGGTGTCGAAAGCATGAGCGACATGAACCCCGAACTGAAGTACAATGCCGCCAAGGAGGATCCCTATCGCCTGAAGAAGAAGAGCGTGCGTGGTGGTTCGTGGAAGGATCCCGAGAGCATGATCCGCAGTGCATGGCGCTCTTATGAGTATCAGAATCAGCCCCGTTGCTTCATCGGTTTCCGCTGTGTGCGCACGATGGTTTCGGACAATACTAAAGCAAAGAAGTAAGAACCACAGAGTCTCGTCAAGTGAGACCCTATATAAAATATAATAAGGAATATGGCTAAAAGCATGAATCCCATAAATATCATCCAGAAGTGGATGGATACCATGGCAGGACAGACCTTTATGAACTATGCATACAGTTGGGGTGCTGCTGTCGTAATTTTGGGTACTTTGTTCAAATTGACCCACATTGCAGGTGCCAATACCATGCTGTTTATCGGAATGGGCACCGAGGTATTTGTCTTCATCATCGCCGGTTTCGAGCGTGTGACCGAGAAGGTGCCCGAGAAGAATACAGCCGAGGGAGGACAGCAGATTATCGTTCAGGGTGGCGGTCTGCCTCTGACCGAGGGAGAGACCTCTGGTGAAGAGGGAGAAACCTCGGTTTCTGGTCCCATCGTCATTGGTGGCGGTGCTCCTGCAGCAGCATTCACCGGTGCTCCCGTCAATGCCGATCCTTCGGCTCTGGCTGCTGGTGAGAGTCTCAGCGCTACAGCTGCCAATCTGGCTGCAGCAGGTCAGGCTGCCGCTCAGGCTCAGTTGGCCCTCAGCCAGTTGGGTAATGGTGGTGCAGGTGTCGATCCTAACCAGATCATGGCAACTGATCCCGCTGCCATCGAGGAGGCTGTCAAGAACTATGCAGAGGAGTTGACCGAACTGACTGAGGTTCTGGGTCGTGTCAAGGACCAAGCTGCACGCATGAGCACAGACAGCGAGGAGATGGAGAACCTCAACCGCACCTTGACAGGTATTGCCACTGTCTATGAGTTGCAGTTGCGCAACATCAGCAAGCAGGTGGCTACCATCGAGCAGATTGATGAACAGACCCGCCGAATGGCTCAGCAGATCGAGGAACTCAACAATGTCTACGCTCGCATGATCAAGGCTCTGACCATCAACATGGGCCCTGCTGCCGCTGCAGCTAATACTGCAGAGTAATTGTCAACAAGTAATCGTCCAATAGTACAAAAGTCTAATGGCTCAGATAAAGAAAAAGAAAATCTCTCCACGTCAGAAGATGATCAACCTGATGTATGTGGTGCTGATGGCCATGTTGGCCCTCAATGTCAGCAGCGACGTACTGAAGGGCTTCACCCTGGTGGCAGACAAGCTGGATCTCTCGACCCAGAATGCAACGCACATCAACGAGGGCATCTACAAGAACTTTGAGGAGCAGATGAAGGCCAATCCCGCCAAGGTGAAGGAGTGGTATGACAAGGCACAGTTTGTGCGACAGATCAGCGACTCCCTCTACAATATGGCAGAAGAACTGAAGTTGGCTATTGTCGTCAAGAGTGACGGCGAAGAGGCTGACGTTCATAACATCAAGAACCAAGAAGACCTGGAGGCTGCTACCAGTGTGATGCTCGCCCCCAATAAAGGTCGAGGAAAGGAACTGTTCAATGCTATCAACAGTTATCGCTCTCGCATCACCAAGATGGTGACCGATGCAGAAAAGCGCGCTGTGATAGAGAGTAACCTGAATACTGATGTTCCCCAGAGTGCCAAGGCTGAGGGAAAGAATTGGGAAGAGTATATGTTTGAAAGCCAGCCCACTGCTGCGGCTGTCACTCTGCTTACCAAGTTGCAGAATGATGTGCGCTATGCCGAGGGTGAGGTGCTCCACAATCTGGTAAGCAACATCGACGTCAAGGATCTGCGTGTCAATGAGGTCAATGCATACGTTGTTCCCAACTCCCAGACCATTGTTCAGGGTGGCCGTTTCTCGGCTCAGATCTTCATGGCAGCAGTGGATACAACCAAGCGCCCAACCATCTACATCGGTGGTCGTGAGATCAAGAGTGAAAAGGGCCTGTACGAGACCATCTGCAACACTACCGGTGATTTCACCCTGTCGGGCTACATCGAGATGCTGAATGGTGGCGGTGAGAAGATTCGTCGTGAATTCAGTCAGAAATATACTGTCATACCGCCCAGTGCTACCGTAAGTGCAGACATCATGAATGTTTTGTATGCCGGATATGACAACCCCATGAGTGTGGGTGTGCCAGGCATTCCCTCGAGCAAGTTGCGTGTCAGCATGACCGGAGGTAACCTGATTCAGAAGGGAGATGGCAAGTATATCGCTCGTCCCACTAATGTGGGCGGAGAAGCTGTCATCACTGTTGCTGCTGAAACCGAGGGTCGTGTGCAGGAGATGGGTAAGTTCACCTTCCGCGTGCGTAAGTTGCCCGATCCCACGGCCTTTATCCAGAATGGAGATGACCACTTCTTGGGTGGTAAGTTGTCTAAGCAGATCCTGATGAACACCTCGAATCTGAGTGCAGCCATCGATGATGGTCTGCTAAACATCCCCTTCCAGGTCAAGGGATTTGAGATGACATTCTATGACAATATGGGTAATGCTGTGCCTGAAATCTCGGGAGGCAGTGCTATCACAGATCGTCAGAAGAACATGATACGTCAGTTGGGTCGTGGCAAACGATTCTACATTACCAAAATCCGTGCCCAGGGACCTGACGGAATCGAGCGCACTCTGAATGGTGCAATGGAGATTATTGTAAATTAAAGAAACCGATAACGAAACCAAGATATGAAGCGATTTCTCTTGATCGTAACCGTGGCTTTGTTGGCAGTGTCTGCTGCCCAGGCTCAGCCCGCCAAGCGTAGAACCACTACCAGCACTGCAGCTGCTCAACGCCAGAATGCACAGAAGCAGGGTACCGACCGTGCCTCTCTGCTGTTTCCTACTAGCAATGCTATGCCCGAGGATGTGGTTTGGCGTCGTGACATCTATCGTCAGCTCGATTTGAACAAGGATGGCAATGCCCCCTTGTACTATCCTGTGGAACCTGTTGGTAATCAGTGTAACTTGTTTACCTATATCTTCCGATTGGTGCTGACGAGTCGTGTAAATGCCTATAAGTACAATTTGGATGGTAACGAGAGTTTTGCCGAAAAGGATAAGATTACTGATCTTGCAGCAGACTTGCTCAACCGTTACTATATATATTATGAGGAGAATAACGGCAAGTACACGGTTGCAGACAATGATGTTCCTAGTGCTCAAGTCAAGCGCTATTATGTCAAGGAGAGTGTTTACCTTGACCAGCGTACTGGCACAACCCGCACCAAGGTGGTTGCTCTGTGCCCCATTTTGATGGAAGAGGGCTTTGGCTCAGATGATGAAGGCAGTATGGCTTCGCCCAAACCTCTCTTCTGGCTCAATTACGAAGAGATTGCCCCCTACCTCAGCAAGTTGCCTGTGATGGCCAGCAACTACAACAATGTCACCAATATGACGGCTGATGACTTCTTCACCATGACCCGTTATGATGGCAAGATCTATAAGACCAGCAACATGCAAGGTAAGATTCTTCAGGACTACTGCAAGACGGATTCTGCCTTGATCAAAGAACAAAAGCGCATCGAGAAGCAGTTGACGGATTTCGAGGCTGGTATATGGACGCATAAGGAGAAGGTGGATAGTCTGGATAGTATTCCTGCTTCCGAGGCCAATAAGGCAAGCAAAAAGGTGGCAAAGACTCCTGCAAAGACTACCTCGAAGAACGGTACAACAGCCGTCAAGTCTGGCAGCACAACTCGCCGCAGCAGTACAAGCACCAACTCAAGCTCTAGCAAGAGTAAGAGCAGTGGTAGTGCTAAGTCTGCTCCTGCAGCTAGTGCTCGACGCACGCGTCGTTAATAGATAGTCGTAATTCATGAAAAGACTTTGGCTCATCCTGTCTCTGATGATGGTGCTGGTGCCCTCTGGTATCAACGCCAAGGGTGGGGTAAAGCCTTTTCGATTAGGTGTCGAGGCGGGAATGGACCTAAACAAGATGTCCATTTCCAGTAATATGTTCAAGACAGAGAACCGTACGGGTTGGTTCTTGGGTCCCAAATTGGATGTCAGTATACCTATTGGCAAGTTAGGTCTTGATGCTAGTTTGCTATATAACAAGAAGCTGGTGTCATCTTATCAGATTTCAGAGACCCAGAATCTTTCTTATGTGGTGATTCCCGTCAATCTGCACTACCATTTTCGTTTGGTACCAGGTGCCAGTGTCTATGTGGCAACAGGTCCCCAGTGGAACTGGTACATCGGCAATTCTCACAAGTTGGATGAACTGCGTAGCACTTATGTCTTGGAAGGTGCCGAGTATACGGAGTATGCTGTACTCAATCACACATATATGTCCTGGAATGTGGGCGCTGGCGTAGAATTGCTCAACCATTTTCAGCTGGGCATGACATACAGCATAGGCATTGACGAGAGCATGGAGAGTGTTACAGATGGAGCAACACGCGCTCTACGTAATGCCTTTTCGGGCCGAAACAGATCTTTTTTGGTGCGAGCCGCAGTCTTGTTTTAAATTGCCGGTATGCAGCAGTTTGTCGATGTCATAGTTCCCTTGCCTCTTGCAGGTACATTTACTTATGCCCTGCCCGAGCACTTAATCAATCGAGTCCAGGCTGGGTGTAGGATTATCGTTCCTCTGGGTGCTAAGAAAATGTACTCGGCGATTGTGACTCGTGTACATCAGGAAGCTCCTGCTGATGGAATTGTTGTCAAGGAAGCATTGGAATTGTTGGATGCGACTCCTGTCTTACTTCCAGCTCAACTCAAGTTATGGCAGTGGATAGCCGACTATTACATCTGCAACCTGGGAGAGGTGTACAAGGCAGCTCTGCCCAGTGGCATGAAATTGGAGAGTGAGAGTGTCGTCGTATATAACCCCGACTTCGAGGCTGATGCCCCCTTGGGTAAGACAGAACAGCAAATCATGAACATGCTGGAGCAGAAACCCGAACAAAAGGTTTCGGATCTCCAAAAAAACTCTCTGGTCAAAAACATTCTACCAGCAGTCAAGTCGCTTCTAGAGAAAGGTGCTGTACTGGTAAAGGAAGAAGTGAAACGCACGTACAGGCCTAAGACGGTCAATTGTGTGCGTCTTTCTGAGTCGTATTTTGATGAGGATAAACTGAATGACCTCTTTGACAGCATGACTCGTTCCCTCAAACAACAAGAGCTACTCATCAAATATCTCGACCTTAGCAAAGCTTCGTCTGCACTGAAACTTCGAAATCGAAGTCTCTTGATTGAGGTAGAGAAAGCGCAGTTGATGCAAGCTAGCGGCGTGACATCGGGCGTGTTCAATGCTTTACGTGACCGAGGTGTAATCGAGGTTTACGAAAAGAATGTAGGCAGACTGGCTCATGAAGCGTTTCCTGAGCAAATGGTGCTTCATCCCTTGAGTCCTGCTCAACAGCGAGCGATGGATGACATTAAGAAACGGTGGCAGGATCGAAATGTCTGCCTCTTGCACGGCGTGACATCCAGCGGCAAGACAGAGGTCTATATCCATCTCATCCTAGAAATGATAAAACAGGGCAAGCAGGTTCTCTATTTGTTGCCTGAAATTGTGCTTACTGCCCAGTTGGTAGAACGGCTGCGAAGGGTGTTCGGAAATCGCTTAGGAGTCTATCATTCTAAGTATCCCGATGCGGAACGTGTGGAGGTTTGGCAGAAACAATTATCTGACCAACCTTATGATATTATTGTAGGCGTTCGTTCATCAGTCTTTTTGCCCTTCCAGAAATTGGGCATGGTAATTGTAGATGAGGAGCACGAGAATAGTTTCAAACAACAGGATCCTGCCCCGCGATATCATGCTCGTAACGTTGCTTTGGTCTTGGCTCAGATGTATGGCGCTAAGACTCTATTGGGAACTGCAACCCCTTCTATGGAGAGCTATTACAATGCCAAGCAGGGTAAGTATGGGCTAGTAGAACTGAACGAACGCTATAGTCAGGTGAATTTACCGGAGATTCAGGTTGTCAATGTGATGGAATTGCGTCGTCGCAAAGAAATGTCTGGTCCCTTCTCTCCCAATTTATTGGCTTCCATGCGTCATGCTTTGGAAAGGAAGGAACAGATAATCCTCTTTCAAAACCGACGTGGTTATGCTCCCCAGATGGAGTGCTATGTTTGTGGATGGACGCCCCGATGCAGCAATTGTGATGTTAGCTTGACATACCACAAGGGTAACAATATGATGACTTGCCACTATTGTGGTGCTTCGTATGCCATCCCAGTTAGATGTCCCAACTGTGAAAGTCAGGATCTTCACTCGATTGGTTATGGTACAGAGCGCATTGAGGATAGTATTAGGGAGGTTTTCCCTGATGCCCGTATTGCACGCATGGATCTAGACACTACCCGCAGCCGACAGGCTTATGAACAGATCATAAGCGATTTCCAAATGGGCAAGACCGATATATTGGTAGGAACCCAGATGGTGACTAAGGGTTGGGACTTTGAACGTGTTAGTGTTGTCGGCATCTTGAATGCCGATACGATGCTCAATATGCCAGATTTCCGTTGTTACGAACGTGCCTTTCAGATGATGTCGCAAGTTGCCGGCCGTGCAGGTCGACGTAGTGCACAGGGCCTAGTGATTCTGCAGACAAAGAATCCTGATACGCCTGTTATAGGTCAAGTTTGTCGCAATGATTTCTCTTCGCTCTATCGTGATGAGATGGAGAATCGGCATGCTTTCGTCTATCCACCCTTTGTACGTTTGATCTACATTTATCTCAAGCACAAAGATGGTCGATTGATTGATGCGTTAGCGCGAGATATGCTCGCTTTGGTACATCGTCAGTTTGGTGAGCGGGTCAAAGGACCTGATACACCACCAGTGGGACGAATTCAGCAGTTTCATATTCGTAAATTGATGCTGAAGGTCGAGCTGAATGCATCTATGGCTGATGCTCGTGCACGATTGAGGACGATTCAGCAGTACTTGCTTTCTCAACCTCAGTACAAGGCGGCACAGATCTATTATGACGTAGACCCCATGTAGTTCACTTAGTCCTTTTTCAACTCGGGATAACTGATGCGTGTGTGATAGATGGTTTTCAGTTTATCCTTCATTGTTGTTTTGGCTGTGGTGATGTCCTCGAATGTGATGGGACAGTTGTTGAAGTACCCTTCTTTCACCTGCCCGTCTATGATTCGGTCTACCAGCGTGCTCACGCTTTCCTCGGTATATTCGGGTAGGCTACGGCTAGCAGCTTCCACAGCGTCTGCCATCATCAGAATAGCCTGCTCAGCAGTGTGAGGGTTAGGACCTGGATATGTAAATAGTTTGGGATTTACGTTCTCATTGGGGTGTGCGTTCTGGTAACTGATGTAAAAGTATCTTGCTGTGCTACAGCCATGGTGTGTGGCGATAAAGTCACGAATGATTTGGGGCAGGCGGTGCTTCTCTGCTAGTTGCAGGCCGTACCTCACATGCCCAATGACAATCTCGGCACTTTTGACAGGTTCCAGTCGGTCATGAGGATTCATGCCACTCTGGTTTTCTGTAAACATGCTAGGATCCATCAGTTTACCGATGTCGTGGTATAATGCTCCTGTACGCACTAGCTGACTCTTTGCGCCTATTCTCAAGGCTACTTCAGAAGCCAAGTTGGCTACTTGCATAGCATGCTGGAATGTTCCAGGTGCCTTTTCGCTGAGTTCGCGCAGAATGGTGTTGTTGGTATTGCTTAGTTCAACTAGGGTCACGTTGCTCGTAAACTTGAAGATGCGTTCAACAGGGAACAATAACAAGTAGCTGATAAGCAGTAGCGCTGCATTAATGAGTATGCACATATAGTTGGTGCGGTCTGTGCCATCACCAGAGGTGAAGTGCAGATGTATCAAGTCGAAACAGCCATAAGCCAACAAAGAGGCCATCGCTACAATGATGACAGAACGGAACAACTCGCTGCGTTGTGTCAGTTCCTTGAGGCTATATATTGCAACGAGACCGGCCACTTCTTGAGTGAAAATAAATTCGTAGGGCTGAGCCAAGACGAAAGCCGCCAGCAACACGCTGATGGTGTGGGCCAGGAATGCCGTGCGAGAGTCTAAGAACACGCGCAAGAAGATGGGGGTAATGCAGAATGGGATTGCATAGACATAATTGAAATCATGTTGTACCATTGCATAGGCGATGATGGGGAACAACAAGGTCAATAAGAGTATAAGCAGGGCTGTGCGCCATGTCTGCAAGTAGTCACTTCGGAATTGCTGGAAGAAGAATAGAAGACAAAGCATCAAAATAGTTGCGTAGAGAGTTTGACCGATGATGATGCTTGCCTTTTCTTTGGAAGAACGGTCTTTACCTTCCTGAAAGTGGCGCATGGACTCGAGTACGCTATAAGTGTGTTCGTCCACAATCTGACCACGGTCCACAATCTTCTGACCCACCATTACTTGACCGGAGTATCGAACGAGATTCTTTTGCACATTGTCTCTCTGTGATTTGCTGCGATCTATATCGTAGATAAGGTTGGGCAGGAGATAGTCATTGAAATTACACAACTGAAGGTTTGCTGTGGTATATACGGCAGTATCTTCCTCATGCATCATGTACTCGTATGCCGACTTTTGGGTAAACATATCCTTGAGTCGATGTTCTCGAGCTTCCATTTGCACCGATACCAGTACACCTTTGGTCTTTTCCTGTTTCAAGCTATCCATGTCTTTGGATGACAAGATGCCAGACTGGTATACCTTGTTGAGTTTCTCTATGATGTGCCGATGGTATCGGGCAGGCAGTTGCTTTTGCAGTTTGGTTCGCCAGTTGATTTCGAATTTAGCAGTTTGCTGTGCTCCTGTTTCAGGGTTCATCTCAAAGACGGGCTTGTACATCTGCATCAGACTGTCTTGCTCGTGTGCCAACTGGGCTTCAGACTTGATGATGGGGAAACTGTCCTTTGCAATGATGGGACTGCCATTCCAGGGCTCACCCAGCGAATATCGGTAGTTGGTGTATCCAGAACGGGGCATGCAAAGCACTAAGATTGCAATCGTGGCGATAACACTCAGAGTGCGTATTACAACCTGGGATTGTGACAATTGATGAGGATGATTGTTTCTGCTCATGTGTTTGATTTGTCTTATTGCTCGGCAAAAATACAAAAAAGATACGGCATAAACCGAAAAAAATATGTAATTTTGCACCTAATAAATATAAATTGACTATGTCTGAGAGAAAAGTAAGGGTGAGATTCGCCCCCAGTCCTACAGGACCTTTGCACATTGGCGGAGTTCGTACCGCACTCTATAACTACCTTTTTGCACGCCAGCATGGTGGCGATATGATCTTCCGAATCGAGGATACCGACTCGGGTCGTTTTGTACCCGGAGCCGAGGAGTACATCATCGAATCCTTCAAGTGGCTGGGCATCCAGTTCGACGAAGGCGTTAGCTTTGGTGGTGACCACGGACCTTATCGTCAGAGCGAGCGTCGTGACATCTACAAGCAGTATGTCAAGCAGTTGTTGGATACAGACAAGGCATACATCGCCTTTGACACTCCGGAGGAACTGGATGCGAAACGTGCCGAGATAGAAAACTTCCAATATGATGCCAAGACCCGTGGAATGATGCGCAATTCTCTGACTTTGAGTCAAGATGAAGTGCAGTCGCTGATCGAGAGCGGACATCAGTACGTGGTACGTTTCAAGATTGAGCCCGGAGAGGATGTAGTAGTCGATGATTTGATTCGTGGCAAGGTTACTATCAACAGTAGTATCTTGGATGATAAGGTGCTGTACAAGAGTGCCGACGAACTGCCCACTTATCATCTGGCCAACATTGTTGATGACCACTTGATGGAGGTTACTCATGTAATCCGTGGTGAGGAGTGGCTGCCCAGCGCTCCGTTGCACGTGCTGTTGTACCGTGCCTTTGGTTGGGCCGATACCATGCCTCGTTTTGCTCACTTGCCCCTGTTGCTCAAGCCCATCGGTAATGGAAAGCTGAGCAAGCGTGATGGCGACAAACTGGGTTTCCCTGTATTCCCCCTCGAGTGGCATGATCCCAAGAGTGGAGAAATCAGCAGTGGATATCGTGAAAAGGGCTATCTGCCTCAGGCTGTGGTCAATTTCCTTGCCTTGCTTGGTTGGAATCCCGGTAACGACCAGGAGATGATGAGCATGGAGGAGATGATTCAACTCTTTGACTTGAGCAAGTGCAGCAAGAATGGTGCCAAGTTTGATTATGTCAAGGGTATGTGGTTCAATCACCAGTATTTGATCCAGCAGCCCGATGAAGCCTGGGTTCCAACTTTTGACAAGGTCTTGAAGGAACAAAGTATCGAGAGTACTCCCGAGAAGGAGGCTGAGGTGGTACGCATGATGAAGCTCAAAGTGATTGAGTACGTAGACGGCCAAGGCAACAAGAAGAAACGTAACATCAGCTTTGCTAGCGATTTGTGGCCCTTGACTCGATTCTTCTTTGTGGCTCCTAGCGAGTTTGACCGCGAGGACAAGTTCATCAAGAAGAATTGGGGCGAGAACACCGCTGCAGATATGAAGAAGTTTGCCGAGGTGCTTGCTGGCATTGAGGACTTCTCTGTCGAGGGACAGAAGGCAGTTGTCGATCCTTGGGTTGAGGCCGAGGGCTTGCGTCCTTGGAACGCATGGCGCATCTGCTTGGTTGGTGCCGGTCAGGGTCCTGATATGTACGAGCTATCTGCATTCTTGGGCAAGGAGGAGACCTTGCGTCGTATGCAGTATGCTATCGAAACCCTTGGCTAATTTAGGGGAATGTTGTATTCGATAGCGATATACATTTATTCTTTTGCAGTCATCGTGGCGTCGCTTTTCAACAAGAAGGCGCGCCTCATGGTGCGCGGACATAGGGACACGTATCGCATCTTGCGTCAGCAGATAGATCCTGCTGCCCGATACGTGTGGTTCCATGCGGCCTCTTTGGGTGAGTTTGAGCAAGGACGTCCTTTGATGGAGCGATTCCGACGCGAATGTCCCGAATATAAGATACTGCTCACATTCTTCAGCCCCTCGGGTTACGAGGTACGCAAGAATTACGAGGGGGCAGATGTTATCTGTTATCTGCCCTTCGACACCCCCGGCAGTGTGATTCGTTTCTTCCGTCTGGTTCGTCCCGAGATGGCGTTCCTCATCAAGTACGAGTTCTGGCTCAATTACATTGTGGCGTGTCATCATTGTCACATTCCGGTCTACAGCGTGTCCAGTATTTTCCGTCCCAACAAGATTTTCTTCCGTTGGTATGGCCGTGGCTATGCTCAAGTGCTGAAGTTGGTGACCCATTTCTTTGTGCAGGACGAAGAGAGTCGTGAATTGCTTGCTACCCGTGGTATCTGCAACAATGTGAGCATAGTGGGAGACACACGTTTCGACCGTGTCATCGACATTTGCCGGGCTGCAAAGGAATTACCCCTGGTTGAATGTTTCAAGGGCGACACACCTTTTGTATTGGTAGCAGGTAGCAGCTGGGGGCCTGACGAGGATATCATCATTCCTTATTTTAATAGTCATCCAGACATGAAATTGGTGCTAGCGCCTCATGTCATTGATGAGGATCATTTGCGGCAGATAGAATCAAAACTGACTCGTCCTGCTGTTCGCTATACAGAAGCGACACTGGAGAGCGTGGCCCAGGCCGATTGCCTGATTGTGAATTGCTTTGGATTGCTCAGTAGCATCTATCGCTATGGCCAAGTAGCTTATGTGGGTGGTGGTTTTGGCGTAGGCATTCATAATGTGCCCGAGGCTGCTGTATATGGTGTGCCGGTGTTGATAGGTCCCAATAACAAGGGATTCCGCGAAGCACAAGACTTGTTGCGACTAGGCGGCTGTTTCGAGGTAACAGGAGGGGCTCAGTTCAGTGCTTTGATGGATAAGATGATGCAGGAACGTAGCTTGCGTGAAGAGCGAGGATCCATTTCTCGCAACTATATCACAAGCAATGCAGGTGCGGCCGATATGATATTTCGAACGGTTATGGAGATTAAATAAATAACAAGGGCAGGAGAGAATCCTGCCCTTGTTGTTTCCTACTTATATTCCTCGCTTGTGGTGACTATCTGCGTGTTTGCCGGATCACTATCAGCCTGACGGAACCAATCGCTATATTCTATGTAATGTGCTGCATAGGTTTTGTTCAGTGCTTGTGCTTGTTCGGGATCCACCTTCTTGATGAACTTGGCTGGCACGCCTCCCCACAGTTCGCCGTCACCTATCTGTGTCTTGCTCAGTACCAATGCTCCAGCAGCAACGATAGCGCCCTTGCCCACTACAGCGTGGTCCAGCACGGTTGCTCCCATGCCCACTAGCGCACCGTCACGCACCTCGCAGCCATGCAAGGTCACGCTGTGGCCGATGGTCACATCATCACCCAGGATACAGGGAGCCTTTCCGTTGAGCGTGTGTATACAACTGTTGTCCTGCACATTGGTGCGATTGCCGATTTTCACGAAGTGTACATCGCCGCGAATTACAGCATTGAACCACACTGTGCAATCGTCACCCATCTCTACGTCGCCCACTATCACTGCTCCCTCGCTGAAGTAGCAGTGCTTGCCAAATCGGGGACCGGGCATCCCCGCCAGTTTCTTTATTATAGCCATATTTCTATTGTATTTTGTCACAAAGATAGGTATAATTTTGTAATATCCTTGCGCTTACACCGAAATTTCGTTATCTTTGTGTGCAAAACCTATAGGACCATGAATGAAATTTCTAATCGAGTAGGCCTAGTGCGCGCCTGGATGGCTGAGCACAATTTGGCAGCGCTGGTGGTTCCCACGATGGATCCCCACAATTCGGAGTATGTGGCCGAGCATTGGCAGTGTCGTCGTTGGATAAGCGGTTTCACAGGCAGTGCAGGCACGGCTGTTGTTACACTGACTGATGCCCGTCTGTGGACGGATAGCCGATATTGGCTTCAGGCTGAGGAACAGTTGGCCGACACCCCATTCTCGCTAATGCGCGATTTGGTGGATGTGGATGTCAATGCTTGGTTGCGTGGCAATGTCACTGGTCGTGTCGGTTACTGTGCCGACATGATGATTCCCTCGTTGGCAGATGAGTTTCTGGCTGGCGTGGATGCGGTGGTCGTAGAAGAGGACCCTTTTGACCTATTGTGGTCCGACCGTCCAGCGTTTCCTCTTTCACAGGCTGAAATCATGCCCTTGGAGGTAGCAGGAGAGAGTGCCGAACACAAGCTGGCTCGTGTCATCGAGTGGCTTGTGGGTCGTGGTGAACAGGAACTGCTGGTGACCGAACTCTCCGAAATCGCCTGGACGTTGAACTTGCGTGGCGACGATATTCCCTACAATCCTTTTATAATATCTTTCCTGTTGGTACGTACCGATGGCAACCATGTCATGTATGTACATCGTGAGCAGATCTGCCCCGAAGTGGATGAGTATCTGGCTGGCCTCGGCATTCGGGTGGCTCCTTACCAAGATGCCCCCCGTCAGCTGGAGCGCGAGACGCCCATCACCCATTGGCGAGCCATCAAGAATCCTGTGGAGCAAGAGGGCTTCCGCCAGGCTCACTTGCGTGACGGCATTGCCATGGTGCAGTTCCTGCGCCGATTGGACGAGACTGGTGGAAAGGGCTGGACGGAGTTGAAAGCTGATGAAATCCTGACCGGGTTGCGTGCGCAGCAGCCCGGTTTCCGCGGACTTTCCTTTGAAACGATTGCAGGATATGGCCCTCATGGTGCTGTTGTGCACTACGAGCCCACACCCGAAACGGATATTCCTCTAGAGCAGAAGAGCTTCTTGTTGCTAGACAGTGGAGGCCATTATGATTGTGGCAGCACCGACATTACTCGTACCATTCCTCTCGGTCCTCTCACCGACGAGGAACGCCGTGTCTACACGTTGGTGCTCAAGGGACACCTCCAGTTGCAGAACATTCATTTCCCTGATGGTATGACGGGTCTGCAGCTCGACACGGCTGCTCGTATGCCTATTTGGGCTGCTGGATATGATTTTGGTCACGGTACAGGCCATGGAGTGGGTCACCGACTTGGTGTTCACGAGGGTCCTTGCCAGATACGCAAGAACTGCCGTCGGGATACCACTATACCCATTCATGCAGGTCAGAACATGACCGACGAACCAGGCATCTATGTTGAGGGACGTTTCGGTGTGCGTCACGAGAACACAATGTTGTGTGTCGAGGCAGAGGTGACCGAGTTTGGACGTTTCCTGCGTTGGGAACCTCTCACGCTTTGCCCCTATGATTTGCGTCCTATTGTGGTAGAGATGCTGACGGCCGATGAATTGTGCTGGTTGAACTCTTATCATACTCATGTGCGCGAGATGCTTATGCCTCACCTTACCGATGAGGCCGACCGCCAGTGGCTGGAGCAAGCTACCCGCAGCATTGGTTGATGACTTGCGATCTGTAATCTACAAAATAGAAGCCTGGCGTTTTTCTCGTCAGGCTTTTTTTGTCGGAGTTGCAGTACTTCTCGCTATTGCTAGTATCCACATTTGGCATGTTGGTATGCTATTTCATGAAAAAATTACTGTTATACGATAAAAAATTCTCCTTTTTCTTGCAGGAAACAAAATAACTATTTATCTTTGCATCGAAATTAATTATCGTTTAACAATAAATACTTACTATTATGAAAAAGAAGTTGCTATCTATGATTGTTGGAGGGTTCGTGGTTGTTTCATGCGTAACCGTCATCACGCGAAATGCTATTCAAACGGATAGCGAGAAAATGACTCCAGTCTCTGCCAACGACGGATTGTTCTTCCAGAAGGGTGAAGAATTTGAACTGACAGAACTTACCGAGGACGGAACATCGGAAAGTTGGAAATACAACAGGGAGCCAACATTCAATTTGGATGTGTACGTATCACCCATACACACGCCTGAGACTCCCGTGTTGTACTCGAGAGTGGCTGGCAGCGCTGTGAGCACCCCCATCAAAGTAGAGATGCAGAAGGTAAAACTGTGTATCCCAGAAAGTCGGAAAAGCGAGTTCAAGACTTTGATAGCGTGCAGCTACATTCCATATGTCGTGCAACTATTGCTGTACTTCTGGTTCTTTTTGGGCGCTATGAAGATGGAGCGTGAGTACAGAAAAGGCATGGTCTTCTCACAGGTGTTCTCGAAGTATCTTCTCATTTCTGCATATCTTCTCTTCATGATTCCTTGTGGTGCAATGGGCCTGGACGCTCTGATGCAAAACATTTCCACCTTAAGGATGGCCTGCTACGACATCCACTTTGTAGACACGCCCAACATCACGCTGATGGGTGTAGCCTTACTCTTGATCATCCTTTCGAAGGTAATCACTAAGGGAGAGCAGATGAAGGAAGAGCAGGACCTAACCATCTAAAATCACTGGATTATGAGTATCATTGTCAACGTAGACGTGATGATGGCAAAGCGCAAGATGTCATCGAACGAACTTGCAGAAAAAATTGGCATTACTCCAGCCAATATGAGCGTTCTGAAAACAGGCAAAGCTAAAGCTATACGCTTCTCCACGCTAGAAGCCATTTGCAAAGCTTTGAATTGCCAGCCCGGCGACATCCTAGAGTACAGGGAGGATGAAGAGGAGAACCTGTAACACACAACAGGAAGGGACAAATTGCAGAAAAGTCCGACATGCTATTATGCTTGTCGGACTTTTCTGAGTATTTTGCTTGATTGCTACTTTTGGTGCTTGCTGATTAGCCTGTATTTCTTCGTGAAATCTTGATTCTGAAACAAGAAAAAGTTTTGAAAAAAGTGCTTTCAGCTTTCAGCCCTTTTTTGTTCCGCCCCACGTGAGGTCTTAATTCAACTTCGCGTGGAGAGATTTACAATATATTTTATGTTTGCATTCATAGGGGCTCTTTCTTGGAGTGTTTTTAGCTGAAGGTTGAAGGTGTTTTTTTTCGTGGAGCGGCTTTTTATCCGTCTTGTTTTTTTTACTAAAGAAGAGATTTTCCTCTTTTTTTTTTGTGGTTACGTATAATATTCGTAAGTTTGCAGTGTCATTAGTCCTTTTTGGCATTCGCAAGAGCGTTTTGTCAATGTGCCGACGGAGGTTGAACGATGGGACTTTTGGCACTACATAATGTAAAAGCGTCATTGATGCTTTGTCTTGAGGCTAATTGAAACGTAGGAAATTTCAAACAGAAGGTCAAGGGCAATGTTAGAAGTGATTGCTACGGGTATGGTATAACTGTATCCCGGAGTGTGCGTGAGGGTGTCTTATCCTCAAAGCACACTTTTCCGGAGGTACGTGCAAAATACCTGCGTAGGCAGACACTCTACTTCGTTCACCTTCTAAGGCTTTTCCTACGGCCCCAATTAGCGGACGAGTGGAGATGTAGGCCTACGTTTTTTCGTTATTGTGGTTTCCTACAAGTAAAACAAAATGCCAAAGAGGGTCTTGTTTGGCATGGAACAAGCTGATGATTACATCGGAAACATTGATATTTCGCCCCGAATGGACTTGTGGCAGATACGATAAACACACACATAGTGCGATTGTGTATAATCTTATAGAAGGGTTAAGCCATTCATTTGTTGATGTGTCTGCAGATGTTATGGGTGTGATACTTTCCCATCAGAGGAATACGTCTTTTCCTGTTGAATCTATAGTAGATGAGACCGGTATTCTTGCGTCATGCGTAATTCCTTTTGTTGAAGAACTTGTCGGAGTAGGATTGTTGGTAACAGATAAGTGTCCTACTCAGGAGGGAATTGCGCAATATAGGGCAGCACTGTCTAAATGGAAAAAGGAAAACGCATCCACAACGCCTGAACGCACAGAGGAAAAACTGCCAATGGAAGTTACCAATGCAGAAATGGAATACACTGAAAGAGTTGGTGGCGTGACAAGTGTGATGTTTGAAATGACTTATCGATGCCCCGAGAAGTGCATTCATTGTTACAACCCTGGTGCAACAAGAAATGACAGTGAAGTATCACATCGTGGAGACAGAGCGGAATTAGGCATAGAGGATTACAAACGTATTGTTGATGAATTGTATGAACAAGGATTGTTCAAAGTTTGTCTATCCGGCGGTGATCCATTCTCGAACAAAGCAACCTGGGAACTAATCGAATACCTTTATAATAAAGAGATTGCTGTAGATATTTTCACTAATGGGCTTAGCATTCAGCATGAAGTAGAGAGACTGGCAAACTTATATCCTCGGCTAGTCGGATTATCTGTATATAGTGGGGATGCCAGCGAACATGACTTTATTACAAGAATAAAAGGTTCGTGGGAGAAAACCATGCACGTGGCAGATGAACTGAGCAAACTTGCAGTTCCAATGAATCTGAAGTGCTGTGTGATGCGACCAAACATCAAGCACTACAATGAGGTAAACGATATTGCCAACAACCTCGGTGCAAAGGTACAGTATGAGATTTCCATCACCGACTCCATAGAAGGAGATAAGTGTGCAAGCAAGTATCTTCGTCTTTCAAAAGAGCAAATGGAGAAAGTACTACGTAATGACAATGTTCCTTTATATGTAGGAAAAGAGGCTCCGAACTATGGTGGACAGGAAAAAGAAATAGGAAGACCTATGTGTGGCGCAGCTTTCAATAGTTTCTGTATCACACCTGAGGGAAATCTTATCCCATGTTGTGCATTCCATCTGGTTTTCGGAAATCTTAAGACAAAGGCAATAAAAGAAATTCTTGAAGAATCAAAGGAATTGCAAGAATGGAGAAACACGAAGATCGGTGATAGCGAAGATTGTGGAAAACACGAATATTGTGCATATTGTAATCTGTGTCCTGGCAACAACTATTCTGAGCATCATAACTATATGCGTGCTGCCGAGAACAATTGTTGGCTGGCAAAGGTCCGACACGAATTGGCAATGAAAATGATGGATGGTTACGAACCACTCAAACAACATTCTAATACAGAAGAATTCAAAATAGAAGATATACAGAGAGTATTCTCTTGATAGTAGAAGGTAGGTGGCTAAATGTGGTTGCCCAAGAAACATCACTGTAACCGAGTTAAAGTAAAAAGCTATGTCAGCAGAACTTAAAATCAACAAGACTTCAAATGTTGTAGCTATGAGTAATTGTCCCAGGTCACAGCAGTACGATTGTGGTATCATGTATCGTTCAAATTAATGCGAGCATGTAAGTAAATTACAAAAAGAGGGTGCGCCTGCATATTTTATTCAGGCTCACCCTCATTAAAAATGAAATCATTATGAATAATGAACAGATAGGAAGCAACAAACCAAATGTTGATCCCAAGCCGAAACCTGTCATGCCTGATACTAAGCCGATAAAGCCTGGAACTCAGATACTTACAGATTAAGTCATGAAAGTATTATCAAAAAGGGTTAGCTTCGACTTTATATCACATATCAATGATGAAACCAAACCATTTCCTTATCTCCGTGCTACTGACGGAGATAAGGAAATGTGGTGCGTCAGTCCTATTCATGGACGCAGCTTTGTGGTTGGAAGGCATGATGATGGACGGTATGTCGTAAGCAAGGGCAATGGCCTTGCATATACACATCATACGTTTCTTTATACTCCCGAAATGCCCACGGACGTATGGGGGTTACTCTTAAAAAAAGATGCATTGAGGGATTTCTATTGTGGCCAAGATGTTCAGGCGTTAGGAATCAAAACCAACAAGATGGAGTGCGTATTGGAGTTGGATGTGCCTATTCATATAGAACAGACAAATGCTGACATCAGACCTTGCTTGCTTCAGTATTCCGTAGAATGTCCTTATCGCATTGCTGATGCTGGATTTATGGATAGATCGCAGATAATGCAAGAGGTGGAGAAATGGCAAGTATTCAACGCAAGGGGATATAACCTGAATCATCTTGTAGCAGCAGATGTCCTGGTAAACAACTTGCGAATAATGCATGGTAACGGAGTGCTCCACAATGCGCTGACTAACGAGAACATCACATGGGCATTGGAGTTGCTTGACTTTGAACTTACTCATACTCCGCAGCATCCATACGACAACGAGGATTATATACGTCATGTGCCAACGTTGTATGATAGAGAGATTTTGGACACCTATAGGCTGATTATATACATAGCTGGTGTACTCCGTGAGAATGTGGATTATAAAATGCTAGATGCACTGTTTTTCAAACATGGATTTGATGTAAAGAAATACACATTATAAATAATTGAGAGGGATGGCAGAGACATACTACAAATATAATGATGTTAAAGACATCGAAAGACTGGGGCTGCTATTGAAAGACCATAAACTATGGGCTTCTACTTATAACAACCTCAACGATCCCATGGAGTGGTTCTTTGAAAGTAAAGATTCACAGTTCAAACAAAAATTACAGGATGAATGTAAGGGTGATGTCTGTATTTGCTGTTTGTCCAAAACCTACAACTATGGTCTGATGTGGTCAATGTACGCAGATGAACATCGAGGAGTATGTATTGAAGTAGAAATCGAAGATAGCGAGAATATAAAAGAAAATGTAGGATTGTCTTCGGAGTATTGGGTAAAATACAGTATAGAATACAAAAACGAGAATTCTGGAATAAAGGCAGGTTATCCATCAATCGACGAAATCCTCAAAGTAAAATCCCCTCAATGGAGGCACGAGCAAGAAGTGCGATTCGTGAGGAAATCAAAGGATAGTTGCTATCTGAAAGTAAAGATAAAAAGGGTCTTGATAGGAGTGAGAGCTTCTGCAACAACAAAAGCAATAATTTACGGCATTCAGTCCATGTTCAACTTAAAGTTTGATGTGGTGGATATGCAATCGGTTGGTCTAAATGAGGGAGGTGTGAATTTCTGGAAAATGTATGATGGAAGTAACTTTTCACAGAAAGAAACAGACAAGAGCAAAATGGGATTCCCAACAGGGAATCAGTAATAATAGTTTTTTTTCTGAAGAATCTCGAGTGCATTTTAACAGTGCAGGCAAATTTTGTCATCAGCTCTTCACTCTTCACTTTGTGGGTATAATGAATTAATTGATAGTGCGTTAAGTCGGTGAAGAGTAAGTTTTAACTCTTCACCAGTCTTCACCCAGTCTTCACCTGCCCAAGGACACGCAAAAAGAGTATATGTTAGGCTCCAAAAGAGTACTCATGTGGCCCCGAGAGAGTACTGTTTTTGCCTCGTACACCCGGGTGTACGGTGCCTCATAAGTACACTTTTGCCATCAAAATCGCATCCGTGTCAATCCTGGGGGCAAAATCCTATGTGTTGTGGATGGTCTTTATCCACAGCACCTGAAGCAATGAAGAAGAAAAAGTTTTGAAAAAGTGCTTTCAGCTTTCAGCCCTTCAACTTAAAAATCAATCGGCAGAAGGTGTGAAAAGCCCTATACCTATTATAAATAATATGAAATAGAATGTTTGCCAACAATTATTGGAAGAGATATGATCAATTCTTGAGCGGTGAAATGTGAAGAGGCTGAAGGCTGAAAGCACTTTTTCAAAACTTTTTTTGAATATAAGCGATTTTTGCTCTCAGGGTGCTTCGATTTTTATGATAAGACAAAGCCCGACGATTTTCGCCGGGCTTCTGAGTGGTTATGGGGTAGGTTCCTATGGAATCAGGATGCGAGCCACAATGGGGTTGTGGTCACTCAGGTGCTTGGGATTCTCGCTGCGGTCCTCGGCCTGGATGAGAGTGCTCAGAACGTGGACGTTGGGAGTGGCAAAGATGAAGTCTATTTTGTCACAACGGTCAGCCTTGCGACGGCCAAAGTCGTGGAAGGTGTAGTAGGGACCAAAGTGAGGCGCCCCCTCCATATAGGTATCGAGCATGGGGAAACTATTGTTGTGGGTAATGCTATGATATACATCACTTTCCATGCCCACGTTGAAGTCTCCGGTCAGCACCAGAGGCAGGTTGCCTGCAATCTGCTTGGCCATCTTCTGGATGAGCTTGCCGCTCTCTATGCGGGCTTGCACACCGACGTGGTCAAAGTGGGTATTGATGCACATCAGTTGGCGTTCGCTGATGCGGTTCTTCAACAGTACCCATGTAGCGATGCGGGGCAGGGCAGCATCCCATCCGCATGAACCTTTCTGCTGAGGAGTCTCCGACAACCAGAAAGTGCCACCATTGACACGTTCCCACTCGTCGCGCTTCCAGAAGATGGGAGAGTACTCACCTGCAGTTGCACCATCGTCGCGTCCCACGCCCTCGTAGTCGTAGTCGGGCAGCATGCGACGCAGGTCGAGCAGTTGTTCGTGCAGCACTTCCTGACAGCCTACAATGCTCAGATTCTGGTCCTTGATGAAATCGCCTACGTTACCACGGCGCAGTTTCCAGTCACGCTTGGTGCCTCGGTCTCCGTCGGCGTAGCGGATGTTGAACGAACCGTAGTTGATGCAGTTCTGACTGCCGTACTCACGGATGAGGCGGTCTAGCACGCTGCGGTCCACGGCAAAGGCGGTTCCGTGACGGATGCCCTTGGGCATTTGCAGCTCGGCAGAGCGGTCCACCCAGGTGTGGCCATTGTCGTAGCTGGCAGCCAGACCATAGCGGTGCATGCCGTAGATGTCATAGTAGACAAACAACGTGTCACCGACAAAGAGAGGAGCGGGACCCTCGCCGCGATTCTGAGCATGGATGCGAGGCGAAACCTTGGTCGAGAATGAGCGCATGTGACGGCTTCTGGTCACGCGGATGTTCTTCTCGTAGGGTTCCAGATTCTCGTTCTTAACTGCCATGATGAGCTCGCCGTTGATGGGGCTCTTGACCACAGCAGCGTCGATGGCGTTGAAGTCGGGATTGAACCACAGACGAGTCTTGCTAAATTTCTTCCAATCGCGCGTGGTGGTGCAGTAGATGCGGTGGTTGTCGCCACTCTCGCTCAGGCAACCCTCGGTCTTGATGCCTTTAGCACCAGGAATAGTGGTGGCCCAAAATATCCAATAGCGGCGAGTGCGCTGATCATAGAACACCTCGGGTGCCCAGCAGTTTTTAGCTGCGGGTTCGTGCATCATCACGGGGATGGAATCCTGCATGTTCCAGTGGATGAGGTCGGGGGATGAGGCATGGCCGATGATACGGTCGGTCCAACTGCTGGTCCACACCATGTGGAACATGCCGTCGGGGCCCTGGCAGATGCTGGGGTCGCGCATCAGGCGGTCCTTACCGATGACGGGACGCATCAGCGTCTGGTTGTCATTTAGGGCAGTCCATTTCAGACCGTCGAAGCTGTATGCGAGATGCAAACCATCGCGCTCACCGACAAAATAACTGAAGAGATAGGCCTTCTCTTGAGCAGAGGCGAGGGACGAGAACAATACTAATCCCAACAGGGCCAATAAGTTTCGTAATGCTTTCATGTTAGTTTGATTTGTGTTGCAAAGTTACTAATTATTTGCTTTCCTGCCAATTTTTACCCCTAAAATCACCACCCGTCTTCGAGAGAGTACATGTCCGGCCCCGAGAGAGTACTGTTTTTGCCCCAAAAGAGTACTCTTTTTGCCTCGCAGAAGTACTCTTTTGATGCCAGACATGTACTCTCTCAGACACCCCCTTCTGCAGAGCTGCTATTGAGCACTGCAGATTACAAAATCTCGAACTTGCAAAAAAAAGCAATGATTCGTAGAACAAATGTCGAAATCTTTTTGTATCTTTGCGTCAATATAGTACATTAAACTTTAAATTACAAACATTATGGCTTTTTTGACTGACGAGAAACTCGTTATCGTTGGTGCCGGTGGTATGATCGGTTCTAACATGGTTCAGAGCGTCCTGATGCTCGGTTTGACCCCCAACATCTGTCTGTATGATATCTATGAGCCCGGTGTTCATGGTGTATACGACGAGATGTGTCACTGCGCATTCCCCGGCGCAAATATCTCTTACACCGTTGATCCCGCAGAGGCTTTCACTGGTGCCAAGTACATCATCTCTTCTGGTGGTGCTCCCCGTAAGGAGGGTATGACCCGTGAGGATCTGCTGAAGGGCAACTGCCAGATTGCAGCTGACTTCGGTGAGAACATCAAGAAGTACTGCCCCGACGTAAAGCACGTCGTTGTTATCTTCAACCCCGCTGACGTTACCGCTCTGACCGCTCTGATCCACTCAGGTCTGAAGCCCAACCAGCTGACCTCTCTGGCAGCTCTCGACTCTACCCGTCTGCAGCAGCAGTTGGCTCAGGAGTTCGGCGTACAGCAGGATAAGGTTACCGGTGCTTACACCTATGGTGGCCACGGTGAGCAGATGGCAGTATTTGCTAGCAAGGCAATGATCGACGGCAAGCCCCTTTCTGAGCTCCCCCTGAGCGCTGAGCGTTGGGCAGAGATCAAGCACATGACCACTCAGGGTGGTTCTAACATCATCAAGCTGCGTGGCCGTTCTTCATTCCAGAGCCCCGCTTATCAGGCTGTCAAGATGATCGAGGGTGCTATGGGTGGCGAGCCCTTCACCTGGCCTGCTGGTTGCTATGTCAACGCTTGTGGTTTCCAGAACGTAATGATGGCTATGCCCACCACTATCGACAAGGACGGCGTTCACTTCACTGCTCCCGAGGGCACTGAGGAGGAGATGGCCGCTCTGACCGCTTCTTACGAGCACCTGCAGAAGATGCGCGACGAGATCATTTCTCTCGGCATCATCCCCGCAGTTGAGGACTGGAAGTCAGAGAACCCCAACCTGTAATTCCCCTATATTATATATAAGGTATAGAGAGGTGCACTACCGAGTGTGCCTCTCTTTTTGTGCCTTCAGGAGCAAAAAATCCGGAATTTGTTTTGCCAAGTCACGGAGTTTCAGTAATTTTGCACCGCATTTTGCACAATTGTGACTTATTAACACACGTTTTATACATAATTAATTAAAAACAAAATGATCGTAGTACCTGTAAAAGAAGGTGAGAACATCGAGCGCGCGCTCAAGAAGTTCAAGAGAAAGTATGAGAAGACTGGTGTCGTAAAGGAGCTCCGTGCTCGTCAGCAGTTTGACAAGCCCTCTGTACTGAAGCGTCTCGCCAAGGAGCGTGCCGTTTACGTTCAGAAGCTGCACCGCGTAGAGGATTAACATTTTTTAAGTAGGACTTTCTTTGAATTGTCCTCTTAATTTCCTAATTTCGTTGCTGAACTCAGCATAACGAGTATGTGGATACAGCACTTCATGGACTATCTGCGCTGCGAGAAGAACTATTCCGAACGCACCATAGAGAGTTACGAACAGGACTTGAAAGAGTTTGAGTCCTACATGAAGTCAACTGACGAAAGCATTTCCTGGAACAACCTGCCCAAGGATATCGTCCGCGAGTGGATGGTCATGCGCATGGAGCAAGGCCTCTCGGCCCGCTCCGTCTGCCGGAAACTGGCAGCTTTGCGCTCCTTCTACCGCTACCTTCTCAGTCGAAAGATGGTAGACGCGGACCCTGTCCACACCATCCAGGGCCCCAAAAAGAGTAAGCCCCTGCCCGTTTTTGTACGGGAAGCCGAGATGAACAGCCTCTTTGACGGCAATCACTTCACCGACGACTTCGTGGGAGCTCGCAACCGCATGATACTGCTCACTTTCTACAGTACAGGCATGCGACTGGCGGAACTGGTGGGACTGAATTGGGAACAGGTGGACCTGGCGCAGAATCTGCTCAAGGTCACGGGTAAGCGCAACAAGCAGCGCATCATACCCATAGGACAAGAGATGCACGACGCACTGGCCGACTACCACAGCCGTTGGACGCAACTGCAGGTGGGAGAGAAGGATCCAGAGGCCGTCTTCGTCGAGGAGAAGAAGGGACACCGCATCGCACGCTATCGCGTAGAGAATATTGTGCGGCAGTACCTCTCCCTGGTAACCAACATCGGCAAGCGCAGCCCACACGTTCTGCGCCACAGTTTTGCCACCTCGATGCTGAACAACAATGCAGACTTGCAGTCAGTGAAGGAGCTGCTGGGTCATGAGAGCCTCGCTACAACCGAGATCTACACCCACACCACCTTCGAGGAACTCAAGAAAATGTATAACCAGGCTCACCCAAGAGCCTAAAAACAGCAACAGTTATGGAGATCAAGATTTCGACAATTCATTTCGAGGCTGGAGAGAAGTTAGTAGACTACATCCAGAAAAAGGTATCGAAGTTAGGAAAGTTCAGTGACGAAATAAGAAAGGTAGAGGTGTCATTGAAGGTCGTAAAGCCTGAGACCGCCATGAACAAAGAGGCAGCACTGCGGGTAGCAGTACCTGGAACAGAGCTGTTTGCGGACAAGGTTTGCGACACATTTGAGGAAGCTGTAGATTCATGTGTGGAGACGCTGACGCGCCAACTCACAAAGTATAAGGAAAAGAAAAATCACTAATAATCTGCGAAAAACGCGGAAATAGTTTGGTGGTTTGACAAATAATGCCTAATTTTGCACCCGTTTAGGAGGGTCTCCTCACATTTCGGGTGCATCTTTGCCTCTTTAGCTCAGTTGGCCAGAGCACGTGATTTGTAATCTCGGGGTCGTTGGTTCGAATCCGACAAGAGGCTCAGCAGGTCTGGTGAGACCGCTGATTTCTAGGCAAAAACGGGTAGGTAGGTAAGTGGTTAAAACGGGCAGACTGTAAATCTGTTGCTTCACGGCTTCGGCGGTTCGAATCCGTCCCTGCCCACATCTTTTTAGAGAAATGCGGAAATAGCTCAGTTGATAGAGCACTAGCCTTCCAAGCTGGGGGTCGCGGGTTTGAGCCCCGTTTTCCGCTCTCCTGAGAGGATGGAACAAAACAAAGTGTTGCTGCTTTAGCTCAGTGGTAGAGCGCATCCTTGGTAAGGATGAGGTCCCGAGTTCAACTCTCGGAAGCAGCTCACAAAAATGAGAGAGTTAACTTTAAAAGCGTACATTCATTCACTTATAATATTATAAAGTACTGCTATGGCAAAAGAAAAATTTGAGCGTACCAAACCCCATGTGAACATTGGTACCATCGGTCACGTTGACCACGGTAAGACTACTTTGACTGCAGCTATCACCACCGTATTGGCTAAGGCTGGTCTGTCAGAGGTTAAGTCTTTCGATCAGATTGACAACGCTCCCGAGGAGAAGGAGCGTGGTATTACTATTAACACCGCACACGTTGAGTACGAGACTGCAAACCGTCACTACGCTCACGTAGACTGCCCCGGACACGCCGACTATGTAAAGAACATGGTTACTGGTGCTGCTCAGATGGACGGTGCTATCATCGTAGTTGCTGCTACTGATGGTCCCATGCCTCAGACCCGTGAGCACATCCTGCTCGCTCGTCAGGTAAACGTTCCCCGTCTGGTTGTATTCCTGAACAAGTGCGATATGGTCGAGGATGAGGAGATGCTCGAGCTCGTTGAGATGGAGATGGGTGAGCTGCTCGCTCAGTACGACTTCGAGGAGGATACTCCTATCATCCGCGGTTCTGCCCTCGGTGCACTGAATGGTGTTGCTGAGTGGGAGGAGAAGGTAATGGAGCTGATGTCAGCTTGTGACACCTGGATCCAGGAGCCCGAGCGTGCCGTTGATAAGCCCTTCCTGATGCCCGTTGAGGATGTATTCTCAATCACTGGTCGTGGTACCGTTGCTACCGGTCGTATCGAGACTGGTGTTGTTAAGGTAGGCGACGAGGTTCAGATCCTGGGTCTCGGTGAGGACAAGAAGTCAGTTATCACTGGTGTCGAGATGTTCCGCAAGTTGCTGGATCAGGGTGAGGCTGGTGACAACGTAGGTCTTCTGCTCCGTGGTATCGACAAGCAGGAGGTTAAGCGTGGTATGGTTATTACCCATCCCGGTGCTATCACTCCTCACAAGGGCTTCAAGGCTTCTATCTACGTACTGAAGAAGGAAGAGGGTGGTCGTCACACTCCCTTCGGTAACAAGTACCGTCCTCAGTTCTATCTCCGTACCATGGACTGCACCGGTGAGATTCACCTGCCCGAGGGTATCGAGATGGTAATGCCCGGCGATAACGTTGAGATCACTGTTGAGCTCATCTACGCTGTGGCTCTGAACGTGGGTCTGCGTTTCGCTATCCGTGAGGGTGGCCGTACCGTAGGTTCTGGTCAGATCACCGAGGTATTCGACTAATTTATAGCCTGAATATAACTCACAGGAGTCCCACTCTCTCGAGCGTGGACTCCTATTTACGGGAATAGCTCAGTTGGTAGAGCACTGGTCTCCAAAACCAGGTGTCGGGAGTTCGAGCCTCTCTTCCCGTGCCAAATAAAGACAACTATGTTCAAGAAGATTTATAACTATTGTTTAGAGTCATACGAAGAACTAATGCATAAGACCTCTTGGCCTTCGCGTTCAGAACTTATGAACAGTGCATTTTTAGTACTAACTGCTTCCCTATGTATTGCACTGGTAGTTTTCGTAGTTGACCGCTCCTTCCAATTCATCATGGAACTGGTCTATGGTCTGTTAAGCTAAACTGATTGGAAATGGCTGAAATGGAAATGAAATGGTACGTGATGCGTGCCATCAGTGGAAAAGAAGGCAAGGTCAGAGAGTACGTCGAGGCTATGATCCACCAAGGTGGTGATTTTGCCAAGCACGTGTCTCAGATTCTGATCCCAACAGAGAAAGTGGTACAGGTCCGCAACGGTAAGCGCGTCGTCAAGGAGCGCAACCGTATGCCCGGTTATGTGCTGGTAGAGGCAGAGCTGGTCGGTGAGACTCAGACCCAGTTGCGCAATGTCCCCAATGTGCTCGGTTTCCTGAGCGACACAAAGGGCAGCACCAAGCCCTCTCCCCTTCGTCCCAACGAGGTGAGCTACTTGTTAGGCACCGTCGATGAGATGCAGGATGTCCCCGAGGATGTAGTAATCCCATTCGAGGTAGGAGAGAGCGTCAAGGTCGCAGAGGGTCCCTTCACCGGTTTCGATGCCGTCATCGAGGAGGTCAACAACGAGAAGAAGAAGCTGAAGGTTTCGGTCAAGATCTTTGGACGCAAAACTCCATTGGAACTTGGCTTTATGCAGGTTGACAAGCAGTAGTGTAGTTGTTACCTACACTCGCTTTCAAAAACAAAAATAGAATTAAAGAAAAAAGAAAATGGCTAAAGAAGTTGCTGGATTAATCAAGTTACAGATTAAAGGAGGCGCTGCAAATCCATCACCCCCAGTAGGTCCCGCTTTGGGTTCTAAGGGTATCAACATCATGGATTTCTGTAAGGCATTCAACGCCAGAACTCAGGACAAGGCCGGTAAGGTACTGCCTGTAGTTATCACTTATTACTCGGACAAGAGCTACGATTTCATCGTAAAGACTCCTCCCGTAGCAATACAGTTGATGGAGACTGCCAAGATCAAGGGCGGTTCTGCTGAGCCCAACCGTAAGAAGGTCGCTGAGATCACTTGGGACCAGGTTCGTGCAATCGCCGAGGACAAGATGCCTGATTTGAACTGTTTCACCATTGAGTCTGCAATGACTTTGGTTGCAGGTACAGCAAGAAGTATGGGTATCACAGTAAAGGGTGAGTTCCCTGGTAAATAATTAAAACTTCAATTAAGATGAGTAAACTGACAAAGAATCAGAAGTTGGTAGCTGACAAGATTGAAGCAGGGAAGGCATACACTCTGAAAGAGGCTTCACAGCTGGTAAAGGATATTACCACTACCAAGTTTGACGCTTCTGTAGATATCGATGTGCGCTTGGGCGTAGATCCTCGTAAGGCTAACCAGATGGTACGTGGCGTGGTTTCACTGCCCAACGGTACCGGTAAGGTTACACGAGTTCTGTGCTTGTGCACTCCTGATGCTGAAGCTGCTGCCAAGGAAGCAGGTGCTGACTATGTAGGTCTCGATGAGTATATCGAGAAGATCAAGGGTGGTTGGACTGACATCGACGTTATCATCACCATGCCCGCTATCATGGGTAAGATTGGTGCTCTGGGTCGTGTGCTGGGTCCCCGCGGTTTGATGCCTAACCCCAAGAGCGGTACTGTAACTATGGATGTTGCAAAGGCTGTTCGCGAGGTTAAGCAGGGTAAGATTGACTTCAAGGTCGACAAGACTGGTATCGTGCACACTTCTATCGGTAAGGTGTCTTTCACCGCTGAGCAGATTGCACAGAATGCCAAGGAGTTCATGGCTACCATCATTAAACTGAAGCCCGCTGCTGCAAAGGGAACTTACGTTAAGAGTGTTTATCTTTCAAGTACTATGAGCCGTGGAATCAAGGTTGATCCTAAGGCTTGTGAGGAAATCTAATTTAATAATTAAGAAGAATCATGAGAAAGGAAGATAAAGGCGTAATTATCGCACAGCTCGGCGAGTTGCTGAACCAGTATCCCCACTTCTACCTGGTAGACGTTGAGGGTATGAATGCTGGTGCTACTAGCGATCTCCGTCGCCAGTGTTTCAAGAACGGCCTGAAGATGGTCGTTGTCAAGAACACTTTGCTGAATAAGGCACTTGATGCAAATGAGAATGATTTCGAGGCTCTGAATCCCGTATTGGTAGGTACTACCGCTATCCTCTTCACTGAGGTTGCCAATGCACCTGCTAAGATGATCAAGGAGCAGCAGAAGAAGAAGCAGACCAAGCCCGCACTGAAGGCAGCGTATGTTGAGAATACACTGTATGTAGGTGAGGAGCATCTGAACACTCTGGCTGCAATGAAGAGCAAGAACGAGCTCATTGCTGACGTTATCGCAGCTCTGGAGTCACCCATTATGAACATCTTGAGTGGACTCGAGAACCGTGAGGAGGCAGTAGAGGCTGCCGTTTAATCAAGTAAAATAGTAATAATTTAATAAATTCAAGAAAAATGGCTGATATTAAGGCTATTGCTGCTGAGCTCGTTGCGCTCACAGTACAGGAAGTAATCGATCTTAAGAACGAACTTAAGGAAACTTATGGCATTGAGCCCGCTGCTGCTGCTGTTGTTGTAGCTGGTGGTGAAGCTGGTGCTGCTGCTGCAGAGGAGAAGACCGACTTCGACGTAATTCTGAAGAGCGCTGGTGCTGCTAAGCTCCAGGTTGTAAAGGCTGTTAAGGAGGCTTGTGGTCTCGGTCTGAAGGAAGCTAAGGAGCTCGTTGATGGTGCTCCCAGCACTCTGAAGGAAGGCATGCCCAAGGCTGACGCTGAGGCTCTGAAGAAGTCCCTCGAGGAGGCTGGTGCTGAGATCGAGCTGAAGTAAGATTTCACTCCTGGTTCACAGGACTTTCGGTAAAGGATCCTCTGGTAGAGGGTTCTTTACCTTTTTGTGTCTATAAATCACCCAAGTTGACAAAATCACTTTAGATGGCATCTAATATTATTAACAACAGAGTAAATTTCGCTTCCGTCAAGAATCCGATGCCCTATCCGGATTTCCTGGAAGTGCAGTTGAAGTCTTTCAATGACTTCCTGCAGTTGGATACTCCTCCCGAACTGCGTAAAAACGATGGTCTCTACAAGGTGTTCTCTGAGAACTTCCCCATTGCAGACACTCGTAACAATTTCGTGCTGGAGTTCCTGGACTATTATATCGATCCTCCCCGTTATAGCATTGAGGAGTGTCTCGAGAGAGGTCTTACCTATGCTGTGCCTCTCAAGGCTAAGCTGAAGCTGTATTGTACTGATCCCGATCACGAGGATTTCGACACAGTTATTCAGGATGTTTTCTTGGGTCCCATCCCTTACATGACTGCCAATGGTACCTTTATTATTAATGGTGCCGAGCGTGTAGTTGTGTCACAGTTGCACCGTTCACCCGGTGTTTTTTTCGGTTCTAGTGTCCATGCTAATGGTACTCAGCTGTATTCAGCTCGTATCATCCCCTTCAAGGGTTCATGGATTGAGTTCGCTACTGACATCAACAATGTCATGTATGCTTACATCGACCGTAAGAAGAAGTTGCCCGTAACCACTCTGCTGCGTGCTATCGGTTACGAGAACGATAAGGATATCCTCGAGATTTTCAACCTGGCCGAGGAGGTGAAGGTTACTCGTGAGAATCTGAACAAATACAAAGGTCAGAAGCTTGCAGCACGTGTGCTGAAGAGCTGGATTGAGGACTTTGTAGATGAGGATACCGCCGAGGTAGTTTCTATTGAGCGTAACGAGGTAATCCTGGAGCGTGAGAGTGAACTCACAGAGGATAACATCGAGCTCATCCTGGATAGCCAGGTGGAGACTATACTTGTTCACAAGGACGAATCAGTCGCTAGCGACTATTCTATTATATTCAACACCCTGCAGAAGGACTCTTCCAACAGTGAAAAAGAGGCCGTGCTCTACATCTATCGTCAGCTGCGTAATGCAGATCCTGCTGATGATGCTAGCGCTCGTGAGGTAATCAACAACCTCTTCTTCTCTGAGAAGCGTTATGACCTGGGCGAGGTTGGTCGTTATCGTATCAACAAGAAGTTGAACCTCAACACCGATCCCGACGTTCGCGTCCTGACCAAGGAAGACATCATCGAGATCATCAAGTACCTGATCGAGTTGGTTAACTCTAAGGCTAACGTGGATGATATCGACCACCTGAGCAACCGTCGCGTGCGTACCGTTGGCGAGCAGCTGAGCAATCAGTTCGCTATCGGTCTGGCTCGTATGAGCCGTACTATCCGCGAGCGCATGAATGTACGTGATAATGAGGTGTTCACTCCCACTGAGTTGATCAATGCTAAGACCATCTCTAGCGTGATCAATAGTTTCTTTGGTACCAATGCACTGAGCCAGTTCATGGATCAGACCAACCCTCTGGCCGAGGTGACCCACAAGCGTCGTCTTTCTGCCCTGGGTCCTGGCGGTCTGTCTCGTGAGCGTGCTGGTTTCGAGGTTCGAGACGTACACTACACTCACTATGGTCGTCTGTGTCCCATTGAGTCTCCTGAAGGTCCCAACATCGGTCTGATCAGTTCACTCTGTGTATATGCTAAGATCAATGACCTTGGCTTCATCGAGACCCCCTACCGTGTGGTAAATGATGGCGTCGTTGACCTGAGTGAGAATGGTATCAAGTATCTGACTGCCGAGGAGGAGGAGAATCAGATCATCGGTCAGGGTAATGCACCCTTGAATGACGATGGTACCTTCATCCGTGCCAAGGTAAAGTGCCGTCAGGATGATGATTATCCTGTAGTACCTCCTGCAGATGTCAACCTGATGGACGTTGCTCCTCAGCAGATTGCTTCTATCGCAGCTTCTTTGATTCCCTTCCTGGAGCACGACGATGCTCACCGTGCACTGATGGGATCTAACATGATGCGCCAGGCCGTTCCTCTCTTGCGTACCGAGTCTCCTATTGTGGGTACTGGTATTGAAAAGCAGGTTTGTGACGATAGCCGCACCATGATTACTGCAGAGGGTGCTGGTGTAGTAGAGTATGTAGATGCTACTACCATTCGCATTCTCTATGATCGCACCGAGGAGGAGGAGTTCGTAAGCTTCGAGCCCGCACTCAAGGAGTATCGCATTCCCAAGTTCCGTCGTACCAACCAGAATATGACCATCGACCTGCGTCCTATCTGCGAGAAGGGACAGCGCGTCAAGGCTGGCGACATCCTGACCGAGGGTTACTCTACCGCAGATGGTGAGTTGGCTCTGGGTAAGAACTTGCTTGTGGCTTACATGCCTTGGAAGGGTTACAACTATGAGGATGCTATCGTTCTGAACGAGCGTGTTGTTCGTGAGGATATTCTTACCAGCGTACATGTTGAGGAGTTCTCTCTCGAGGTTCGTGAGACCAAGCGTGGTGTTGAGGAATTGACCAGTGATATTCCCAATGTCAGCGAAGAGGCTACTAAGGATCTGGATGAGAATGGTATCATCCGCGTAGGTGCTCGTGTGGTTCCTGGCGATATCATGATCGGTAAGATCACTCCTAAGGGTGAGAGCGATCCCAGCCCCGAGGAAAAGTTGCTGCGTGCCATCTTTGGTGACAAGGCTGGTGATGTGAAGGATGCTTCTTTGAAGGCAAGTCCCTCACTGACTGGTGTCATTATCGACAAGAAACTCTTCTCAAAGGCTATCAAGACTCGCGCTGCTAAGTTGGCAGATAAGCCTCGCTTGGCTGCAATTGACGAGGAGCTGAATGATAAGGTTACAGACCTGAAGGAGATCCTGATTGAGAAACTGCTCGAACTGACCAATGGTCTTGAGTCTGCAGGCGTCAAGGATTACATGGGCGTAGAGATCATCCCTGCAGGTGCTCGTATTACTCGTGGTCCCCTCGATACTCTCGATTGGACTTCAGTACAGATCTCAGGCTGGACTAGTGATGAGCATGTCAATAGCCTGATTGCTAAGCTGATCATTAACTTCCTCAAGAAGTATAAGGTGCTGGATGCTGAGATGAAGCGCCGTAAGTTTGCTATCACCATCGGTGACGAGCTGCCCAACGGCATCATCCAGATGGCTAAGGTTTATGTTGCCAAGAAGCGTAAGATTGGTGTCGGTGATAAGATGGCAGGTCGTCATGGTAATAAGGGTATCGTATCAAAGGTTGTTCGTCAGGAGGATATGCCCTTCCTCGCAGACGGTACTCCTGTAGATATCGTGCTGAACCCCCTGGGTGTGCCCTCACGAATGAACATCGGTCAGATCTTTGAGACCGTGCTCGGAGCTGCAGGTCGCAAGCTGGGTGTTAAGTTCGCTACTCCCATTTTTGATGGTGCTACCCTTGAGGATCTGTGTGAGTGGACTGACAAGGCAGGTCTGCCTCGCTACTGCTCAACTCAGTTGTATGATGGTGCTACCGGTGAAGCCTTCGACCAGTTGGCTACCGTGGGTATCGCTTACATGTTGAAGTTGGGTCATATGGTAGAGGACAAGATGCATGCCCGTTCTATTGGTCCCTACAGTCTCATTACTCAGCAGCCCCTTGGTGGTAAGGCTCAGTTCGGAGGTCAGCGTTTCGGAGAGATGGAGGTTTGGGCCATCGAGGCCTTCGGTGCATCTCATGTTCTGCAAGAGATCCTCACCATCAAGTCTGATGACGTTGTTGGCCGTAGCAAGGCTTACGAGGCTATCGTCAAGGGCGAGCCCATGCCTACTCCTGGTATCCCCGAGTCTCTCAACGTGCTGTTGCATGAGTTGAAGGGTCTGGGCCTGAGCGTCACACTGGATTAATAATACTCTTTTAAGAAAGGATATAACATGGCTTTTAAGAAAGAAAATAAGATAAAGACTAACTTCACCAAGATCACTATTGGTCTAGCTTCTCCCGAGGACATTCTGGAGAGCTCATTCGGTGAGGTGCTGAAGCCCGAGACCATCAACTATCGTACCTACAAGCCCGAGCGTGACGGTCTCTTCTGCGAGCGCATCTTTGGTCCTACCAAGGACTATGAGTGCCATTGCGGTAAGTACAAGCGTATCCGTTACAAGGGTATTGTCTGCGACCGTTGTGGTGTCGAGGTTACCGAGAAGAAGGTTCGTCGCGAGCGCAGTGGTCACATTGCACTGGTGGTGCCTGTAGCTCACATCTGGTACTTCCGCTCACTCCCCAACAAGATTGGTTATCTGTTGGGTATTCCCACAAAGAAACTCGATCAGATCATTTACTACGAGCGTTATGTAGTAGTTCAGGCAGGTGCCATGAAGGACGTAGAGATTCCTTCACTTAACCGTCCTGTTGAGGATTTGGATCTGCTTTCAGAGGAGGAGTATCTCGAGATTATGGATCGTCTGCCTAAGGACAATGCTTATCTGGAGGATACCGATCCTAATAAGTTCATCGCCAAGATGGGTGCTGAGGCAATCTATGACCTTTTGCTCCGTGTAGACCTTGATTCACTCAGTTATCAGCTGCGTGACCAGGCCAACCAGGAGGGCGTACAGCAGCGTAAGAGCGAGGCTCTGAAGCGCCTGCAGGTTGTTGAGAGCTTCCGCGCTAGCCGCGACCGCAACAAGCCCGAGTGGATGATTATGCGCATTCTGCCTGTCATCCCTCCCGAACTTCGTCCTTTGGTTCCCCTTGATGGTGGACGTTTCGCAACCAGTGACCTGAACGATCTGTATCGTCGCGTAATCATTCGTAACAATCGTCTGAAGCGTTTGATTGAGATCAAGGCTCCCGAGGTGATTCTGCGTAACGAAAAGCGTATGCTGCAGGAGGCTGTCGATTCATTGTTCGACAATAGCCGTAAGAGCAGCGCTGTCAAGACGGAGAGCAACCGTCCTTTGAAGTCTCTGAGTGACTCTCTGAAGGGTAAGCAGGGTCGTTTCCGTCAGAACCTGTTGGGTAAGCGTGTTGACTACTCTGCTCGTTCCGTTATCGTTGTAGGTCCCGAGCTTAAGATGGGTGAGTGCGGTCTTCCCAAGTTGATGGCTGCCGAGCTCTATAAGCCATTCATCATTCGTAAGCTCATCGAGCGTGGAATCGTGAAGACGGTGAAGAGCGCTAAGAAGATCGTTGATCGCAAGGAGGCAGTGATCTGGGATATCTTGGAGCATGTAATGAAGGGACATCCTGTATTGCTGAACCGTGCCCCCACACTGCACCGTCTCGGTATTCAGGCTTTCCAGCCCAAGATGATCGAGGGCAAGGCAATCCAGCTGCATCCCCTGGCATGTACTGCGTTTAATGCTGACTTTGATGGTGACCAGATGGCTGTGCATTTGCCCTTGAGCAACGAGGCAATCCTCGAGGCTCAGATTCTGATGCTGCAGAGCCACAATATTTTGAATCCTGCCAATGGTGCACCTATCACCGTTCCTTCTCAGCATATGGTGCTCGGTCTGTACTATATCACTAAGCTCCGTCCCGGAGCCAAGGGTGAAGGCCTCACTTTCTATGGTCCTGAGGAAGCTATTATCGCCTTTAATGATAAGAAGGTGGACATCCATGCTCCCATCAAGGTGGTAGTTGATGACCGTCTGGAGGATGGTACTATCGGTAAGCGTATGGTCGAGACCTCTGTAGGTCGCGTCATCGCCAACGAGGTTATCCCTACCGAGGTCGGTTTCTTCAATAAGGTTATCTCAAAGAAGACCTTGCGCGGCATCATTACCGACGTTATCAAGACTGTAGGTGTTGCTCGTGCTTGTGATTTCTTGGATGGAATCAAGAATTTGGGTTACCGCATGGCCTACGAGGGAGGTCTGTCATTCAACTTGGGTGATATCATCATTCCTGAGGAGAAAGAAGAACTCATCCGCAAGGGTAACGAGGAGGTTGATCGCATCGCCATGGATTATGGTATGGGATTCATCACTGACAAGGAGCGTTACAACCAGGTAATTGATACTTGGACTCACGTCAACAACAACTTGTCTGATGTTCTGATGAAGACCATGCGCGAAGCTGACCAAGGTTTCAATGCTGTGTATATGATGCTGGATTCTGGTGCTCGTGGTAGCGCTGGACAGATCAGTCAGCTCTCTGGTATGCGTGGTCTGATGGCTAAGCCTCAGAAGGCCGGTGCTGAGCCCCTGATTATTGAGAACCCCATTATCTCTAACTTTAAGGAGGGTATGAGCGTGCTGGAGTACTTCATCTCTACTCACGGTGCTCGTAAGGGTCTTGCTGATACCGCCTTGAAGACTGCCGATGCCGGTTATTTGACTCGTCGTCTTGTAGACGTATCACATGACGTGATTATCAACGAAGAGGATTGCGGTACCCTGCGTGGCTTGGAGTGCACAGCTCTTAAGAATGGTGATGAGGTAATCAGTTCATTGTACGATCGTATCCTTGGTCGTGTATCTGTACATGATATCATTCATCCCACCACAGGCAGAGTTTTGTGTGCTGCAGGTGAGGAGATTACCGAGGCTAAGGCTCAGGAGATTGAGGATAGTCCCATCGAAATGGTTGAAATTCGTTCCGTACTCACTTGCGAAAGCAAGAAGGGGGTCTGCATGAAGTGTTATGGTCGCAACCTGGCTAGCAGCCGCATGGTTCAGAAGGGTGAGGCTGTCGGCGTCATTGCAGCACAATCTATCGGTGAGCCTGGTACCCAGTTGACACTTCGTACCTTCCACGCTGGTGGTGTGGCCGGTAACGCTGTAGCAAATGCTATGATCAAGGCCAAGTACGATGCTAAGATTGAAATTGATGAATTGCGTACTGTAGATGTTGTCGATGAAGACGGCAATGCAGCTCAGCGTGTTGTAGGCCGACTGGCAGAGATCCGTTTCGTAGATGTCAACACCGGCATTGTTCTGCTGACTCAGGGTTTGCCCTATGGTTCTATCTTGTTCAACAAGAATGGTGACATTGTGAAGAAGGGTGATATCATTGCTAAGTGGGATCCCTTCAACGCTGTTATCGTTACAGAAAGTGCTGGTAAGGTGCAGTTCGAAAATGTAGTCGAGGGTGTTACTTATCGCGTTGAGGCTGATGAAACCTCAGGTCTGCGTGAATTGATCGTAACTGAGCCTAAGGATAAGACCATGGCTCCTTGCGCTCACATCCTGGATGAGAACGGAGAGCTGATCCGTACCTACAACTTCCCCATTGGTGGTCACATCTCTATAGAGAATGGTCAGACCGTCTCAACTGGTGAGGTTCTGGTTAAGATTCCTCGTGCTGCAGGTGGAGGTGGTGATATCACCGGTGGTCTGCCCCGTGTTACTGAGTTGTTCGAGGCTCGTAACCCCAGCAATCCCGCGATTGTTGCCGAAATTGATGGCGAGATTACCATGGGCCGTCTGAAGCGTGGTAACCGTGAGATCATCTTGACTTCTAAGGTAGGTGATGTCCGTAAGTATCTGGTGCCCCTGTCAAAGCAGATCCTGGTACAGGAAAACGATTATGTTCGTGCCGGTACTCCTCTGTCTGATGGTGCCATCACTCCCGCCGATATTCTGGCAATTAAGGGTCCCACCGCCGTTCAGGAGTATATTGTCAACGAGGTTCAGGATGTATACCGTCTGCAGGGTGTAAAGATCAACGATAAGCATTTCGAGGTCATCGTTCGTCAGATGATGCGTAAGGTGCAGATCAATGAGCCCGGTGATACTCGATTCTTGGAGCTTCAAATTGTTGACAAACTCGACTTTGCAGAGGAGAACGATCGTATCTGGGGCAAGAAGGTTGTTACCGACGCTGGTGACTCAGAGGTCATGAAGCCCGGTATGATCATTACTGCACGTAAACTGCGTGATGAGAACTCAAGCCTGAAACGTAAGGATTTGAAGTTGGTACAGGTTCGTGATGCTGTTCCTGCTACTTCTACTCAGATCTTGCAGGGTATAACCCGTGCAGCCTTACAGACAAGCAGCTTCATGAGTGCAGCATCGTTCCAGGAGACCACTAAGGTCCTGAATGAAGCAGCAATCAATGGTAAGAGCGATCGTCTGGAGGGTATGAAGGAGAATGTGATCTCTGGTCATTTGATTCCTGCCGGTACCGGACTGCGTGAGTTTGATAAGATTGTCGTAGGCAGCAGAGAAGATTACGATCGAGTTTTGGCAAATCGTAAGAGCATTCTTGAGTTCGCTGATGAGGACATGTAATTGATCAAAATTATGTTACAATAGAGTGGGGGTGTGCCTAAGGCATGCCCCCATTTTTTTTTACACTCGCTATCATTCGTCATGCATTATGCGTGATTTTTTTATTTTTTTAGACTTGTTAAGACCTTTGGTTTCGGTAATTGCAGAATTGTTTGTATTTTTGCTGCAGAGATACATCAATTCATTTAATTTTTTATTGTTATGAAGAAGTTTTTTATGTTTGCAATGGCTGCAGTGGCAATGACATTTGCTTCTTGCGGCAACAAGACTGAGGGTGAGGTATCTACAGAAGATTCTTTGTCGATTGACACCGTTGCTACCATTGATGCAGAGCAGGACCCTGTGGAGGCTCTTAGTGCTGCTGTTGAGGCTGGCGATGCAACCAAGATTTCCGAACTTATCAACCAGGCAAGCGAAAAACTGCAGGGGCTGACAGGGGACGAAGCAAAGAAGTATGCTTTCCAGCTCCAAAAGTTTGTGGAGGAGAATAAGGTAAAGTTGGAGGAGGCTGCTGTTTCCACAACCACTCTTTCAGATCTGGTAAATGCTGTAACAAATGTTCCCGAAACTGCAACAGAGGTCGCAAATGCTGCCAAGGAAGCTGCTAAAGCTGATGCACAGAAGGTTGCCGATGATGCGAAGGCTGCAGCTCAGCAGAAAGTTGAGGAGGTGAAGGCTACAGCTGAGAAGAAGGCCAATGAGGCTGTCAACGCTGCTGCTCAGAAAGCCTCTAGCGCTGCTGCTAGTGCTATTGATAAGGCTGCGGCTGACGCAAAGAAGTCTTTGGGCCTTTAATTTACAAATTTACACGTTATTATTGGGAGGAATCGCACGTATAGGTGTGGTTCCTCTCCTTATTTATATATACGCGTGTGCGCGTAGAGCTTGCTCAGTTTGAAGCACCTCTTTTGGCAGTTCCTTAAGAGTAGGTGTCTGTGGCAAAAGGTGTACTGTTTTGATACAAAAAGAGTACACTTTTTATGCAAAAAGACTACTCTTTTTCACTGGTAAACATACTCTGTTTCTATCGGGAGAGTGTAGAATCCGGCAATTAACGTGCTTTATAGTGTTAAATAAACTTAAAATTCACTCTTTTTGCCCTCTTTCGCGCGAGGGCGTGCAAAAAGGCATGGAAAAGCGATGGTTAATTCGATATTTCTTCGTACCTTTGCAGTCCGAATGGGCATATTGTGCCCGTTCCTATAGGAATTTGAATACAAAAAGTACAAATATATAATTAAAAACAAAACAAAATGCCTACAATTCAACAATTGGTAAGAAAAGGCCGTACCGTGTTGGTAGACAAGAGCAAGAGCCCCGCTCTCGACAGCTGCCCCCAGCGTCGTGGCGTGTGTGTTCGTGTGTACACTACCACACCTAAGAAGCCTAATTCAGCGATGCGTAAGGTCGCTCGTGTTCGTTTGACTAACAGCAAGGAGGTCAACAGTTACATTCCCGGAGAGGGCCACAACCTGCAGGAGCACAGCATTGTGCTGGTTCGTGGTGGTCGTGTAAAGGACCTGCCCGGTGTACGTTACCACATCGTTCGTGGTACTTTGGATACCGCTGGTGTTGCCAACCGTACACAGCGTCGTAGTAAGTACGGTGCTAAGCGTCCCAAGGCTAAGAAGTAATTAAGTACAGAGTATTAAATTTTGTTTTTGGCTTGTAAGCTAAGGTTGAGTAAGCCCTCGGAGGAGAGCTGAAGAACACAAGAGTGCCAGCCCTGAACTACAAAAACAAACAAAACAATGCGTAAAGCAAAACCAAAGAAGCGTGTTATCCTTCCCGATCCCGTGTATGGTGACGTGAAGGTATCAAAGTTCGTTAACCATCTGATGTATGATGGTAAGAAGACCATCTCTTATGAGATTTTCTACAACGCACTGGAGATTGTGAAGACCAAGATGGCTAGCGAGGAGAAGGATTCTCTGACCATCTGGAAGGAGGCTCTGGACAAGATTACTCCTCAGGTAGAGGTTAAGAGTCGTCGTATCGGTGGTGCTACCTTCCAGGTTCCCACTGAGATTCGTCCCGACCGTAAGGAGTCAGTATCTATGAAGAACATGATTGCATTCGCTCGCAAGCGTGGTGGTAAGACCATGGCTGATAAGTTGGCTGCAGAGATCATGGATGCATACAACGAGCAGGGTGGCGCATTCAAGCGTAAGGAGGACATGCACCGCATGGCCGAGGCTAACCGTGCATTCGCTCACTTCCGTTTCTAATCTGTAAAGAAGTACTGACAAATGGCAAAGCAAGATTTACATTTGACTCGTAACATCGGTATCATGGCTCACATCGATGCCGGTAAGACTACCACTTCTGAGCGTATTCTGTTCTACACCGGTAAGACTCACAAGATTGCTGAGCTGCACGAGGGTGGTGCTACCATGCTCTGGATGGCACAGGAGCAGGAGCGTGGTATCACCATTACTTCTGCTGCTACCACTGCTTACTGGAACTGGAATGGCAAGAAGTACAAGTTCAACCTGATTGATACTCCGGGACACGTTGACTTCACCGCTGAGGTAGAGCGTTCTCTGCGTGTATTGGATGGCGCCGTTGCTACCTACTGCGCAGTAGGTGGTGTTGAGCCCCAGTCAGAGACCGTTTGGCGTCAGGCTGACAAGTACAATGTACCCCGTATCGGTTATGTAAACAAGATGGACCGTTCTGGTGCTGACTTCTTCGAGGTTGTTCGCCAGATGAAGGCCGTTTTGGGTGCCAACCCCGCCGTTATTGCTGTGCCCATCGGCGCAGAGGAGAACTTCAAGGGTATCGTTGACCTGATCAAGATGAAGGCTATCCTGTGGCACGATGAGACCATGGGTGCTGAGTATGACGTGGAGGACATTCCCTCTGACATGAAGGACGAGTGCGATGAGTGGCGTCTGAAGTTGGTGGAGGCTGCTGCTGAGCAGGACGAGGCTCTGATGGAGAAGTTCTTCGAGGATCCCGAGTCTATCACCGAGGAGGAGTTGATTGCTGCTATCCGTAGGGGTACCCTTTCGCTCGACCTCGTTCCTATGACTTGCGGTTCTTCATTCAAGAACAAGGGCGTACAGACTCTCCTTGACTATGTCTGCATGTTCTTGCCTTCTCCCCTGGATACTCCCGCTATCGTAGGTGTTAACCCCGAGACCGGTGAGGAGGAGGAGCGTCATCCCGATGAGGACGACAAGACTTCAGCTCTTGCATTTAAGATTGCAACCGATCCCTATGTTGGTCGTCTGACATTCTTCCGCGTATACTCTGGTAAGATTGACGCAGGTAGCTACGTATACAATGTTCGCTCTGGTAAGAAGGAGCGTGTAAGCCGTATCTTCCAGATGCACTCAAATCACCAGAACCCCGTTGAGGTAATCGGTGCCGGTGATATCGGTGCTGGTGTAGGTTTCAAGGATATCCGCACTGGTGATACCTTGACCGAGGAGGGTGCTCCCATCATCCTTGAGTCTATCGAGTTCCCCGATCCAGTAATCGGTATCGCAGTAGAGCCCAAGACTCAGAAGGACCTGGATAAGCTTTCTCTGGGTTTGCAGAAGTTGGCTGAGGAGGATCCCACCTTCACCGTCAAGACCGATGAGCAGAGCGGCCAGACCGTCATCAGTGGTATGGGTGAGCTTCACCTGGATATCATTATTGACCGTCTGAAGCGTGAGTTCAAGGTTGAGTGTAACCAGGGTAAGCCTCAGGTTAACTACAAGGAGGCTATCACTGCTACCGTTAACCACCGCGAGGTTTACAAGAAGCAGTCTGGTGGTCGTGGTAAGTTCGCAGATATCATCGTCAATGTTGGTCCCGTTGATGAGGACTTCAAGGAGGGTGGTTTGCAGTTCAGCAACCAGGTAACTGGTGGTAATATTCCTAAGGAGTTCATCCCCTCTGTCCAGAAGGGCTTCGAGGCTGCTATGAAGAATGGTGTTCTCGGTGGCTTCCCCATGGACAGCTTGAAGGTAGAGCTGCTTGATGGTAGCTTCCACCCCGTAGACTCTGACCAGCTTTCATTTGAACTCGCTGCTCAGATGGCTTATAAGGCTTGCTGCGCTAAGGCTAAGCCCGTGCTGATGGAACCCATCATGAAGCTCGAGGTTGTTACTCCCGAGGAGAACATGGGTGATGTTATCGGTGACTTGAACAAGCGTCGTGGTCAGGTTGAGGGTATGGATACCACTCGTACCGGTGCTCGCCTGGTCAAGGCTATGGTTCCCCTGGCAGAGATGTTCGGTTATGTAACCGCTCTGCGTACCATCACATCAGGTCGTGCTACTTCTTCTATGACCTACAATCATCATGCTCCCGTAAGCACTGGTATCGCCAAGGCTGTTCTGGAGGAGATCAAGGGTCGTGTAGATCTGGTATAATCTGGATAAAACAAACAAACTGGAAGGAAGGTGTCGCCTAGCAAACGACTCTTAGGTGGCATACCTTCCCTCCATTACATTAATATTTTAAATTAGTACAAACAATGAGTCAGAAAATCAGAATTAAGCTGAAGTCTTACGACCACAACCTGGTCGACAAGTCTGCAGAGAAGATCGTGAAGACAGTGAAGGCTACTGGCGCTATCGTTAGCGGTCCCATTCCCCTTCCCACTCGCAAGCGTATTTTCACTGTTAACCGTTCAACCTTCGTCAACAAGAAGTCTCGTGAGCAGTTCGAGTTGAGCTCTTACAAGCGTCTTATCGACATCTATAGCAGCACTGCTAAGACTGTTGATGCACTGATGAAGCTTGAGTTGCCCAGTGGTGTAGAAGTAGAGATCAAGGTTTAATACTATTTTTAAAAGAAAACTGAAATGCCAGGATTATTAGGAAAGAAAATCGGAATGACATCCGTATTCAGTGCCGAGGGTAAGAATGTACCATGCACTGTTATCGAAGTAGGTCCTTGTGTGGTTACTCAGATCAAGAGCGTAGAGAAGGACGGCTATGCAGCTGTTCAGCTCGGTTTCCAGGAAGCTAAGGAGAAGAACACCTCTGCCCCCATGAAGGGACACTTCCACAAGGCTGGTACCACCCCCAAGAGACACTTGGCCGAGTTCACAGGTTTTGAACAGGAATTGAATTTGGGTGACACTCTCACTGTAGAGATGTTCGCTGACTGCACCTATGTAGACGTAATCGGTACCTCTAAGGGTAAGGGTTTCCAGGGTGTTGTAAAGCGTCATGGTTTTGGTGGTGTAGGTCAGGCTACTCACGGTCAGGACGACCGTCTGCGTAAGCCCGGTTCTATCGGTGCCTGCTCTTATCCCGCAAAGGTGTTTAAGGGTATGCGCATGGGTGGCCAGATGGGTAACGAGCGCGTGACCACTCACAATCTGCAAGTGTTAAAGGTGATCCCCGAGCACAACCTGCTCCTCATCAAGGGTAGTGTTCCCGGTTTCAAAGGTTCAATCGTAGTAATTGAGAAGTAAAATGGAAGTAAGTGTATTGAATATTAAGGGTGAGGATACCGGTCGCAAGGTATCTCTTAACGATTCTATTTTCGCCATTGAACCCAACGATCACGCTATCTATCTCGACGTTAAGCTGCTGCTCGCTAACCAGCGCCAGGGTACTGCTAAGTCAAAGGAGAGAAGTGAGGTAAGCGGTTCTACTCGCAAGCTCGGTCGCCAGAAAGGTGGTGGCGGTGCTCGTCGTGGTGATATCAACTCACCTGTATTGGTTGGTGGTGGCCGTGTATTTGGTCCCAAGCCCCGCGATTATGGTTTCAAGTTGAATAAGAAAGTACGCCAGTTGGCTCGTAAGTCAGCTCTTTCTTACAAGGCTCAGGAGAATGCAATTGTTGTTGTTGAGGACTTCACTTTTGAGGCTCCCAAGACAAAATCATTCATTGAAATCTTAAATAATCTTAAAGTTTCTGGCAAGAAGAGCCTCTTCGTTTTGTCAGGTGCGGATAAAGTCGTATATTTGTCTTCTCGTAACATCGAGCGCGTAAGCGTCATGCCCGCATCTGCTCTGAACACCTATAAAGTGTTGAATGCAGATGTTATGGTTGTGACCGAAGGTGCTCTGTCAGTTATCGAAGGCAACTTAACCAAATAAGGAGCTGAACCATTATGGCAAATATTATCAAACCTCTGGTCACTGAGAAGATGACCTCGATTACAGAGAAGCAGAACAAGTTCGGCTTCATTGTGCGTCCTCAAGCTAACAAGATTGAGATCCAGAAGGAGGTAGAGGCTCGTTACAATGTCACTGTAACTGCAGTTAACACTATGCGTTACGCTGGCAAGAACAAGACTCGTTACACCAAGGCTGGTCTGATCAAGGGCCGCACCAACGCCTTCAAGAAGGCAATCGTCACTCTGAAGGAGGGCGATACTATTGATTTCTATAGCAACATTTAATAAAGATGGCAGTACGTAAATTTAAGCCCACAACACCGGGCCAGAGACACAAGATTATAGGTACTTTCGAGGAGATTACTGCATCAGTACCTGAGAAGTCTCTTGTATACGGTAAGCGTTCTAGCGGTGGCCGTAACAATGTCGGTAAGATGACAATGCGCTATATCGGCGGCGGTCACAAGCAGAAGTTCCGTTTTATCGATTTCAAGAGAGAGAAAGATGGTGTTCCAGCAGTTGTTAAAACCATTGAGTACGATCCTAACCGTTCGGCTAGAATCGCATTGCTGTTTTACGCTGATGGTGAGAAACGTTATATTATTGCTCCCAACGGTCTGAAGGTGGGTACCACTGTGATGAGTGGTGCCGAAGCAGCTCCCGAGGTTGGTAACGCTCTGCCCTTGCAGAACATTCCCGTCGGTACTGTAATCCACAACATCGAGCTCCGTCCTGGTCAGGGTGGTATGCTGGTGCGTTCCGCTGGTAATTTCGCTCAGTTGACTTCCCGTGAGGGTCGTTACTGCGTAATCAAGTTGCCTTCTGGCGAGACTCGTCAGATTCTCAGTGCCTGCAAGGCTACTGTAGGTAGCGTTGGTAACTCTGATCACGCTTTGGAGAGCTCAGGTAAGGCTGGTCGCTCTCGCTGGCAGGGTCGTCGTCCTCACAACCGTGGTGGGGTTATGAATCCC
>JAZRYA010000075.1:0-11781 GCA_045600505.1 Bacteroidaceae bacterium
ATCATACCAAGTTCAACGATGGAACAGCAGGACACCAAGTGCGTGTCCACCAGCTCTTTACCAACCGCAATGGTTGGCTCGTTGCCGCACCCTTCTGCTATCAAGGCGAGGAACAGACGGACGAAGACATCGCTGCAGACTGTCCCTGGACACATGACCAATTGGTAGGTGACTATCAGATTCTGCTCCATCAGTACAAGATGGACCATAAGAACTACCAGGAGCTCACTCCCAAGACCATCACCCTGACTGCCGACGGAAAGGTAACAGGCGAACTGACAGGCACTTGGACCCTCACCGAGGGAACCGCCTACATGAGCATCAAGGTAGGAACCACCTATTATTATGGTGTATTCTGCCAACAGCACATCAATGGTGCAACAAAGGCAAACTACAAGACCACCAAACTCGAGGCCATTGCCTTCACCGCCATGGCCAACAATGGAGTGTCTCTCTGGGGTTACAAACTGGCTCCACAGAGCGCCGTAGCTTGGAATTACAAGCAGCACACCATCGGCGTAAAGGCAGGACAAACCGTTTCCTCTAATCTGCCCCTGATGTTTGCCACCGACAACAACACGACTCTCACCTGGACATCCAGCGAGCCCGAAGTCATCAATACATGGGGTCGCTACAATCCTGCAGGACTCGAGAGCACCCTGGATGTTACCCTGACAGGACGCCTAGAGTGCGGAGATTACTACTGGGAACAGGCCTACGACGTCAAGGCACAAAAGGAAATTATCCCCGGAGGCGACTATCTGACAGGTCTTGTCGCCTACTATGACTTTGACACCAAGCCTACCTTCAACCAGTACAAGTCGGCAGACGCAACCGACTATGACCGAATGACTTATGGCAAATTGGCCAGTGGAACTGCTCCTACTCAGGAGAGCGATTACGAGCGAGATGGACAATACACACATCTGTATTTCGGCGCTCAGGGCAACAACAGCTACGGACGCATACCCAATCCCTTGCTGGACCAGAAAGACCTCAGCGGATTCACCGTATCTATGTGGGTCAAGCGCAACGATGCCAACATGTGGGACGCCATCTGGAGTTTCTACAATAGCACGACAGCCACCAGCACCACCAGCGGCCGTTTCTACCTCACCGGCAATGCTTACCTGGGATACAACGATGCTGCAGACCACTGGTTTGACGTCAACTATCCTGGTGAGACCGGCTACACCGACATTCCCGTGGGTTCTTGGGCACTCGTAACCGTCACCGTGGGCAGTGAATATGGAGTTCGCATCTATGTCAACGGCACCAGCAAGACGGCTCACACCGTCAGCTCTAGTGATGGAATCACTGTTGCCAAGAACCTCGATGACCAGCAACTCATCAGCACCGTCACCTCTCTGCGCTACTTTGTGCTCGGCATGGGCTCATTCTGGGGCAGTGCCGACGTCTGTGTCGACAACCTGATGATCTACAACCGAGAACTCTCTGCCAGCGATGTTCGAGCTCTCAACTCTATGAGCAACCGCGTCTGCGACTTCACTATTGGCGAGGGAGGAACCGATATCCAGGGCATTACTGGCCCCTCTGTTCAATCCGGCATATTCGACCTCAGCGGCCGTGCTGTCAGCCAGCCTCGCCAGGGTCTCTACATCCGCAATGGCAAGAAGATACTGGTTCGCTAGCCTACTGCTACTCCCCCTACTCCTGATGGCCCAGCATCCCAGCGATGACTGGGCCGTCGAGGCAGAAAGCCCACTCACTCGCGTAAGTTGGCAAGGCGATTCCATGGAGATGTGGGCACCACAAGGCCTTACGTTGTGGTACCGCCCTGTGCTTCAGAGTCCTGCCATCATCGAATACGACGCTATGGTCGTGCTCTGCGACAGCACCGACCGATTGTCGGACCTCAACTGCTTCTGGATGGCCACTGATCCCACCGTCGCAGATGGCGATCTGCTGAGCACATTGCCCTCTCGGCAAGGTGTATTTGCTCGTTGCAGCACCCTCCTACTCTATTACATGGGATATGGCGGGAACTACAACTCTACCTCTCGATTTCGCCGATACAACGGCCAACCCCAACCTCCTCTACTCGTTGAATACACCGACCCCGGCCACCTGTTGAAGGCCAATCACTGGTACCACGTCAGACTACAATGTACACCCGATGGACTTGTACGATACGACATCGACGGAGAAACCCTGGTCTACTGGCACGACCCACAGCCGCTCACCCAGGGTCGGTTTGGTTTCCGCACTACATTATCACATTGCAAACTGCGTAATTTCAGGGTCGTCAGCACGAAATAGGCGCATATTTCACGGTCTACATCTGTGCCCTCTCCGAGAGAGTACATGTCTGGCACCGAGAGAGTACTGTTTCGGGGCAAAAAGAGTACTCTTATGAGGCAAAAACAGTACTCTTTTGGTGCCGCATGAGTACTCTCTCGCGCGCACAAGCACATACATACGTACATTTTATATTATTTTGCACTTCTGTTTTGGTCTTATAGTCGGTTTTTCCTACATTTGCAATAGAAAACAACAAATTACTCTATCATGAAAAAGATATTACTCTCGCTGACGCTCTTCCTGCTTAGCATCAACATGATGGCCCAAAGCAACGAGTACGAGAAATGCACACAAGAACTGCTGGAAATCGGCACATCGAACTACTCGCCCAAACAGATGAAGGAAACCATGAAGGCGACCTTGAAGACTGTGGCCGACCAGTTGAATGGACTGTTTGGCCAACTGGGTGTGGCTAATGCGAACCAGATGCCCGACATGACCGGCATGCTATCTGGAATGTACGACGAAGTGCTGGGTGATTACTTCGACAATGGAGAGTTCACCAAGGATATGGTGAGCATCCTGACCCCTGTGTACGAAAGACAACTCTCGCTGGACGAAATGAAACAAGTGCTGAAACTCTATCGCAGCGAGCGTGGTCAGCGGGTGCTGGCCTCGACTGCCAAACAAGCTGACCAGATAGGCGACGCCACCAGCAAACTGATCCAGGACATCACCGCAATGGCTACGGGCGGCGAGATGCCTACCCCTGCACGTGTGGACTGTCCCGAGGACTACCGCCAGTTGTTTGACAAATACTATGAGATGACAACTGCACCCCAAATCCAGAAGAGTCTGGAGAAACTGGGGAACGTGCCCAATGCACAAAATATGAAGAAATACATGACAGAGGCCATGCCCGAGAGGATACTGAGCATAGTCTATCCCGCCATGAACAAAGAGGAACTGAAGGAAGCTATCGACTTCTTTGGCGAGCCACTGGTACAACGTTTCGCTGAAGCAGGCACCAACGTCAACGAGGCAGACCTGAAGCCTCTCAACGACAAACTCAATACAAATCTGCAAAAATACCTGTCGAAGTTTTTGCCAGGAATGAAGTGATAACATAAAACCATACAAACATGTTTAGAAAAATAAGATTAACACTGGCTCTGCTCTTCTGGGTGGGCGTGACCTTGCTGTTTCTGGATTTCACAGGCACGGCACACACCTATCTGGGCTGGATGGCCAAGGTGCAATTCCTGCCCGCCGTGTTGGCAATGAACGTGGCAGTAGTGGTGGCCTTGCTGGTACTGACCCTGATCATGGGTCGAGTGTATTGCAGCATCATCTGCCCTATGGGTGTGATGCAAGACATCATCGCTTGGGTAAGCAAGCGCTCCATGTTCCGCAAGAACAAGAAGGCAAAACTGGCTAACCGATATAGTTATTCTCCCGAAAAACGTTGGTTGAGACTGGGCGTGCTGGCCGTGTTCGTTGCTCTTCTGGCAGCAGGCTGCAATACCATTGCCATCTTGGTCGCACCCTATAGTGCCTACGGACGCATTGCCAGCAACCTGATGAGTCCCGCATACATTTGGGTCAACAACGTGTTGGCTGCAATGGCCGAACACTACGACAGTTATGCTTTCTATAGCGTCGAAACCTGGTTCCGTGGCCTCACATCGTTGGGAATAGCTCTGGGCACACTAGTAATCATCGGCGTACTGGCTTGGAGAGGTGGGCGCACCTGGTGCAACACCATCTGTCCCGTGGGCACTGTGCTGGGTTACCTGTCACGTTTCTCCCTGCTGCGCATGCACATACACACCGACAAGTGCAACAGTTGTGGACTCTGCGCTCGCAATTGCAAGGCCAGCTGTATCAATCCTGAGACCCATCAGGTGGACCTGACCCGCTGCGTGCAGTGTGGCGACTGTCTGGAAGTCTGCCATACTGGTGCTATGCAGTTTGGCACATTCCGCAAGAACACTACACCTAAGCAGACTACCACCGAGGATGATGGCATCTCTCGTCGCCAGTTTGTCTCTCTCGTGGCTCTAACTACAGCTACTGCAGCCCTGAAGGCAGAGGAGAAGACCGTGGACGGTGGACTTGCAGCCATCGAGGACAAGGTGGTTCCAGAGCGTAAGGCTCCCCTCACGCCTCCGGGCTCTCAGTCTGCTCGCAATTTCTATCAGCACTGCACAGGCTGCCAGCTCTGCATCACGCAGTGTCCCAATGGAATCCTGCGTCCCAGCAGCTCGCTGGAACATCTGATGCAACCCGAGATGCAATACGAGCGTGGCTATTGTCGTCCCGAGTGTACTCGTTGTTCTGATGTCTGTCCTGCGGGAGCAATTCGTCCCATCTCGGTAGAAGAAAAGACCTCCATCCAGATTGGACACGCCGTGTGGGTAAGCAAAAACTGCCTGCCTATGGCCGAGGGAGTAAACTGTGGCAACTGTGCTAAGCACTGTCCTACCAGCTCTATCCAGATGGTACACCCCGACGGAGACGAGAGCAAACCCAAGATCCCTGTCATCAACACGGAGACCTGCATCGGTTGCGGTGCTTGCGAGAACCTGTGTCCTGCTCGTCCCTTTAGCGCTATCTACGTCGAGGGGCATGAGATACACCGAGAAATCTAACCACTGAAACAAGTAAGAAAAATGAAAGATATCAATCGCAGAGATTTTCTGAAGATTGCAACCACAGCCACGGCATCTGCCGCTTTGGCCAGTTGCGGCAATGGGTCCGCGGGCGACACTGACCCCAAGGGACACCACACCGGCGAGATTCCTACAGACAAGATGACCTATCGCACCAATCCCAATACGGGTGATCGCGTGAGCATCTTGGGCTATGGTATGATGCGTCTGCCCATGCATCCTGGACCTAAGGACGCTAACGGCAATCCAGGACCCGATGAGATAGACCAGGAGCAGGTCAACCGTCTGGTCAAGTATGCTCTGGACCATGGCGTCAACTACTTTGACACGTCGCCTGCCTACTGTCAAGGCAAGAGCGAGCAGAGCCTAGGTATCGCACTGAAAGCCAGTGGTTATCCTCGCGACAGCTACTACATTGCCACCAAACTGTCTAACTTCTCGCCCAGCCAATGGAGTCACGAGGAAAGTGAGCAGATGTTTCGCCGTTCGCTAGAATACCTGCAGACAGATCATATCGACTATCTGCTGTTGCATGCTGTCGGCATGGGCGGAATGGAGCAACTCAACGGTCGATACATCAACAATGGAATACTGGACTTCTTGATGCAGCAGCGCGAGGAAGGAGTCATCCGCAATCTCGGATTCTCGTTTCACGGCGACGTGAACATCTTTGATTACCTAATCGATCATCACGAGGAATACAAGTGGGATTTCGTGCAGATACAGATGAATTACGTCGACTGGCATCACTCTAGCGAGAAACCAGACCACCTCTACGAGCAACTTGATAAACACGGTATTCCAGGTGTAATCATGGAGCCTCTCTTGGGCGGTCGTCTTGCCAAGATGCCAGACCACCTGGTTGCAACGCTCAAGCAGCGTCGTCCCGAGGACAGTGTGGCTAGTTGGGCTTTCCGATATGCAGGCACCAAGCCTCGCATTCTGACCGTTCTGAGCGGTATGACCTATATGGAACATCTGCAGGACAACTTGCGTACCTATAGTCCGCTCGAGCCCTTGACAGACGAGGAACAGGAGTGGTTAGAAAATGAGGTGGCCAATCTGTATCATTCCTACCCCACCATCCCTTGCAACGATTGCAAATACTGCATGCCTTGCCCCTATGGATTGGACATTCCTGCCATCCTGACGCACTATAACAAATGTGTCAACAAAGGCAATGTCCCTGAAAGCCAACAAGCTAAGAACTACCAGGAGGCACGTCGTCGATTCCTCATCGGCTACGACCGTTCGGTACCTCGTCTGCGCCAGGCAGACCACTGCATCGGCTGTCGTAAATGTGTATCGCATTGCCCCCAGAGCATCGACATTCCCAAGGAGCTGCATCGTATAGACGACTTCGTGGAGAAGCTGAAACAAAACAAGTTATAAACATCCCGGGGTGCTAGGGCTACGGCTCTGGCACCTGCTGCAATCTGCCCAATGACTAAGTTCCTCATCATCGCATCACTGGTTTCCAGCCTCTTCTGGGCGCTGATTCCTCAGGTCATCTTCCTCGTTTCCTGGTTGGTAGCCCGAGTCTTTCACTACCGACTGCATTGGATGCCCTGGCTATGGGCATCATTGGGCGTCGTAGCACTATGGTGGTGTGTCTATTTCTACGGTAATCAATGGGGGCGTTTCCGTTATGAAACCAAGGAAGTGGAGCACCATTTCCACCATCTTCCGCGTGCATTTGACGGATATCGTATTGTACACATCAGCGATCTGCATCTGGATGGATGGAAAGGACACTCCGAAAATCTCGAGAAGATGGTGGCAACAATCAATGCATTGCAACCCGACCTCATCTGCTTCACAGGCGATCTTATCAGCATGTCAGAGCACGAGCTGGATAACATGGAGCCCGTCCTCAGTAGATTACAAGCAACAGATGGAGTGGTGAGCGTACTAGGCAATCATGACTACATGCCCTACTCTCGCCAACTGACTGAGAAACAACGCACTCAATCTATCTCCAATTTGGTGCACCGAGAAGAAGAAATGGGATGGCGTCTGCTGCTCAATCAGCACCACATCATCCATCGAGATGCGGACAGCCTGGCCATCATCGGCGTAGAAAATCATAGCTGTGGCGCACACAACATCATCCACAGAGGGCGTTTGGCCGAGGCTATGATGGGATGTGAACATACATTTTCAATTCTGTTGAGCCACGATCCCACACACTGGCGTGCCGAGGTCGTTCCCCAAACCAATATTCCCCTCACACTCAGCGGACATACCCATGCCATGCAGTTCCGATTGTCTGGGTGGACTCCCTCACGATACATCTACCCCGAGTGTGATGGTCTCTATACCGAAGGTGAGCAAACGCTCTATGTCAACATAGGACTGGGTGGTACAATGCCTATGCGTATCGGCGCTACTCCGGAAATCACACTTCACATTCTACGTGCCAATGAGTGACAAGATGACACCAGAGCAGCGTCGCCACTGCATGCAAAGCATTCGTGGAAAGGATACACGACCAGAACTCTTGGTACGTCGTTTCTTGCATGCTCGTGGTTTTCGCTACCGGTTGCACAACAATCGATTGCCAGGCCACCCTGACATCGTGTTGCGAAAGTATAGGAGCGTCATATTTGTTAATGGCTGCTTCTGGCATGGACACGAGGGTTGCAAATATTACAAAATCCCGCAGTCGCGCACAGAATATTGGAAGAAGAAGATAGAAGTCAACCAAGCTCGTGACCTGCGAGAACGCATCGAACTACGCAACATGGGGTGGCATGTGATTCAGGTGTGGGAGTGCCAACTCAAACGAAATGTGCTCGACACCACTTTGCAGGGCATCGAGCACACGCTAATTCAAATTTATCTACAGGACCATAAGGCTGTTCACTTCACTCTCCACGATTCCGTAGCACAAGTGGCCGAGGATGATTCGCCCTATTTTCCCTCGCACTAGGAGATTCTACTTAATCTTTGAGAAGTTGCTTGTTTGTGTAATTGTTCCAGAAGCAATACAATCCATAGCAGCACAAACCTCCTGAGATGACAACACAAGCAATAGCGGGCATCATTCCGCCCAATTCTTCCACAAAGGAATAGTCCATGGCGTCTTTGCCCATAACCTGCATTTGCACAACAGCCACCGAATTGTTGATGATGTGCAATATACTAGTCAGCACCACATTTCCCGTCTTGTAATACAGGATACCCAAGATGATTCCCATAAGACCAGCAAAGAAAATCTGAACAGGATTGAAGTGTGCCACGCCAAACAGCAAAGATGATGTCAAGATTGCAATCCAAGGGCTTACACCACGGCGAGTCAATCCTCCAATAATGCCTTCGCGGAATACCAGTTCCTCGACAATAGGGCCCATGACACCTATCACTAGTAGTCCCCATACACTATCAGCCATCTCTATCATCAAGTCACCTAGCAAATTAGGAAGTTTGCACATCTCTGTCAAAAGGTCTAGTGCAACTACTCCCAAGAATGCGGCAATTAATGCAAAGAGAGCATCACCAAACTTCTTTTTATGGTTGAACCATCGAATTACACGAACATCAAAGGCTTCTCGCATATTGATTACACACAATCCTAACCAACAAACCAAAACGGTAAGAATACCTGTTACCAAAATGGTGACGAGCACCGCAGATGGGGGAAGTCCACTCAAAGTGCTATCAGAGGTCACAATCGCATCTCCCTGAATAGCCTTCATTATACCTAGTACCATTCCCATTACCATGCTACCCATAAGTTGCATTACGCAAAAAACGACGAACGCCAACACGGGCTTCAAAAATTTCTCATTCATGATATAGTCTTTTCGTTGTTTATATACTCTTGCCTCGCATCATTCGATCTATTACAAACAAGGCCGTCATTACTATCATTCGGTGACTAGGTTCCCCCAACTCCCTAGAGAGCGTGACTCGATGTCGGGACTCAATCGTAAAAATCTCCTTGAAACGATAGTGGTGAGCCTGTTCCATCCTAGCCCATTCCTGTCCACTCATAGACAATACCTGGCGCTTAGTTCCCCATATGTTTCCTCGAATCTGGCAAAATTCTTTCCCGACAGCATCATACACATGGTAACATGAACCACCCAAACTAAAGCCCTTGCCTTTGAAGCTTCCACATAGATGCATATCCTTGTCATAGACCTCTACATGTGGGGTAAGCCAACGATAGCGAACCTCCATTTGGGCTATAACCTCGCCTTGGACATCCCATATGCAATAACTATGTCTCAACAGACGATGCTTCACGACCTTACCCGTAGCCACGCACGTGCCGTCCAAGTCTAGCATTTCTGCAACTGGAGTTATCAAAGCAGAACGCTCTTGGAGCAAGAATTCATCATAGTCTAAAAAGTTCATCATAGTCCTTTCTATTTTTCGTCCTCAGCTACATCGTTGGCTGCACTCTTCTTTTTGGGTTTAGGCATTCTTCCAGACTTCTTTAAAGCCTCGGCCAATATCCACTGTATTTGTCCATTTGTCGACCGGAACTCGTCAGCAGCCCACGCCTCGATTGCATCCATCATCTGGGCATCGAGGCGTAGGATAAAGTTTTTTGTTTTAGGTTTATCTGCCATAAAGATCCGTTTCTCTGCAGTTCCTTTATTAATGATTCAGAGTGCCTGAGTTAATCACAGGCTGGGCAGGCTCATCAGCACAAAGAACAACCAGAAGATTGCTGACCATTGCAGCCTTCTTTTCCTCGTCGAGCTCTACAATTTCCTCATCAGAAAGTTTATCCAGAGCCATCTTAACCATGCTGACAGCACCCTCTACGATCTTCTCACGAGCAGTGATGATTGCAGCTGCCTGCTGGCGACGAAGCATTACTGCAGCGATCTCAGGAGCATAAGCCAGATAGTTAATACGGGCTTCCATTACCTCCAGACCGGCCATCTCCAAACGCTCATTCAACTTAGCAGTCAAGACCTCATTAATCTCAGCACTGCCATCACGAAGTGTGACCTCATCGCTATCATTATTCTCATTATCATAGGCATACATACCAGCTACCTCACGCAATGCAGAATCGCTCTGGATACTTACAAACTTCTCAAACTTGTTCATACGAGCGTTGGCAGAACCGCCAGCAGCAGTTTGAGCAGTCACGTCTGTATCGATATCAAAGATAGCTTTGTAGGTATCCTTCAATCGCCAAACTACAACCAAGCCAATCAAAACAGGGTTTCCGGTCTTATCATTAACCTTAATAGGCTCTGCATTCAAGTTACGTGCTCTAAGGCTTACGTTCTTGACGCTCATAAAAGGATTCAGCCAATAGAAGCCATTCTTACGGAAAGTACCTACATACTTGCCAAAGAAAGTCATTACCTTTGCCTCATTGGGCTCAAGCATCGAGAAACCGCAAGAGCAGATAATAGCGATGACGAACAAGATGGCAGCCAAAGCGAATGGCAAACCACAATGGTACCCCTTATCTGCAGCTATAATGCCATCCACGAGAAAGAAACCTGTCAGTCCCCACAGAACAACGTCAATCAGGCACATGAAGAAGCCATTCAACGAACCTCCACGAAACTCAAACTCTCCAGATTTGTTCTTTTCCATAATACAATATTTATTAGTTATACTTCTTTTTAAGTCAAATCTTTATGATATCATTTTAATATCACTGCAAATCTATAAATAAGACGCACAACTACCAAATAAATAACAGCAAAAACACAAAAAAATCCCCTAAATGACTTATATTGCCATCTAGGGGAATCAAATTGATGATATATTTCTTTACATAGAGATGCAGATGTCTGTCATCGGCGTGTATATCGAACATAGTGGAAAGCAGGCATACCAATTGCCATCAGTGCGAACATCTTATGTCCTTTAGGAAGATTGAGCATCTTTGAAACCTTGGTATTAGGCAAAAACCTGCAGGCAGTTTGAACAAGGCCCATATATATTTGAGAAATACCATGCGCTTCTGCCATTAACGAAGCATTCTGATAAGCGAGATTACAATCTTGGTAACCAAAATCATAACCTTTCGGTGCACTAAACACTAACAGTTTCTTTGCATTGCAACAACAAGGACACTCTCCTGCCTTCCATCTTTTTTCAAAACGATTCAACTCTGGGGCTTCTGCATACAGATCAGGCAACAAAAGTTTCGTAAGGGGACGAAACAAAGGAAATAACAATACCTTTGCCAGGCCAAGGAAGAACTTCATAGTAGTATCTTCAACAACCTGGACCTGTTTTTGGTCTAATACAGTAACCCTAACCCTGCGGGTATTCTCTGCAGTAGGTGCATAACGAGCTGCCTCTATAATATCATTCAACGCACTCTCCGGAATATCTGCATTGGTAATCGTTCGGTTAGAGCGTCTACTACGTATTAACTCTAACAAAGATTCTGGACTAGGAAGAATCTCCTTATTTATATAATATATACAATCACCAGAAAACTCTTGATGGATAATAGCATCCGAAGAACAAACATCTACGCAGTGACCACATTTAATGCAAGCAGACTCATTAGAAACACTAGGAGCATGCCCTCTCTCCTGCTGAAATATAGAAACGGGACAAACTCGTGCACAACGACCACAAGAAACACACTTCTGACTATCTATAGTAATCTTCATGGTACAAATATACAACAAAATGTGAGATTAAGAAAGAATTCTCGCATTAATATATACAAAAAGCCCCCGCATCATGTGATGCAGAGGCTTTCTACTGAAAAACGGCGGCTACCTACTCTCCCACGGGTGTGCAGTACCATCGGCGCAAGCGGGCTTAACTTCTCTGTTCGGAATGGGAAGAGGTGGAACCCCGCCGCCATAACCACCTGAATGTGACGACATGATGTAACAAATGCAAG
>JAZRYA010000076.1:0-9342 GCA_045600505.1 Bacteroidaceae bacterium
GATTTCGGAGAAAAGCAGGACGTAATTTTTCCCTGATTATGTAAATTATTTTCTCAATAAAAAATCAAAGGATAAAGCATGCATTTAGAAGCATTATTCCAAATCGAGAAATGTGGCCTAAATGGAACAATTTCCATGCCCAAAAATCCCACTCTGCAAATTCTGGCATGTAAATGTACATTTTGTCCGACCTTGATATATGTCAATTTCTAGCCTTTTTGAGGCATTATATACACTTACGCGCACGTAATTGAATATTTTTTTTTACCTTTGCACACGAATATTAAACAAAAGCACAGTGATTTTAACAAAAAAGCTCTCAGGAATGACTGACTGCAAGCTAGGTAAAAAGATAATTTTGGCGGCAATATTTTTGCTGTCACTGCTGCCTGTTCAGGCACAGCAACTCAACTTCTACACCGTGGATGCCCAGACCGGCAAGCCCGTGTCTGATGTAACCATCTGGACTTTCAATCTGGGCAAGATGGCCCAGGGCGCTAAGTACACCCTCGAGAATGAGGGTTTCTTTGATGAGACCAAATACGACCTCAGCGCCAAGGGTGAGACCGGAGCCGACGGATTCGTCGGTTTGAAAGCTTCGATGACAGGTTACGCACTGGTCGAGATCATCCGTGGCGATTACGATTACACCGAGGTGGTATCCATCGCCAAACTGCTGAAGGGTGCCGATGTTAAAATTCGCATACCCCGTGCCAGCAAGGACCGCAAGGATTCTGTGCTGAAGGAGGTGCCCATCGTTTCTATCCGTCCCATTCCCGCATCGGGTGACGGTATCGCCGAGCGTCACGGTAAGATGAAGACCATCTACAAGGAACTCGCCATCGATCCTGACCTAGCCCGCAGCGATGCCCGTTATGCCGTGGCTCCCCGTGTGGTGCTACCCCAGTATGGCGACAGCATTGCCATGTATATGACCCCCGCCATCGTAGACGGAACCGAGTATGCCAAGACCATGCGTCGCCGCATGCACTATGATCTCAATCATGACAAGGGTAATGCTTACCACCAGGACGCTCCCATGAAGATGCAGTCTCACAAGGGTGAGCGTTTCTATTATGTTCGTCACCTCTACCCCGTAGAACGCGGCGTGAAATATGTCGTCAAAGCTGACGAATGGTACGAGGACTATAAGGTCATCTACCATCAGGACCAGATTCTTATCAGCGACGGTAATGACCGTGAGCCCATGCGCTTCCTCAACTGGGACGACGCCAAGAAGGCCATGCCCATCAACCGCGAACAATATCGCAAGAAGGGTAAGTCAGAGATGACCGAGTATCCCATGGAATTCCACATGGAATTTGAGGTCAACAAGAATGAGCTCAACCTCGAGGACAGCCTCACACGTGCCGAGCGTGACCGTCTAATTGACTGGATCAACCTGTATTACCAGGATGGCAACTCACAGGTCAACTATGTAACTGTCAAGGGTTATGCCTCTCCCGAGGGCACCCAGAAACGTAATGTCGAGTTGTCTCATGGCCGTGCCAACTACATCGTGCAGATGTTGAAGGCTCGTTTCCCCGAGACCATGAAACTGCAGAACATTCGTGCCGAGTTTGACAAGAACGACAACATCGTGCCCTGGAGCGTAGTAGCCGACACTTTGGATGCCATGCAGGACGAGGTAGCCAAGTTGTATGCCGAGCGTATCCGCGAGGTTTGTGCAACCAAGAGCACTCTCGACGCCCAGCAGGCCGAGCTCCGCAAGGATCACGAGTTGTGGGAGTACATCAAGACCAACGGACTGCCCCAGGTACGTCGCGTAGAAATCAAGACCAACGTGACCACCATGCGCGTACTTACTCAAGAAGAGATCTTCAGCAAGTATGAAGCCGATTCTGAATGGAAGAAGGGTAAGGGCATGATGGACTACCAGTACTACGAGGTAATGTGCTACCTGGCCGACAACGACCGTTGGGACGAGCTCTACACCATCTCAAAGGCCGCCTACGAGTCACCCGTTATGATGCAGACCGCTACTCGACTGATTGCAGTACCCTGGGACAAGGCAACCAAGGAGGAGCAGGAAGGTTACCGCCGCGCTTCTGAGGAGAATGGCACTCCCCTGCCCGACCACATCCTGCGCAGCAAAGAAGAGAGCCGTCCCGATCCCCTCGCAGCATACTACTACGCATCATGTCTGCTCCGCAAGGGTATCGTCAACAAGACCGTGCTGCGACCCTTCATGGACGACGGCCAGTTGAACCGCCAGCGCAAGGTGGGTGGCGAACTGGTGACCGAGTACAACGACGTAGCCATCATCTCTATCCAAGTGCTGATGGAGTGCATGGATGACGACTTCCAGGCAGCTAACTCCCTGATTCAGAAGTATAGCCTCAAGGATATTCCCGAACTAAAGACCCTCATCATGTTTGTACGTTGCCTCAACGGCGAGTACAAGAGTGACCCCGAAGTTCGCAGTTTCGTAGCCGCCACATCTCCCATGAACGACGCCGTCATCAGCGCCGCCATGGACGAGTACGATCGCGCTCTGGGTCTGCTGAAAAACGAGAACCAAGATGACATGCGTGTCCAGTATCTCAAGGCAATCTGCCTGTTCAACCGTCTCCCCGAGGCACAGCGCAGCAGCAAGATCGACGGTTACAGCAGCGCCAACATCTGGAGCCCCGAGGACGAAGACCTCGACATGAGCCCCGCCTGGGCAGCACCTATGTTGCGCGCTTTTGAACTGGAACCCAACAACACCAAGTATATCCAGAACGACGGATACTTCAACAACGCCTACCGTCAGATGACCCTCTATTTCTGGAAGCGCATCCAGGATGGAGCCGACATGCAGACCATCGCACGCGAGTATGATGCTCTGGTGGCAGAACAACAGGAATTGAATAAGAAAAATGCAAAATAGGAACATGACACATCCTGTATATATTATTAAGGTAAAAGGAATCCTCGTGGTGCTCCTGCTGTTGATGCAGATGAGCGCCCAGGCACAGGTGGTGCGTGAGACCAAGCGACAGGCCGTCGATCTGGGTCTGAGCGTCAAATGGGCCAACATGAACCTGGGAGCTGAGAGCAACGAGGACTATGGCAACTACTACGCATGGGGTGAGACCCACGAGAAGCGCAATTACGGCCTTCGCTTCCCCTACAAGCATTATCGCGTGATCAACAGTGCCATTTATTACAAGAAGTACAACAGTCAGCATTTCAAGGGATCCGTCACCGACAATCTCAAGGAACTGATGCACGACGACGATGCCGCAGCAAAGGCTTGGGGCAAGAAGTGGCGTGTCCCCACTCAGGCAGAAATCAACGAGCTGGTCAACATGTGCACCTGGGAAATCATTCTCGAGGATGGTTTTCACGGTTATCGTGTCACCGGCCCCAGCGGCAACAGCATCATCCTGCCTTTTGGCGGATTCCGCAACGAGAACATCCGTTTCAGTGCCGGCACCGAGGGTCACTACTGGAGCAAGACAGCCGATTTGAGCGAAAGCCGTAACGCCTACAGCCTCTACATCAAGCAGGCTGTCAGCGCAGTTGACTTCCAGCAAGGTCAGTTCAATACCCAACTGCGTGGTGTTGAGAGCATGAACAGTGAGGAGCGCAGTTATGGTCTGATGATTCGTCCCGTGCAAGATTAAGAGCTTATGAAGAAAAATACTATACAGAATATCCTGACCCTGCTGGTTGTGGTCACCCTCAGCAGCAGCGCCTTGGCCCAGTTGCCCACCACCGGTGACTGGCGCACACGTCTGGGTAAGCGCAATCCCCAGGAGGCAGAGCGCCTCTACAGCGAGTTCTTCTCGCCCAGTTCACCCATCAACTCTGGAGCACCCTTCAACGCTCGCTCCTATGAGGTGCTGACTCGTCTGCGCGCCCTGGCCCCCTATTTCAGCTACTCACTCTACAACGGTTACCTGTTCGAGGAGACCCAGAACAACCCTCACCCCATGTTCCAGCAGCTGCTGGACGGCGAGAAGGACATGGCCGTCAAGATGATGTATGTCCAGGACATTCTGGATATCAACAACCGTCTGGTCAACAACCTCGACAGCATCAACGCCCTGCGTCAGACCGACGCCAACACCCGTGGCCGTGAGATGAGTGAGGCCCTCGCGCGCATCAAGTACGCACACGCGTACTATAAATTTATGGGCAACCCCGCCTACTACCCCGCCTCGCTCTACAGTGCCGAGGAGGCATACAAGAACTACCGCTCTGCTTTTAAACTCATGTTGGAGCAGAACAAGGATATCAGCGACGAGATTGAAGGCAACTACCTCTACGAGTACTTCAACACCTGTCACGACCTCTACAAGAGCGACAATGAGAAGTACTACACCCAGTTCCTCGAGGACTATCTGGAGATTGTGGAGACCTGTGACAATTTGCTGATTCCCTACTACAACGTGCCCGACAGCATCCGTCTCCAGGATCGCAAGTACACTGGTTTCCTGGGTTACCGTGACGGATTTGCCGACATCCCCGGCAGCGGTATCATCAACATGTTCCGTGCCAGTGGTGCAGCTACCCCTGAGCACCTGAACGACTTCTACGGAGCTCACCTCGATGAGAACCGCAAGAACGCCGACTACCTCAACAAGGCCATCCACCTGATGTTGCAGAACAATGCCACCAGCACTGAGGCCTTCTACAACTATTGCGAGGCCAGCTACCAGATCAAGCCCACCTTTGAGAACTGCATCGGCTGTGCACTCCTCGCCTCTTCCATGAAGCAGCGTCAGGAGATGGTAGACTTCTACCTCGAGGCCAAGAAATGGGCAGAGACTGACCTGCAGCGCGGTCTAGTATCCTACTGGATTGGTACTGCCACCAGTTATGGTCGTCCTGCCAAAGGCACACCCGAATACGAGTTGTGGGAGAAGGACGTTCGCATCAGCAACACCAACCTTCAGGACGTGCTCCGTTACGAGTCGGATCTGCGCAAGAGCACCAGTCTCGACATCCGCGAGTACCCCGCTATTGCCAGTTTCTATCTCGGCATGAACAACTACCGTCTGGGTGGTGCTCTCGTCAGCATTCCTTCTTGCAATCAGGCGATTACCTATCTCGAGAACGCCAAGAAACTGGGTCTGACCAAGTTGAATGCCGACGACATGATCGCCAATGTGCGCAACACCATCCGCACCATCAACAACAACAATGCTGCAGCCAAGAAGAACGATCCTCGTGAGGCACAGCGCCAGCGTGCTTATGACGAGTGGCGTCGCAAACAGCAAGAGGAGGATGCCTTCTGGAAGGCAGGCAGATAATCAGGTATTAGTAACGACAATCTATCACGATATACATTGGACATGAAGATATCAACAACGATACGCAGACGAGCACACCACCTCAGCAACGGACTGAGAGGGGCCGTCGTCGTTGTCATGCTCCTCGGAGCAAAGACACTCATGGCGCAGGAGGACCAGAAGGTCACCATCTCACCCGAGGCACGTGCCTATTTCGAGTCGATGGCAGCCCAGAAGGACACTGCAGCCCAAAATCTCATCTACAAATGGCAGCGCGACCGTTTCGTCAAGCGTCTCAGTTTCCACAGCAATCTGCTGGATTGGGCTACTCTGGTGCCCAACTTTGGCATCGAGATGGACCTCAAGGGTACGACTCGCACCAACTGGAGCCTGTTGCTCACAGGTAAGTTCAACGGCAGCAACCCCCACGGACACATGCGCTACGATGTAGGCCAGGTACGTCTGGAGGGTCGTCACTACTGGCGCACCGGTAAGCAAGGTATGCGTCGTTACCACGACGAGTATGTCAAACTCTATACCAATCCCAAGGACACTCTGCACTACAACGGTGACTCGCTGAGCAGCAAGTTCTATAACTTCTACCAGCGTGTACGCCGCAACACCTTCTCGGGTCGCACCATCGACAATGCCCGCAACTGGCGCGCCTACTATGTAGGTGCCTGGGCAGGATATGACAACTGGGACATTGCAGCCCGATACAAGGGCAACGATGGTCAGGGTATTGCTGCTGGATACCTGGCAGGTTACACCATCCCCCTGCTGCCCCAGCGCTATCCTAAGGAGGGTTCACTCGACCTCGATCTGGGTGCTCTCATCGGGGTAAAGGTGGCCAAGTACAACGGTTATACCCTGGAAGAGGATCCGGCAGCCAACGCACTGGCTCGCGTGGAGAATCCCGCCAAGACCACTACCAAGTGGGACATTGTTCACTACCCCATCCTGCACGATCTCCACGTGTCACTCGTATGGCGTTTCCGTGGCATCAAGAGCAAGGTTGACCGCTCACTCATCGACGATTACGAGCGTAAGATCGAAAAATACCAGGCTCGCGCCGACAAGCGCAAGTCAAACCAGGATTCTCTCATTGCTGCTCGCAAGTATGCCGCCGACAGTCTGGTTGCACGCAACGCCTTTGTTGCTGACTCTACCACATACTGGAACATGTATCACGAGCGTCGTCTGAAGAATGCCCTGATGATCAATCCCGATACCGTCTTCACCGGTGAGGATCTCAACCTCCACACCAAGATTCTCAAGGGTATCGAGCCCACCAAGAAGAACCTGGAGAAGCTCACCAAGGCTGCTGCTAAGCAGGCTAAGCAAGAGGCCGAGGAGCAGAAGAAAGCTGCCAAGAAGGAGGCTGACGAGCAGAAAAAAACAGCCAAGAAAGAGGCTGATGAACAAAAGAAGAAACAGAAAGAGGCCGCCAAAGCCGGAAAGGAGCAAAAAGATGAAAAATAATATGAAGAAAGCACTTGTGGCACTTCTGTTGCTGCTCACCGCCTCAGTCGGTCGTGCTCAGTTGCTCAGTGTCAAGACCAATCTGCTGATGGATGCCGCCTGTGTCGGCAACCTCGGACTCGAGTTGGCAACAGGCAACCGCACCACAGTGGCTATCGACGGATACTACAGTTACAAGATCTACGGCACTCCTGCTCGCAACTATGCTTTCGAGCCTCAGTTCCGCTACTGGATCAATGGTCGCACCTTCTCCAACTGGTACGTGGGTGTTGGTCCCCACCTCGGTCACTTCAATATCGAGGCCAAGAAGCACCACTATGTCGGCACCACCTATGGTGCAGGTGCCAATTTCGGTTACGACCTGTGGCTTTCCACCCATTTCTCGCTGGACTTCCACGCAGGTCTGGGTGCCTATCGTTACATGAACGACCGCACCGATTACAACAGTGCGTACGAAATAACAGAGAAATATGAGAAGAAGGGCTGGACATTGCTGCCCTATCAAGTTGGTATTAGTCTTGTATACGTGATTAAGTGATGATAACAGGTAAAACATACAGATTCCATCAAGGCCTGAACCAGTGGGTTCGGGTAGCGTGTGCTGTCGTGCTGCTCTCCGCAGCATCGTCGGTCCGTGCCCAGGTGGCCGATTCTACGGATATCCCCCTCACCAGCATCGACAACGATGGCAAGAGTGCCGTCTTTGGCACTACTCCTCAGGAGTTGCAGTTGCAGGACAACTATCGTCCTCGTGAGAACGACTATCTCTTCCCCAAGAAGGCATGGCGTCGTCTTCAAGTAGGATTTGGCGCTGGTGTAAACTGGATCAATGACAACCAAGATGTACAACATCAGAGTACGGCACATCTCAACTTGACCTACCGTTTTACTCCCGTGCATGCACTGCGTTTCAACGCATCTTCGTTCCAGTACCGTCTGGCACCTGATGCAACAGGCAACAAGGGCAAGGCCCCAGCTATCGGCCTAGGTTTCGACTATTTAGCCAACCTGACCAACTTTGCCGGTGGTTACGATCCCAGTCGCATGCTCGACGTCAGTCTAGTCACAGGTGTCGGCACCCGATTCGCCAAGAAGGGTTACGACATGGGTAAGGGCATCTACCCCTATGGCAAAATGGGTCTCCAGTTGGACCTCAACGTCACCAAAAACGTAGGACTCTATGTTGAACCCTACGTAGGTCTCACCCGCAAGATGGAACAGGTGCTGGGCAACAACATCCCCGAGCGCTGGAACCTCATCTATGGAATCCAGGGTGGAATGAAAGCCTCATTCGAAGACAGTGGAAAAGCTTTCGCCAAGTCCGACACTGTCCGTCGAAAGATGTTCTTTGACAGTAGTATAGGCTGGACTAGTCCTAGCATGAATAGCAACATCCTCTCCAAGAGCGGTGCTGCCTACCAGGTAGCCCTCGGTAAGTGGATGAACCCCTTGCTCGGTTTCCGCGTCGGAGTCCAGGGTCAAAGCTTCTTCTACAGCAAGGATCCCGTCATGCTGATGGATCAGTCCATGACTCGCCGCAAGGAAGAGGTGATGCTCAGCGCACGTGGCGAGCTGATGTTTGACCTGCCCAACGCATTTGCCAAGTGGCGTGATGTGGCAGGTGGCCACAACTTCGACATGAACGTGTTGTTTGGTGGAGAGTACGGTTGGGTTCGCAAGAGCCACCAGCCCGGTGACAGCAAGACACCCGGTTTCATGAACGAATACTATGGCGTCACTGGTGCCATGCAGTTCCTCTACCGCATCAACAATCCTGGAACATATATCTTCGTAGAACCCCGCTATCTCGGTGCTTTCTACAAGAATCAATACGAGCCCTCAGGCAAACACGTGCGTGATGACCTCTACACCATCAGTGTGGGTACCCGCATTTACATTACCAATCCCTCGTTCCGTCCCGTTCCCCGCATCGATGACTATCGCAACTGGTGGATGGCCATGGATCTGGGTGGTATGAAGTGGCAGCGCTCGTGGATCTACACCCACGGCAGCAAGTTGGCAGGTATCAACCCTTCCCTCTCACTGTCAGTCGGTTACGATCTCGCACGTCTTGCTTCATTCCGTGCCCAGTTGAACTACCAGCACCTGTCTCTTACCACCAACGGAGCTTGGAAGAAGGACAACGACCGCACCTGGGGCTGGGGTGTCTGGGACAACAACTACAACCTCATGGACCTGCGTCTGAGCTATATGATGAACCTCAACAACCTGTTGCAGGGTTATCGTGCCGATCGTCGCTACAGTCTGTGGTGGACTGTTGGTCCCTCATTCAGCTACGTATTTGCAGAAAAGGACAACTGGCTGCAAGGTTCCAATCACGAGGGTTGGCCTATGGAGGAACCCAAGTATGACTACAAGCCCTATGAGTCTGTCAAGGGCCACTTCTCACCCGGTATCGCAACCTCATTGATGTCAGTACTTGCTCTCAACAAGAAGGTAGACCTGACCGTCGAGGCTATGGGTCAGTACAACTTCAATCGTGACACCAACCCTGGTTACCGTAGCAAGATCAACAGCGTAAAGTACGGACTTTCTATCGGTACCCGCTACCACTTTGTTCCCGGCGAGCTGAAGTCTGGCAGTTACAAGATGCCTG
>JAZRYA010000077.1:0-31752 GCA_045600505.1 Bacteroidaceae bacterium
ACCAATGCATCTGCTGAATCTCTCAATGCAAAGATCAAGCAATTCAGATCTTTGCTACGTGGCATCGTTGACAAAAAGTTCTTCCTCTTCAGGCTAACAAAGATCTATGCCTAATCCACACACTTTTACGGGTGACCCGTATTATTGGTGAAAATCCTAAATTTACATTAGGAACAATCTGCCCAAACTGATTGTATCCTGCACTTTTGACAACGATGTTCGGCAGTATCTTTGTACTCAGACTTTGTTTGAATATCTCGAATTTTTCTGGCAACAAGTCTATCAAGAGTTTAACCTCTCTTATCAGATTAGCGCTGTAATATCCTGAAGCAGTAGGAGGGACTGCTAGTATTTCACTAATAATGCGCTTACAAATCTCGAGTTGTTCTAAATAACAGACCATAATCTTATATTATTTTTAGATTGTAAAGTAGTTTACAATTCAGACCTCGCTACTTATGCCGTTGAGTACTGCTATTACTTGAGTTTGGACAGAACCTCAACGGGGGTGAATCCTGTGAGGATTGCTGCTGAAAGGGTATGTCCCATATCTTTGAGACTGTTGCCAAGAAGATAAACCTGTTGGTCTATGATAAGAAAACGGTCGTGTATCTTATGTGGCAGTTGGATTGACAGTATAGGCACCTGCTGACTATTATGGGCTTCGAGCGCATCATTGTACTTCTTGTTGTAAGTAGTATGGATGGTTGCTTTCACATCCTTTGCTCTCTGGTCAAGGAGTGTGAGAGTTTTGTCATCGCAATAGTTATCAATGAGAATGACTTGTTCCTTGGCTGAGCGGATGAGGTTTGCGATGAACGAGTAGGCATCCCACATGCATCCGGTAGCAAAGAGTTCTTCCTGGGGTTGTTGATGTGTGTGGACGAGGAAAGCTACTTGGTCCTCGTTCTGCTGCAAGCGATCTTCTATGCGAAGAAGACGTTCATCGACATGTTGCTGAAAAGCGATCAACTGATGATTGATGGCATAGCCCTGGAGGAGATATTGCTTGAGGACACTATTAGCCCATACCCTAAAGAGAATGCCTTGAGGTGAGTGAACGCGATACCCAACGGAAAGAATCATGTCGAGAGAGTAGTGTTCTGTCTGATAAACTTTGCCATCGGAGGCAGTTGTCGCAAATTTTGCGACAACTGGATTATCGGTTTGAAGTGTCGCATTTTTTGCGATAGTTGTACTTAACTGGCCAGTTATCGCATTTTTTGCGACAACTGAAACGGCCAACTCTTCACGAAGTGCGTTGTTGATATGCTTACCAATGGTCTTGACATCACGTCCGAAGAGTGTTGCCATCTGCTGACGTGTGAGCCATACGGTATCGTTGCTGATGCGCACATCGAGCTTAATATTGTCATCTGGTTGGTATAGGACAACCTCGGCGTTGGTTATGGGTATTATATTGTCTTCCATATTTATATCATGTATTCGTTCTTTGAACGATATTTGCGGGTGCAAAGATACGAATAATTTCTTTAAAACGTATATGTTATTGCTGTGGATAGCGATTATATTCTTGTAACCATATCGGTTCGGGATTTCAATGTATCATGCTAAACGCTTTTGTCCAAAATGTAACAATTTTCTTGCTTTGCACACCGCTCTGCGTCTTTCTTCGCCAGAAATCTTCACGGTCAGTTTTATTACTCAACTTTGTGGCGAGTCGGCTAGCCCTGTCCGAATTGAACCTACGAGCAGTAAAGTTTTGTATGGCATGATGGAAAGTGGGATATAGAATGTCAGTCAAATGTTTTGTTTCCTTGAGTACGAACCACAGATGAGCGAGGTCATAGATGCGTTTCATATCATCAATGAAGTGCAGGATTTCTTTCTTAAGGGCATCTTTGTCGCCAATGAGATAGTCATCAAGGTTATGGGACTGCTTCTCCAAGATAGGTCGTCCATGCTTTCCTTTAGTTGTTGCAAGCGTCGCATTTATGACCTGTTGCAATTCTTTATCTTCGATACCTTTACCCGTCTCTTTCCATTCAGACTTCTTGTCGTAAGCCAGCTTGATGCTTGTCTCAACCGCTTTGTCAATAACAGTCTTGATACCCTCACGCAAGTATGTCTTCTGCTTATTATTGAGACTTGTTTTGCCCAATGCTAAAGCCAACTTGGGGAAGCCGTGGTCATACATTATATAATATAGTGCACACATGAGCAAGGAGTTATTTCCCTCATGAATATCTTCGTGGATTTGGCAATAAACCTTGGGAAAGGTCCAACTGGCGGCAATCATTATTCTTTCAATGAGTTCAGACAATTCCTCTGCGGTTTTGCCCTTTGCCAGATTGAAGACAATAAACTGGATGACTGATGGTAAAGAATCCCAGAAATCTTCCTCCGCTTCAAGAGGCAGATAACAACGTGATTCATCTGTTTCCGAGCAGTCTTCATCTGACAGTCCAAATTCTCTTACAAGGAAACTTTCATCCTCGACATCTTCCTTGCTTACGGCAATAGTCATATACCCCTTCAGTGCCATCAAATCATCGATGACATTGTTTGTTGTTTCCAAAAGGTCTTCGCTCTCATCAGTTTCCTTCGCTGTAGAAGAAAATAGCTTCTGACATTCCACGAGCACAGGTACAGGAATGTACTTCACAGCCATTTTGAAAATACGTTCGATACAGCCAAAGTCATTGTGCATGACCTTCATCATATCTAATGCGAAGTTGGAATATGTCTCGCAGTGTTCCTGCTTCCAGGCATATACTTCAGCAAATGCTTTGTCTGTAGCAGTCTTTTTGAAATCTTCGAGTGATTGCATCTTCTGCTCTTTTTATTGATCTGCCAACTGCTTCAGCAAGAACTCTTCCAAAGATTTCTTGTCGGGCAGCTGTAATATGTATGTAGAAACGAAAAGTTGGTTATCCATGCCAGCAAGGGCATATTCGACCATTTCCTTTCCCTTTCTATCGAATTTCTGTGCTCTGTAATTTATGCGACAGTGTCGCACATTTTCCTTCTTGCAATTTATTCTGCACTATCAAATAAATGCTTCTTGTGCTATTCTCTGCGATCTGAGATTTCATTTGCCATAATGATTATCGTTTTGAAAGTAATTCTAATATCATTTTTGTCTTTTCTTCCTCTGTCATACTATTGATGTCATCGGCTGTAAGCTTAGGCTCAGTATCTAGCAACTTGCTATTGTATTCAAACTGAGTTTCCAACGGATAGTTTGCAATGTATCTATCAGTGATGGATTTATGCATTGAATGTCCCATGCTTTCGGAAATGTATTTCTCCTCCACATGAGCGTGAGCAAGATTGGTACCATAGGAATGTCTGCACCATGTGCCCGACGGACGTACCTCCCAATGCAACACATCTTGGCATATCTTGATGACACGATCCTGAATATTTGAGTTTTCTTGAGCGGTACGTTTGCGTTTGTCAGCCTTCAATGTCGCTCCTTGCAGAATCTCTGGGAACACATAGCCATTCAACTTTGGCTCTGCTGCAATTTCATCAAGTATATTTTGAAGTGGCTTGATGATTGGGATGATAACCTCTGAACCACCTTCTGTTCTGTTTGTGGTCTTTATTCTGTTGAATCGAAATGCTTTCCTTTCTGTGTCAAAGTAATAATGGTCGTAAGTCAGTTCTGCAGCATCCACGAGATTGAAGCCATTGCATAGGTATTGAGCAAGAAACAGTCCCAAAGAGTAGTGGGCGCGTTCTGCATATCCTTTCTTCCATGTGTCAGGATAGTTCTTGCTCATGAACACATTATATAATTCTGTCATCTGTCCGACATTGAGATAGCACCGCTTTCTTGTATTGCCAATAGGTATTGACACCAGTTTCTTCTTGCGGATATTAGAGAAAGGGTATTCCTGATTGGTTAGAAATCCTCGTGAGATACACTCATTCCAAACAGCACGACAATTGCGAAGATAAATACCACTGGTGGTGTCACTAATCTGACCTATGATTTCTCCGTTTTCATCCTTAACTCCATTTGCCATGCCATTCTTCCAATACTCAATCTCTTCCTTCCCTATCTTAAAGCCCACAATAGGCTTATTCCATAGGATTCTTTGGAAAGAATTAAGGGCACATTGATAGGATTCCCCTGTTGTGCATCGCTCACCATTGTTGTCATTATTGAGATGGTAGATAATGTCCTCCCATACTCCAATAAAGGAAGAATCCTTTGTTATATCTATCCCTGTAATGGTGGACTTGATACGTTCGAGCGTCAGATTATTCCCGAGACGCTCAACCATCGCAATCTGTTCTTCAAAAATGCGATCAAACTCCACCTTCTTATCATAAAGATCAGAGCGTACAGCTTTTGCACTAAGCAAGCATATTCTATCGAAATCTTCCTCGGTGAACTCTCCTGCCACGTAACTATACCACGACTTTCTGTCTATAGTATAACGCATTGCGACTGGGAACGTATCCTTGTCTTTCTTCGGATGACGTTTGTCTAGAATAAGAGAATATGTGCATCCTCCATATCGAGCCGTCTTGTAAGTGGTATTCAGTTTCTTTGCCATTTTGCCATAATAGTCTGTAGGTCTCAACTATGTTTTATTCTCTATTTTGGGAAAACAATGGGAAAACAGAGACGTTTTGATAAAGGATTTCTCCGAATATCATTAACGACTGCAAAGATACTAACTATCTGTTAATCAGCAAAACTTTATGATATAAAATATCTTAAAATATCATTCTGTCGGACTCATAATCTGGAGGTCCTAGGTTCAAGCCCTAGCTGGTCCACTCTGATAAACAGCAACTTACATGGATTTGTAGGTTGCTTTTTTTTGTGAAGCTTGGTGAAGCTTTGTGAAGCCTTGAGCACAAGCCTTCACGGGGGTAACATGTTGTTTGTCAGTGTGTAACGTGCCATGTGTGAAGGCTTAGGCAAAAATGCGACAAACTTATATTTTGTGTTTGGCAGTGTTGAAAAAAATATTTTTATAGAAAAATACACTAACCCTTCACATTTTGTTATAACTTACTGATAAGTAAACGCTTAACGCGTGAAGGCTTGTGCTCAAGGCTTCACAAAGCTTCACCAGGCTTCACCGGGGTGTCACGCACGTGCTCTGCTTCTTCTCCAAAAGAGTACTCTTTCCGTCCCCTCCGACTGGGTGTACACGCCCAAAACCATACACTTATCCCATCGTACACCTAGGTGTACGGTGGCGTACGTATAACTAAATTTGTCACGACTTTGTAACATGCTGGTGTATGTGTATTCCATGTTTTATTAGTATATTTGTACCGAAAATGTGATGAAACATGAAAATATTGGTTGTAGACGACGAGCAAGACATCTGTGAGATACTGCAGTACAATCTGGAGTCAGAGGGATATGAGGTGGATACTGCCCACTCGGGCGAGGAAGCGTTTTTGCTGCCATTGCACGAGTATGGACTGATATTGCTGGACGTGATGATGGGCGAGATGTCGGGGTTCCAGATGGCGCGCCGACTAAAGGAGGATACTGCCACGGCCCACATACCCATCATCTTCATCACGGCTCTGGATGGTGTGGACGATACGGTGCGTGGTTTGGACATCGGAGCTGATGACTATATGGCCAAACCCTTGAGCATGCGTGAGGTAAAAGCTCGTGTGGCTGCAGTCTTGCGTCGCTCAGGGAACTCTCCACGCCCACAGACAGAGCGTGCGAGAGAGATAATTTACGAGGGCATACGGATGAGTCTCGAATCGAAGCTGGCCACGTTGGATGGGCAGGATATGGGGCTTACGAAACTGGAATTCGAACTGCTCTCGCTGTTGTTGCAGCATCCCGGTCGGGTGTTCTCCCGCGAGGAACTGCTCACTCGTTGCTGGCCTCAGGACACCTATGTGCTGGATCGTACGGTGGACGTCAACATCACACGATTGCGCAAGAAGACGGGTAGGTATGGCAAGCAGATAAAGACACGTGTGGGATATGGGTACTGCTTTGAGAAGTAAGTCGTTTCAGCGCAATCTGTTCTTTAGCCTCGGCGGCATCTTGGTGCTCTTTGCCGTGTGCTTCAGCATCTATCAGCATCAGCGCGAGAAGGACTACAAGATAGACATCCTGCACTCGCGGTTGCAGATGTACAACTACGAGATGATGCGATCGCTGGGCAGTCAGGGAATCTTGTGCGACAGCCTTTTTTCCGACTATACTCGCACCCACAATTTTGACCGCATGCGAGTGACCATCATGGCCACCGACGGACGTGTGTTGCTGGACAATGACTATGTCTATGTAGACTCGCTACCCAATCATCTGCAGCGTCACGAGGTGAAGGAGGCCCTGCGCAAGGGTGATGGATATGACATCAAGCGTACCAGTCAGTCCACCCACGAGACATACTTCTACTCGGCCACGCGGTTTGGCGATGTGGTGGTCCGTTCGGCTGTGCCCTATTCTGCAGCCCTCACCCAGTCGCTCAAGGCCGACAACACCTACATCTACTTTGCTATCGTGCTTACTCTGTTGTTGGGAGGTGTGCTCTATGTCCACACCCGTCGCATCAGTCGCCACATTGGCTATTTGCGCGAATTTGCGGTCAAGGCCGAACAGGGCGAGCCGTTGGACCACGAATTGGAACGCAGACTGCCCGATGACGAGTTGGGTGAAATCTCCCACACCATCATCACCCTCTACTGGAAACTACGACATAGCGAGGAGGATAAGCATCGCCTCAAGCGACAGTTGACCCAAAATGCAGCCCACGAGCTAAAGACTCCTGCGGCCAGCATCCATGGTTATCTTGAGAGTATTTTGGACCATCCCGACATGTCTCAGGGCCAGCGCCAACATTTCCTGGAACGATGTTATGCCCAGAGCGAGCGCATGAGCAAACTACTCTTGGATATGGCCCAACTGACCCGACTGGATGAGCTGCCCGAGCATGTGTCGACAGAGGCCGAGAGCAACCAGGTGGATGTGGTTTCCATCATCCGTAATGTGCTGGAGGATACAGCACTGCAGTTGCAGGACAAGGGCATAAGTCCGCTTGTCGAATTGCCCGAGCACATTACCATCAGCAGCCCCTTGCCTGATGCCGACCAAGCCCTCTACAGTGTCTTTCGCAACCTAGTGGACAATGTCCTTGCCTATGCCCAAGGGGCTGACCAGATACGTATCATCTACAGCGATGGTGCTTTCGTGTTCTCCGACAATGGATCGGGGGTCTCGCCCGAACATTTGCCGCACTTATTTGAGCGTTTCTACCGTGTGGACAAAGGTAGATCGCGCAAATTGGGTGGCACTGGCCTGGGGCTGGCAATCGTCAAGAACGTGGTGGTAGCCCATGGTGGCACTATCACGGCACAGACCACCCCAGGTGGCGGACTGACCATCCGTTTCTCGCTGTAAGTCAAGCCGAATCTTTCATTAGTATAACACTGGTATTGCAATCCTGTTACATTGCGGGGTTGCAATAATTTTGTAATGTGAAGGCAATATCCATGTAATAGAGTTGGCCTACTTTTGTCGTGCCATTGGGAGGAAAACCAACCATCCCCTTCCATGGAACAAATGTATGGACAAAGAAACTGTAAAACGAAACATCAAGATTTACAACTGGATTAGAGTCATCATTCTCGTTGTCTTCATGACCTTGGCCTATGTGGCCCTGGGACAGAATCGCTCTGTCGAGGAGCGTCTCCCATTGCTAGAACAGAAGATGAACGAATGGCAGGAAAAAAGCGAATACATGCCTCAGGTGCATGGTATCCTGCGAGGCAAGTTGGAGTACCAGCCCGAGATGGATGCAGCCCGCTTTGAGGTACGTAATGCCCGTCTCTCGGCCAGCGGCAAGCTGCCCTTGTCGTCGGAGTACAAACTGGAGGTGGACTTGTGCGACGAGTCGGCTATTAAGATGAAGGATGCCTGGGTACGTGTCAATCCTGTCAGTTCTCTGCGCCTCACATTGGGTCAGCAGCGTATGCCATTCTCCATCGATGCACACCGTAATCCCTCGGCTCAATATTTTGCCAATCGCTCTTTCATTGCCAAGCAAGTGGGCGATATGCGCGACGTGGGTATGCAAGCAGGCTACGATGTGAGTCTGAAAGGCAGAAAAGTCTTGCTGATGGATGCTGGCATATTCAATGGCAGTAACCTCGACAACCAGAAGTCTGCCTGGTTCCAATCCCCCGCTTACTCGGCTCGCATCCAGTGTTTTCCCATCCAAGGCCTGGCATTGGTGCCCAGTGTACAGCATCAGCAGATAGCCAACAGAGAGGCTTCTTACACTTCTCTGGATATGGGTACCTACTACGAGGGACATGGCCTGCACATCGAGGCAGAATACCTCCACAAGTTCTATGCCGATGGAGCCTTTCAGGACTGCGATGCCGTGGATGCTATGATCATCTACCAGCAGAATCTGAAGCGCCAGAAGTCCTTCATCCAGTCAATCTCCTATCTGGGACGCTATGATTACATGGGCGACCACAGTAGTGGCAAGGGCGGTTTTGAGCAGGATGCCGATGGGGCAACCTCTACTCGTCTGGCACTGACCGACGCCGAGCGTCATCGCATGACATTGGGTGTGACCTTTGGCATTCGTAATCCCTATTTCCCCACCCAACTTCGTCTCAATTACGAGAATTACTGGTATCCTCACGCAGGAGCCAAAGAAAGCGAGCGAGACAAGTTGGTGTGCGAACTGATGATAAAATTCTAGACGAGCTATGTCTTTGATAGACAAAATATTTCGGCGAGGCGCTTCTCCGTGGCGAGCCGCCTGTCCTGGTGTGTACATATACAACAATATTCCTGCCGATTCGCGTCCTCTGATATCCTCTTCCATCGATGATGATGAAGATGATGACGATTGGGATGACGACGATGATGATGACGATGACGATTGACAAACAAGATATTACACAATGAATAAACTGACAAAACGAAATTACGTGGATCGCGATGTTTCATGGATGTACTTCAATCATAGGATTCTGGAAGAGGCACAACGTGAAAGTATACCGGTATTGGAACGCATGGCATTTCTCGGTATATATTCCAACAATCTGGATGAATTCTTCAGAGTAAGAATGGCAAATCTGGGTCGAATTGTCAACCAAGACACATCTAATCGGAAGGATTTAAAGATGGAGGCTCATAACGCTCGGGAATTGATAAAGGTCATCAATCGACTCAATGCAAAATACTCGAGAGAGTATGCTGAAACGGTAGGGAATATTACCCGATGTCTGGAAGAAAAAGGTATCCGGATTGTAAACGAAAAGGAGATTGATGAGGAGCAAAAATCGTTTGTTCAAAATCTCTATCGCCAAAAGATGATGGGACGTACATCGCCAATATGGTTTGACAATATCAAGCATTTTGAGCAAGAGGCGGACGACAAGATCTATATGATTGTGAGGATGAAGAAGGGTGACAAGAAGCCTAACCGCTATGCGCTATTCCCACTACCCGTGGAGGAAGTTGGCAGATGGGTAAGACTACCGTCAAGGGGAGATACTCAATTGATTATGTACATTGATGATGCCATACGTGCTTGTCTGACACTCGTTTTCCCTGGTATGCCGTTCGATGTCTATGAGGCATGGACGTTCAAGTTCACCCGCGATGCGGAAATGGAGATTGAAAATGACCTTCGCGAAGGGTTCCTGCAGAAGATACAGAAAGGCGTAAAATCCAGAAAGACAGGATTACCTCTACGTATTGTGTATGACCACGAGATGCCCGAAGGCGTGCTTCGCCGCTTAAAGTCAAAGTTGGTGGGCAATGCCAAGCTTGACACAGCTGTGGCTGGCGGACGCTACCAGAACCACCGTGACATGATGTCTTTTCCCGATTGTGGCATTGGTGGATTGCGTTATCCCAAATGGCCATCGATTCTTAACGAAGAACTGCATGGCACCGAAAGTGTTATCAAGGTTGTCCGAGAGAAAGACCGTTTCCTCCATGTTCCTTATCATAGTTTTGATGGCTACATCCGCTTGCTCAACGAGGCAGCAATCGACCCGAAAGTGAAGAGCATCAAGACAACTCTCTACCGATTGGCGAAAGATTCAAAGGTGATACGTGCGCTTATCTGCGCTGCCCTCAACGGCAAAAAGGTGACAGTCATTATTGAACTCCTAGCACGTTTTGACGAGGCACCAAACATCAGTTGGGCAAAGAAAATGCAAGATGCAGGCATCAAGGTGATATTCGGTGTAGAAGGATTGAAAGTACACTCCAAAATTACGCATATCGGATTCTCCCGCGGGCAGAGCATAGCCGTAGTCTCGACAGGAAACTTCCATGAAGGCAATGCTTCACGATATACAGATGTGATGCTGATGACTGCAAACAGAAACATCGTACAAGACGTGGAGCGTGTGTTTAAGTTCATCGAAAAGCCATACACACCCATCAAGTTTAAGGAATTGCTCGTATCACCCAACGAGATGAAAAAGAGATTCCTAGAACTGATAGATAATGAGATAAAGAATCATTTGCAAGGCAAACCTGCATGGATAAAGATGAAGGTGAACCACATCACTGAGCCTCAGATGGTAAGCAAAATCTATGAAGCAGTGGAGAATGGGGTGAAAGTGGAGGCACTGGTGCGTGGAAATTGTTCACTGGTGGATAATGATGATTTTGATGGCCGCTTGAAGATCGTAGGCATTATTGATCGATACTTGGAACATTCACGCATCTTCATTTTTGCCAATGGAGGTAAACCGTTGTACTTCATCGGCTCTGCCGACTGGATGCCTCGCAATCTGGATTGCAGAGTGGAGGTGGTAACACCTGTTTATGACAAGGAAATACAACATGAACTCCTCACTATCGTGGACTATGGACTTTGCGACACGAAGCAAGGTCGTGTAGTGGCAGGATATCAGGACAGCGATATGGAGTTTAGAAGCCAAGAGGCACTTTATAGACATTATAACGATGACGATAACGATAGTGAAAAATGAAAAGAGAGGTTTCTTCCGACAAATTTAATCTTGCAGCCATAGACATCGGTTCCAATGCTGCTCGAATCCTTATTAAACGAGTGGAGCGCGTGAAGAAAGATAGCGGAATTTACACTTTACACATGAAAAAGTTACAATTTCTGCGCATACCGCTTCGCTTGGGCATTGACGTGTTCAATATCGGCAAGATAAGTGAAGAGAGAGAAAAGCAACTGATCCGCACCATGAAAGTGTTTCGTCAGCTGCTCGTAATTTACAATGTTCAGGATTATCGTGCCTGTGCCACTGCCGCTTTCCGCGATGCAAAGAATGGTCGCAAGATTCTGCGCCACATCCGTCGGGACATGAAAGTGGACGTCGACATCATCACCGGGGACGAAGAGGCACGCATCTTGCGTGACAGCAACAAGTCGATGATGGGGAATCTGCTCTATATGGATGTGGGCGGTGGAAGTACGGAAATCTCATTGGTGTGCGAAGGGCAGCTCATCGATAGTCGCTCATTCAATATCGGGACCCTCCGTCTTCTTTCAGGAGCTACTAGCCAAGCTGATTGGGAGAACATGAAGGCAGAGGTTGCGGCAATCTGCCGAGGGTTTGACAATATACAGATTGTTGGGTCAGGGGGCAACATCAACAAACTCTTTCGACTTACTCCAAAGCGTATGAGGAAGGAGGACAGGATGATGGTATGTTCTCTCCGCAAACTACATACCAACTTATCGTCCCTAACCTTGGAGGAAAGGATGGAGCAATATGAATTGCGTGAAGATAGGGCCGATGTTATTGTGCCAGCTGCTGAACTTTTCCTTATGGTTGCAGAGATTACAAAGGCGGAGAACATCATAGTCCCTACGGTAGGTTTGGCAGATGGAGTAATCAACGAATTGGCAGGAAAGAATTAAGCCTCCGCCGTCTCCTTCCTCGGCACTTTTCTTACGCTCTCGTCTGACGGGCCTTGCTTTGTACCACATTGAGGATGTAGTCACCTAGTTTTTCAAGACCGTTGATGTAATCGATGTAGAAGGCGCCAAGCTTGTAGTCGTACTCGCCAGAGGAAATGCACTGAAGATTGTCGTTGCGCACTTGGGTACGGAGAGTGTTTATCTCGTCCTCTATGGCGTAACTGCGAGTGATGTCGTGACCTTCGCCCTCGGGTTGCTGGAGCGTTTCGGTCATGAGAGCGAGGGCTTCGCTGACGAGATGTTCCATGCGGAGTATCTGTTCAAACTGATCGGGGTTGAAAGGCTCTGGACAGTTTTCTTGTTTACGGCTGAGGGTGCGTGCAAGAGAGAAACAACAGTCACCGATGCTCTCTAAGTCATCCACCTCGCGGAGCATGCGCTGCACTTGTCGCTTGGCATCATCAGAGAGGCGACCTTCGCTTACCTTCTGCAGATAGTGGGCAATCTCGTACTCCATATTGTCAGTGATGCCCTCGTAGTGTTCTACTTTAGCGAGGAGTTTCTCAAAGCGATCATTATCATCTTCATCTTCGTTGCTCCGCATGGAGAGCACATAGTTGAAGGACTTTTGGCACCGCTCAGCAAAGAAGACAATCTCCTTGCGCGCCTGGAGGATGGAAAGCTCTGCAGTGGAGAAAAGACCACCGGAGATGTACTTGAGACCTTTCTCTTCCTGTTCTTCCTGGAGTGGAAGCACACGGCAAACGAAGTTTTCAATCTGCTGAACAAATCCTATTAATAATAAGGTATTGAAGATGTTGAAGGCCGTGTGGAACATAGAGAGTTTGAACAAGTCATTGTTACCGGCCATCATCACTTCCTCCACAAACCAGCTTACGACATTGCAGAAAGGATAGAACATCAGCAACACAACGACAACACCAAAGACATTGAAGAACATGTGTGCCAAGGCGGCTCGACGGGCTTGCGTACCAGCGGTCATCGAAGCCATGACAGCAGTGATTGTGGTGCCGATATTTTGTCCCATTGCGAGTGCAGCTGCCTGTTCGAGACCAAAGCCGGGGATGTGCATGTCAAAGAGCATGAGCGTGATGGCCATCGTGGCAGCTGATGCCTGTACGACCATTGTGACAAGCGCGCCAACGATGACAAAGAGGATGATGGTGAAGATACCTCCGTCAGCCAACCCTGCCAGCATTGCTGCCACCATAGAACCGATATCGAGATCAGTAGCAGCCTGCTGCAGAAAACTGAGGCCCATGAAGAGAAAGGCAAAGCCGAAGATGAACTCGCCCACACTTTTTTGCTTGTTTTTGCTACTGAAGATGAGTGGTATACCAAAGGCGAGCAGTGGTAGGGACATGGCTGCAATATTTACCTTGAAACCTACGGCAGAGATAATCCAAGCCGTTACAGTTGTCCCTACGTTGGCGCCCATGATTACGCCAATGGCTTGCGCAAGGTTCATCAAACCTGCATTGACAAATGAAACCACCATCACAGTCGTAGCGGATGACGATTGAATGAGAGCTGTTACAACGATACCCGTCAGCACGCCCATGAATCGATTCTTGGTCATTGCTGCCAGGATACTACGCAGGCGGTCGCCAGCAAACTTTTCGAGGCCTTCGCTCATCGTCTTCATACCGAAAAGGAAGAGACCGAGTGAACCCAGAAGGGAGAGAAGATTGAGGAATGTGTCCATACTATTTTCAAATGCGTTACAAAAATATTATGATAATGTTACAAAGATGTTACAACCTTGTGAAGATGTTGTTACAAGCACCTCTGTAACTGAATTGAAAAAAGTTTGCAAACGCTCTGTAATAGTCTTTTGTGAGATTTGCAGCCGAGAATTTATAAACTCTAAATTATGAATGCATTATTTCTCGGAATAGTATTATTCCTTATTGTCCTTGCCGTGTTCGACCTAGTGGTGGGCGTGAGCAACGACGCAGTGAATTTCCTCAATTCGGCCATAGGAGCTCGTGTGGCCAAGTTCCGTACCATCGTGTTGATTGCAGCCATCGGCGTGTTTGCCGGTGCTGCCTTGAGCAATGGTATGATGGATGTAGCTCGACATGGCATCATGACGCCCGAGTACTTCTCTTTCTATGACGTCATGTGCGTATTCCTGGCTGTGATGGTGACCGATGTGGTCTTATTGGACATCTTCAATACACTTGGAATGCCTACATCCACCACAGTCAGCATGGTGTTCGAACTGCTGGGTGGCGCCTTTGCCATTGCCCTTGTCAAGATACTGACCGGTGCCACAGCAGTCGATGGCAGGTTGCTCTCACTGGGCGATCTACTCAATACCGAGAAAGCGTTGAGTGTCATCCTCGGCATCTTCCTCAGTGTTGCCATTGCCTTTATCCTTGGTACGTTGGTTCAGTGGATAGCCCGTCTGGTGTTCACCTTCACCTATCGTGTCAATGGTAAGACGACAGATAGCGATGGTAACATGGGCGGACTCACCAGTTCATCCCTCAAGATAGGTGTTTTTGGCGGTATTGCTGTGACCAGCATTATCTGGTTCCTGCTGATCAATGGTCTGAAGGGTTCTAGTTTCATGACTCCCGAACTGAAGGCGATGATCAGTGACTACACCTGGTACATCCTGGGTGGTGGTTTTGTGCTCTTTTCTATTATCATGACCATCTTGAGTGCGCTGAAGATGCCCGTGCTGCGCTTTGTGGTATTGCTGGGAACATTTGCCCTCGCTATGGCTTTTGCTGGCAACGACTTGGTCAATTTTGTGGGTGTTCCTCTCACGGGACTGGATGCCTACAACGATTATGTGGCTCACGGACAGGGCGATGCGTCAGGATATTTGATGACCTCGCTCATGGAGTCGGCCCACACTCCCGCGCTCTATCTGGTGCTGGCCGGTGTGGTGATGGTGCTCTCGCTCATTTTCTCCAAGAAAGCTCAGAATGTGGTGAAGACCTCGGTAGACCTGTCGCGACAGGACGAGGGTGACGAGATGTTTGGTTCCAGCGGTGCTGCCCGCGTGTTGGTTCGTTCTACTCAGCACATGGCATCTGCCTTGGCAAGTCTTGTTCCCAAGCGAGTGGGTCGGTGGATCGATTCGCGATTCAATCCCGATGCGGCAGTTCTTGCCGATGGTGCAGCCTTTGACCTCATCCGTGCTGCTGTCAATCTGGTGCTTGCAGGTCTGCTAGTAGCATTTGGCACTAGCATGAAGTTGCCCCTCAGTACCACCTATGTCACTTTTATGGTGGCCATGGGTTCCAGCCTGGCTGATAGGGCCTGGAGTCGCGAGAGTGCGGTCTTCCGTATCACCGGCGTGCTCAGTGTCATCGGTGGATGGTTCATCACAGCAGGTGCAGCCTTCATGTTGTGCTATCTCATCACCAATGCCATGTATTTCGGTTCGTTTGCAGTCATGGGATTGGCCATTGCTCTGGCTGTGTTCTTGCTTGTGCGTAGCAATCTCCGCTTTACTAGTCGTCAGCAAGTGCCCGAGACGGACCATCTTTTCCAGCAGTTGAATCGCACGACGGATCGTGGCGAGCGCTGGCAGTTGTTGAAGATGCACGTACACCACAGTCACACCGATCAGGTTCATTTTGCTGCCGAGTGCTATCGTACCATCACCGATGCTTTCTTGCAGGAGGAATATCGCCCCTTGCGTCATGCCACGGATGACATTGAGTCGGCTCGCAAGGAGATGAAACGCCTACGCAGACGCGAGATAATTGGTTTCCGAAAGATAGACTCCATGTTGGCAATGGAGAAGAACACTTGGTATTTCTTGGCCAACAATGCTGTGGAACAGATGCTTTACTGTCTGAAGCGCATCAATGACCCCTGTCGCGAACATGTGGCCAACAATTTCTCGCCTGTACCTACCGAGTTCTCTTACCGTTTTGTCGGATTGCAGAGTCAGGTGCTAGACATTTTTAATGACACCGAAGCAGCCCTCGTCACTTCGCCAGTGTCACCTTCTGTGGCGGAATCTATCCGTACCAATGCCGAGCGTCTGCAGCGCAGTCTGTCCAACTACCGCAAACAGGTTATCGACTCAATGCAGCAGCAGTCGGTCAACATCGAATCTACTACGCTTTATCTCAATGTCATCCAGGAATCTGAACAGTTGCTCAGTTGCCTGCGACATCTGTTGCGTGGTATGGTCAAATTCGACTAGGTAATGCTGCCGAGATGGCAATTCTGCTGTCTCGGCAGTGAAACTTTTCTATAGTTAGAGTTCGCTGGCATGCAGCTCGGCATAGAGCTTGGCTGCTTGGCAGTGCGTGTCGATATGACTCTGCAGTTTTTCGTAGATGCTGCTAATCTCGGTGTAGTATTGCAAGGCCGAAATCTCGCCATGCTGCAGAGCCTTGTTCAGTAGGGAGAGGGTTTCGGTCATCATTTCCACGTCATCGTGATCCAGTACGCGACGCAGGCTGACCAGTTGCTGGTGGCGTGAGCGCAAGGTGGATTCGGTGGACTGACGGGCTTGCTCGAGTTGCAGTTGGCTACTGCTTTGGCGCATCTTGGCAGCGCGCACTCGGCTCTGGGTCGAGAACATGGGGAAGGCGACACCTACCATGAATCCGTTGAGTGACTCGCGTTGTTCGGTGTTGCGGCGGTAACCGAGTTTCACGTTGGGTAGCCATTCACGCTGAGCCATGCTCACCTCGTGGTTTGTGGCTTTCAGGTCGGCCTCGGCAGCCAACACATCGGCATGGGTACTCAGGGTCTGGTGTACAAAAGACTCGCAATCCATATCCAGTGGTTGGTCGGGGAATCGGGTATCGGTCACATCGATGGGCTGTCCTCCATTCAGTTCCTGTAACTGCTGCACTAGGGCGATGCGCTCGCTCTCGGCATTGCTCACCAACTTCTGCACATCCATTCTGTCTATCTTCACCTTATTTAGTTCCAGCAGGTTGCCATCGCCAGCATCCATGCGTTTCTGGAAGAGTCGTAGCATATTCTCGCTGTCGCTCAATCGCTGACGATGCATCTGCAGAGTCTGGTTGAGTCGAATCAAGTCGAAACAGAGTGTTTGCGCTTGTAATAAGATGTCGCGACGTGCTTGCAAGTACTGTTGGTCCAGTGCCTGGCGACGCAGATTGGCCTGTCTGTTCCGAGCAGCATACTTGGTGGGAAAATCAAATTCCTCGGACACGATGAGTTCGCTCTCGGCCATGCCGTGGTATCCCTTCTGATAAAACGGAGAGTATTCTACCGAAAGACCAGAAAGCGTGTTCTCCGCCTTGGCTTCCAGCACTTGTGCTCCGTGCTCTTGCAAGAGGGCTTGCAGTTGCAGATTGTGTTGGCTGATACTCTCCAAGGCAGCCTCGGTGGTGCGTGTGTCCTGAGCTTTTCCTTGCAGAGTAAGCAGGGCTAGCAAGGCCAGGGTTAGGTATTTCATAATGCGATAGTTCATGCGTTAGTTGTATTTGTTGTACGGTTCATCCATCGGTAGACGATGGGGATAATGAAGGCATTGAGCAGTGTGCTGCTGATGAGGCCACCTAGGATGACCTTGGCCATAGGACTCTGTATCTCGTTACCTGGCAGATCGCCACCCAGGGCTAGAGGAACCAGAGCCAGAGCTGATGTGAGGGCTGTCATCAGGATGGGGTTGAGACGTGAGAGAGAGCCCAGGACGATAGCTTCGTCCACCGTCTTACCCTCCTCGTTGCGCAGACGATTGTATTCGGTGATGAGCAGCATGCCATTGCGGGTGGCTATGCCAAAGAGCGAAATGAATCCGATGATAGCAGGGATGCTGACCTCGCCACTGGTCATCAGCAAAGCAAAGACGCCGCCGATGAGAGCCAAAGGCAGATTGAGCAGGATGATTCCGCTCTCGCGAGCATCGTGGAACTGCATGTAGAGCAGTAGGAAGATAACCACCACGGCTAGGGTACAGGTAAGTCCCAGTATGCGACTTGCCGACTCTTGACTCTCGAACTGTCCGCCGTATTCTATATGGTATCCCTCGGGTAACTGTATCTCTTCTGCAATCCGGTCCTTGATGTCGTGTACTACACTGCCCAGTGCACGACCGTTGGCATTGGCCGAGATGACAATCTTTCGTTGCACATTCTCACGATTGATGGTGTTCGGTCCTGCGCTGGAGGTGATGTCTGCCACATCGGTCAAGGGCACCTTGCGACCGTCTTGGGTGTCGATGATGAGGTTTCGCACACTCTCGATGCTCTTCTGGGCATTGTTATCTCCCTGGGCCTTGACCACGAGATTGAAACTGCGGCCTGCCTCGTAGACCTGTGAGACAGTCTCACCTGCCAAATTAACGGCCAGAAACTCGTTGAACTCAGGTAGAGTAATGCCATTGCGTGCCAACAATTCTCGGCGAGGAACTATCTTCAGTTCGGGTCGTTCTATCTGCTGTTCCACATTCAGGTCGGCTATTCCTTCGACATCTTCTATTGCCTCGCGAATCTGGTTGCCGATGGTGAACATACGATTGAGGTCGGTGCCAAAGAGTTTGATGGCGATATTGGACTGCGTGCCCGACAGCATTGCGTCGATACGATGAGAGATAGGCTGACCGATTTCGATGTTAGCCCCTACCAATACCGACAGGCGCTGGCGCACCTCATCGAGCACCTCATGGTACGAACGGTCGTGGAGTTCAAACGGAGCCTCTATCTCACTGACATTGACACCCAGAGCGTGCTCGTCGAGTTCGGCACGACCGGTCTTTCGAGCTACGGTCTGTATCTCGGGGATCTCTAGGAGAAGCAGTTCTGCACGTCGACCTATAGCGTCACTTTCTGCCAAGGATATTCCGGGTAACGAGGAAATGTTGATGGTGAACGAACCCTCGTTGAAACCCGGCAGGAAGCTGGTACCCAGCAGACAGAAAATGGTGATAGCGGCCATCAGCAATAGGGTAGTGGAGGCGACAACCAGACGAGTGTGGTGCAACACCCATCCCAGTGCCGACTGGTAGTATTGCTTGAGCCATCGAGCAACAAAGGCCTCACGAGGCATCTCGTGGGTGCTCTTGCCCAATAGATAGCTGCATAGCACAGGAGTGAGCGTAAGTGCCACTAGGGTAGAGGCAAACAATGCCGTGATGAAGGCTATGCCGAGAGGGATGAGCATGCGACCCTCCATGCCACTGAGGAAGAAGAGAGGCGCAAAGCTGACCACAATGATGAGAGTGGAATTGAGGATAGGCATGCGCACCTCGCGTGAAGCATGGAAGATGAGCTCAATCTTTTTACTCAGATTCATCGACTCCCCACTTTGGTGATGTAGACGCATGTGTTTGTGTACATTCTCCACGTCCACGATGGCATCGTCTACCAGCGAACCAATGGCAATAGCCAGGCCACCCAGCGTCATGGTATTGATGCTGATTCCCAAGGCTTGTAGCACTATCAGGGTTACTAGGAAAGACAGGGGGATGGTGACCAGTGATATGATGGTTGTACGTACGTTGGCGAGGAATATCAGTAGCACAATGACCACAAAGATGGCTCCCTCGAGCAAGGACTTCTGCACATTGTCGATGCTGCTGCGGATGAAGTTGGACTGACGGAAGATGTTGCTGCTGATGTGCACGTCCTGAGGCAGGTTTTGCAGCAGATCGCTTATGGCATCATCCAGTTGGTTGGTCAGTTCTATAGTGCCGGTTTTGGGCTGTTTGGTTACGGTCAGCAACACAGCAGGATGTCCCTTTTCGCTGGCAACGCCAAGTTTGGGCTCCTGACTACCCGTGCACACTTCGGCAATGTCAGCAAGGGTCACCAGGCTTTCCGTCGATGTTTTCTTGATGAGGCAGCTTTCCAGTTTGTCGATGTCATTGGTCGAGTTGATGCCACGGATGATGTATTCGTTGCCATATTCATAGAGGACACCGCCATTGGTGTTCTGGTTCATGTTACGAGTGGCCGCCATCACCTCGTCCAGCGTCACGCCAAAGTGCTTCATCTTACCAGGATTGAGCAGAATCTGGTACTCCTTGATGTCGCCGCCGTGCACACTCACTTGTGCTACCCCCTCGGTCGAGAGCAGGCGAGGACGAAGCACCCAATCGGCCAGAGTGCGCAGGTCTTGCATCGATGTAGTGTCAGAGGTGAGGCTGACGATGAGCACCTCGCCCAGAATCGAGGACTGAGGTCCCAACACAGGAGCGCTCACGCCATCAGGCATCTGTTCGCTGATGCTGCTCAACTTCTCACTGACAATCTGACGAGCGAGATAGATGTCGGTGCCCCAGTCAAACTCGACCCACACTACAGAGAATCCTCCGGTGGATTGGGAGCGCACTCGGCGCACACCCGTACTGCCATTGAGAGCTGTCTCGATGGGGAATGTAACCAGTTGTTCCACCTCTTCAGTGGCCATACCACCGGCCTCAGTCATCACAACTACCGTGGGTGCGTTGAGGTCGGGGAACACGTCCACCTCGGTGTGGCTGGCAGAATAGAGTCCTGCCAGAGTCAGCAGCACGGCAGCTACCAAGACCAGCAGTCGGTTGTCGAGCGAGAATCGAATAATCTTGTTCAACATAGCGGCCTAGTGATTATGAGTGTGTGCAGGAATGGCATTGCTGGCAGAGGCCAGTTTCACTTGGATGGCGCCTTGGATAACCACGCGCTCACCACCCTTCAATCCGGTCAGTATCTCTACTCGCTGACCGTCGTTTTCGCCAAGGGTAACCTCGCGCTTCTCATAGCAGTCAGCATCCTCTTGGATGTAGACATAGTGCATGCCTTGCTCCTCGGTCAGGGCAGTGAGGGGAACGGACAGAACCTGCTGGCGCTCATTCGTAATCAGGTAGATGTCAGCATAGGATCCTTGCACCACATCGCCGGTGTTGTTGAACTCGAAGATGACGGGGATGTAGCTGTTGTTGACCTCGGCCGAACGACCATACGACTGGATGTGTCCACCCATTTCGGTGATGTCATAGAGGCGGTCGCTATAACTGGTCTTGAATTTAGCCTGATGGATGCTGTTCAACTCATTGAATCGACGCTCAGGGACTTCTGCACGCAAGTAGAGATGCTGGTTTTGGGTGATAATGGCCAGAGGTTGTCCTGCCTCGACATAGTCTCCGTCATTGACCAGACATTGCTTGACAAAACCACCACGTTGGGTGTTTACTACGACACCACCTGCACTGCGGTTTTTGGACACAGAGGTATAGGTCAGTTTGGCTGCCTCGTACTCTGCTTTAGCCACGGCAAAGTCTTTTTCGCTGATGATTTTGTCCTGGATGAGTAGTTCGGCACGCTTGTAATCACGCTCGGCTTTCTCATATTCTATCTTGGCACGTTGCACGGGATCGCCCTCGGCCACTTGCATGCCGGCCGAGGTGATGGTAAACATGGCAGCACCTGCTCCCACTCGCATGCCCTCGGAGATGTGGTTGGAATGTGCCACACGTCCACTGATGGTAGCGACTACGGTAGTTTCGTCGCACGAGGCAGCCATCACTTTGCCGCTGGTGTGGATGACGCCATGGAAGGTCCCGGGCACTATTTTCTCTGCTTTTACTCCGGCAGCCTTGGCCTTGTCGGCAGACAGGATGATGCCATTTTCGTGGTGGTGAGCCTCGTGCTCTTCTGCCTCTTCCTCGTGATGATGGTGTCCGCCACAAGCCGTGAAGGCCACCAGCAAACTGATTGCAAGGGCCATGCTTGCCCCCATTCTGATATGTGAAAATCTCGTTTTATCCATATATATATTATTCAATGGGTACAAAAGTAAGGATAAACTCTTGCAAATTGGTTGCAAAATACACGAGGCTTGTAATAATAGAGTGGTTTTCTCCCGCTGAACCTCTTAGACATTCCTGTTTTTTTTGCAAATAGAAGTGATAAACTCTGCATTTTCTGCGCAAAGATAGGGGGAAAAATGATACATTTCTGTGCAAAAATGCACGAAAACGTGTTTTCTTATGCCAAAAACGTGCACTTTTTCGTCGTAAAATGAAGGAAAAACACTACTTTTTGGGCAAAAATGTATAAAAGATGTACTACATACATTCCTTATACATCCATACAACACGCTTACTATTAAATGAATACAAAACTTTAGTGTATAATGTATAATAAATGCAAAATATCCACTGAGAGCAAATTTTACCCAAAAAGAGTACTTGTCCGACCCCGAGAGAGTACTCTTTTGACCTCATACACCCTAGTGTACAGCCCCGAACACTAGGACGTATGACCCCAAAACCTAGGACTTTCTGCCCCCTCTCCAAGAACCGATCGCCCCAAAATGTATAATAAAGCGGAAAACTCACAGGGTATTTTCCCGATTTTATGCTCTTTTTTTGACCACGAAACTACGGAAAACTTGCAAATAGCGCAGGCTTTCTCTGTGTAATTTCTGTAAAATCGCAAATAGTTATCTGCTAAGCTTTTAAGCCCGATTTGCAAACTTTTTGCAAACTCTTTTTATTGTTGACATTTCATTTGCAAACTATTTGCAAACTCATTTTCTTGCGTTTTTCTGGTGTTTGTCGTACTTTTGCTGGCGGAATGATAACCAATCTAATAGTAGTATGAAAAAGCTTCTCATCATGCTCGCCGTCTCTATGATGGCAGCAAGTGCCAGTGCACTGCCCAAGTGGCAGCGCAAGTATGCAACCAGCGTCATCCGCGGACATGTCATCGGTTTGCCTGCAGACCAGACTCATGTCCTTGGTATTTGGGGCGGGGCATCCAACGTCAAGGAGGATCAGTTTCCGTCCGATATCGTTGACAGCCTCGGCGTCTTCAGCATGAAGTGGAAGATGAGCTGGCCCATGGACTTTGGTTTTTCGGTGTGTGGCGAAAATATGGGTATGATTCTATGTCCCGGCGATACCATAGACATTGTTGTGGACTACCCCAAGCTGCAGAAAGCCAAAGAGCAGAAGCAATCGACCGCAGGGGCTATCAGCATCCAGGGCCGCTCGGTAGTGAAAACGCCCGAGTTCATGGAATTGTCCCGCAAACTGCAATTATATGCCTCCGTGATAGAAATGGACTATCTCAAGGAGCATCGAGACGAGAGTTTTGCTGACTACCGCGAAAGGGAATGGACCAAGCACCTGGCAAGATTGGACTCTATCAAGGCATCCTCTCTGACAGCTGAGGACAAAGAAGAACTGCAAGTAATTCTGGAAAAATCCTATCTAGATGCGGTCAACGGCTTTATCTTCAGAAAAAAGATCATCAGGTGCGACTCGGCAGAGATCAGCAAATTCCAGACCCAGGTCACCAACAAGGACCCTCACGCCTCGTCCCTCATCTTCCCTCGCAACCACAACAGTACCTATTATTATGAGCTAAAGCATCTCGATTATCTCAGGGCCAATGGACTGGCAGATCTCTCGTTGGGCAGATATCTGCAGGAGCGCGAAAAGGTGTCTCAGCTGGTAACTCAGCTCAAGGCTCTCCGTTCTGTTCCGTCAGAGGCCATCGACAGCCTCTCGCCTGAATTCCAGCAACCTCTCTACGAACTCAAGGCCAAGCTAGTGGATGTCGCTCAGCAAAATGCCAACTGGCAGCCCTCGGGCGAGCCTGCCACCTGGCTGGACCAGATCGTCCAGCGCCACAAGGGCAAGGTGGTCTACATTGATTTTTGGGCTACCTGGTGCGGTCCTTGCAACAAGGGCATCCAGGAGATGTCGACCGTGAAGTCAGATTACGAAAAGCGTGGCGTGGACTTTGTCTACATCACCGACAACAGTTCATCTACCGATGGCTTCCTAGCGCTGAAGGAGAAGCACCCAGGCGACCATTTCCTGTTTACCAAGGAGGACATCAAGGCGATGAACATCCCCAACTATTCGGGTTCCATCCCTCACTACCTCATCTATGGTCGTGATGGTCGCTTCATCAAGGCTATCACCGGCTGGGATAGTTTGGAGTCAATGACTCAGGAACTGGACAATGCGCTGGCCAAGTAATACGAAGTTTTTGAGCATCAGGGTTTATCCGCTGTAGGACTGTGATGCGCTAAAGGGGCTTGGTGACGCGGCGCACCATCTGCACTCCGTCGAAAGAGAACAGGTAGTCCCCCTGCGCTGCCTCTAGTATGGAGCGTTGCTGAGGTCCGAGATAGATGGGAGTGCCCTTGCGCAGAGGTAAAATCTTGAGTTCTACCTCCTTGCCACGCAGGCTCGAAGCTCGCACTTGCATGGGTTTGCCATTCCAGAAATTGTCCTCGACCAACTGACCATCGGCATACAGTCGGGCACAATCTCCCTGATAACTGATTTCCAGGAACGAGTCATCATCGGTCTGTGCAACCTGCAGGCTATAGACGGCAGCCTCCTGCTCGAAATCTCTTTCGTCGGGTTGTCTCTCTGCTATCTTGTTACCCGAGATGCGTGGCTCGGGTTTTCCTGCTTGCTTCAACTGGCGAACGTCGACTGCATCCTTGGTTGTCACCCAGGTCTCTTCCATGATTTGTCCCTCGGCAGGGTAGAGAATGCCACCCTGTCCGTAGACCATATGATGGTCGATGACATAGGCTGTGTGTGCTTTCTCGCGAGAGAGCACGGTCAACTTTTTGTCCTTGATAGTCAGCGTAGCGTCGGGCTTGACGGTATACTTTTTACCATTGACGGTCAACGTGAGTTTCTTGGTGTTGGGTAATGCTATGAAGTATAGTCCTCCATCGGCTTTGGCCAGAGGCTGCAGGGTGGTAGAGGTGATGGTGAGACCTTCCCACTGCATACCTATCGGAGTAATGCTGGCTGTGCCTTCCTCATTGACGATGCGGACATAGTCGTTGCGGAACTCGAATGTACCACGACGAGCATAGTTAGCACTCATCGTATCCACCTGCATACTGCTCAGTTCCTCGCCCCAATCGGCCAGGAACTGGTGAACCCACCGGGTCTCGTCCCACGAAATGGGATTGGGACGTCCCATCTCACCCAGTATGGTCTGGAAATCGTAGGACATAATGGGCACATCATTGCCGGCAGTGTATCGACTATTGAGAGTCTCGCCCATAGTGTGCAAGGGGTTGAAGGGGTTGGTTCCACCATGGTACATGTAATATCCTGGCAGATTGCTTCCGCTGCCTAACTTGCAGACACACAGAGGCATAGCCTCGCGTCCGCTGATGTTGACACGACGATGATAGCTGACACACATGCCACCTCCCAACTCACAGGTGAGATAGGGATAGGAGAGGTCTTGCTTCTGCATCTGGGTGCTCTGGTTGTCGCCAAAGATTTCTGTGGCTATCACTGCCGAGAGACGGGTGTCTTTCATAATGAAAGCCTTCTTGTAATCGCCAGGCATATCCGTGAGTTTTCTGTCCCAAAAACCATCTGCATAATCGCCATAGAGAGGTAGGATCTTGCCAAACTCGGCATGTCCGTTGAATTGTGGCCAACCCGTGCGAGTGTAGATGGGTACATCCAATCCTGTCTTGTGAGCAAGTGCAAGCAGTTGCTGGAAATAAGGCCAAGGACCTCGGCTCTCGTTTTCCAACTGCACACCGATGATGGGACCGCCATCTTTCCACAACAGTCCGTTGACCTGGGCGGCGATTTGATTGTATAATTTAGCTGTTGCCTCCATGAAACCAGGGGCAGTGGTGCGCAGTTTATAATAGTCCTTCATCAGCCCTTTGCCGTTGGGAGCGGGTTCGTCGGACAGGGCTTTGCTCACCAGCCAACAGGGCAGACCACCCTGATACACCTCGCCGTGACACCAAGGACCGACGCGCAACACGACCATCAGCCCCTCTTCTTGGCAGATCTCCACGAAGCGACGCAGATCGCGGTTACCGCTCCAATCCCACACACCTTCCTGTTCGTCCTCGTGATGTATCCAGAAGATATAGGTAGCAACGACGGTGACGCCGCCAGCCTTCATCTTTTTCAGTTCGCGACGCCACTCTTGTTGGGGCAGACGAGAATAATGTATCTCACCCATGACAGGAATCACGGGGTGTCCATCGACAATCACTCCCTGTCCGTCGACAAGAATGGTCTTGCCCTCGGGATTGGTCGGTGTGCCCATCTCAAAGGTGTGGATACCTCGGGTGCTCTGGGTGTTCTGTGCACACAGCATTGTGCAAGTCAACAAAAAGGTAAAAGCGATGTATAATCGTTTCATAGCGTCTCTGGATTCTATAATTACTCTTGCAAAATTACGTAATACATCAAACATATGCAAATATCCGGGCAAAATGTCCCAGTTTTGTATGAAAAGTTGGAAAACGAGGTTGTCCTTTGAATATATTTTGTTATTTTTGTAGACAATTATTATAAGATTAGCCGAAGGACCATGAAGAAACTACGTTATATCCTATTATTTGCTGTGCTGCTTTCCAGTTGTGGAATGATGGCAGAGACCATTACTCGCGACCTTATCACCAGTGCCGACCAACTGAGCAGCAATGCCAGCGACAGGGATGAGGGCCAGGATTTTGGAGCTCTGATAGACAACAACCCCGAAACTTTCTGGCACTCGGACTGGCATAGCCAGGTGAGCGATACTCACTATCTGCAAGTTGCTCTGACAGAACCTGTTGAGGGTGACCTGTACATCTACGTCCAGCGTCGTCGCATAGGTACTGACCATGTGACCAAATTGGGCGTGCATGGTAGCAATGATGCAAAGAACTGGGCTGCTATCGAGGATGTGGAATTGGGTAATGTGGATTATGGAGCAGAATATACCACCCCAGCTATCTCGATGCGTGGAGCCAGTTATCGTTATCTGCGCTTCTACATTTTGGAGTCTGACCGTGGTCACATCTTTGGTCATTTTGCCGAGTTTCACCTGACTGAGGTGTGTGAACGAGGCGATGGTGAGCCGAATGAATGGGTGGACAAGTTCCATGAGTTGCTCGAACAGGCACAACAGGCTTATGACGAGGCTTCTGGTTCAGTCTGTAAGTCTGTGCTCACCAGTGCCGACCAGTTGAGCAGTAATGCAAGTGACATCCAGGAAGGACAGAACATAGGCGCTCTGATAGATGATAATCCTAATACTTTCTGGCATTCCGATTGGCACAGTCAGGTTTCGGATACACACTATCTGCAAGTTGCTATGAGTGAGCCTATCCAGGACCACCTGAGCATCTACGTCCAGCGCAGAAATACTGCCAATGACCATGTGACCCAGTTGGATATCTATGGCAGCAACGACGAGGAGGAATGGACACACGTCGATAATGCAATACTGGGAAATGCCTATGCGGGGATGGAGTACACCACACCTCCCATTTCGTTGAATGGCGGCACCTACTCTTATCTGCGATTCTACATCACGGGTACTACCGACAGTCGCGGCTTTGGCCATTTTGCCGAGTTCCACCTCAACCAACTTCGCATCTATGGTGAGAACAAACTGCTGGATCTGGGCAAAGTCGGTGAGGAGCTGCATACCCTGATAGAGGCCGGAAATGCAGCAAGTGACTGGAAGATAAACGAGGACATGTACAACGCGCTGAAGCAGAAGTTGGAAGAATTCCAGACTGCTATCAAGGAGTTGGGTGAGGAGACCGGTGTCCTGCAGAGCGTGGACAAGATACGACAGGGTAGCACCTACACCATTCGTGGCGTGGATGGCCGTGGTTATCTGGTCTACAATCCCGAGGCAACGACCAGTTGGGTTAGCGTCTTGGGTGTTACCAAGGCCGACGAGCAGCTGGGCAATGAACTCTACAAGAACGAGCCTGACCTGTTTCGAGAAAAGAACGTCTGGCAGTTTGTCCGTTATCAGGACGAGTGGTATCTCTACAATCCCGAGGCACGCAAGTTTGTCACTTCGGATGGCACCACCGCCTACAAGTTGTCTGCCACCCCAGCCCCCATCCACATCATTGCAGTGGGTGATGGCACTTTTGCTATCAATGGCGTGACCGATGACAGCCAGAGCGACCTGTTTGCCTGCATCGACTTGTCCAAGGAGGTAAAGCCCTTGCAGCGCGGTGTGCTCAGCGACGAGGCTACTCATCTGATCATTGAAAAGGCACAGATACATCCTGCATCCGTAGATGTCTATGCCCGTCTTCAGGAGATGCGCTTGCCTCAGAGCCTCGACCAACTGACCAATCTGCCCACCATCTACATCAACACCTTTGACAATCAGTACATTGGCAGCAAGACTGTCTACAAGTACGCCAACCTGTGGCGAGTGGATGGCGAGAATGTCGAGCGCTACGATTCGCTGGAGATACGAGGCCGAGGCAATTCCACATGGGGTTTGGCCAAGAAGCCCTATCGCCTCAAGTTCAAGGACAAGGAGAAGTTCTTGGGCAGTGAGCGTGCCAATGCCAAGAGTTGGACGCTGATGGCCAACCATGCCGACAAGACCCTCATCCGCAATGCTGTAGCCAGCTACATCGGCACACAGTTGGGTCAAGTGTTCACCCCCGCCGCTTCCTTTGTCGACCTCTACCTCAATGACAAATATCTGGGTAACTACCAGGTGAGCGACCAGGTGCAGATCAAGAAAAAGCGCGTCAACATCGTAGAGCAGGAGGAGCCTGCCACTGCCGACTCAGACATCTCAGGCGGTTACCTGCTGGAGATTGACGGCACAGCTGGAGAGGACCCTGTCAACTTTGGTAGTGTAGGCGGCACTCCCGTCAGCATCAAGTCGCCCGATGAGACCGTTATCAACTGGGATCAGCGCAACTATATCCAGAATTTCTACAACGATTTCGAGACACGAGCACTCTCCGAGAACTATGCCGATCCTCAGAACGGTTATCGTGCTATTGTGGATTCTACCTCGCTGGCTAGCTGGTTCCTCACGGTGGAATACTGCGGCAACCCTGATGGTTTCTACAGCATCTATCTCTACAAGAACCAGGCCGACGACCACCTCTATTTCGGTCCTATCTGGGACTATGATATTGCCTTCAACAATTGCAACCGTATCGGCGAGACCACAGACAAGATGATGACCTATGACGGTTATCGCACAGGAGCTGTCAGTCGCTGGCTCGACAACATGTGGCGCGACCCCTGGTTCCAGAATCTGACAGGACGTGTTTGGCACAAGGCAGTGAAGGAAGGACTGGTGCAGAACACTATCAATTACATCGACAGCATGGCCGTAGTGGTAGACGAGAGTCAGAAGAAGAACTTCGAAATATGGCCTCTCGATGGTCATGTCTACAACGAGATCACCCTCTGGAGTACTTATCAGGAAGGTGTGGATTACCTGAAGAAGTTTGTGGTGGAGCATGCCGATTACATGAACACCATCATGCCCAATCCTAACCCCGATATAGTAGATCCCACGCAGCAGCTCGAGGTGCTCGACAGCCATTATTATACCATATATAATATAGGTACTGGCTATCCCGCGGATGTCAATGACGACCTGGGCGTCTGCATCTGGGAGGAAGACGAACAGCGCAAGGAAACCCAGCAATGGTATCTGGAAAGTGCTGGTAACGACAACTATCGCATCATCTCTCGAGGCAGCAATCTGGCCATCACCGATATGGCGTCGGGCAGTGTAGGCAACTACAACCCTGGTGCAGGACTGAAGCTGCAGGATGTGGACAAGAACAACAAGCGCCAACTCTGGCACTTTGTACCCTGTGCCGACAACTGGGTGATTGAGAATGTAGAGACTCATCTCGCCTGGAACAACAGCAATGGCGGTTCTGACAGCGGCAATCCCGTCTTATCGTGGAAGAATGACCAAGACAATGCCGCCAAGCCTACTCGCCAGTGGAACATCCGCATTGCCGACGAACGACTGGGGAATAGCATGGCCTCGACCGAGGACGACCCCGGCTATCGCATCGTCTACAACCCCGACACTCGTGAGATTCGAGTGCGCGTGGCCTTTGGCGGCGAGGTTCCTGCCGGCACTATGGCCCTCTACAACATGGGTGGTCAGCGCCTGATGACCTGCGCCTTGGCTCGTCCTATGAACGTTGGTGGACTCACCTCTGGCGTCTACATTCTCCGTTGGACTTGCCAGGGTAAGCAGCGTGCTATAAAGGTTAGAATCTAGTCCCTAGGGTGTCTGGCAAAAACAAAAGCTACTAATATGAAGAAGACATTAACCATATTTTTAAGCCTTGCAGTCAGCATGTCTGCATGGGCACAGAGTCAGGAAACCCTGTTGCTGAGCGGATGGAAATTCCAGCGTGGTACTCATGCTGGCGCTGAGCAGGTGAAGTACGACGACAGCAAGTGGGAGCGAGTGACTATCCCCCACGATTGGGCCATCAGCGGACCTTTTGACAAGGACATAGACAAGCAGGTGGTGCGCATCGAGCAGAATGGCGAGAAAGAGGCCACCGAGAAGACGGGACGCAGTGGCAGTTTGCCCTGGATAGGCGAGGGCTGGTACCGTACCGAGATTACCATTCCCGAGGGATATGCCCACGGAGAACTGGTGTTTGACGGCGCTATGAGTGAGCCTCGTGTCTATCTCGATGGTCAGGAAATCGGCTATTGGGCCTATGGTTACAACACATTTAGAATCGAGTTGCCCAAGGTAGAGGCTGGCAAACATGCCCTGGCAGTACATCTGCAGAACTTGGAAGAGTCCTCTCGCTGGTATCCCGGTGCAGGTCTTTATCGTCCGGTTCGCCTGATTCTCCATAAGGAAAATTACCTGAAGACCTGGGGCACCTTTGCCCGCACCACTATGTTGCAAAGCATCTCGGCTGATGCCAAGACGGCCAGTCAGGCACGTCTCTACGTGAGTACATCGGCTATGGTCGGTGTCAAGGGTGGCAAGTTGCGCATTCATCATCAGTTGCTGGACGCCCAAGGCCGCGAGGTGGTCAAGAGTGTGGCTGACCTGAACAATAGCGGAGAGACCAACCAGGTGCTTCTGTTGAATAATGCCCAATTGTGGAGTCCCGAGCAGCCCGTGCTCTACACCCTGGTGACAGAGTTGCGCGAGGGTGACCGTGTGTGGGATCATCAAGAGGCCAAGACGGGTATCCGGGAGGCTGTGTATGACCAAGAGGGCTTCAAACTCAATGGTCAGGTGCGCAAGTTCCGCGGTGTCTGTCTGCACCACGACCTGGGTCCTCTGGGTGCAGCTTTCAACAAGGCGGCTTTCCGTCGTCAGGTGGCTCTGCTCAAGGACATGGGTTGCGACGCTATCCGCACCAGTCACAATATGCCTGCTCCCTGGCAGATGGACATCTGTGACGAGATGGGTATGCTAGTGATGGCCGAATCGTGCGACATGTGGGTGTCGGCCAAGGTCAAGAACGGCTATAGCAAGTTCTTCCGTCAGGTGGACAAGAGTTCGCCAAACCAGGACGGCAAGCCCTGGTGGGAGCGTGATTTCACCAATCTGGTGCTTGTGCACCGCAATCATCCTAGCATCGTGATGTGGAGCATCGGCAACGAGATTCCCGACCAGGGTTCGGCTGTCGGTTACGAATATACGGTCAAGATACAGAACCTCATCCATCAGTTGGATGGCACTCGTCCTTGCACTCAAGGCCTGGATCGTGGTGAATCGCCCATGCATAGTGGTGTCTTCCAGGCTACCGACATTCCTGGTTTCAACTATCGTCTGCATGTCTACAAAAAAGGTTTGGAGAATTCGCCCAAGGGCATAGTGCTGGGTTCTGAGACAGCTTCCACTGTTTCCAGTCGTGGTGTGTATAAGTTCCCTGTCAAGGAGGAGCATGGCACAGCTTATGAGGATGGACAGATTTCCAGCTATGACCTGGAGTCGTGCATCTGGAGCAACCTGCCAGACGATGACTGGATGTGGCAGGACAAGATGCCTTGGGTGATTGGCGAGTTTGTGTGGACGGGCTTTGACTATCTGGGCGAACCCACTCCTTACGACGAGTATTGGCCCTCTCGCAGCAGCTACTTCGGAATCTATGATTTGGCAGGTCTGCCCAAGGACCGTGTCTATCTCTATCGCACGCACTGGGCACCCGAGAAGGAGACCTTGCA
>JAZRYA010000078.1:0-30293 GCA_045600505.1 Bacteroidaceae bacterium
GTACAACCAGTTCTACCACGACTTCAGCGTGCTGCGCGAGGAGGACAAGAACAAGCAGGTTATCCGCCTGGCTCTGTCTGCCGCAGTGAGCAAGGTTGTCAAGAATGGTCTCGGTCTGCTGGGCATCAAGGTTCCTGAAAGAATGTAATGAAAGAACTGCCTCAGGGGGTAGAACCCAATGCAATAGCCGTGGATGCTGCATGCAGCGGCAATCCTGGTCCTATGGAATACCGTGGTGTGTACCTCGGTACGGGAGATGTCATCTTCCACTTTGGCCCCATGCACGGCACCAACAATATCGGCGAGTTTCTGGCTATCGTCCACGCCCTGGCGCTGATGAAGCAGAAGCACTACGAGATACCTGTCTACAGCGACTCGTACAACGCCATTCTATGGGTCAAAAACGGGAAATGCAAAACGAAACTGGAGCGTAACGCCCAGACGGAAGGGCTCTACCAACTGATTGCACGTGCCGAGAAATGGCTTCGCGAGAATCCGCAGCACGCCCCTATCCTGAAGTGGGAAACCAGGGAGTGGGGAGAAGTGCCTGCCGACTTTGGACGAAAATAAAGGAAACACCAGACTATGAAGGAATTCTATCATGTAATGGGCAAGTACTTTGCCCGCTACAAGGGCTACATTGCTGGCACGCTGGGAATGAACATCCTGGCGGCTGTCTTCAATGTGTTTTCCTTCACCATCCTGTTGCCTATCCTGCAGATTCTGTTCAAAATCAACGATGAGCACTACGATTTCATCCCTTGGGGTACTGGTGGCGTGAGCGATTTCATCGATGTTGCCAAGAACAATGGCTACTACTATAGCCAGGAGATGATTGCGGCCTATGGTCCTGCCACCACCCTATTGCTGTTGGGCATCATCTTGTCTTTCCTGACACTGCTCAAGACGGCAACCTACTTCGGCGGCAGTGCCATGCTGATGCCCCTGCGCACTGGTGTGGTTCGAGACATCCGCTGCGACATCTATCGCAAGATACTCCGTCTGCCTCTGTCCTTCTTCAGTGAGGAACGCAAGGGAGATATCCTGACCCGAGTGAGCACCGACGTCAACGAGGTGGATGCTTCGATCACCAATTCGCTGGATATGCTCATCAAAAACCCCATCTTCATCGTGGTCTATCTGGGTACGCTGATTGCCATCTCTTGGCAGTTGACGCTCTTCACGCTGTTGGTGGTGCCAGTGCTGGCTATCGGCATAGGAAAGATCGGTAAGAAGTTGAAGTCCAAGTCGTTGCTGATGCAGAACAAACTATCGGACAGCATGAGTCAGATAGAGGAGACGCTGGGTGGCTTGCGCATCATCAAGGCCTTCATTGCCGAGGGAAAGATGCAGCAGCGATTCGAGGTGGTCAACAACGAATACCGCGACATCGCCAACCGAGTGGCTATCCGACAGAGCGCCGCACACCCCGTCAGCGAGTTTCTGGGTACGGTGATGATTGTCATCGTGCTGTGGTTTGGCGGCTATCTGATATTCAGCGGCAAGAGCACCATCGACGCCAACCTGTTTATCTACTATCTGGTGATTCTCTACACCATCCTGCAACCCCTCAAGGACCTGAGCAAGGCCGGCTACGCCATCCAGAAAGGACTGGCCTCGATGGAGCGTATCAACCGCATTCTCTCTGCCGAAAACCACATACAGGAAAAGGAGAATCCCGTTGTCATCCAAGGTCTTGAGCACGCCATCGAGGTACAGGGCGTCAACTTCTGCTACAACGAGGGCCGAGAGATTCTGCACGACATCAACCTGACTGTACCCAAGGGCAAGACCATCGCCTTGGTAGGTCAGTCGGGCTCGGGCAAGAGCACGCTGGTAGACCTCATTCCCCGCTATCACGACGTGACAAGTGGCCGAATCACCATCGACGGGCAGGACATCCGAGACCTGAGCATCAAGAGTCTGAGAGGCCTCATCGGCAATGTCAACCAAGAGGCCATCCTGTTCAACGACACCATCCGCAACAACATCGCCTTTGGCATGGACAATGCCACAGACGAGCAAGTCATAGCAGCGGCCAAGATAGCCAATGCCCACGACTTTATCATGGAGACAGAGCACGGCTACGACACCCTGGTAGGCGACCGAGGAGGCAAGCTCTCTGGAGGTCAGCGCCAGCGCATCAGCATTGCTCGCGCCATCCTGAAGAATCCCCCTATCCTCATCCTCGACGAGGCCACATCGGCACTCGACACCGAGAGTGAGCGACTGGTACAAGAGGCTCTGGAACGACTGATGAGCAGTCGCACCACCATCGCCATTGCACACCGACTGAGCACCATCAAACATGCCGACGAAATATGCGTACTGCACGAGGGACGCATCGTGGAGCGAGGCACTCACGAACAACTGTTGGCACAAGGTGGATACTATAAGAAACTAAACGACATGCAAACACTATAAACTATGAAAAAGAACAAACACGACCATACGATTGCCCGTTTTCTGGCAATCCTGTTTATACTCTATCTGGTGGTCTTTGTCATCGGCCGAGTATGCTTCATGCGCTATAATGCCGAAATCTGTCCCTTCACGCTCACCGATGTATTGCAGACGTGGTGGCACGGAGTGCGCATGGACATCAGCACCACGGGTTATCTGGTGGTAATCCCCTGGCTGTGCTGCCTCATCGGACTTTGGCGACACAACTTCCCCTTGCGCAAGGTGCTGCTCCCCTACCTGATTCTCATCGGTTTCCTGGTTCCCGCCATCATCTTGACCGACATCGTCATGTACGAGCACTGGAAGTTCAAGCTCAATTCGGTCATCTTTGCCTACATGACATCTGCCACCGAGGCTAGCAACAGCGTGGAGCCTTCCTTTATCATCACCCGATTCCTGTCGGGCCTGACAGCCGTCATTCTGACCATCGGGCTATCGGTGTACATTACACCTAAACGACTGAAACGCAACAAGAAACCCATCTTCAGCACCTTGTTGATGCTGCTGGTGGCAGGATTCATCTTCCTGGGAATTCGAGGTGGTGTGCACACTAGCACCATGAATGTGGGACAGGCCTACTACAGCCAGAAGTTGTTCCTCAATCACTCGGCCGTCAACCCCGTCTTCAGCCTCATCTCGTCCATCAAACGCTCTGGAACCTTCAACGACGACTACAACTACCTGAGCGAGGAAGAGCGTGCTAGCACCTTCGAGGGGCTCTACCCCGCTGAAACCGAGGATATTACCGACACGTTGCTCAACACTCAGCGACCCAATCTGCTGGTGGTGTTTATGGAGAGTTTTGGCGGCAAGTTCATCGAGGAACTGGGTGGAGAACCCAACGTAGCACCCAACATCAGTCGACTGATTCCCGAGGGTATCTGGTGGGACAATTACTACAGCAACTCTTTCCGCACCGACCGAGGCACGGTCTCTGCCTATTCGGGTTGGGTGAGTTATCCCAGCACCAGCTTGATGCGCTTGCCAGAGAAACTGGGCAACATGCCCTCTATCGCCAAGTCGCTGATTGCACAAGGATACGAGACAACCTACCTCTATGGCGGCGACATCGACGTGATGGGCAAGAAGGGGTATCTGATAACCTCGGGCTACCAAACCCTGATTAGCGACAAGGACTTCACGCTCAGCCAGGCCAACGATAGCAAATGGGGAGCCAACGATAGCACAACGGCCATGCGCACCTATGAGGAAATCAGCAAGAAACCCCTGGACAAACCTTGGCACTTTGCGCTGCAAACCATCAATAGCCACGAGCCTTTCGAGGTTCCTTACCATCGTCTGGAGGACAAAGTTCTCAATGCCTTTGCCTACACCGACATGAGCGTGGGCTTGCTGGTGGATAGCCTGAAGACCCTGCCTCAGTGGGACAATCTGCTGGTAATCATCATCCCCGACCACGGTTTCCTCTACAAACTCACCTACGAGGATCCCGAGTTCTTCCACAGTCCTATGCTGTGGTTGGGTGGTGCCATCAAGGAACCTCGCGTGATGCACACGCTGATGAACCAGAGTGACCTGGCAGCAACCCTGCTCAGCCAGATGGGAATCTCACACACCAACTTCCCCTGGAGCCGCAACGTGCTGAGCAAGAACTACACCTACCCCTTCGTCTATAGCAGTTTCCCCAGTGGTGTGATGTTTGCCGACAGCACTGGTGTCTCGGTCTATGACGTCACCAGCGACCGTCCCATCACCGAGCGACCCGCTGCCAGTGAGACCCGAGTAAAGCGAGCACAAGCCATCCTGCAGACCAGCTACGACCTGCTGGACGAGATGCACTAGAGCCACCTCACAGATAGAGTACTCTTACGAGGGGATAAGTGTACTGTTTTTGGGCAAAACATGTACTCTTTTTGGGCAAGACATATACTCTTACGAGGTCATAAGAGTACTCTCTCGGACGAGGGCTTACTTTTGTTTGGATTGCTGACGCTTCTCCCACTCCGCCTTGGTGCGCTTCCATCGGTTGTGAGTCCACAACCACAGGTGAGGCTCGCGCTGGATGTTCTGTTCCAACAGCTTGACATACAAGCCCGTAAGTTCATATTCTGCCAGAGGACGAGAGTCGGTGGTAACCAACTTCAACTCTGCACGATAATATCCACGAGCAGGACGTGAGATGTCCAAATAATAGATATTGGCATCCACCTGTCTGCTTATGCGCTCCACGCCAATGAAGAACGAAGTGTCGTGATGCAGGAAAGTACACCACTGATGCATGGCCTCCCACTTGGGACTCTGGTCAGAAATGAAGCCTATGAGTGCCTTCTTTCCCTCTCTGTTCCAAGTAAATAGGCGACGATAGGTCTCCTTCATGGGGATACACTGCGCGCCAAATTGCTGACGGATGTCGAGGAACATCTTGTCGACACTCTTGTTGCGCAAGGGATGATAAATCTGTCCTCCACACACATCCTCGGGAATCCACAGAGGGAAAGAACTAACCCATTCCCAGTTGCCATAGTGCCCCAGATAGACCAATGCAAAATTGTGACCCGTGGCCTCCATATCCCGAGGCACTTGATCAACGCCCACAAACTGGATTCTGCGACGGATTTCCTCTTGCGACATGCTCATCAACTTGATGGTCTCGACGATATAGTCGCACAAGAAATGATAGAAACGGCGAGCTATCTGCCTGAGTTCCACGTCATCACGCTCGGGGAAACTCTCCGACAACTGACGGCGAACCAAACCACGTCTATACCTTATAATATAATAGACCAGCGGAAACAGCAACACATCCGACACGAAATACAACACGCGGAAGGGAAGCAACGAGAGGAGATAGAAGAACCCCCAAACGGGCATAAAATACCACTTCATCGACTCACCTCCTTTCCTTGTCTTGCCTCGATGTAGGCTTGCTGCATCAGTTGGCGTTGCTGCGGTGTGACGGGCAAGCGGTCAAACAGATTGCTGAGGCCCTGCTGTATCGAGATATTGCGACGGAAACGTATGCGATTCAGGTCTATCAACTCGATCTGCACGCTGCCATCACTGGCAAAACCTATCAGGATGTTGCCTCGGCTATAGTCCTTGTGTATCATTCCAGCTCTGTGCAATCGGGCTGTTGTGTGGGCTATTGCGGTCAGCACGTCGGCTTCTCGCTCGACCTTGCCAGCCATCACATCGGCAAAGGTGTATGGACAAGCAGACTTGAGGGAAACATAGTAGCTGCGAGACAGCAATCCACCCTCGCGCTGAACCATCCAAGCCACGGGCTGAGGACTGCCTATTCCATGGGCTCTGAGCAGCTGTGCATAGCAGAAGGAACGCTCTGCCTTGCTCTTGCGCAAGGTACCGTATATCAGTCGATTAATCAGATTGGGAATGGCAAAGGACTTGACGATTACGGTCTGCCCACCGACGGTCATTTCGCGCAACTCATTCCTCGCCTTTCGAATAATCTTCCCCTCGTCGATAGAGAATATCTCGGGCAAGCGTTCTACCCAGGAACGACATGCTGAGAAGGCGGAATCTGTGTGAATGTGCGCGCTCATCATTAGATCTTGTCAAAGCCCTTGGTCCACTTGAGCCAATAGTATTTCAGGGGATTGGTGTACTTGAGTTGCTTCCAGGGTCGGCTGCTGTGTGGGCGATGCAGTACGGGCAGCGTGGTGAAGAGGTAGTTGTGCAGGCCAGATTCCAGGCTGCGATGAGAAATCGTCACGTCAAACCAGTTCTTGGAAGCATCCAGCTGATCGAAATCCACGCGTCGCAGCAACTCGGGCGTGAGCAGAGAACAGCAGAAAGAACAATGTTTGCGACAGTCTATCACCTTGTTTTCCTGGCCTTTGGCATAGAGATAGGGGTAGTTGATTGTGCCTGTTTCGTCTACGGTCACCGAGGCAGCAATGCCGCAATCAGGTCGATCCTGAGCTCCCAACCACAATCCTGATAACGTCTCGGGGCGTACGGTCACGTCACTTTCCACGATGAGCAAACCCGCATCTTCGGCCAAACAAGCATGACGCTCGCGTTGCAAAACTAACAAATAATTGGGCGATGGATGCGTGGTGATGTCTGCAAGATTGACCAAATGGAAGCCCAATTCTTGCGAAAACTGCTTCAAACGGGCTTCATTTTCGGGCAAACTGAAGTCGTTGTACACCGTCACTGTGCTGGGACAAGGGATTTCACTGGCCATAATAGCTTGCATCGTTTCGAGAGTAGAATCGATGGAATCCTTGACGGGAGTGATGATGTGAAGTCCTTTCATACAATAATTCGTGGCACAAAAGTACGCATTTTTATCGGCAAACACAAGAAAACAACACGTTTTTACCACCACTTTTCTATCCATTGACAGGCTTATTGTAAGTTTGCATTTTTGTAATGCTCTAATTTCTATACAGTTCTGAAATTATTACCTCGCTAAACTAACACCTTACAACTTACAATAAGAATTTTGTGAGCCAGGAAGCATTTTACCGAAAATTTCTAAGGAGTTTATATATATAGATATATCTATATAACATACTATACACTGTACTTTCGAGGCCTTCCTTACACTGATTTTCTTAATGTAAGTTGTAAGTTGTAAGTTTGCCCTCTTTCAGGACCCTATAAATCCCCCTAACGCAAAAAATGCAGGCGTCATCTACCGGGATATACAAATATTTTGTATATTTGCACCACATTAACCAATCTATAACTTAAATTCAGTAATGAAAAACGTAGAGACATACAGTTTTCGTGGGTTGCTTTTGACAGCAATTATCTTGTTCTGCAGCACCATGCAAGCTGAAATTACCACCACACACGACGGATACAACACTACCGTGGTAAGCACCGACACCACCGGCGTAGTGACTGTGCCAGAGGTGACTACAACCAACAAGCACGTCCAGAGCAGCAAATCGCTCATCACTATCAAGTTTGATGTGCGCCGAGGCACTCGTCTCAACTTCAACTGGACGCTCAGCTGCGAGGAGTGGTACGACTTTGGAAGCATCACACTGGATGGCAAGACCATCGTGAGCAAGACCTCGGGTGAGCAAAGCGGTGCCTATGACAAGATGTTTACTGCCCCAGGAACGCACACCCTGGTGCTGACCTATGAGAAAGACAACATGATGGATAGCGGTCAGGACATGATGAAGATCACCGACTTTACCCTGGATCACGATGCAGGTTCTGGTCCTGATGGCCTGCGACCCTTCCATAGCACCACCATCACCGAGGACGGAAAGTTTGCCGATGATGTGGTATGGTATCGTCTGTGCATCGGCACCAGCAAGTCCTACCTGTATGCCAATAGCGATGGCGTGCACAGCACAAGCACCGCCCTGCAGGATTCTGCCTACTACTGGACCTTTGTCCGTGGCGAGGGAGAGACCGTGCGCGTCTACAACATGGCCACAGGAGCAGCCAATCCCCTCACGATTACCGAACGTGTCAACAAGGGCGCTGTCACCCTGGGTGGCGAGGGCGAGACAGACTTCCTCTACACAGAGAACAACGATGGATTTGCCTTCTACATGGATGGCGACACCGTCTCGCTGTACGTGACCAGCACCAAGATGTACTGCTACAAGCCTACCAACATCTCCACCATCTATCGCACCTCGGCAAGCACTCGCCTATCCGTCGTCTACGAGGGACAGCCCAACCTGATACCCATTTCAGGTATCACCCTGAGCTCCCCCAGCGAGCTGGAGTTGGAGGAAGGTCAAACCAGCTACGTCATGTGGGACCTGTATCCCACGAACACCGTGGAGCGTGATGTGGAATACGTGATTTCCAACAACAAGGTTGTCGCTGCCGACTACTTTGAGAGCAGCAAGGGCTTCATGTCCATTACCGCCAAGGGCGGTGGCGAGGCTACCGTGACCATCCGCAGCAAGAAGAGACCCGAGGTGAAAGCCGAAGTCAAGGTAAAAGTCATCGCCAAGATACGCGTAACATCCATCACCCTGGACACTGACACGCTGAGAATGCCTGTGGGCGACATGCACCGCATCGTGGTGGACGTGCAGCCCAAGGATGCCTATGACCCCACCTACAAGTGGACAAACACCAAGCCTATGGTAGCAACCATCGGTAGCGACGGTACGGTCTATGCCCTCAGCGCAGGCACTACGGTGCTTACCTGTAAGGCCAACGACGACAGCGGCAAGTCGGCCAAACTGGTTGTTGTCGTTAGCAATCCCGAGGAAAAGACCAGCGTAGAGCACGACCAGCGCTACATCTTTGCCCTGCACACGGACAGCGCCCTGACGGCTATTCCCCGTAGCTATATCGAGGATTACTCGCTGGATGGACACAGCCTGACATTGCGCATGCTGGGTAACACCAAGCACATCCTGCACGAGGTGGAGAGCGTGGGCGACGAGTGCCCTGTGGAACTGCCTCGATTCCAGAGCTACAAGTTCAACAATAAGTTCAACGACCAGCTCTTCAGTGATGTGGTTGCCGAAGAAAGTCAGCTCACTGCCGACACACTGACGCTGGAAGTAGCCAGCATCGGCAAGCGTCTCACCGCCTCGTTCCAGTTGGCAGACTCGCTGGCCAAGGTGTGGGTAGGCAACGACCTGCAGCATAGCAAGGAGACTCGACTGAGATTCGACAAACCCATCACCTACACCATCGGTCATGAGAACTGGCACGCCCTGCAATTGGTGGAGCAAGGCAAGGGATATGCAGTGAGCGAACAGCCCTTTGGCACCGAGTGCACCGTGGTTGTAGACTGGCTCACCGATCGCTCTACCACCGATTATCAGGTTCCCAGAATCGACATCACCGTGGGCAACGGCGGCAGCTGGACCAGCAACTGGATAGGTCAGTATGGCAAGTCGACCTATGTCGACGGCACCATCACCATCGACGGTGGAGGCGTATTCCCCAGCACACCCGAGACACCCATCCAGATCAAGGGACGAGGCAACTCATCGTGGTCACAGAGCGCAAGCAGCAAGAACCCCTACCACTTCAAGTTTGAGGAGAAGCAGAAACCCCTCGGCATGAAGTCGGGCAAGCACTGGCTGCTGATCTCCAACAAGCAGACCGGATCGATGACCACCAATGCCATTGCACACAAGGCAGCAGCCCTCTTTGGTGCAGCATTCCCCAACCACGTCATCCCCGTAGAGCTATGGATCAACGGTTCGTACCGCGGTAGTTACAACCTGACCGAGCGCATCGCTCTGGCCAACAACTCGGTAGACCTGGACGATGACTCACAGGCTGCAATCATCGAGCTGGACACCTACACCGACGAGCCCATCATCCGCAGTCAGTATTACAATCTGCCTACCAAGCTCAAGGATTTTGGCGATGCCGATACCGACGAAAATAGCGTCCATCAGGCAGCAGTCAACAGTTTCAGCACCCTGACACGTGCCGTCAGCATGGGCAGCAACTTTGACAATCTGGTGGACGTCGATGACCTGGCCAGCTTCCTGCTTGTCAACGAGTTTATCGGCAACTGCGAGCTGAAACATCCCAAGAGCGTCTTCCTCTACAACGAGAACATCTACGACTCGGAACAGTGGAGTCTGGAGGATCCCACTCCCTGGCACTTTGGTCCTCTGTGGGATTGCGACTGGGCTTTCGGTTATCAGCAGAGCAACAACTACTTTGTCAGTGCGGCCAATTTGGACTTCTTCCGTGACATGGGTACGTCCGACGATTATATGTGCCGAGACTATCCCCGTCAGTTCTGGTATAATCTGCGCTACGGTAGCGAGGCCGTTTCTCGCGCCATGTACAGCAAACTCTACCACTTTATCAATACCGGTGGTCTGCAAGAACTCGTCGAGTACTGCGACGACTACTATCAGTTTGCCAGCAAGTCATTCAACCACAACAAGTCCAACAGCACCTCCAACAGAGATGCCACCAACTACCAGAACCAGGTTGCTCAGGCTCAGCAATGGTTGACCAACCGTGCCAGCAGCATCTTCAGCAGTTACGATACATTTGACCTAAGCGACGACGAGGACGCATACAGACATCCCACAGACGACATCCGTCTGCCTCACCGTCCTCAGGGACCTGCCACACCGCTCTACGACCTGAGTGGACGTCGCGTGACAGGCAAACCCACACCCGGTATCTATGTGCGTGATGGTCGCAAGATATGGATAAAATAACACAAAATAAGAACACATGAAGAAAGTCTATGTGAGTGCCCTCTTGGCTGCTACTGCCATCATCGCAGGATGCAAGTCCGCAGAAATGACAGAGGACAAGAACCAAAAGGACATGGAACAAGTGATGCATCAAAACAAGTTGCTGCAAAAGAGCACCAACAAGCATGGTGTGGAATCGTTTGAGAGTCTGACTACCAACGACTATCGCGAGGCCATCCTGTCGGGTCTGGAAAAGCAAAAGGCCGAGATAAAGGCTATTGCTGAGAATACTGCCAAACCCACATTCGAGAACACCATAGCAGCCTTGGACCAGAGTGGCAAGGACCTGGAACGTGCCTCTGGCACATTCAGTCCTCTCACGAGCAGCAACTCTACCGAGGAATACCGTGACCTCTCCAAGGAGATTCAGCCCCTGATGTCAGCCCACTCGGACGACATCTATATGAATCCCCAGCTCTTTCAGCGTGTCAAGCAAGTCTATGACGACATGTCCAACGAGCAACTCACCTACGAACAGCAAAAGGTGGTGGAGAAGATCTACAAGCAATTTGAGCGCAGTGGTGCCAATCTGAATGACAAAGACCAGGAGCGTCTGCGCGAATTGAACCAGCAGATATCGGCTCTGCAGTTGCAATTTGGCAACAATCTGCTGCACGAGACCAACAACACCTTTGTCACCGTAGACAATGTCAAGAAGTTGGAGGGTCTCTCTGATGGCGACATTCAACGCGCTGCAGCCATGGCCAAAGAGCAAGGTCAGGAGGGCAAGTACATGTTCAACATGCAACGTGCTTCTTGTAATCCCGTGCTGCAATACTGCAAGAATCGTGATCTGCGTCGTGAGGTCTATCTGGCCTACTGCAATCGTGGCAATGTGGGCAACGAATATGACAACAAGACCATCTCGGCTCAACTGGTTCGCCTGCGTCTGGAGCGTGCCAAACTGATGGGTTTCAACAACTGTGCATCCCAGATTCTGGACACCCGCATGGCCAAGACTCCCGAGGCTGTGTACAATCTGCTCGACCAGATCTGGACTCCCGCTGTAGCCAAAGCGCAAGAGGAGTTGGCCGACATCCGCGAGGAAATGAAGAAGGATGGTCTGGATTGCGAGCCCGAGGGTTGGGACTATCGTTACTATATGGAACGTGCACGCACTGCCAAGTTCAATTTCGACGAGCGTGAACTGTCCGAGTACCTCGAGATCAACAACGTGCTGAAGGGTGTTTTCTATACCGCCAACCGCCTTTATGGCGTTACCTTCCGCGAGGTGACCAGCGAACTGCCTGCCTATGACCAGACGGCACAAGCCTGGGAGGTGTATGACCGCGACTCTACCCTGCTGGCCATCTTCTACAGCGACTACTATCCCCGCGACGGCAAGCGTGCAGGTGCATGGTGCACCAGTTTCCGTGGTCAGCGTTACGAGGATGGCAAGCGTATCCAACCCATCGTGGTCAATGTGTGCAGCATGACTCCTCCCTCGGCAGACAAACCCGCTCTGCAGACCGTGGACAACGTGACTACCATGTTCCACGAGTTTGGACATGCCCTGCATTCCTTCATGCGCGACGTACATTATAGTAATGTATCTGGCGTAGAGCGTGATTTCGTGGAGCTACCCTCTCAGATCAACGAACACTGGGCCTTTGAGCCCGAGGTGCTCGACGTCTATGCCAAGCACTACCAGACCGGAGCTGCCTTGCCCAAAGAACTGTTGGAGAAGTACGATGCTTGTTCCAAGTATGGTCAGGGCTTTGCCACCGTCGAGTATCTGGCAGCATCCCTGGTGGATATGGATCTGCATGTGCTGACCGAGGTGCCCGAGAACTTCGACGTCATGCAGTTTGAGGAAGAGAAGCTGCGCGAGCGTGGCATTCCTCGTCAGATACAGCCCCGCTATCGTGTCACCAACTTCTCACACACTATGGGTGGTGGCTACACGGCTGGTTACTACAGCTACATCTGGGCCGAGGTGCTGGATGCAGATGGTTTCGATGCCTTCAAGGAGACTGGCGACATCTTTAATCAAGAGGTTGCCGAGAAGTTCCGCCGCTATGTGCTCACCCCTGGCGGTATCGACGACGGTATGACCATGTATCGCAACTTCCGCGGCAGTGACCCCAAAATCGATGCTCTGCTGCGTAACCGCGGTCTGAAGTAAAGGGATGAAAGCTGTTGTCGACGACAAGATTCCCTTCATCCAGGGCGAAATAGAAAAACTGGCAGACGAAGTCGTGTATCTGCCAGGCAAAGCTATAAGCAAAGCCGATGTCTTGGATGCTGACGTGCTGGTAGTACGCACGCGCACCCACTGCAATCGTGATTTGCTAGAGGGTACCCGTGTCCGCTTCATTGCCACAGCCACCATCGGTTACGACCACATAGACACCGAATATCTGAGGGAAGCAGGCATACAGTGGACCAACTGCCCTGGATGCAATGCCACCTCTGTAGGTCAGTACGTCCACAACTGTCTCTTGCTGTTGCAGCGCGAGAGAGGCATCAACCTATCCCAGTGCACCCTGGGAATCGTAGGCGTGGGTCATGTAGGCAAGGCGGTGTTGCAGGCTATCCAGCCGCTGGGCTGTCGTGTCCTGCTCAACGACCCACCGCGTGCCGAGCGCGAGGGTGCCGATGGTTTTGCCACACTCACCCAACTCTTGCAGGAATGTGACATCATCACTTGCCACACACCACTCATCACCGAGGGGAATCACCCAACTTACCACCTGATAGATGCTCAAGCACTGGCACAGATGAAGCCTGGCAGCATACTCATCAATGCCGGTCGAGGAGAGGTGGTGGACAATCTAGCTCTGGAACAAGCGCTGGACAATGAACATCTGAGCGAGGCCATCATCGACACTTGGGAGGGAGAACCCCTGCTGAATCTCTCTTTATTAAATAAGGTATATATAGGGACGCCACACGTTGCTGGCTACAGTGCCGATGGCAAGGCCAACGCCACCCGCATGTCGCTGGAGGCAATAGCACTCTGGATGGGCAGAGAGGTGAGCTTCCACATCCAGCCCCCAGCACTGCCCGACACATTTTGCCCTGCAGAAGACCCCGAGGAACTGGCACTCCAACTGTACGACCCACGCATCGACAGTCGCCAGCTGAAGGAAAATCCAGAGCAATTTGAACAGTTGAGAGGTAACTATCCCCTGCGCAGGGAGTCCTTCAATTAGGTGCCCGAACTGACAAAAAACTTAATTTATTGCACATTTCTACCTAATTTGTGTAGTAAACGTGCATTTTATAGGATTATTTTTTGGTGATTAGGTACTAAAATCGTATCTTTGCACCTTGAAAACGAGAATAAAACAGATTTTATAAATAATTTTTAAACATTACTATTATGGCTGATATTCAGGAAAAAGTTAAGGCTATTATCGTTGAGAAGTTGGGTGTAGATGAGGCAGACGTTGTAGAGACCGCAAGCTTCACTCAGGATCTGGGTGCAGATTCTCTGGACACCGTAGAGCTGATCATGGAGTTCGAGAAGGCTTTCAACATCACTATTCCCGATGATGAGGCAGAGAAGATCGGTACCGTTGCCGACGCTATTGCTTACATCGAGGAGCATCAGAACTAATAAGTTCCCTGATTCTATACAATGGAATTAAAGAGAGTCGTAGTAACAGGTATTGGTGCCGTCTCACCTCTGGGAAATTCTGCTGAGGAGACTTGGGCAAATGTCCTAGCAGGCAAGAGCGGTGCTGCACCTATTACTCGTTTTGATACCAGTCTGTTCAAGACCCAGTTTGCCTGCGAGGTGAAGGGATTCAACGCTGCAGACTTCATCGACCGCAAGGAGGCTCGTAAGATGGACCCCTATTGCCAGTATGCTCTGGCTGCAGCCACTATGGCTGTGGACAACAGCGGACTGGATCTGGAGACCGTCAACAAGAACCGTGTGGGAGTAGTTCTGGGTGTTGGCATTGGCGGTATGAAGACTTTTGAGGACGAAGTGGGGTACTATGCACTGAACGGAGCCGAGCAAGGCCCCAAGTACAATCCCTTCTTTGTCCCCAAGATGATTGCCGACATTGCAGCTGGACACATTAGTATCAAATACGGTTTCCACGGTCCCAACTACATCACCAGCAGTGCTTGTGCCTCTTCGACCAACGCTCTGGCAGACGCCTTCAACCTGATTCGTTTGGGCAAGGCCGATGTGATTGTCAGTGGTGGTGCCGAAGCTGCCATCCTCCCCTGTGGAGTGGGCGGTTTCAACGCCATGCACGCTTTGTCTACTCGTAACGACGAGCCCGAGAAGGCTAGTCGTCCCTTCAGCGCCAGTCGTGATGGTTTCATCATGGGCGAGGGCAGTGCCTGCCTGATTCTGGAGGAGCTGGAGCATGCCAAGGCTCGTGGAGCACACATCTACGCCGAGATGGCTGGCGCCGGCATGAGTGCTGACGCACACCACATCACTGCCTCTCACCCCGAGGGTCTGGGAGCAAAACTGGTGATGGAGAATGCTCTCGAGGATGCTGGCATGAAGCCCGAGGATATCGACTACATCAACGTACACGGTACCTCTACTCATGTGGGTGACATCAGCGAGGCCAAGGCCATCAAGGACGTATTCGGCGAGCACGCCTATAAGCTCAACATCAGCTCTACCAAGTCTATGACTGGCCACCTGCTGGGTGCTGCTGGTGCTATCGAGGCTATGTTCAGCGTGCTGTCTGTTGAGAACGACATCGTGCCTCCCACCATCAATCATGAGGAGGGAGACGAGGATCCCGAAATCGACTACAAGTTGAACTTCACCTTCAACCAGGCACAGAAGCGCACCGTGCGTGCTGCCTTGAGCAACACCTTCGGTTTTGGCGGTCACAATGCCTGTGCAATCTTTAAGAAGTACACCGACTAACACAGTGACAATCAAGGATCTTATAGCTATCATAAGGCTCCCCTTCCGCAAGGATAGGGAGCTTTATCGTTCTATCCACCAGATACTCGGTTTCTATCCCCACGACATACGTCCCTACCGCGAAGCCCTGATGCACAAGTCTGCTGCAGCCCGGGGTGAACGTGGCCAGCGCATCAACAACGAGCGACTGGAATTCTTGGGCGACGCCGTGCTTGACGCCGTGGTGGGAGATATCGTGTTCCGTCATTTTCCCAACAAGTCCGAGGGCTTTATGACCAACACGCGTAGTAAAATCGTGCAACGCGAGACACTCAATCGTATCGCCATCGAGATGGAGCTGGACCGACTCATCCAGAGCAACGGTCATGCTCGATCGGCACACAACAGCTACATGTGTGGCAACGCCTTTGAGGCACTGGTGGGAGCTGTTTATCTGGATCGTGGCTACAGCTACTGCAAGCAGTTCATGGAGAAACAAATCCTGAAGCGCCTGGTCGACATCGACAAGGTGGCATACAAGGAGGTAAACTTCAAGAGCAAACTGCTGGAGTGGAGCCAGAAAAACCGCATCAAGATGGAGTTTGTACTGGTCGAGGAAGGCAAGGAAGAGGGTAAGAACCCCACCTTTGTCACTCGCGTCATGATCGAGGGCATCAACTGCGGAACAGGTAAGGGCTACTCGAAGAAGGAGAGCCAGCAGGAAGCTGCCAAGGAGGCCCTGATGCAGATGCGTCGCCAGAAATCGCTGGAGCGCAGCGTGTTTGACGCCAAAGGCAAGCGCACTGCCATGGAGGAACAACCCATTGCCTTGTTGCCCGAAGTGCCCATGACCGAGGAGAAAACAGAGGTCAAGGAAAATAAGCCTCGCCAGCAAGAACGCAGAGCCAAGAAGCAGCAGAAAAAGGTTGACCAACAACCTCAGGTAGAACCTGCAGCAAAACCTGAGCCAGAACCTGCTAAGCAGGAGCAGAAACAAGGCACTGCCGAGCAAAAGCCTCAGGATAATGCTGGAGAAAAGCCTGTTGAGAAACAGAAGCGCAATCGCCGTAAACCTGCGAAAAAAGTTGACGCGAAACCCGAGCAACAGCCTGCAGTTGACACACAGGATAGCGCTACAGAGGATGCCCCTCAGACCACGAGCAACGAGGAGAAAGCACCCCGTCGCCGTCGTCCTGCTCGTCGACGTCCCGCAAAGGCCTCTGCCGAGGCAACCTCTCAGGATGGTGTGGAAATAGACTTCAGCAGCGTGAGCATGCGTGAGAAGACCCGTGACGAAATCATTGCCGAAGCCGAGGCACAAGCCTTTGGTCCTGCCGAGTAAAGTTTCGTCCTACTCTGATATTACAAGCCCTGTCTCCTACCCGAGGCGGGGCTTTTTGTTCTTTTTTTAGAACAAATAACACTTTGACCTCAACATTTCTAAAAACTTTGCCGTATCTTTGCATTGACTTACAGAGACGCGACATGAGCCTGACACGCATAGCAAGAACACTGCTGACCCCTCGTCTGCACACCCTCGACACCTATCTGACAGATGCCGAGCGCTTGCAAATGCACACTTTGCTGCATCTGACCCAACAGGCCAGCAACACCGAATGGGGACGCCAGCATGGTTTCTCGTCGATACGGTCTTACGACGATTTTGCCAAGTCCTCACCCGTCAACACTTACGAAGAACTGAAGCACAACATCGAACGTATGCGCCACGGCGAGCGAGACATTCTGTGGCCTGGACAAGTGCGCTGGTACGCCAAATCCAGCGGCACTACCCAGGACAAGAGCAAGTTCATCCCCGTCAGCAGCCAGAGTCTGCAAGACACGCACTATGCCGGTGGCAAGGACGCTGTGGTGTGGTATCTGCGCAACCATCCCGAGAGCCGCATTTTTGATGGTCGTGCCCTGATTCTAGGTGGCAGTCACGCCCCCAACTATGCCATGCCCCACTCGCTAGTAGGTGACCTTAGCGCCATCCTTATCGAGAACATCAACCCGCTGGTCAATCTGGTGCGTGTGCCCCGGAAAGAAACCGCCCTAATGAGCGATTTCGAGAGAAAGAGAGACCGCATAGCCCGTGAGGCCATCGGCAAGCGAGTGACCAATCTGAGTGGTGTCCCCTCATGGATGCTCTCGGTGCTGAATCGCGTGCTCGAGATTTCGGGCAAGGACGACATCAGCCAGGTGTGGCCCCATTTGGAAGTGTTCTTTCACGGTGGCGTGGCCTTTACCCCCTATCGTGAGCAGTACCGCCGACTCATCCCTCACTCGGGCATGCACTATATGGAAACCTACAACGCCAGCGAGGGCTTCTTTGGTCTGCAGGACGATCCCAACGACCCTGCCATGTCACTGATGGTGGACTACGGCGTCTTCTACGAGTTTATCCCCATGGACGAACTGGACAGCCCCCATCCCACTGTGCTCCCTCTCTGGGGTGTCGAGGTAGGCCGCAACTATGCTATGGTCATCAGCACCAGCAGCGGTCTGTGGCGCTACCAGATAGGCGACACCGTGCGGTTTACGAGCAAGGACCCCTATAAGTTCATCATCACTGGTCGCACCAAATTCTTCATTAATGCCTTTGGCGAGGAACTCATCGTGGACAACGCCGAACGCGGTCTGGCCGAAGCCTGTCGCGTGACTGGAGCCCAGGTGCTGGAGTACACTGCAGCCCCCGTCTTCATGGACGAGCAGGGACATTGTCGTCACCAGTGGCTCATCGAGTTTGCTGTGGCACCAGCCAGTCTGGCCGAATTTGCCCACGTGCTCGACCGCACCCTGCAGACCGTCAACTCGGACTACGAAGCCAAGCGATACAAGGACATCACTCTGCAGCCTCTGGAGGTCATCCAGGCACGTCCCGGCGTGTTCAATGCCTGGCTCAAGGAACGAGGCAAACTGGGTGGTCAGCACAAGATTCCCCGCCTGAGCAATCACAGAAACACCATCGAAGAGATACTAAAACTGAACGTCGAATGAAGCGATTACACCTGATACTTGCCCTGCTGCTTGCCATCACAGGCAGTCTCCTGGTCACCTGCTGTGCCAGCATCGGCAACCCCGACGGCGGCCGATACGACGAGGAACCGCCTCGTGTGGTGGCCTTCTCGCCCGACAACAAGGCACTGGGCAACACCAAAAAGAAGATAAGCATCCTCTTTGACGAGTACATCAAGATGGAAAACGCCAACGACAAAGTGGTTGTTTCGCCTCCCCAGATCGAGGCGCCTAACATCCGTGCCGACGGCAAGCGCGTCCGCGTGGACCTCTATGACACGCTGCGCCCCAACACCACCTACACCATCGACTTCAGCGACGCCATCGTGGACAACAACGAGAGCAACCCTTTGGGACAGTTCACCTACTCGTTCAGCACCGGCGAGACCATCGACACCATGGAGGTGGCAGGCACCGTGCTCAATGCCGAGAACCTGGAGCCTATCAAGGGCATCCTCGTAGGTCTCTACCCCGCCGACTCTACCTATAGCGACACCCTCTTCACCACCACTCCTTTCTTACGCGTGAGTCGCACAGACGGCAGTGGCAAGTTCAGCATCAAGGGCGTCAAGGACGGCACCTACCACGCCTTTGCCCTACAGGACATGGACGGTAATTATATGTTCAGTCAAAAGAGTGAGGTCATCGCTTTTGACACCACCACCATCAGCACCAGCAGTCGACCCGACCTGCGACCCGACACCGTCTGGGGACGCGACTCGGTGATCGAGAAGATACGCATGGTGCCCTTCATCCACTACTACCCCGACAACTTTGTCCTCAAGGCCTTCCTCGAGGCTGGTCAAGACCTGCATCTGCTCAAGCACGAGTATCTCGTGCCCGACCACTTCACGCTCTACTTCACAGCGCCCATGGACACTCTGCCCACCATCCAAGGCATCAACTTCGACGCTGCAACCCAACTCATTGCCGAGCCCACCGAGCACAACGACACCATCACCTATTGGGTCGCCGACACCACGGTCGCCTACCAGGACTCGCTCAGTTTCTACCTCACCTACATGGACACTGACACCACCGGCACGCTGGTACCGAGGACCGACACCCTGCTCCTCAATCCCAAGACCACCCACGCCAAACTGGAGAAGGAGCGACTGAAGAGTTCGGAGGACTGGCAGAAGGACCGCGAGAAGAAAATCAAGAGGAGCAAGGAACCCTTGCCCTATGAGGAAAACCCCTACGAGGTCATCTACATGGATCTGCAGATCAAACCGACAGGCACACTGGACCCCAACCAGAACCCCGTCTTCACCTTCAGCGAACCGATAGAGTACGTCGACACAACCAAGATACACTTCAGCGAGAAGATAGACTCCAACTATGTGGAACGACCGTTCCTCTTCCTGCCCGTCGAGGGCAAGATGCGGCAATACATGCTCTATGCCGAATGGGAGCCCCAGAAGCAATACCTACTGGAGGTCGACAGCATGGCCTTCCGCGGTGCCTTAGGCCATTGGGGACGCCCCATCAAGCAAGACCTCAGAATCCGCCCTGTCGACGAGTTCGGTACCCTGTTTGTTCACCTGAGTCAGAAGGAGGATGGCTGCATCGTGCAACTGCTCAACAAGAGCGACAAACCCGTAGCCGAGGCGCGTGCCGAGGGAGGAAGAGCCGACTTCTTCTACCTGAAACCTGGCGACTACTACCTGCGCATGTATATCGACAGCAACGGCAACGACCGCTGGGACACTGGCGATTACGCCCAGGGACTGCAGCCCGAGGAGGTGTTCTACTTCCCTCGTCCCATCCCCATCAAGGCCAAGTTTGAGATAGAGCAGGACTGGAACTACCGCTCGATAGAGGCCAACAAGCAGAAGCCACTGGACATCACCAAGCAGAAGCCCGACAAGAAGCGCAGTGTACGCAACCGCAACGCCGAGCGAGAGGAAGAGATGCGCAAGGGCAAGACCCAGGGCAACAGCAACAACAACCAGCGTGGCGGCAACTCGATGATGGGTGGCAGGATGGGATTCTAACACCACACACAGATTTTATACGTATCTATCACAACCATGCGACGACTTACCCTCATCCTCCTGCTGCTGACAGCCTGCATAGCCAGCGCCCAATGCCCACTCCGAAACACTGCGTTCCAGAGCGGCGAGACGCTGGAATACAAGCTCTACTTCAACTGGAAATTTGTCTGGATCAATGCCGGCACAGCCACCATGCACATCCAGCAGACGCAGCACCAGGGCAAGTCGGCCTACAAGACCCACCTCATCACCAGCACCAGCAAGCGCCTGGACAAGTTCTTCATGATGCGTGACACGCTGGAGGGCTACGTCACCACCGACCTTATTCCCCTCTACTTCAAGAAAAGCGCACGCGAGGGCGGCAAGTACCGTGTCGACGAGGTCAGCTACGACTATCCCGCTGGCCGCTGCCGACTCCACCAGCGATACCAGAACTCCCACGGAGAGATCACCGAACGGCAACACGAGAGCGACGAGTGCATCTATGACATGGTCTCTATGATGTGCCGTGCCCGTTCGCTACGCGAGAGCGACTACCAGGTGGGCGCTCGCATCCCCTTCCTACTGGCCGACGGCAAGGACGTGGACCACGAGGCCCTCATCTACCGTGGCAAGAAGAACTTCACCACCGAGGACACCAAGATCACCTACCGCTGCTTGGTCATTTCCTTTGTCGAGCGCCAAGGCAAGAAAGACAAGGAAATCATCACCTTCTACGTCACCGACGACGACAACCACCTGCCCGTTCGTCTCGACATGTTCTTACGCTTTGGCGTCGCCAAAGCCTACCTACGCAACAGCACCGGTGTCCGCAACCCACAGACTGCTATCGTGAAACGATAAGACTACAGCCACCCCTCTTGCTTGTACCAGGCAACGGTCTCTATGGTGCCGCGTTCCAACTGGTACTGGGGGGCGTAGCCCAAGTCACGACGAGCAGGTTCGATGTCGCACTGCCAGTTGCGCTGACTGAGGATGTGATACTTGTCGAGATTGAGGGTGGTGAGACGACCCATCCAACGGCAGACGGTGCCACTGACGGCACACACGGCACGCAGGAACCATAGGGGAGCCTTGATGTGCAAGACCCAGGGATTGCCCAACTCGCGCTGTAGCAGGTCACTAAACCGACGACTATCATACACCTCGCCATCGCTCAGGAAATAGGCCTTGCCCACAGCTGCCTCGCTGTCCAAGGCACGGTAGACGGCCTGCACCACATCCATTACATAAACAAAGGTAATCTCCTGAGGCTTGTAGCCCACGGCAAAGTCGACGTGCTGCTGGATGCTCTGCGCCATCATGAAATAGTCGCGCTCACGAGGTCCATAGACGCCCGTGGGACGCAGGATGACGTAGGGAAAATCGCGGGTCTGACGCAGATAAGCCTCGGCCTGCAGTTTGCTCTCGCCATAGGCGGTGTTGGGCTGGGGCGTGTCGGTGAGCAGGATGGGGCTGTAGATCCAGGGATTGTCTGGCGTGGCCTGGCGCACAGGTTGCTCACGCACAGCGCCAAAGATGCTCAGACTGCTGACAAAGACAAAACGACGAGGCACCATGCCCTCGGCCTGCAGAGCCTCGATGAGGTTGCGCGTGCCGTCGGTGTTGGTACGGAAGAAATCCTCGCGGTGGAGGCACTTGGTGGCTCCTGCGGCATGCACCACATAGTCCCAACCCTGGCCACCCATCTGGGCCTTGTAATCACGCAGTTGTGCACGCAGTTTGTCGGGGTTGCCCAAGTCGAGAACGGCAAACTTCATCCGCTCGTCCTTGAGGTATTTGCTGCTGCTTGTACCACGCATTCCTGCCCATACTTCCATGCCACGATCCAGTCCTTCGCTGCAGATGAAACTGCCGATAAAACCACTCGCTCCTGTCACCAAAATAGTCATAGTGTGTCGTTTTGATTGTTCTTGTGCACAAAGATACGCTTTTTTATCTTAAAAAAGGATAAATCCAACCGACTAATCGCCTTTTTCGCTATATTTGCCTTGGAAGACAAAAGGCGAAGGGCGAAGGGCGAAGGGCTAAAGGCGAAGGGCTAAAGGCTAAAGGCGAAGGGCTGCGCTATGTACTGTGTTCCAAATAACTAAAAAATATCGACTATGGGAAAGAAGACAAAAGGAGGCAAGCGCCTCAATAAGAGAGAACTGGGACAGATGATGGTCGAACTGTTTCAGCAGAACCCCAACGAGAGTTTCGAACTGCGTCGCCTCTACCGCGAACTGAAGCTCGACACCCACCCTGCCAAGATGCTCTGCGTGGACATCCTGGAGGATATGTTGCTGGATGACTTCATCACCGAGAAACCCCGATACACCTATGCACTGAAGACCCAGAGCCAGACGATGGAGGGCGTCTTTCACCGCAAGGCCAATGGCAAGAACACCTTCACACCCGATGGTGGCGGAGAGCCCATCCTGGTAGCCGAGCGCAACAGTATGCACGCCATGGAGGGAGATCGCGTGGTGGTGACCATGATGGCCCGACGCAAGAACCACGTGCGAGAGGCACAGGTGGTGGACATCCTGAAGCGTGCCGACAAGGCCTTTGTGGGCCGACTGCAGTGCCGCAGGGACATTGCCTTCCTGCTGACCGAGGACCGCACTCTGGCCAACGACATCCTGATTCCCCGCTCGCAGCTGAAGGGCGGCAAGGACGGTGACAAGGTGATTGTCAAGATTATCGAGTGGCCCGACCGTGCCAAAAACCCCATCGGCAAGGTGGTGGAGGTGCTGGGCAAGACGGGCGACAACGAGGCAGAGATGCACGCCATCCTGGCCGAGTATGGTCTGCCCTACAGCTACCCCAAGGCTGTGGAGGACGCTGCCAATCACATCCCTGATGAGATTCCGCAGAGCGAGATAGACCGCCGCGAGGACATGCGTGGCGTGACCACCTTTACCATCGACCCACGCGACGCCAAGGACTTTGACGATGCACTGAGCATCCGCAAGATCAACGGCAATCTGTGGGAGGTGGGCGTGCACATCGCCGACGTGTCACACTATGTGACCGAGGGCAGCATCATCGACAAGGAGGCAGTCAAGCGCGCCACCAGCATCTATCTGGTGGACCGCACCATACCTATGTTGCCCGAGCGATTGTGTAACCAGATCTGCTCGCTGCGTCCCGACGAGGATAAGTTGACCTACAGCGTCGTCTTTCTGATGAATGCCAAGGCCGAGGTCAAGGACTGGCACTTGGCCCACACCGTCACCCGCAGCGACCGCCGATTCATCTACGAGGAGGTGCAGCAGGTGCTGGAGGCCCACGGCGAGGCTAGCCCCGAGGACCTGAACAACCCTGGCGACCACTGCGATCCCGAGAACCCCAACTACCGTCCTGCCGAAGACTTTGCCGAGGAACTGATTACGCTCAACCGCATGGCCAAGATGTTGCGCCAGCGCCGTTTCGAGGGTGGTGCAGTCGACTTTGACCGCTGTGAACCTCGATTCGAGATAGACGAGAAAGGCAAGCCACTGAGCGTGTACTTCAAGGTAGCCAAGGATGCCAACAAGTTGGTCGAGGAATTCATGCTGCTGGCCAACCGCACCGTGGCAGAGAGCATCGGCCGTGTGGCCAAGGGCAAGAAGCCCAAGACATTTGTCTACCGTATCCACGACCTGCCAGACCCCAACAAGTTGATGAACCTGAGCGAGTTTGTGGTCAAATTTGGCCACCGACTGAAGACCAACGGCAGCAAGAGCGACGTGAGCAAGAACATCAACAAACTGCTCAACGACGTGCGTGGCAAGAAGGAGCAGAATCTGGTGGAGACCGTCACCCTGCGCGCCATGATGAAGGCCCGCTACAGCACACTCAACATCGGTCACTATGGCCTAGCATTCGACTTCTACACCCACTTCACCTCGCCCATCCGTCGCTATCCCGACCTGATGGTGCACCGTCTGCTCACCCGCTACGGCGATGGCGGACGCAGCGCCATGAAGGAGAAGTACGAGGAACTGTGTGACCACTCGAGCGAGATGGAGCAACTGGCAGCCCAAGCCGAGCGAGCCAGCATCAAGTACAAGCAGGTAGAGTTTATGAAAGACCATCTGGGCGAGGAATTCGAGGGCACTATCTCCGGCGTCACCGAGTTTGGACTCTACGTCGAAATCAACGAAAACAAGTGCGAGGGCATGGTGCCTCTGCGTGATCTGGACGACGACTATTACGAGTTTGATGAGAAGAATTTCTGCCTCTGGGGACGTCGCTATCACCACCGCTACAGTCTGGGTGACCCCGTGCGCATCACCGTGGCACGAGCCAATCTGGAGCGCAAACTATTGGATTTTGCACTGGTGAAGGACGAAAATCAGGGTCAGAAACGATAGGAAATCGCAGGATTATTCGTAACTTTGCATCTCGTTTACGAGATAACACTCCTTCAGATGGCAAAGAACACACTAGGACAAGGCACCTACCAGGTGCAGACGCAGACGCAGATGCTGTCGCCCCAGCAAGTGCTGGTGGCGAGGCTCACCGAACTGCCTCTGGAGGCCTTGCGTGAGCGCATCGACAAGGAGTTGAACGACAACTACTGGCTGGAGGCAGAGGCTCCCAACCGCAAGGAAGACCAGGCGGCCGACAAGGACCACGACAACCAGACAAGCGACTCGACCAACGACCAGGCGGCCAAGCAACCCGAAGAGCAGGACGACCGCTACGACGACGACCAACTGCCTGTGGCGCAGAATGGCACAGCAGAGACCAGCACCCGCGAGTGGAGCAACCCCGAGGAAAGTTTCTATGACCATCTGCTGGGACAGATAAGCGAGTACGAACTGACACCCCACGAGGAAGAGGTAGTGCGCTACCTCATCGGTTCGCTGGAAGACGACGGACTGCTGCATCTGTCCATGCGCACCATCCTCTACGAGATGGACATCTACCATGGCATCGAGACTACCGCCGAGGAACTGCAGCGCCTGTTGGGCATCGTACAGCAGATGGAACCTGCTGGTGTGGGTGCCCGCAATCTGCAGGAGTGTCTGTTGCTGCAAGCCCAGCGCCGCTATCATGGCGAGCGCAAGAGGATGCTCGAGCGCTTGCTGGTGGACGAATGGGACGACTTCTCACACACCCGCTGGAACAACATCAAGTCGAGCCTGAAAATCGACGACGAGCAGTTGGAACAGCTGCGTCACTGCATCCGCCGCATGACCCCCAAGCCAGGTGGCAGCATGAGCAACGCTGGCGGCACACCCGTCAGCACCATCATCCCCGACATGGTGGTGGAACACGACGAGCAAGGCCGATTGCACCTGTCGCTCAACGAGAGTGACCTGCCCCGACTGAGTGTGAGCCCTGATGCAGAAGTAAGCCTCTCGCTGCCCACGGTGACCCGTGCAGAGAAAGAGGCACAGAAGTATGTGAGAGAATGTGTCGAGGACGCACAGATGTTTATCAAGGCCCTGGCCCAGCGTCGCCAGTCGATGCTGCTGACCATGAAGGCCATCATCAAACTGCAGCGCCCCTTCTTCCTAGAGGGCGACGAGACACGCCTTAGGCCCATGAAGCTGGACGACGTGGCAGCACTGACCGGACTGGACATCAGCACCACCAGCCGCGTGTGTGGCAGCAAGTATGTGCAGACCGACTTTGGCACCTATCCCCTGCGATGGTTCTTCACCTCGGCTGCAGTACAGGATGGTGAGGAAGTGTCCATCAAGAAGATACTCGACACACTGAAAATCGTGGTCGAGGGAGAGAACAAGAAACACCCGCTGAGCGACGACAAACTGGCTCAGATGTTGCGCGAGCGCGGCTACAACGTGGCCCGACGCACCATCGCCAAGTACCGCGACCAGCTGGGCATACCAGAAAGTAGACTGAGAAGAGGATGAAAGAACGGAGAAGCATCATCATAGCAGCCAAGGTGTTGAGCATCGTGTTCCGCCCCAACTACTACCCCCTGGTAGGGTTCATCATCCTGTTTACGATGACCTACCTGGCTCTGTTGCCCTGGGGCTACAAGCTCATCGTGCTGGGCATCGTCTATCTGCTCACCATAGCCCTGCCGGCCCTGGCCACCGAGACCTATCGCCGACTGAGAGGCTGGCGCGAGACCGACCTGCGACACCAGCACAAGCGCATCATGCCCCTGATACTGAATGTCATCAGCTACGGGGCTTGTCTGCAGATGATACACTGGTTGCGCCTGCCGGCCTTTGTCAGCGCCATCATCGTCATTTCCATGCTGGTGCAGGTGGCTTGCGTGCTCTTCAGCATCTGGACCAAGATCAGTGTCCACTCCACCGGGGCTGGTGCACTCATCGGCGGACTGATGGCCTACTCGATGATTTTCCAGTTCAATCCCGTCTGGTGGTTGTGCCTGGCATTGCTGGTAAGCGGACTGGTCAACAGCAGTCGCATGCTGCTGAGACAGCACACCCTGGGTCAGGTGCTAGGCGGCACACTGGTGGGTGTAATCTGTGGATTATTAGGAATATATTTACTATAAGAGATATGAACGCAATTGTAAGCATCATTATGGGCAGCACCAGTGACCTCCCCGTCATGGAGAAGGCTGCCAAGTTTCTGGACGAGATGGAAATCCCCTTTGAGATGAACGCCCTGTCGGCTCATCGCACTCCCGACGAGGTAGAGGAGTTTGCCCACCAGGCCGAGGGTCGTGGCGTGCGCGTCATCATCGCAGGTGCAGGCATGGCTGCCGCTCTGCCTGGCGTCATTGCTGCCAGCACCACCCTGCCCGTCATCGGAGTACCCATCAAGGGCATGCTCGACGGACTGGACGCTATGCTCTCTATCATCCAGATGCCTCCCGGTATCCCCGTGGCTACAGTGGGTGTCAACGGCGCACAGAATGCTGCCATCCTGGCTGCCGAGATGCTGGCCCTGTCCGACAATGCTCTGGCCGAGAAGATGAAGACCTACAAGGAGGGACTGAAGCAGAAGATCGTGAAGGCCAACGCCGAGCTGGCTGAAGTGAAATACAAGTTCAAGACCAACTAATGAATCTATTCAACTACCGTCGTCGCTACAGCCACATCATCCAGGTGGGCAATGTGCCTATGGGCGGCTATCACCCCATCCGTGTGCAGTCGATGTGCAACACCTCGACCATGGACACCGAGGGCAGTGTGGCCCAGACCCTGCGCATAGCCGAGGCTGGTGGCGAATACGTAAGACTCACCACCCAGGGCACACGCGAGGCCGAGAACATGCGCCTCATCAATCAGGGTGTGCGCGAGGCAGGTTGCCAGGTGCCTCTGGTGGCCGACGTGCACTTCAATCCCCGTGTGGCCGATGTGGCCGCACTCTATTGCGAGAAAGTGCGCATCAACCCAGGCAACTACGTCGACGCTGCACGCCAGTTCAAGCACCTGGAGTACACCGACGAGGAGTACCACGCCGAACTGCAGAAGATAGAGGCCCGACTGGTGCCCTTCCTCAATATCTGTAAGGAAAACAACACCGCAGTGCGCATTGGCGTCAACCACGGCAGCCTGTCCGACCGCATCATGAGTCGCTATGGCGACACCCCCGAGGGCATCGTCGAGAGCTGCATGGAATTCCTGCGCATCTGCATGCGCGAGAACTTCCTCAATGTGGTCATCAGCATCAAGGCCTCCAACACCGTGGTCATGGTGCAGAGCATGCGTCTGCTGGCCATGCGCATGACCCAGGAGGGCATGAGTTTTCCCCTCCACCTGGGCGTGACCGAGGCTGGCGAGGGCGAGGACGGCCGCATCAAGAGCGCTGTGGGCATAGGTGCACTGCTGATGGACGGCATGGGCGACACCATCCGTGTGAGTCTGAGCGAGGCACCCGAGAACGAGATTCCCGTGGCACGTGCCATCGTGGACTATGTGACAGGCATCCGCAAGGACCACGACCTGCCTATCCCCGACGACGCACAAGTGCCTGCCGAGTACAACTGGCTGAAGCCCGTGCGCCGAGAGACCACCCGAGTGGGTGACATCGGTGGCGGACAAGTGCCTGTGGTGCTGGACAAGATACCCGTACAGGGCACTGCCGTGCTCAATCCCTTTACCCTGAACGAGCAGACGGCCAACTTCCTGCGCGAGCATCCCGAGGTGGTGGTCATCAGCCGCCCTCGCACACCCAACACACTGGGCGAGCACCGCGCACTCATCTTTGCACTGATGAATCTGGGACTCAAGAATCCCGTCATCATCTGTCAGGAATACGACGAGCCCGACTATGCCACCCTGCAGCTCAAGGCAGCTGTCGACACAGGCGTGCTCTTCATCGACGGACTGGCCGACGGTCTGCTCATCCTCAATGCAGCTGGCGGCAGCACTACTGACCTGGCCTACAGCATCTTGCAGGCAGCACGTGCCCGATTCACCAAGACGGAGTACATCTCCTGTCCTGGCTGTGGCCGCACACTCTATGACCTCGAGGACACCATCCGCCGCATCCGTGCAGCAGTCAGTGAGCGAGCTCGGGTGGACGCCCGCTACCAGACGCTCAAGATAGGCATCATGGGGTGCATCGTCAATGGTCCTGGCGAGATGGCCGACGCCGACTACGGCTACGTGGGCGCTGCACGTGGCAAAATTTCCCTCTACAAGGGCAAGCAGTGCATCGAGAAGAACATCCCCGAGGAGGAGGCCGTAGAACGCCTGCTCCAGTTCATCGACGAGGACATGAAATAAACATACACTAACAATAAAACAACACCGATTATGGCATCACAACCCCTGGTTATTTACAATACCCTCTCTCGTCAGAAGGAGCTCTTCAAGCCCCTGCACGAGGGTCGTGTGGGCATGTACGTCTGCGGACCTACCGTCTATGGCGACGCCCATCTGGGACACGCACGTCCCGCTATCACCTTCGACCTCCTGTTCCGTTACCTCCAGCACATCGGCTACAAGGTGCGCTACGTCCGCAACATCACCGACGTAGGCCACCTCGAGCACGATGCCGACGAGGGCGAGGACAAGATTGCCAAGAAGGCACGCCTCGAGCAGCTGGAACCCATGGAGGTGGCTCAGTACTACACCAACCGCTTCCACGACGCCATGGCAGCGCTCAACTGTCTGCCTCCCAGCATCGAGCCCCACGCCACTGGCCACATCATGGAGCAGCAGCAACTGGTGCAGGAGATCATGGACAACGGCTACGCCTATGAGTCCAACGGCAGCATCTACTTCGACGTAGAGAAGTATGACCGCGACCACAAGTACGGCATCCTCTCGGGTCGCTCGCTGGAGAACGTCAAGGACGCCAGCCGCGAGCTGGCAGGTCTGGGCGAGAAGCGCAATCAGGCCGACTTTGCCCTGTGGAAGGCTGCACAGCCCGAGCACATCATGCGCTGGCCTAGCCAGTGGAGCGACGGTTTCCCCGGCTGGCATTGCGAGTGCACCGCCATGGGACGCAAGTACCTGGGCAACCACTTCGACATCCACGGCGGAGGCCTCGACCTCGTCTTCCCTCACCACGAGTGTGAGATTGCACAGGCAGTGGCTAGCCAGGGCGACCAGATGGTGCACTACTGGATGCACAACAACATGATCACCATCGACGGCAAGAAGATGGGTAAGTCATACAACAACTTCATCACCCTGCCCCAGTTCTTTGCTGGCGAGCACGAGCGTCTGGAGCGTGGCTACTCGCCCATGACCATCCGCTTCTTCATCCTCCAGGCCCACTATCGCAGCACCGTCGACTTCAGCAACGAGGCACTGCAGAGCGCCGAGAAGGGTCTCGCCCGACTGATGGATTGCTGGAAGGCACTGAAGCGTCTGGCCGAGGGACAGAAGGTGAAGGGTCAGCCCCAGGTAGAGATGAAGTACGTCGACGAACTGCGTCAGAAGTGCTACGAGGCCATGAACG
>JAZRYA010000079.1:0-30377 GCA_045600505.1 Bacteroidaceae bacterium
TGGTGAGGTCGAGCTGAGCTACACCCGTCGTAGTGGTGTCACCAGCGACCACCTGACCAAGGCTGAGATCATTGGTGTCAATGGCGAGGAGACCACCTCTATCGCTATCCTCGACATGCCTTACGCCAGCAACACCGAGACTATGACTCCTCACTTTGTGCTGGATCAGGAATTCGAGGCTATCCGCATCCTGGAGTTGAACACCAATTCTAACCGTGGTTACTGGCACGCTAGTGAGATCCAGCTCTATCCCGTAGAGCTCGATCCCGAGTGTGGCAACGCTCAGGCTGCCGATGCTGCAGCTGCTCTGGTAGAGGCTATCGAGACTGCTCAGGCAGTTGAGGTTCCCACTCAGGGTGACATCGATGCCCTGGCTGCTGCTCTGGAGGCATACGGTGCTGCTCAGGAGACTGTAGGTATCAATGGCGTCAGCATCAACAACGCTAACGCTGTTATCTACAACATCGCAGGTCAGCGCGTAAGCAAGGCTCAGAAGGGTCTGTACATCATCAATGGTGTGAAGGTCCTGAAGTAATGATTCATTAGACTCTCCCTGCATGGGAGAGGAAGAACAACAACTAATATGGCCCGGTCAGCAATTCGCTGATCGGGCTTTTTCTATACCATATTATATACGCGCGTAGGGTGGGGGAGGGGAAACCCCTCAAGCAGAAAAGGGAAATTACCGATGCAGATTAGGGAAAGTCATTTCCATAGTGCCCTATATATGTCTATCTTTGCAATGTCGAAAGGATGAAACCCGAGACAAGAACAAAGTATAAACCATTAAAAACTGAAGTTATGAAAAACGTAATGTTCAAGAGCATGATGCTCATCGGAATGTTGGCCTTCTCAAGCGCAATGTCAGCAGAGGTCAAGAGTGATCACCACCACGGTCAGTACAATCATCAGATGTACCAGGGCCACAGTCAGAAACATCAGGACTGCCATCATCACGACCATGCAGTTCTGCACATCAAGCACACCAAGCATTGCCTGCATGAGATGAACAAGCGTCATCACGACAGAAAGTGCAAGTGCGAGTGCCACTACATGATGCAGCACAACCACAAGAAAGGTCAGGTAGTTGTTGTCATGAATGGTCGCAGATAGCATGCAACCCCTGCGAGGCGCGGCACCTATGACTGCCGTCTGCAAAACCTGAGCACTGGAGTTTTCATAACTTCGGTGCTTTTTTTGTGCTTGTTCCTCGTGAGTGCGGTACTTTTTTTGTAAATTTGCAGAAAACTAGACAGACAACAGATGAAACACTTTGATACCGATTACATGGAGGGCGCATGCCCCCAAGTGATGCAGCGATTGCTGGAAACCAATTTGGAGCAAACCGTGGGATATGGCGGCGACGACTACACCGTTCAGGCCAAGGCCCTAGTGCGCAAGGCCTGTGGTGATGAAACCCTGGATGTCCACTTCCTGGTGGGTGGAACTCAGACCAATAGCACCGTCATCGATGCCCTGTTGGCTCACCACGAGGGAGTGCTGGCAGCAGAGACGGCCCACATCAATGTGCACGAGTCGGGCGCCATCGAGTCCTGCGGACACAAGGTTCTCACTTTGCCCTCGCATGCTGGTAAGGTCGATGCCGATGAGGTGGAGGCCTACATCCACGAGTTTTATGCCGACGAGACTTATGAGCACATGGTGGCTCCAGGCATGCTGTATATCAGTTATCCCACCGAGTATGGCACCATCTACAGCCGCGAGGAACTGGCTCGCTTGCACGACATCTGCCAGCAGCATGATATTCCTCTTTATATAGATGGCGCTCGACTGGGTTATGGCCTGTCTTGCGATGCTGCAGACATCACTTTGCAGGATCTGCCTCAGTTGTGCGACGCCTTCTATATTGGCGGAACCAAGGTCGGTGCTATGTTTGGCGAGTGCGTGGTGGCTCGTCAGGGACTGCTGCGTCACTTCTTCCCGCTCATCAAGCAGCATGGCGCCCTGCTGGCCAAGGGTCGACTGCTCGGAGTGCAGTTTGGAACCCTCTTCACCGATGGATTGTATCTGCAGATTGCACGACATGCCGTCGACATGGCGATGCTGCTCAAGCAAGGATTCATCGATCATGGCTTCATACCCTTCATCGACTCGCCCACCAATCAGCAGTTCTTCACCCTGCCCAACGAGGTGATGGACCGATTGGCCAAGACCTGCACTTTCGAGGTGTGGGGAACCCGAGGCGAAAAGGAGACCCGTGTGCGCTTCGTCACCAGTTGGGCTACCAAGCAGGCCGACGTCGAGGCCCTGATTGCTGAATTATGATGCCAGGCAAGCCCATGGAGATACATCGCTTGCGTGAGTTTGACGAGCGGCAATTCCTCGAGATGCACGATTTGATGTGCGTGCTCTCCACACGTTGCCAGCTCACCCCCGAGATGTTGCAATCTGCCATCACTCGGGCTCACGTCTACGTCATGGTTGCGGAGGGTAGGATTATCGGAACGGCCACCCTCTGCCCATTCTATTCTCCCACAGGCGCCAAGGCCAGCATCGAGGACGTCGTCATCTTGCCCGAATATCAGGGTAGGGGGTGGGGGCGCCTGCTGATGGAGCATGTCCTATCCCAGGCCCGGACGATGGCGCCTGTCACCTTGCAGCTCACCTCCCGTCCCAGCCGAGTGGCAGCCAATGCTTTGTATCGCCAGCTAGGCTTTCAACCCAAGGAAACCAACTGCTACACTTTGGCTCTTCTGGCAGAAAACTGATAATTTCATCCGAACAGACTATCCATGAAAGACCTTTCTCGACTCCTCCTTCTATTATTTTTCGCGTGCGCGGTGTGCGTGTGTGAGGATGCTTGTGCTGCCGAGGACAATCCTCAGGCTGTTGCCGACATGCTCAATCGAATAGGCGGCAAAGGGGCTGGTAAGAAGATCATCACCCGGCTGGATGAGCGCCTGCAGAGAAACGGGCAGGAGGTGTTTCGCATCTCGACCTATAAGGGTCGTCCCATGGTCGAGGGCTCCAGTTTGTCTGCCATCACCACAGGCATCAACTGGTACCTCAATCATGTGGCACACATCAACTTGACATGGAATAGGCCCACCACACGATTTGGCAAACTCCCCTTGCCCGCGAGCGTGATAGAGCGCAGTTGTGACGCGGAATATCGATATTACCTCAACTATTGCACCTTTGGATACAGCATGACCACCTGGACGTGGGAACGCTGGCAGCAGGAAATCGACTGGATGGCCTTGCACGGCATCAACATGCCTCTGCAGATAGTTGGTCTCGAACAGGTGTGGCGAGCTTTCCTGATGGAGGACTGTGGCTACAGCGAGGCTGACGCCGAGGCTTTCGTTCCAGGTCCCGCTTACACCGCATGGTGGGGCATGAACAATCTGCAAGGGTGGGGCGGTGACACCCCTTCGGGTTTTGGCGTCACCAATGATGCCTGGTACGAACGACAGACTCGTCTGGCTCGCCAGATAGTAGAGCGTGAGCGAGAGTTGGGTATCCACCCTGTGCTGCCAGGTTTCAGCGGAATGGTCCCCTCCAACTTCCAGGAGAAGACGGGAATTTCAGTAGACAAGGCTGGCAGTTGGTGCCAGTTCCAGCGCCCTTACATTCTTGATCCCACCAGCCCTCAGTTTGCCACCAAGGCAGCCCAGTATTATCGTCAGCTCGAGCGAGTTATGGGCACCTCTCCCTATTATTCCATGGATCCTTTCCACGAGGGTGGAACCATCCAGAGCGGGAACTACGAGGCCGCCTACAAGGCCATCTTTGAGGCAATGAACAACAACTGCGGACAAGGTTCCCAATGGGTCATCCAGCAGTGGCAGTGGGCGCCGCATCAGGCCTTCTCGTTGCAGGCCGTGCCAGCAGGTCGTCTCATCGTGCTCGACCTCTTCAGTGATGGCAATCCCGCGTTCGACAGTTATCAGGGCTATGCCCCTCAGCATGCCATATATTGCACGATACCCAATTTTGGCGGTCGCACCGGCTTCTTTGGCCGCATTCCCAAGATGGCCAACAACTACTTCACCTACAAGCACCGATATCCCAGCATCCGGGGCGTGGGTGCTGCACCCGAGGCCATCGAGCAGACCCCCGTCGTCTACGACCTGTTGTTCGAACTTCCCTGGATGGGCAGTGAGCCCGATTGCGAGGCTTGGATTGCCGATTATGCCACCTCGCGCTATGGCCAAGTCGATGCCGATGCCCAGCGTGCCTGGCAGCTGATGCTCCGTAGTGCCCTCAACAATACCACCACCTTGCAGGGACCTCACGAGGCCACCCTCTGTGCTCGCCCTTCGCTGCACGTCGACAGGGTCAGCGCGTGGGGAGGCACCCATATCTTCTACGACCAGCAGCTGTTGGTGGATGCCGCTTTTACTCTGCTTCGTGCAGGCGAGAGGGTAGGGGGAGCCAATTTCAGTTACGATCTGGCCGACCTCACCCGGCAGGTGCTTACCGACTATTCCAGCACTCTACTATCCTCCCTCAATATCTATCGCACCTACCCCCAGAGCGAGGATTTTGTTGCGCGTCGCGACTCTTTCTTGCAGCTGATACTCGATGTCGATTGTTTGCTGGGCACCAATTCCAACTTCCGACTGGGTAAGTGGACAGCCGAGGCTCGTGCGGCAGCCCGAGAGGTGCGAGGCTGGACTTCTGCAACGCAGGACTGGTACGAACTGGCCAATGCTCGCACCCTGTTGACCACCTGGGGTGACGAGGCTACTAGCGAACGGGCCCCCTTGCACGACTACAGCTATCGCGAGTGGCAAGGCCTCTTGCGTGACTTCTATTATGTACGCTGGAAATCCTGGTTCGACCATCAGATGTCAGCCCCTCAGGCCGGTTGGTTCTACCACGATTGGGCATGGAGCCACCGCCTCACATGGCAATGGGACGATGCTGCCAAGAGCACCACGCCGCTCAAGTCCGGCCAGCCGGGTTATCGCTATAGCGAGAAGCCAGAGGGAGACACCCGCAAGATTGCTAGCGAACTCCTGCAGAGGTATTTTCCTCGCTAGGGCGTGTTTTAGATGCTAGATTTTAATCCCTTTTGCTTACCCCATCTCCCGAAAACCCCTAGGCTTACCGCCCCGTACGATAGGGTGTACGAGGCAAAAAGGTTAGGGTTTCGGGGCCGTACACCTAGGTGTACGAGGTCATAAGAGTACTCTTTTTGGCCGGAATCTCATCGCCCACCCAGGATTTTGCGCAAGAGCGGGACATCGGGACACGGGACATCGGGACAAACACACCCCGTGTGTCGGTGCCTGCTATTAAAAAACAATAATTTTTATAGGTAAAAGAAAAATCTTTCTCTTATTATTTAGCCACCCCCGGGTCATTGTCCCGATGTCCCGTGTCCCGCTTGTCCCGATGCGAAAGAAAACATAACCGTACGAAAGACAAATACATAATGACCATTGTCGGCATCAAGCACTACGTCCGCAGCGAGACAGACGAGCCCGGCTACTGCACCCGCTGGGTCAAATCGCTGCAGCACGGAACACCCTCACCCTAGTCCTCGGTTTGATGGATTTATGACACTTTTCAACTTATTGCGCATGAAGGAATGCGATAATTATCGTCAGCGGAGGCATGCGTTATTTGCAAATACAATGGCAATGTGCGGGGCGTTTCATCTTTTTTGCGTATATTTGCAGTTGAAAATCTAGTGTATAGACACATTACATATAAATAAGCTATGAAACTAAAAGAATCTATTGTTGTAATTACCGGAGGTGCGTCTGGTATTGGTAAGATTATGGGCCGTATGGCGCTGGAAAAGGGTGCCAAGGCTGTAGCCATCTGGGACATCAACCAGGCAAACCTGGATAGCGTGGTGGCAGAACATTCCAAGTTGGGTACTGTGAAGGGATACGTAGTAGACGTGGCCAACTATGATGCCGTGAAGGCTGCCTATGCTCAGACCGTGAGCGACCTGGGCGAGGTGGACATCCTCATCAACAATGCAGGTGTGGTGACCACCAACAACACCTTTGACAAGAACACCAAGAGCGACATCGAGCGCACCATGACCATCAACACTATTGCACCCATGTATGTGGCACTGGCCATGTTGCCCGATATGATTGCACGCAAGCGCGGCCACATCTGCAACATTGCATCGGCGGCCGGTCTGCTGGCAGTGCCCAAGATGTCGGTATATACCGCCAGCAAGTGGGCCACCATGGGATGGTCCGACTCGGTGTGGATAGAACTGAAGCAGATGAAGAGCCCCGTGCGTGTCACCACTTTTGCTCCTTACTTCATCAACACGGGCATGTTTGACGGCGTCAAGTCCTGGTTCTTCCCCATACTGGACCCCGAGAAGACCGCCAAGCGCGTCCTGCGTGCCATCGAGAAGAACACTCGTTTCAAGGGCGTGCCCTTTGCATTCCGTTTTGCTCGACTGATGCAGGGCATCCTGCCTATGGGCGGCGCCGACTGGATCTTTGGAGAGATCTTCGGAATCTATCACGCAATGGATCACTTTACCGGTAGAAAATCATGAGCAATACCCCCAAAGAACAGATAGATGCCCTGGTAGCCAAGCAAAAGGCATACTTTGCAACAGGTCAGACCTTGCCCATCGCCTTTCGCAAGGAGATGCTCAAGAAGTTTGAGGTCGCAGTAAAGAAATGGGAAAAGACCATCTGCGATGCCCTGTGGCAGGACTTGCACAAGTCCTACGAAGAGGCATTTCTGACCGAGACCAGTATCGTGTTGGGAGAAATCCGCACTGCCCGAAAGAATGTGGGCAAGTGGAGCCGAAAGGAATGGAAGATGCCCAAGATGGCCGTCCTGCCCTCGATGAGCTATGTTGTCAAGGAACCTCTGGGCACCACCCTCATCGTCTCGCCCTGGAACTATCCCGTGCAGTTGCTGCTGTCTCCTCTGGTGGGTGCTATTGCCGCAGGATGCACTGCCGTGCTGAAGCCCTCGCCCTATGTGCCCCATGTGTCACAGGTCATTGCCGACATGGTGGCAGAAACCTTCCCCGAGGAATATGTGGGAGTGGTGCAGGGCAACCGAGAGGTGAATGCTCAGTTGTTTAGTCATCCCTTTGACCTGATTTTCTACACGGGCAGTCCTGCCGTGGCCCATACCGTGATGGAGGCTGCAGCACGTCACTTGACCCCCGTGGTGCTGGAACTGGGTGGAAAGAGTCCTTGCATTGTGGATCGTACGGCCAACATCGATGTAGCGGCCAAACGTATCGCGTGGGCTAAGACACTGAACAGTGGCCAGACTTGCATTGCACCCGACTACATCCTCATACACAGTGAGGTGAAGGAAGCCTTCATCGAGGCTTTCAAGAAACAGATGGTCGTGCTGCATGGACAGGATGTCAAGGAGAGTGGACATTATGTGCGCATGGTGAGCGACAAGGCGTTTCAGCGTGTCAGCAGTTATCTGCAGCAGGGGCGTATCCGATATGGTGGCAGCAGCGATGCTCAGGAGCGCTATATCGAGCCCACACTGATGGACGAGGTGGCTCTGGATGCACCTGTCATGACCGAGGAAATCTTTGGCCCCATCTTCCCCATCATCACTCTGGATGAACAGGGCAAGAGCTTTGCAGAGCAGGTGAAGGAGTTTGTGAAGGCACGCCCCAAACCACTCGCGCTATATTATTATGGTAAGGAGAAGACGGGATGGGACATCATCCGTCACACCTCGTCGGGTGGTGCGTGCATCAACGACAGCGTCATGCACATTGTCAACACCAACATGCCCTTTGGTGGCGTGGGTAATTCGGGTATGGGACGTTATCACGACCGAGAGTCGTTCGAGGCCTTCAGCCATCGTCGTTCTGTGCTGGTGACTCCTCGCACTCTCGACTTGCCTTTCCGCTATATGCCCTACAAACTTTTCGGGCTGGTAAAACATTTGGTATAGTAAACGTGTGCCTAGGTAAGTTGGATATATCCTAATTTGGAAATTAATCGTAAAATTACGAATAAAAGTTTGGTAGTTCCAAATATTGTTCGTATTTTTGCGACCAGAAAACGAATCAACGCGTATTATGGCAGAAAAGAAATACTGTATCAAGACCGAGACGTTGGCGGGATTTGCTAAAGCTTTAGGCCATCCGGCTCGCATTGCTATCATGAAGTTTCTGGCAAAGCAAAACACTTGCTACTTTGGCGACATTCATGAGGAGTTGCCTATTGCTAAGGCTACTGTAAGTCAGCATTTGTCAGCATTGAAGGATGCAGGACTAATACAGGGTGAGATTGAAACGCCGAAAGTGAAGTATTGCATCAACCGCGAGAACTGGGCGTATGCTCAGCAGCTCTTCTCTGAGTTCTTTAACATGGAATTGTGCGAGAAGAAGGGCGAGTGCTGCGAGTAACTCCCGTACTTAGGCATAGACCAGATCGTGCCCTCGTGATTCATTCCGAGGGTTTTCTTAGCACTGCAGTGTTCGTTGTTCTACGAATTGTAAACATCAAATAATAGAAAACATGAAACAGATTAAAGTTTTGGTAAGTGCATGTGCTTGCAACCAAAAGTTTGCCTCGCTTGTAGAGGCTGTTGTAAAGAACAACCAGATTGACGCTACCGTGGAAAAGGTGGACGACATCATGGAGGTGATGCAATACAATGTGATGTCGCTGCCTGCATTGGTGGTAGATGGTGAGGTCGTGGCTCGTGGCCAGAAGAATGAGAAGGAGTTGTTGGAAATCTTGAAATAACTGAGGATGATGAAGAAAGAGATTGTAACGATGTTGCTTATGCTCGTGGTGTGCATAGGAGCAATGGCGCAAAAAGCGGAAATCATCTACTTCCATGGCAAGCAGCGCTGCGTGACCTGCTTGGCAATCGAGAAAGAAACAAAGGCTCTCGTGAAAGGCGAACTTGCAAAACAAGTGAAGGCAGGTAAAGTGAAATTCCGCGTAGTTGATCTTTCGACAGAACAGGGCAAAAAGGTTGCAGCAAAGTATAAGGTGACGTTTTCTTCACTTTTTGTTGTAACACCTGGTGGGGCAGAAGACCTCACCCGTTTTGCCTTTGCTAATGCAAGAAACAATGCAGAGGGATTCCGCAAGGAACTGAGGGCGAAGGTCTTGAAGGGGATAAAGTAAATGCAGATGGAAATCCTTAACCAACTTATAGACAACAGTCAGGTGCCGGTGATCACGGCATTCCTGTTGGGATTGCTTACCGCTCTGAGCCCTTGCCCATTAGCAACCAATGTGACAGCTGTGGGCTATATCGCCCGCAGCTGCGTGACCGAGCTCGAAGAAAATGCCCGAAGAAAGGTCTTGTGGAATGGCATTCTCTACACTGTCGGACGCATGCTGGCTTACACGCTCCTAGGTACATTCCTTATTTATATTATAAGGCAAGGGGCCGACACCTTCGGGCTTCAGCAGGCCATCAGCGAGTGGGGCGAACTAATCCTTGGTCCTGCGCTCATCATCATCGGTTTATTTATGCTATTTGGCAGCAAGTTGCATCTGCCGAAGTTCGGGTTTAGCGGCAATGTCAATGGCACATACTCTGGGGCATGGGGAAGCTTAGTGCTTGGCATCCTCTTCGCCATGGCATTTTGTCCAACGAGCGGCTTGCTCTACTTCGGAATGTTGATTCCAATGTCTGCTGAAGCAACAGCAGGGTATCTGCTGCCACTTGTCTTCGCCATCGCCACAGCTTTGCCTGTCCTCGTAGTAGCATGGGTGCTTGCCTACAGCATGCAGTCACTTGGCAAAGTAATGGGCAGGATTAGTATCTTCCAGAAATGGTTTAACCGCATCATTGCTATTCTCTTCATTGCCGTTGGTGTGTATTATTCTATTACATTAATTCTATAACGATGACCCGCATATTAGTCCTTTGTACCGGTAACCGTTGCCGGAGCCAGATGGCTCAGGGAATCCTGCAGAGCCTTGACCCGCAACTCGAAGTCCATTCCGCAGGCATTCAGCCAGCATCTGAAGTGCATCCTCTTGGCATAAAAGTGATGGCTGAGATGGGCATCGACATCAGCAAGCATTGTCCAAAGCATATCGACCAGTATCTGGGCGAGTCTTGGGATTACGTTGTCACCGTTTGCGGTGGAGCCAAGGAGTCGTGTCCTGTATTCATCGGTAAGGTGCGTAAGCGTCTGCACATCGGATTTGATGATCCCGATGCTTTCAAAGGAACGGTAGAAGAAATCCTCCCGGAATTCCGTAGAGTGCGAGACGAAATAATGGTAAAGATGAAAGACTTCTATCTGTCAGAGATTAAGGGCATCAAGATAGAATGCTGTTCAGATAACACATGTAACTTATAACAACTATGATACAACAACTTGCAGATTTCCTCATCTATGACCTCTTTGGCATAGATGCCACCACACATATGGGCGAGGCTCTGAACTTTTTCGTGTATGATTCGCTGAAGATTGTGCTGTTGCTCTTTCTCATCAGCACGGTGATGGGCGTGGTCAATGCCTATTTCCCGGTCGAGCGTCTGCGTAATTTTCTCAATTCTCGTAAGCTATATGGGTTGCAATATTTGTTAGCATCGCTCTTCGGAGCCATTACTCCCTTCTGTTCTTGCTCATCCATTCCACTATTCATCGGCTTTGTCAAGGGTGGTATTCCATTGGGTGTGACCTTCTCATTCCTGATTACCTCGCCCCTTGTCAATGAGGTGGCTGTGGCAATGTTTGCCGGAACATTTGGTTGGGAGGTGACAGTGATTTACGTCATCAGCGGTATTTTGCTCGGAACGATAGGCGGTTTCGCCCTTGGCAAGATGAAGTTGGAGAAGCACCTGAGCCCTTGGGTATTGCAAATCCAGCAGATGGCAAATGGCGAACAAGAGGCAATGACTACCGAAAGACTTACACTCATCCAGCGTATGCCTCAAATCATCAAGGAAGCCATCGGCATCATCCGTGGTGTAATCCTCTACGTAATTGTCGGCATTGCCATCGGAGCCGCTATGCATGGATATGTGCCCGAAGGATTCTTTGAGACCTATCTTAGTGGGGAGCATTGGTATGCTGTTCCGATTGCAGTTGTTCTCGCCGTTCCCATGTATGCCAATGCTGCTGGCATTGTTCCTGTTGTTGAGGTCTTTGTTGCAAAAGGGGTGAGCCTGGGCACGGCACTTGCCTTTATGATGTCGGTTGTGGGATTGTCACTGCCAGAAGCTACTATGCTCAAGAAAGTGATGAACATCCGTCTTATATTCATCTTTTTCGGCACTGTCGCATTTGCGATCACCTTATTGGGCTGGATGTTCAACATCGCGCTTTAGTTCGGCAGTGTGATGGCTCTTTTGGTCCCTTGCACTGGAATTGCCATAATTGCAGATAAAAAGTTGAACGACATGTCATGATTTTGCAAAAGTTCACGTATCTTTGCAAGAGAAACTAGGCTGCTGAAGAGCCTTTTGGAAACCTTGTCAGGAAGATGTAAATGGAACAGCATATTCTAATTCAACTTATAACCCGTGATGCGGGACTCAGTCCTCGTGCGGTAGAGAACACCATCAAACTGTTGAGTGAGGGGGCAACGATTCCCTTTATCAGCCGATATAGGAAGGAGGCGACTGGCGGTCTGGACGAAGTGCAGATTGACCAGATTGCCACGAGCATGGGACGGTTCCAGGAGTTGGAAAAACGCAAGGCAACCATCCTGACGGCAATAGAGGCTCAGGGCAAACTCACAGACGAGCTGCGCAAACGAATAGAGGCCTCGTGGGATGTGACCGAACTCGAGGACATCTATCTGCCATATAAGCAGAAGCGTCGCACTCGTGCCCAGGTTGCTCGTGAGGCAGGCTTGGAGCCATTGGCAAATATCATACAAAGCCAGAAGGGGCAGCCAGTTCGTCAGATTGCTCAGCGCTATCTGTGCAAGGAAAAGGGGTTTGAGACCGCAGACAAGGTGTTGCAGGGTGCTATGGATATCATTGCCGAACGTGTTAGCGAGAACGAGCGTACACGCAATGCAGTGCGAAACCTGTTCCGCCGAGGGGCAATGATTACCAGCAAGGTAGTGAAGGGTAAGGAGCAAGACGGTCAGAAATTCCGAGATTATTTCGACTGGAGTGAGCCTCTGTCACGCTGCCTGAGCCATCGACTGCTGGCTATGCGCCGTGGCGAGGAAGAGGGAGTCCTGCGTGTGAGTATCGGCATCGACAATGACTTTGCTATCGAACGTATTCAGGGATACTTTGTTCATGGAAACGGAGAAGCTTCGGAACTGGTGGCAGAGGCCGTGGCCGATGGATACAAGCGCTTGCTGGCTCCAAGCATCGAGACAGAGTTTGCTGCTGCCAGCAAACAAAAGGCCGACGAGGATGCAATTCGGATATTTGTAAACAATCTAGAGCAGTTGTTGATGTCGAGTCCGCTTGGACAGAAACGCGTGCTTGCCATCGACCCTGGTTTTCGTACGGGTTGCAAGGTCGTATGCCTAAGTAGTGAGGGCGTCCTGTTGCATCACGAGGCAATCTTCCCCCATCCCCCTCGCTCGGAGCGGGAACGGGCAGCAAATTCTTTAAAGAAGTTGGTTGACCGTTATAAGGTAGAGGCTATCAGCATAGGTAATGGAACGGCAGGTCGTGAAACCGAGGACTTTGTTCGTGGCCTTGCACTGTCTTCCGAAATAGAAATCTATGTGGTGAGCGAGGATGGCGCCAGTATCTATTCTGCCAGCAAGCAGGCTCGAGAGGAGTTTCCTGATGAGGATGTAACGGTCCGTGGAGCCGTCAGTATCGGGCGTCGACTCATGGATCCTCTGGCAGAGCTGGTGAAGATAGACCCTAGTAGCATCGGAGTGGGGCAGTATCAGAAGGACGTCAATCAAGGAGAACTGAAGCGTTCGCTGGACCAGACTGTGGTGAGTTGTGTGAATCGTGTGGGCGTCAACCTGAATACAGCTAGTAAGTATCTGCTGACTTATGTGAGCGGTCTGGGTCCTGCACTGGCACAAAATATCGTTAGCTATCGTGATGAGAATGGTGCTTTCACCAGCCGCAAGGAACTGATGAAGGTCCCGAGAATGGGCGCAAAAGCCTTTGAACAGTGTGCAGGTTTCTTGCGTGTGCAAAATGATAAGCAACCGCTAGACAATTCTGCGGTACACCCCGAGCGTTACACTTTGGTAGAACGCATGGCCAAGGATTTGGGTTGCAAGGTCAAAGACCTGATGCAAGATAGAAACCTCCGGCAGAAGATAGACATCCAACGGTATGTGACAGAGGATGTTGGACTGCCCACACTCAATGATATCCTGGCAGAACTGGACAAACCAGGGCGTGATCCTCGCACTCCGCTCAAGGCCTTTGCTTTTGATCCTACTGTGCACGAACCATCGGACTTGCGCCCTGGCATGGTTCTACCTGGTATTGTGTCGAATGTCACAAACTTTGGCGTCTTTGTGGATGTGGGTGTGCACACCAAGGGACTCGTTCACGTTTCCCAACTCTGCAATAGATTTGTAAAAGACCCCTTAGAGGTTGTCTCGTTGCGTCAGCAGGTGATGGTTCGCGTGATCAGTGTAGACTTGGAACGTGACCGTATCTCGTTGAGTATGCGTGATGTGTAACTAGAAACGTAGCGCCTGACAGAAAGCAGGGAACGAGGACTCGTACCTTGCCAACTGGTAGGGCTCTACTTTCAGGGAGAAAGTTCCTTGCACCTCTTCTAGGCCAAAGATAGCTCGCAGTAGTGCCGCTAGGTTGTAGGAGAGAGCATCACCCCGCTTGATGAGGAAATAGACGGTGCGAATGAGCAAAGGCCGGTCGTGCTCGACGTGACGCAGCGATTGCAGCAGGATGTAGCTGGCAGATAGGGTAGGTGTGCGTAATAAATAAGGTATACGTGCGACGCCCTGATCCACACCGAGCAGGGCAAACAGTCTTTCCACTTGTTCGGGTTGAGCAAGTGAAGGCAACAATTGCAAGAGGGTCTTTTGCACATCTATGTCGTTGCCTCGCAGAAGTTCCGTAAAAGCGATGAATCCAGGATCATCAATCGAGAGAGACGAACTCTCTAATCGTTTGGCTATGGGATGCAACAGGGTGACCAACAATGCACGTGAATTGTATTGAACCAGGCGAGTGACCATAGGCCACAGTTCGTCTGAAGAGAGAGCGGGGGCATGAGCCTCGGCCAGCAAGTAACCAGCCGTACGAAACTGGGCATTACTCAGTCCCGAAAGGTAGGTGATGATACCTTCCCAATCGTGGGCAGCAACCAGACTGCGTAGTCTGGCTGCCACCACAGGATGGTAATGCTTGTCGCTGATGGCCATGAGCTGTTAGTATTCAAACTCCACAACGGTGATGCCCGCTCCACCAAACTGCACATGCTCATCGCGAGCCGAGGCTACTTGAGGCACAGTGCGCAGGTACTGACGGATGAGTTGGCGCAAGGCACCTGTGCCTGTTCCGTGCAAGATTCTTACGCGATGGGCTCCACACAGGATGGCATCGTCCACATAGTAAGTGATGGCTTGCAGTGCCTCGTCGGCTCGCATGCCACGCATGTCTATTTCGGGATGGAAGTTGATTTGTGCCTTGTGCATCACGTCATGAGTCTGTCGGCTGACAAAGGTCACAGTCTCTTGAGCTCGCTCTTCTTTGGGTTTGCTGGCAGCTTCCAGTCGTTTGACATCCACCACGGTGCGCATCATGCCAAAGGTGACGGTAGCTCGGCGACTGTCTATCTGCTCGATAGTACCTACTGCCTGTTGTCCGCGGATGCGGCAGGTCATGCCCACTGTCAGCACCTTGGGCTCGTGGGTCTCCGCTGCTTTCTGGGGACCATGCTCACCCATGGTGGGTGCAGATTGCTTCTGTCCCTTCTCGCGGCGACGGTCCTCTTTGCGACGGCGTCTTTCCTCTATCTGGCGCATCTTCTTCTCGATGGCCTCGTCATGCTCGTGGCGGTGTTCTTCTTCCAGAGCAGAGCGGAAGTCCTGCAATTCTTGGCGGACCTCGCGCGTACGTTCCTTATCGGCTTGTGCCTCACGTATCTCACGGATGGTGTTTTCCACTCGTGCGTTACTGTCTGCCACTATCTGCTGTGCCTTTTCCTTGGCACTCTGAATGATTTCCTTGCGTTGTTTCTGCAGTTGAGCTATCTCTTGTTCATACTGGGCAATGGTGCGCTCCATCTCTTTCTCGCGAGCGTGGATGGTCTGGCGCTTGCCTTCCCAGTATCGTTTGTCGCGTACGATGTCCAGCAGATATTTGTCGGCATTGATGTACTCTTGACCCACAATCTCGCTAGCGTCGGCAATGACTTCTTCGGGAATACCTATCTTGCGTGCAATCTCCACGGCAAAGGAACTACCGGGGTTGCCGATTTGCAGTTGGAACAGCGCTTGCATCTGTTGGCGGTCATAGAGCATGGCTCCATTGACCAGTCCGTCGGTATCTTCGGCATAGTGCTTCAGATTCTGGTAATGGGTGGTGATGACGCCAAAGGTGCCTCGTTCTACAAAGCGCTTGAGCACGGCCTGGGCCATGGCGCCGCCTATGGTGGGCTCGGTGCCTCCGCCAAACTCATCGATCAGCAACAAACTGGCAGGACTACAGCCTCGCATCATGTTCTTCATGTTGAGGAGGTGACTGCTGTAGGTCGACAGGTCGTCGTCGATGCTTTGCTCGTCACCTATGTCGATGAACAGGGACTCGAACAGACCACAGCGTGAACTCTCGCCCAGGGGGATGGGCAGACCGCACTGCAACATGTATTGTAGCAGACCTACCGTCTTCAGACATACCGACTTACCACCGGCATTGGGGCCGCTGATGATGAGGATGCGCTGTCGGCGAGAGAGGGCAATCTCCAGTGGAACTACCTTCTTGCCTTGGCGTCGCAGGTTGAGTTCTAGCAGGGGGTGACGTGCCAGTGTCCAGTCGATCAGGGGATGGTCGCTGACCTGGGGAATGATGCCTCCGATTTGAGTCATCAGTCGGTCTTTGGCCAGCACTAGCTCGATGTCTGCCAGGAATTCGTAGGCACGTGCAAGTTCGGGTAGGTTGGGTCGCAGGAGGTTGGTAAACTCCTGGAGGATACGAATGATTTCGCGTCGCTCATCAGCCTCCAACTCTCGGATGCGGTTGTTGGCTTCCACCACGCCACTAGGTTCGATAAATACGGTCTTACCTGTGGCGCTCTCGTCGTGTACGATACCACGCAGGCGGCGCTTGAGGGCAGGAGCAACGGGAATAACCAGTCGGCCATCTCGCATGGTCGGTTGGATGTGTTGCTCGATGAGGCCTTCTTGTTTGGCGCTTTCCAGGATGCTGTGCAGGGCACGAGAGACGCTGCCCTCGGTGCGGGCAAGTTCGCGGCGAATACGTGTCAACTCGGGACTGGCTTCGTCGCGGATATGTCCATATTTGTCCAGCATCTGCTCGATGCGCAATGTTATCTTATGAAAGGTGAAGACGCCATCTGAGAGGCGCTCCAGTGCGGGGTAGGCAGACTCGCCCTCGTCGGTGCGGATGAGGTGAATCCAGTTGTGCAAGGTGTCCAATGAACGCTTCAGTTCATAGAGCTCTTGTTCCTCTAGATAGACACCCTCGACGCGAATGCGGCGAATGGCGGGACGCAGGTCAAAGAAGTCTTCGCCGGGGAGTTGTTCCTCGGTGTCGACGATGCGTTCCATTTCCTGCACCTGCTCCAATTGGAGGCGTATTTTGTCGCCATCGGTCTGGAACTGGATGTGCTCCACACGTTCCACACCGAGTTTGCTGATGCAGTGTCCCTTGAGCAGGGTTCTTATTTCGTCAAAGCCTACCTTTTCTTCGTAGTTCTTTGGATATAGCATTTTAGTTTACTTCAAGTTCTTGCTAGGATACATAGTGTCCCACCATGTGGGATCGTCCTTCAGCCATTTTTGGAACCAGGCATAGATGGTGTTCTGCCACTTGATTCGTTTCTGGTAATCGGTGATGTGGTGGTTTTGTCCCTCGACGGTGACAAAGGCACACTCGCGACCCAGGATTTTCAGGGCGGTGAACATCTGGATACTCTCGTTGATGGGCACGTTGGTGTCGACACTGCCATGCATAAATAGGATAGGAGTGTGCACGCGATCTGCCAAAGCCAGGGGTGCGTGGTCGTTGAAGAGCTCGCGATTGTTCCAGGGATAACTGTTGGCCGCAGATACTGCGCTATAGCTGTAACCCCAGTATCCATAACCCCAGTATGAACTGGGATCGCTGATGCCAGCGTGACTCATAGCTGCAGCGAAGATGTCGGTCTGGGTCTGCAGGTACTGGGTCATGAAACCACCGTAGCTAGCACCCAGACAACCGATCTTGTCCTTGTTGACGAAAGGATGCTCCTCGCAGAATTTCTTGGTGCCCTGGATGATGTCGTCGGCAGTGTAGTCGCCATAGGCATTGACGTGACGAGAGGCAAACTCCTGTCCAAAGCCCGAGCAACCAGAGGGTTGCAGCACATAGACAACATAGCCCATAGATGCCCAGCCATGGTAACAATAGTAACTGTCGAGGTATCGGCCCACGGGCGAACAGCCACCATAGTAATATACTAGCATGGGATACTTCTTGTTGGGGTCGAAGTGAGGGGGCAGATAGTAGCGGCCATAGATGGTGTCGCCACGCTCGGCTTGGAAGTTCCACTCGCCGAACTCACCCAGTTCCACGTCTGCCATACGCACTGCGTCCAGATCCTCGATGAGGCGCTCCTTGCCACTCTTCAGGTCTACGACGTAGAGGCGGTCGCTGTTGGAAGCTCCCTGACCATAGTAGGCCAGCAGAGGTTTCTCCTCGGCCAGAGCAAAACGCAGCACGTAGCGCTCGCTCAGTTTCAGTTGGTCGATCTTGCCCGTCTTGGGATTGATGCGGAAGATGTCCTGATTGTCACGGTTTTCGCACAGGGCATAGATGTTGCCATCTGCTTTGTTCCACTGCCAGGTGCTGGTGATGCTGGGGTCGAAATCGGCAGTCAGACAACGCAGCTGGTGAGTAGCGACATCCATGATAAAGAGGTCGTAGTCAAACATGTTGGGAATCTTGTCTGCCGACAATTTGTTGGCCATTCCGCCGAATGCCTCGGGGCTACCCTGAATGGCGATGCTACGGCTGTCGGGACTCCACTGTATGCTAGCGGCAAATCCCTCTTTGGCGTAGAGGGTGTCTACCTGCATGGTGGCCAGGTCTACGATCAGTGCAGAACTGAATGTGAAGGGACGCTGCGTGATGTCATCTTCGCTGATGTTCAGCAACATCTTCTTGCCGTCGGGGCTCAACTGGCCGTAGACGTTGTGCTGTCCCTGAGTGATCAGGCGCTTTTGTCCTGTGGTCATGTCGACCAGGGCCACGTTGCTGCGGTCACGCCATCCGGGCTGGCGGTCGTTGGGAGTCAGCACCTGGAACACGTCGGCACTCTCGCGAGGACCCTGTACCAGTTCGCTCACCATCATGATCTTTTCTCCGGGCAATATCTGTCCGCGTTCGTTATTATAATCGGTGTAGAGGGGCTGGCGGATACCCGTGAGTGCATCCACGGTTTCATAGACCGAGCTCATGTCGCCTGCCGTATATCGTGTGATGTAGCGGTGTCCGGTGCTGCACCATTGGTAAAAACCGCTGATAACAGTGCGGTTGCCAGTCTGCAGGTCGATGAGATACTTGGTCCAATCTACCTTGGAGTCAGTGTGCGTGATGCTCTTGTCTAGCACCAGGAATCGTCCATCGGCGCTGAGGTTCACACCACCCATGCGCTCACCGTTCATCAGTACATCCAGACTGAAGGGCTTCTTGCCAATGGGGTTGATGTCCACTTCTTGCTCACTTTCCAGGGAGACATGCAGTGTATCCTGCTTGCCAGCCTCAGTGAAGAGTTTGATGGCTACTTCGTGTTGACCGGGAGTCAGGTCGCAGCAGCCCCCTTGTTTGCCATCGACAAAGATGCGATAGTCTTTCACGCCCTCCACCTTGACTGTAGCCTTGGCGAAGTTGCGGTTCCGAAGAATAAATCCTGCCACGCGCACTGCGTCGAGGGTGGGGGCAGTGAGCACGCTGTCGGTGGTCTCCACCCCGTTTCGCCAGGCGTTGGGCGAGATGGTTCCGTCCAGCAACTGCTTCTTCTGGTCCCACTTGGTGCCCCATACATCGGTGCTGTCGACGAGCACTGGTGCATTGGCAGTCAGGGGTTGCGTGATGCGCAGCGTCTTGACGGGCCTGTTTTCAGCACTGCTGATGGTGGCAATACCACAGAGTGCCAGAGTTAATAATGTTGACTTCATATATTTGTTTTTTATTTGTCGGTAAGGATAGGACTAGGCGCGAGTGACGTTCTTCACGCCCTTCACCGTCTTCAGTTTGCGTATGAGTTGTTGCAGACGGCTAGTGTCCTCGAGCATCACAGTCAGGTGGCCGCTGAAGAGTCCGTCGTGTGTGTCGATGGAGATAGAGCGCATGACCATTTTCTCCTCCTTGGAGATGATGCTGGTGATGTTGTTGACGATACCCATGTCGTCGTTGCCCACGATGTGCAGGGTGATGGGGTACTGACTGCCACGCTTACCTGCCCAACGGGCACGGACGATGCGATAGCCGAATCGCTCCCTCATCTGCTGAGCGTTGGGACAATCGGTGCGATGTATCTTGATACCACCCGTCGAGGTGACGAATCCAAAGACATCGTCGCCATAGATGGGTTGGCAGCACTTGGCTAGTGAGAAGTCGATGCCTTTCAGGTTCTGGTCGATGACCATGACATCGTCCGAGGCTCCGCCGTAGCGTTTGCTGCGCTCGTCCTCGGTAGGCATGACAAACTCGCTGGCACTGCGGGTTTCTGCAGGTGCTTCCTCGCCTTTGTCATGGCGTTGCTGGATGATGTAGGCGTCCAGGGCCTCGTTGACATCGAGTTTCTCCTCGGCAATGGCTTTGTAGAAGTCGGTGACCACCTTGAATCCTAATCGCTTGATGGTGTGCATGAGCGTGGGCTCATCATAATCCAGTTTGCGGTTTTTCATCTTACGCTCCAGCAGTTCCTTGGCCAGTGTAGTCTGACCGGCCTGCATCTCCTTGAGCGATTGGCGTATCTTGCTCTTGGCTCGACTCGTGGTGACGAAATTAAGCCAGTCCTGCTTGGGCGATTGGTTGTTGGAAGTGAGGATCTCCACCTGGTCACCACTCTGCAACTGGTGCTTCAGGGTTACATTCCTGTTGCCGATCTTGGCGCCAGTACAGCGGTTTCCCACCTTGGTGTGGATGGCATAGGCAAAGTCCAGCACAGAGGCTCCTAGGGGGAGTTTGAACAGGTCGCCTTTGGGGGTGAAGACAAAGACCTCGTCCTCCACCAGATCCAGTCGGAACTGGTCCATCATCTGCATGTCGTCGTTGTTCTCCAGAGCCGAACGGATGCCTGCCAGCCACTCGTCCACACCGCCTTGAGCACCCTTGACGCCCTTGTAGCGCCAGTGGGCTGCCAGACCGTGCTCGGCAATGTCGTCCATGCGTTCGGTGCGTATCTGCACCTCCACCCATTTCTTCTCGGGGCCCAGCACCGTGATGTGCAGACTCTCGTAGCCATTGCTCTTGGGCACCGAGAGCCAGTCGCGCATGCGCTTGGGATTGCTCTGGTACATGTCCGTGATGATGCTGAAGGCCTGCCAGCACTCCATCTTCTCTTTCTCAAACTGAGAGTCGAGGATAATGCGGATGGCAAAGAGGTCGTACACACCATCCACATCCACGTGTTGCTTCTTCATCTTCTGATAGATGCTGTGGATGCTCTTGGTACGGCCTTTCATGTGGAACTTCAGACCGGCGGCCTTCAGTTTTTCCTCGATAGGGCCGATGAAGTTCTTGATATAGGCGTCGCGGCTCTTCTTGGTCTCGTTCAGCTTGTCCTTGATGTGGTAGTATGCATCGTGTTCCAGGTACTTCAGCGACAGGTCTTCCAACTCACTTTTCAGTTTGTAGAGACCCAGTTTGTGGGCGAGGGGTGCATAGAGGAAGGCCGCCTCGGTGGCTACTTGGTGTTGTGCCTCCAGGTTCTCGACATCCTTGATTTGGCGCATCAGGTTGACGCGATTGGCAATCATGATGAGGATGACACGCATGTCCTCGGCAAAGGTCACCAGCAGCGAGCGGAAGTTCTCGGTCTCGATGGCTGATGACTTCTCATACAGCTCCTTGATGCGCAACAGACCATGCAGGATGACAGCCACCTCGTCGCCAAAGTCACGTCGGATTTCGTCCAGGGTGCAAGCTCCGCTCAGCGTCACGCTGCTGAGCATCACACCCATCACACTGGCGTGGGTGAGACCTATCTCTTGGGCAACGAGCAGGCCCGTCTGGAGATCCATCACGATGGGGTTGAGGCCGAATGCGTCGCGATGCAGTTTCCCAGCTTCCACGGCACGTGTCAGATACTCTTTGACGAGTTTGTGGTCGTTGGGAGAAATCATCGAGCCAGCCATTCGGATCAGCTCTTGATGTGTCTCGAGCATGAGGCCCTTTTCGGATTCGGTGAAGAATTCTTTGTCTGTCATCAGGTCTACCTATATTTATTTTGGGGATAAAGGTACAAAAAAAAAGCGAGAGAGAGGGGCGTTATCAACTATTTTTCGTAATTTTGGGGAGGAATTTACAAAAACGCATATATATGATTACAGCAGCAGACAAGGCTCAGCTGGAGGCCAAGGGTATTTCCGAGGCTCAGATTGAGCAGCAGATTCGTGATTTTCAGACTGGTTTTCCTTTCTTGAAACTGCGTGGAGCAGCAGCCGTAGGAGATGGTATTCTAGCCCCTACTGCCGACGAGGTGGCCCAGTACATCCAGGCATGGGACGACTACAAGGCACAGGGTCACCACGTGACCAAGTTTGTCCCCGCCAGTGGCGCCGCCAGCCGCATGTTCAAGAATATGTTTGAGTTCCTCTCTGCCGACTATGATGTGCCCACTACCGACTTTGAGAAGAAGTATTTTGAGCATATTCACGATTTTGCGTTCTATCCCGCTTTGGACGATGCTTGCCATGTCAACGAAGGCGAGGGCGTGGATGCACTCATCAGCGAGGGCAACTACAAGGCCGTGGTCAAGAACATGCTGGACGAGGAGGGACTGAACTATGGTCAGTTGCCCAAGGGCCTGCTGCAGTTCCATAGTTACAGCGATGAGGCTCGCACTCCTCTGGAGGAGCACTTGGTAGAGGCTGCTCTCTATGCCTCTAGCCGTGGCGAGGCCGACGTGCATTTCACCGTCAGCACCGAGCATCGCGAGTTGTTCGAGGACCTGGTAGAGCGTGTTCTGCCCGAGTACGAGGCCAAGTATGGCATCAAGTACCATGTGAGCTTCTCGGAGCAGAAGCCCAGCACCGACACAATGGCTGCCAACATGGACAACACCCCCTTCCGCAACGAGGATGGTACTCTGCTGTTCCGTCCCGGTGGTCATGGCGCTCTGATTCAGAACCTGGCCGACCTGGATAGCGAGGTAGTGTTCGTGAAGAATATTGACAACGTAGTGCCCGACCGCTTGAAGGACGAGACCGTCACCTGGAAGCAGGTGATTGCTGGCGTCTTGGTTACCTTGCAGAAGCAGGCCTTCAAGTATATCGAGTTGCTGGATAGCGGCAGGTACTCTCACGAGGACATCGAGGAGATGATCCGTTTCACCCGTCACGAGCTCTACACCGACATGCCCGGACTCAAGGAGATGGAGGATGCCGAACTGGTGGGCTATCTGCGCACCAAGCTCAATCGCCCCATGCGTGTCTGTGGCGTGGTAAAGAATGTGGGCGAACCTGGTGGTGGCCCCTTCTTGGCCTACAATCCCGATGGTAGCATCTCGCTGCAGATTCTGGAAAGCAGCCAGATAGACACCAACAACCCCGAGTACATGAAGATGTTTACCGAGGGAACTCACTTCAACCCCGTGGATCTGGTATGTGCTGTCCGTGACTACAAGGGCGAGAAGTTTGACCTTCCCAAGTACGTAGACCCCGCAACGGGCTTCATCAGCTACAAGAGCAAGAGCGGCCGTGAGTTGAAGGCACTGGAGTTGCCCGGCTTGTGGAATGGCGCCATGAGCAACTGGAGCACCATCTTTGTCGAGGTGCCCTTGGCAACTTTCAATCCCGTGAAGACGGTCAACGACCTGCTCCGCGAACAACATCAGTAGAATTTTAATCCATAATAGGTAATCCGTTAGATGAAAAAAATATTACTTTTAGGTTCTGGCGAACTGGGTAAAGAGTTTGTAATCGCCTGTCAGCGCAAGGGCCAGTATGTGGTGGCTTGCGACAAGTACGATAATGCTCCTGCCATGCAGGTGGCCGACGAGCGCCGTGTGTTCTCCATGTTGGATGGCGACGCACTGATGCGTGCCGTCGAGGAAGTGAAGCCCGACATCATAGTTCCCGAGATTGAGGCTATACGTACCGAGAAGTTGTACGAGTGTGAGCAGAAGGGCATCCAGGTGGTTCCCAGTGCTCGTGCCGTCAATTTCACCATGAACCGCAAGGCTATCCGCGAGTTGGCTCACACCGAGTTGGGCCTGAAGACCGCCAACTACCGCTATGCAACCACCTACGACGAGTTGGTGGCAGCAGCCGATGTCATCGGTTTCCCCTGCATCATCAAGCCCCTGATGAGCTCTAGTGGCCATGGCCAGAGCAAGGTGGACAGCGCCGAGGAGTTGCCCGCAGCCTGGGATTGCGCATGCGAGGGCGCTCGTGGTGATATTATGGAGGTTATCGTCGAGCAGTTTATCCCCTTTGATTTCGAGATCACCCTGCTCACTGTCACTCAGAAGAACGGCCCCACACTGTTCTGCCAGCCCATCGGTCATGTGCAGAAGGGTGGTGACTATCGCGAGAGTTTCCAGCCTCGTGCCATGAAGCCCGAGCATCTGAAGCAGGCACAGGAGATGGCCGACAAGGTGACTGCCGCCCTCACTGGTGCGGGCATCTGGGGTGTCGAGTTCTTTGTGTCAAAGAAGGAAGGCGTGATTTTCAGTGAGTTGAGCCCTCGTCCACACGACACGGGTATGGTTACCTTGGCTGGTACTCAGAACCTTAGCGAGTTTGAGTTGCATGCTCGTGCCGTCCTCGGTTTGCCCATCCCCGAGATTACTCAGGAGCGCCAGGGTGCCAGTGCAGTGATTCTCTCCGAAGTGGAGACCGCAACTCCCGACTACGAGGGTGTGGAGCAGGTGTGTGCCGCCACCCAGACTTACCTGCGCATCTTTGGCAAGCCCGAGGCTCATGTAGGTCGTCGCATGGGTGTGGTTGTCTGCTGGGACGGTCTCGACGCTTCTCAGGAGGCCTTGCGCGACAAGTGCAAGTCGCTGGCCGAGAAAGTTTCTGTCAAGTAAGATAGAGATACGACATATTTCAAAGATAGCCCCGAGCCAGAGGAACCCCTCTGCCTCGGGGTTCTTGTTACGGGAAAAATCCTTAAAGTTTCTTGGAAAGGATCTGGCGGAACTTCTCTGCTTCTTGCGAGATTTGCTCGTCAGATAGGGTGGGGTTGCTTTCGCGCAGATATTGGCGGAAAGACTCGATAGCATGCATGCGAGCCATTGACTTGCCGGCTTGCATACCGCTCTGATAAGGGGTGTGGGGGAGGAGTGCCCGATTGAAGTTACCGTCGCTCATGTTTCTTGCGAGAAAAATTAACGGCGGCGCTTCTTCTTACGTCCTCCAAAGAGGGCACTGACGGCACGGATGGCGGTAAGGCCGATGCGTACGCCCTCGTAGATGGTCATGCCTCGACTGATGAAACTGCTGATACGCTCGGATGGAGTCTCCTCGATGGCTGCAGTAGAGGGATCGAGTACGGCGTGCACACGGTCACGGATGTCGTGGCCGCTCTGGGACAGCTTGTCCAGGGCCAGTTGACGTTCCTCGTGTATAGCCGCCAGTACGTCTTGCTGCCGCAGTATCCATTCACTTCTCTTCATGCTCCTGCTTCTCGTCGTCGGGGTTGATAAAAAGGGTGACCATCATGCGAGCCAGGGGCTGCACAATCCAGCGCTTGCGGTTGTAGTAGACCAGCGCAAGCATCAGGGCAAGTGCCAGTGCGATAACCAGGAAGCCGAGAGCCAGCACACCCGTGACCTCTCCTATCCAGTAGGCCAGGGCAAAGGTGAGGTAGAATAGGGCCATGCCTCCAAGCATGAGACAGATCACCGCAATGGCGATGGCCGAGAGCAAAATGGTCAACTTCTCGGTCAAGTCCAACTGCAGGAACCGCTTCTGGAGGGTCAAGTACGACTTGACCTCCAGTAGCAATTCACGCATACAGCGTTGTGTGTCGTCAAATGCAAATCCGAACATGGCGGTTCCGGGTTATCTGTGTGACAGAGGGGGATTATTCCTCTGCAGCGTTGATCTCCTCGGCGATCTCGTCTACCAGGTTCTGCATCTCCTTGCGATCCAGACGGATGCCACGCTTGCGCAGAGCCTCGGCGATCTTCTCGCGCAGATCCTCGCCCTTCTCGGGGGCCAACAACAGACCAGCTGCAGCACCAACAGCTGCACCACCAATGAATGCTACCAGAAAATTCAATGCTTTCATAATCTTACTTTTTTGAGGTTTGACAGCGGCAAAGATACGATTTTTCGGGATATGACACTACATAAACCGGCATTTTTTTAGAGAAAATGGTATAGAGGGGGTGTTTTTTAACTTTTTTTTGTTGCTGACGTTTGGTTTTTAGGCTATTAATAATTAACTTTGTACCCGTAATTATCTGAAGCAAATCATTATCAAAAATAAAATTAAAGTATGAAGAAGTTTTTTCTGATGGGCGTTGCCCTGTGTTCAGTGATGGCTATCACCTCATGTAAGAGCAGCGAGAGTGCTTACAAGAAGGCTTATGAGAAGGCTCAGCAGGCTCAGACTGCATCTACCGTGCAGACTGTCGCTACCACTACTCAGCAGAACACTGCTGTGGCTACCACTCCTGTGGTTACTACTCCCACTGCCGACTATAGCAACGTAAATGTACGCACTGAGAACGTTACCTACGTTAGCGGTTCTACTCTGAAGTCTTACGGTGTAGTTGTTGGTAGTTTCGGTGTTCAGTCAAACGCTACTGCTCTGTGCCAGAAGCTGCAGGGTCAGGGTTATGGCTCTACCGTTGTCAAGGCTGTTGTCAATGGTCAGGATTTCTACCGTGTAGTAGCTGCTAGCTACGACACCAAGAATCAGGCTGCTGCTCTGCGCGACAAGTTGTCTGCTGCTTATCAGGGTGCTTGGTTGCTCTACGCAAAATAATCACCTTATATATATAGTTTGAGTAGAGTCCTCTCTATAGATTACGGGGTCCGTCGCACAGGTATTGCTGTGACGGACCCTTTGCAGATAATAGCCAATGGGCTGACCACCGTCGACACACGAGAGCTGCTGAAGTTTCTGCAAGACTACGTCAAGCGCGAACCCGTGGAGCGATTTGTGGTGGGACTGCCTCGCCAGACCAACGGTCAGGACAGCGACAATCTGCCTCGCGTACGCAGTTTTGTGGGTCAGCTCCGCAAGGCCCTGCCCGACATTCCCGTCGACTGGTGGGACGAGCGCTATACCAGCGTAATGGCTCACCAGACCATGCTGGCCAGTGGCATCGGCAAGAAGGCACGCCAAAACAAGGCCCTGGTCGACGAGATAAGCGCTTGCATTATTCTGCAAGGATGGCTCGAGAGGAAGATCTAATCCTCCATTCATAATAGGGTTCCTGATAGGGAACCGTTTTGTGAACGATAAAACCAAGAACCGAACAAGTATGATTTTGCCTATTTACACATTCGGCCAGCCCGTGTTGCGTCAGGTGGCCGAGGATATTGACCAGGACTATCCCCAGTTGCCCGAACTCATCCAGAACATGTGGGACACCCTGGCACGCAGCGAGGGCATCGGCCTGGCAGCACCCCAGATCGGTCTGCCCATCCGCCTGGTGATCATCGACCTCGATCTCATCAGCGAGGACATGCCCGAGTACAAGGACTTCCGTCACGTCTACATCAATCCCCAGATTGAGGAGTACGACGACAGCGAGACCGACACCAGCGAGGAGGGCTGCCTCTCTCTGCCTGGTATCCACGAGACTGTGCGCCGTCCCACTCGCATCCGCGTCACCTATCAGGACGAGAACTTTGTCGAGCACGACGAGTGGATCACCGGTTACCTGGCCCGCGTCATGCAGCACGAGTTTGACCACCTGGATGGCAAGGTGTTTACCGACCACCTCACCGGACTGCGCAAGCAGCTCGTCAAGAGCAAACTCCAAGCCTTGCTCAAGGGCAAGTTCTCTTGCTCCTACAAGGTGAAAATGAGAAAGTAAGCCCATGCGCTGGCGCTGGCTTTTGACCCTGTTGTTCCCCATTGTCGTGCACGCTCAGATCAACACTGAACGCGTCATGCTGATGGGGCGCAATGCGTTATATTACGAGGACTATGTCCTGAGTATCCAGCGCTTCAACATGGTCATCAATGCCAAGCCCCACCTAGCCGAGCCCTACTTTTTCCGCGGCCTTGCCAAGTTTTATCTCGAGGATTTCATGGGTGCTGACGCCGATTGCTCCCAAGCCATCGAGCGCAATCCCTATGCCGAGAAGAACTATGTGCTGCGTGGCCTCTGCCGAGTCAACACCCAGCGCTACGACCTGGCCGAGCAGGACTACGAACAGTCGGTTCACCTCAATAGCCGCAATGCCAACAGTTGGCACAACCTCACCCTGTGCCAGATAGAGCAGAAGCTCTATGACCGCGCCGACAGCACCCTCGACCAGATGATCAAGATCTGGCCCAAGGAGGCAGAGAACTATACCCTCAAGGCCCAGATAGCCCTCACCCGCGAGGACTCGACCCGTGCCCTGGAATGGTTGGACCGCAGTCTCGAGGCCAACCCCTACGAGGGACCCGCGTGGAGCATGCGAGCCGCCATCTCCTGCAACCGAGGGCTCTATAGCCAGGGCGAACAGGAATTGGACAAGGCCATCCTGCAACTCCCCCGCAAGGCAGGTCTTTATATCAACCGTGCCCTGGCCCGCTACCACCAGTCCAACCTGCGAGGCGCCATGAGCGACTACGACGCAGCGCTGGAGATAGAACCTGGTAATTATACCGGACATTTCAACCGCGCCCTGTTGCGTGCCGAGGTGGGCGACGTCAACCGCTCCATCGAGGATTTCAACTTTGTCATCAACCTCGAGCCCGACAATACTATTGCCCTGTACAACAGAGCTTTGCTGCTGGATAAGACCGGCGATTTCAAGGGCGCTATCCGCGACATCACCGCCGTGATTACCGACTATCCCGAGTTCTGGGAAGGTTATCGCACGCGAGCCTCCATCCGCAGGAAAATCGGTGACGTCTATGGCGCTGAGCGAGACGAGTTCCGCGTGCTCAAGGCCGAGATGGAGAAGCGCACCGGCACCTATCGCAGCAAGACCAAGACCCGCAAAAAGGCCACCCGCAACCCCGAGGAGTATGACAAACTGGTGGAGGAAGACCCCAAGGAACCCGAACAGGAATATGCCAGCGAGTATCGTGGCCGTGTGCAGGATCATGCCTCGGACCTGATGCCCGAGCCCATGTATGTGCTCTCCTTCTACCGCAAGGAATCGGACATCAAGCGGCACGTCCCCTATCACGATTTCGTCGAGTCGCTCAACCAGAGCGGAACCCTCTCACGCACCGTCTATCTGACCGATGCTGAAGGAGTTATGACCGAGACCGACATACAGCGCCACCTCCATTCCATCACCGCCCTCGACCAGCAGATCGAGGAGCGCGAACCCTCCGAAAACCAGTTGTTGCAGCGCGCCATGGACTACTACCATGTGCGTGATTTCGAGAGCGCCACCACCGACCTGGGACTCATCCTCGCCTCGCATCCCGACCACCAGGCAGCCCTCTTCCTGAGAGCCCAGATGCGCATCGCCCAGCAGATGGCCAGTGTGCCTGCTGGCACCTTGCCCCTGTCTCCCTCCAACGAGGCCCGCATCGGTTACGGCCAGGCCCTCGAGGACCTGCAGCACCTGCTTCGTCTCTCGCCCAATCTCAGCGCCGCCCAGTACAACATCGGCAATGTCTACGTCCAGTTGCACCAGTTCGACCGTGCCATCGAGGCCTATTCCGCCACCCTGGAACTCGACCCCCAGTTCCCCGAGGCCTACTTCAATCGCGGTGTAATCCGTCTGCTTGATGGCCACACCAACGACGGCCTGAGCGACCTCTCCCAAGCCGGAGAATTGGGATTGTACCAGGCGTATAACCTCATCAAGAAGTATTCCAAGGACAAAAAATAGCCCTTTTGGCCTGCTTTTTGCCCCTCTCGGTGCTTAATTATTTAATTAACCCCTTCGTACTTCGTACTTTTTTCGTATCTTTGCACCCCGTATAGTGCAATAAATAAACGACAAGATATGATTAAAATCACTTTTCCCGATGGATCTGTCCGTGAGTACGAGGCAGGTGTAACGGGTCTGCAGATTGCAGAAAGCATTTCGCAGCGTTTGGCCCAGGACGTTTTGGCCTGTGGCGTCAACGGCGAAACTGTAGAGCTGAATCGCCCCATCATGGAGGATTCAGAGATCAAGCTCTACAAGTGGGACGACAAGGAGGGTAAGCACGCCTTCTGGCACACCAGTGCTCACCTCATGGCCGAGGCACTCCAGGAGCTCTATCCCGGCATGCAGTTCGGTATCGGCCCCGCTATCGAGAACGGATTCTACTACGATGTGATGCCCGTCGAGGGAGTCACCATCCGCGAGGCCGACTTCGAGGCCATCGAGAAGAAGATGCAGGAGCTCGTGCAGCGCAAGGAAGCCCTGGTGCGCCAGGACATCAGCAAGCAGGACGCCCTGAAGTTCTTCGGCGACCGTGGTCAGACCTATAAGAACGAGTTGATCGAGGACCTCGAGGACGGTCACATCACCACCTACACCCAGGGCGCATTCACCGACCTGTGCCGTGGTCCCCACTTGATGAGCACAGCCCCCATCAAGGCCTGCAAGGTGCTCTCAGACAGCACAGCCTACGGGCGTGGCGACGAGAAGCGCCCTATGATGACCCGCCCCTATGCCATCACCTTCCCCAAGAAGAAGCTGCTCGACGAGTATCTCGTGCTGCTCGAGGAGGCCAAGAAGCGTGACCACCGCAAGATCGGCAAGGAGATGGAGCTCTTCATGTTCAGCGAGATGGTCGGCAAGGGACTGCCCATCTGGTTGCCCAAGGGCACCGCACTGCGTCTGCGCCTCGAGGACTTCCTCAAGAAGATCCAGAAGCGCTACGGCTACCAGCAAGTAATCACCCCCCATATCGGTGGCAAGAACCTCTACGTCACCTCAGGCCACTGGGCACACTACGGTGCAGACAGCTTCCGCCCCATCACCACCCCCGAGGAAGGCGAGGAGTACCTGCTCAAGCCCATGAACATC
>JAZRYA010000080.1:0-4552 GCA_045600505.1 Bacteroidaceae bacterium
ACACAGAGAACGCAGAGGTTTTATTTATTCATTCCTCTCACATCCCGTCATTCTGAGCGTAGTCGACTGCTTTAGCTTGATGAGACGAATGTCGAACTAATTATGAATTATGAATTGAGAATTATGAATTAAAATATAGTCCCCAATATCCCCCTTCTCCTCCTTCATATCCTTCAGCACATCACTCACATGAAAAGTGGCAATGTCCTGCATAGTATCAAGGGCCTGCTTCCATTCCTCGTGGGCATCACGGTCCGGGATGACGATGACACGGCGATTGCGCAGGGCGAGCAGAATGTCACGCTTGAGCATCGTCTTGTTGCCTGTGGCAACCCACACCATATCGGGGCGAATGGCAGCACCCAGACAAGCGTTCTTGGGACTTTCCACCAGCACTACATCGGCTGAGGGATGCATAGTGAGCAGATGCTCGCCAAAGAGGCAGTTGCGATCTATCCTACTATTTGCTGGTATCTTAGGAGCAATGGTTTTCAGTCCACCCAGCCACATGATGTGGCGCTTGTCACAATGGAAGAAATCGGGACTCTGAGGATCAGTGCAGTAATGCTGAATCTTCATGTCGCGTACCACCCAGTTCTGGTCGATGCTGGGGAAAAGGACATCGTCCTCGTTGCCACTTTCCTCCCACTGCCCCAGGTAGTACATGCTGGTCACTCGGTCCACTACATCCGGAGGGAAGACCTGGGCCATGCATCGCGAGAAGGAATTGTCGACACTGACGTAAGCCGAGGCCAGAGTGAGGCCAAAGTCTACGAGAGCCAGATTCTCTTCTCTTATGGGAAGGGAGGTTTTTTCCTCTCGAGAAGTCCTCCCCATAGAGGGGGAGGATTTAGGAGAGGGGCTTTCTATCCCATACTGCTCTGCAATCCACTGTCGGGCTTCGATAAATCCCATGCCGTTCTTTTGCATCACCAGACCGATATTGTCCGACCCGTTGCCACACGCAAAACACTTGCAGAAGTTTCCCTTGCCACCCAGCACTAGCGAAGGTTTCGTGTCATCGTGCCAAGGGCAGAGGGCCCGCTGGAAACGTCCACTCCTCACTAGGTTCATGCCCAACCTTTCAGCGATGCTCACGATATCCACCTCGCGAACTTTTTCAGTAAATATATCCATACTTATCCCTTTATCTTGACATCGTACATGATGCATCCCTGGTACTCGCGGCACTGGGCGCCCCACCCCTTCAGTATCTCGCGGAAGGCGGCCTTGCCATAGCGACCCTGCAAGCCCTCCTCACAACAAAACATGCCATAGGACTGATAGAGGTCCTTGAGTTTCGTGTTGCAGTTTTCGGTCAATGTGCAACACTCTGTCAGGAACATCAGTGCACTGTTGCTCTGCATGCGATACTCGTTGAGAGCCTGCTGACTCACCTCGCAGGGCGAGAATCCGCCATTGCGCACCAGGTTTCTCAGCCCGCGCAGCACCCAGTTGAGGATTCCTGGCAGTTCCTGGCACAACTTGGCTGTGAGCTGCGTGTCCTGCTCGCCATCGGGGATGGTGACGCGGAAGGGGAACAGCAGCCAGCGGCGGAAGAAACCGTGGGTGTATTCGGACGGGGGCAACCTGTTGAAGGAGGTGAAGAACTTGGCATACTGGTACATCGTGTGTGTGCCGCGGTAGAGCTGACGCACCTCGGTGGGTTCGCCGCTGACCAACTGCTTCATCATGGCATTGTCCAACTTCTTGTCACACTCGTGGCTGATATTCACCAACTTACCCTCTATCAGCGCCCGTTTCTCGTCGTCCGTGGTCACGGCGCTCAGACTGACGTTGCTCACATTCTGCTTGCCCATCAGGCGCTCTATCACATCCAGCATCACACTCTTGCCATTGCTGCCGCTGCCATAGAATACGGCCATCTTCTCATACTTCAAATCGCGGGTGAAACAGTAGCCGATGTACTCGGCCAGCAGTTCCTGCAGGTCCCTCTCGGGTAGTACCTGAGCGGCAAATCGCTCCCATCGGGGACAGGTGGCACGCTCGTCATAACGATATGGTATGCAATAGGTTATAAAGTCCTCGGGGTCGTGGTCCACAAAGTCCAGGTCGCCATTGCTGGCAATCTTCAGTGTACCATTGAGCAGGTTGATCCACACCTCGCCCAGCGGGGTGCGCTGGCAGCGATGCCCCGACACTCGGAAAGCCACCTGCTCAAACACCTTGTTCATGAAATCGGGATCCTCGCAATACACCCCGGGCAATCCACACCGCCGGGCTGCATGCTTCACAAAATCGATGTAGACCTGGGCCTCGATGAGTTGCCAGTGCGTGCCCACAAAGATGTAGACCGACTGCTTGGCCAGCGCCTTCTGGGAATACTCGGTCACTGCCAGACAACCCTCACACAGCTCGACGATACAACCCGACACCAGTTCGCGTATCTCACGTTCCAGCACGATACGGCTCTTCTTCTCGTCTTGCAGCTGACGTATCTCCTCGGCATGACTCATCATCCGGGTGACATACCGGTCGAGCACGATGCTAGCCAACTGCTTGCTGCGCTGCACGGTCATCTCTTCCAGCACCCGCTGGTCCTCGCGTAAGAGGGCCAGCGGGCTAGTGCTCTGCTGCATGGTTACATTCTCTTCAGACATTCTCTCACCTCCTTGATGATCTGGTCCTTCACTTCATCGACGATCAGTTTGGCCTGCAGCGTGATGGTCACGCGTGACGAGCCATCCTTGTGCAAGCGCAGCGAGGCATAATCGCCCTTGTAGAGGGCAGGATTCTTGCCGCACGACTTCTGTCGCTTGGGCGTCTGCACAAAAGTGAATGTCTTGGTCTCGGCCACATAGGTACCCACACCCGACATTTTCAGTCCGTCGATGTTCACGCCCTCATTTCTCTGAATGAAGAGCTTCTCAATCTCATAATCTTTCTGTATCATAACTTTGTAAATTAGGTTTTAAAATCGATGCAAAGTTACGACAAAGGGCAAAGAAAAACTGGGTATAACCGGTTATCATACCCGTTATACCCAGTGTAGTAAAGTGATGTTTCTTAGTTACTTACACAGATCTAAAAATCTGCGTTTTTCTGTGTCGAAATATTTTGCGCTTCCTTTGATGGTATCAAACTTCTGCGCCAGGTTCTTGACACCCCACAGGGCCTCGAATGGCGCCCAGCGCCTCGCTTTCCACAATTGCCTAGACATGGCATAGGCCAGTATGGACATCCTGCCCAGCGACAAATCCACGGGCTGCATCTGCGCGTCCAGCACGCCGGAACCCTGCAGTTTGGCCAGCAACGCAAGGCCTTTCTCCGTGTTCAGTTCTTTCGGCAACTGTGGTGCGGCTGGTTCTGGTGTGGGTTCCTCCTTGGGTGCGGTCTGGCGCACTCTGTCACCCAGATAGATGTGATTGGTCTGCGACCCCACCACCTGACCTATCTGAAACTTGGCATCCGTCTGCCCCATGGCCTCAAACAGGTCGGCCAGCTCCTTTTTCTCTTGTTCAGTCATGGTCTACTTATTGATTGGTGTGGTTTTCTAGCGCAGGGGTCAGTTCCGAGCCCTGGATGTAATTGTTTTGGTGAAGCACCACCTGGTGCAAGGCATTTTCTGGGGTGCTGGGCTGACGTTTGGGATAGTCACGCTGGATGTAATATTGCTCGATGCTGTCTATCAACTGCAATTCCTCGGGAGTAGCCTGGCTGCGGAATACCTTGTCCAACATGGCCACAATGGGCTTGGCCTCATCGTAGTCATGACGTCCTTTGGCATAGTCCACCACCTTTTCCAGTGTCAGTCGACCCAGACGGGCTATCTCCTCCTGCGCCTCTATCCTCTCAGCTGCCAACCTATCTTGCTCTTTGCGGTGAGCAACCAGTTCATACTGGCCACCACTCAACGGGATGATCTCGTCGGGGTACTGGCGCACCAGGCGGCGCACACTGGCCTCTGGTGTCTTGGTCGTCCACACCACATCGGGGATGAGTGGTGCTATCAGCTGTATCCATTTCAGGTGCCCCTTACCACCCAGAATTTCCAGGGCCTTGATCACTGCTTGTTTCTGCTTCATCTGCCATTTCGCGTTAGATCTTGCAAAGATAGTAAAAAGTGGATCACCGGAAACATTTTTCACAAGATTTATTCAAAAAATATCATTGGCCATCCCTTTCCGTGACTTTTCTCGTGACTTTTTCATGGTAAATCGGAATTTGCAACCTATTGATTGTCAACTACTAACGCGCCACCTTGTGACAAAATCGATGCTTCGGTAAGAAAATCTCTATATATACCTCTGCATACGCGCATTATGCACGCATATAATAAAAGATTAGGGATGCAGGCTGGATTTTGTCACAAGAATGTCCGCATATTATTGATTGTCAACTAGTTAAACACACTTACAATATTGCGAAAAAGTCACGAGAAAAGTCACGAACTGTACTTTCCTAAAATAGGTTGACTGTTTTAGTTCAGTTTTATGCCTTGTTCCTAAAATAAGTTGACCGGGTTAAAATTGTTCCTAAATAAAGTTGACTTGCATTAATTAGTACTGTTAAATGTTGACTGTAAACCTAT
>JAZRYA010000081.1:0-52291 GCA_045600505.1 Bacteroidaceae bacterium
CCACCCCTTGGTACGAAGGACTATTGAACGAGAAGTCAAACAATTACCTGGAGAGCAGCATGCGCGCTACCCTGGGAGAGTACTACACCACATTCTCGCTGGTACGCAACGTAAACACGCTGGATCGCATCCAGATGCGTATGCCCTTTGACCCCAACATTCATTAATCGTCTGTCAACAAAAATAACACCATGGAAGGAGACCTCATCCGCATCAACGAATGGCTGTTGCCCCTGAGCTGGATCTACGGATTCGGTGTCGGTGTGCGCAACACCCTCTTTGATATGGGTGTGCTCCCCTCCCAAAGTTACGACATACCTATCATCAGTCTAGGAAACATCACTGTTGGAGGAACGGGAAAGACACCACATGCAGAATATCTGATACGCCTGCTCTCCAAGCAATACAAAGTGGCCGTGCTGAGTCGAGGTTACAAGCGGAAAAGCAAAGGCTACATGTTGGCAAGCATGGACACTCCGATGGAGCAAATCGGTGATGAGCCATGGCAGATGAAGCAAAAGTTTCCCGACATCTATGTGGCAGTAGACGGCAATCGTAGGCATGGTATAGAACGATTGTGCAACGACGAGGAAACTCGCGATGTAGAAGTCATCCTGCTGGACGACGCCTATCAACATCGGTATGTAAAACCTGGCGTCAACATTCTGCTGGTGGATTACCACCGCATGATAACAGACGACAAACTGTTGCCGGCTGGCAGATTACGCGAATCACAAGACGAAAAGAACCGAGCCAACATCGTCATTGTCACCAAATGTCCACGCGACATCAAGCCCATGGGATTCCGCGTAGTGCAAAAGGCGCTAGACCTGAAGCCTTATCAGAAACTATATTTCAGTACACTGAAGTACGGGAAGCTTTCTCCCTTGTTTGCCCAAGGAGAATCTCTTCCGCTGGAAAAGCTAGAAAAAGAGCATGTGCTCTTGCTCACAGGCATAGCGTCACCCGAGCAGATGCAACTGGATTTGCAACAATACACGCACAACATCCATTCTTTGGCCTACCCCGACCATCATTACTTCTCTGCAGCAGATGTCGAGGAGATAAATCTCAGATTCCAAACCATGGAAGAGCCAAAACTCGTCATCACCACGGAAAAGGATGCAACCCGGCTGATGCAACTTGCAGGTTTGAGCGAAGATGTGCGTAAGGCGCTATACACTCTGCCCGTCGAGGTGGAAATAATGAGAAATGAATCAGAAACATTTAACGAAAAGATAACAGGCTATGTACTCAAAAATTCAAGAAACAGCATCCTGGCTAAAGGCTAAGATGAGCTCCTCGCCCACTACTGCCATTATTCTTGGCACGGGCCTGGGACGACTAGCCGACGAGATAGAAATCGAAAGCAGTATCAGCTACCAAGATATACCCAACTTCCCCGTATCCACCGTCGAGGGACACAGCGGGCGTCTGCTCTTTGGCAAACTCGGGGGAAAGGATATCATCGCCATGCAAGGCCGATTCCACTTCTACGAGGGATACTCGATGAAGGAAGTGACATTCCCTATCCGCGTCATGTACGAGTTGGGGATCAAGACACTTTTTGTTAGCAACGCCGCAGGAGGAACTAATCCTAACTTTGAAATTGGCGACCTGATGATTATCACAGACCATATCAACTTGTTCCCCGAGCACCCCCTACGTGGAAAAAACTTCCCCACAGGTCCTCGCTTCCCCGACATGCACGAGGCATACGACCATCAACTCATTGCGATGGCTGACCAGATTGCAGCAGAAAAGGGAATCAAGGTTCAGCATGGAGTCTATCTGGGTACTCAAGGTCCCACCTTTGAGACACCGGCAGAATACCGCATGTTCTACCGTCTGGGAGCAGACTCCGTCGGAATGAGCACAGTGCCTGAGGTCATCGTTGCACATCACTGCGGTATTCGTGTGTTTGGTGTCAGCATCATTACAGACCTTGGCATTGAAGGACAGATAGTAGAAGTTAGCCATGAAGAGGTACAAGAGGCTGCCAACAAAGTTCAGCCCCTTATGGCCGACATCATGCGCGAGATGATAAAACGAAGTTAACCAATGAGTGAAATAGCAACACTGGGTGAGTTTGGACTTATCAAGCGACTCACCGAAAACATAAAATTGGAGAACAAAAGCACTTGCAAGGGTGTAGGTGACGATTGTGCCGTACTGCAATACCCTGGCGATCATCAGCTGCTGGTCACTACAGACTTGCTGATGGAAGGCGTGCACTTCGACTTGCAATATGTTCCTCTGCGCCACCTAGGCTATAAATCTGCGATGGTCAATCTAAGTGACATCTACGCCATGAATGGCACTCCTCGACAGATCACTGTAAGTCTTGCTATCAGCAAAAAGTTCTCAATCGAGGACATCGAAGAGCTATATACCGGAATACGATTGGCTTGTGAGCAACACCATGTAGATGTTGTCGGCGGCGACACCACCTCTAGTATGACAGGATTGGCCATCAGCATCACTGCTATTGGCGAAGCTCGACCTGAAGATGTTGTATACCGCAATGGGGCAAGAGAGACTGACCTCATCTGCGTAAGTGGCAATCTGGGTGCAGCATATATGGGGCTGCAGTTGTTGGAGAGAGAAAAATCCATATTCAACCAGCAGATGGCAGAAGCCCAAAAGCGAGGAGACAACCGTGCCATCCAAGAACTAGAACAGGCACAACCAGATTTCGGAGGCAAAGAGTACCTATTGGAACGCCAGTTGAAACCCGAAGCACGTCGCGACATCATCGAGGCTCTAGCACAAGCAGGTATACGACCTACAAGCATGATAGACATCAGCGACGGATTAAGCAGTGAATTGCTGCATATCTGTAGCCAAAGCCATCTAGGTTGCCGCGTCTATGAAGAAAGAATTCCTTTGGATTACCAAACGGCGGTAATGGCAGAAGAGTTGAATATGAACGTGACCACTTGCGCTCTGAATGGAGGTGAAGATTACGAGCTCCTCTTTACTGTACCTCTTACTGACAACGACAAGGTAAGCCAGATTCCTGATATCAAAGTGATTGGATACATGACCAAGGAAAGTTTGGGTAAAGCGCTCATCAGCCGTGATGGTAATGAATTTGAGCTGAAAGCACAAGGCTGGAACCCCTTGCAAGACTAAATTTCTACAAATCACTTGCGGGTGTGGAAGTTTTTTCTTACCTTTGTATCCGCAAATGAGCAGGTGCCATAGCTCAGTTGGTAGAGCAAAGGACTGAAAATCCTTGTGTCCCCGGTTCGATTCCTGGTGGCACCACAAAATAAACATCGACAGTTCATCCCGTCGGTGTTTTTTTGTAACACTAAAACATGTTTGTTATGAACACTCTTAGTAAAAACGTCTATTACGGCGTCCTGGGCATACTTACTGTTTTACTTCTAACAGATTATATTCCAGGCCTTCAAGCATTCAATGTTATAACTCCTCCCATTGCTCTTTTCCTAGGTCTTGTTTTTGCGCTGACCTTGGGCCAGCCATGTCCTACTTTTAATAAGAAAATGTCCAAAATGCTTCTACAATACAGCGTGGTTGGCTTGGGCTTCGGCATGAACTTAATGAAATCTCTACAGAGTGGCAAGGAAGGCATGCTATTTACGATCATCAGTGTTATCGGCACTATGATTCTTGGTATGTTTATTGGATACAAGATATTGAAAGTCAATCGTGATACGGCTTATCTTATCAGCTCTGGCACTGCGATTTGTGGCGGTAGCGCTATTGCTGCAGTGGGCCCTGTCATCAAGGCCAAAGACAGTGACATGAGTGTTGCCCTGGCTACTATCTTTGTATTAAACGCCATCGCCTTGTTTATATTCCCCGTCCTAGGACATTTTCTCGGCATGGACGACAAGCAATTTGGCACATGGGCTGCCATTGCCATTCACGACACCAGCAGTGTAGTCGGTGCAGGTGCTGCATTTAGCGAAGAAGCCCTTGAGATTGCAACAACAATCAAACTGACACGAGCCTTGTGGATTGTACCTTTGGCTCTTGTTACTGGATTATTCTTCAAGAATCAGGGTGAAGGGAAACGCAAATTGCCTGTCCCTATGTTTATTCTCTGGTTTATTGCCGCAATTATTTTCAACACCTATGTACTGAGCAATTCCGACATCTGTGGAGATTGGGGTACCGTGATCGGTCAAAGCATCAATAAACTTGCCCGCAAAGGGTTAATTCTTTCCATGTTCTTCATTGGGGCAAGCTTGAGTAGAAACGTATTGAAACAAGTCGGTGTGAAACCTATGATACAGGGCATCTTGCTGTGGATTGTTATCAGTCTAGGCTCTCTTGCCTACATCACGCTCTGAAATATCAGAACTTTATGTAAGGTTCCAACCGCTCTATATCCTTATCTGTGAAATTTGGCAACCTGCGCAATTCTTGCAGATTACGAAAAGTTCCATATTTCCTACGATGGTCTATAATAGGAAGTGCCAGACGCACCCGTAGATATGGATGACGCACCAACTCGCGTTGAGTAGCCTTGTTTACATCGATTTGGCGAATATCTACATCATCAAGATAAAACCAAGGAGAGAAATCTTCTGGTAATTCATCGATTTCATCCAACTGTGAAAGGGAAACGAATCCTCCCAGTTGGTCACGATACTTAGCAATTACTCTTGCATAATAAGGACCAATACCGGGGATTCGTTGCAACTGCAAAGTGTCGGAACCATTGATGGGAATTTTTTCTCCTGGTGACATATTATTTGAATGAGACACCGGTATGCTATCACGGCGAACGAGGTCTCGTCTTTCAGAAGACTGTACAGGTTCCATGTACTTGTACTTCTCTGCAATTTGAATACATGGGTATATACGATCCCACAATTCATGGGTCATTCCATAGATGCGACTAACTTCCTCTGGAGTATGGTATCGCCCGCCACGCGCGCGATACTTATATATATTCCTAACCATAAAAGGTTGGAAGCCCAAACGTAGCAAGGTTGTACTATCTGCCGTATTAGGATCAAAGGGAAACGTCTCAACTCGATTTTCAGGAACTGCATAATATTTATTCCTGATAGAATCTGTCGTTTGTACATGATAATCCAACTCTTTCGTTTCGTCAAATCCGACTTGTTGTTTTCCCTTTTGGTCGGGGTACAACAAAACAAATCCTACCAACCAGAAGAGCAACAATGCCATAAGCAGCATTATCAGCCCTCTTCGCTCGCGCTTGGAAGGATCAAGGATGGGCACAAGCTAAGACTTTAGAAGTTCGTTGACAAAAATAATAGCGATTGCCAAAGGAGCAACCCAACGAATCAGAAAAACATATACACCAAGGAATGGAATTCTTAGTGCGCCATGATTCGTGATCTCATCTCGAACGAGTTTGCGATCAAGGTACCATCCGGTAAACAAGCAAATCAAAATACCTCCTATAGGCATTATCACCTTGGCTGATACAAAATCAAAGAGATCAAACAAGCAAAGACCACCTACCGTAAAATCACTCCATGGACCCATTGAGAGTGAACATGCAACACCGAGTGTCATACACCCAGCAGAAACCATCAATGCGGCATGCTTTCGAGAGAATCCCCAGGACTCATGCAAATAGGCTGTGACAGGTTCATGCAGGGATATTGCACTAGTAAGTGCTGCCAACAACAAGAGGATATAGAATAATCCAGAGAACAAGTACCCAAGCAGAGGAACATTATGGAAGGCCATATTAAACACATTAGGCAGTGTAATAAACACTAAACCCGCACCCTCGTTTGGCTCAACCCCGGGGACTGAAAAAACTGCAGGGAAAATAATAAAGCCACTCAAGACAGCGACAAAAGTATCTATAACGCTTACACTAAAGGCCGTTTTCATCAAGTTTGTTTTCGGGCCGAAATAACTAGCATAAGTGCACAGGCATCCCATTGCCAAACTTAAAGAAAAGAATGCTTGGCCCATTGCGCTAAGAATAACACCAGCATCAAGTTTAGAGAAATCTGGCTTCAGCAAGAACTCCACGCCCTTTTCAAAACCAGGCATGGAGAATGAGCAGATAACCAAAATAGCAATGATGAACAGCAACATAGGCATCATCACCTTGCTAAACCTCTCAATGCCATCTTGCACTCCTCTCGTTATAACAATGTGAACAGTTCCCATAAATATGGCAGCATATATCACAGGTTCCCATGGATTGCTCACCAGATTAGTGAAATACTGGCCATAATCTTGGTCTATCGACAAGTGGTTAAGAAAAGAAGCAACGGTGTAATGTAAAGTCCACCCGCTAACTACAATATAATAAGATAAGATTAAAAAAGCTATAAAGACCCCCTCAATGCCTTCAATACGCCACCACTTCCCAGGAGCCAACTTACTAAAAGCAGTAATCGTGTTGGCGTGTGTATGACGACCTATCAAGAATTCACTTACCATAACGGGAATACCCACAAGAAGCACGCATACCAGATACACTATCAAAAACGCAGCTCCGCCATTGTTTCCAACTTCTGTAGGAAAACGCCATATGTTACCCAATCCCACAGCAGAACCTGCCGCAGCAAGTATAGCACCTATTTTACTTCCAAAACTACCTCTGGTTTCTTTCATCTAATACCTTTCTCCTTAATTAGCCAACTCGTTGACAAAAACTATACCTACACCAATAGGAGCAACCCATCGAATTAAAAACAACAGGAAACGCAAGCCCCATACGCGAACTGTTCCATCATTTGTCAATTCACGGACAACAAATTTACGATCAAGATACCACTCTACAAACATGGCAATCAGGATGCCACCCAATGGCATTATGAACTTTGCGGTCAAGAAATCAAATAAATCGAAGAATCCGCGGTTCCATATCTTAACATCACTCCAAACTCCGAAGGAAAGTGAACAAGCAGTTCCCAAAACAATACAGATAATTGTTACTATCACTGCGGCTTTGTTTCGAGAGATCTTATAGTTTTCATGCACAAACGCGGTGGCAATTTCGTGCATAGAAATAGTGCTGGTCAAGGCTGCTAACAAAAGTAAAATGTAGAACAGGCCTGAGAAGACGTAACCCAAAAGTGGAACTTTGCTAAAAGCCATGTTAAATACATTGGGTAATGTTATATACACAAGACCCGGACCAGCATCGGCCTCAACTCCGGCTACTGAAAATACAGCTGGGAAGATAATAAATCCGCTCAAGATTGCCACCATAGAATCTATCGCGCAGACACCAGCGGCAGATTTTACCAAATTGGTGTCTCTCCGGAAATAGGAAGCATAAGTGGCAAGACAGCCTATACCTACGCTCAAAGAGAAGAAGGCTTGTCCCATTGCACTCAACACGACACCTGTTGTTACCTTAGAGAAATCCGGTTTGAGCAAAAAGCGTAATCCCTCGCTTGCACCGGGCATAGCCATAGAACTGCACGCAAGCATGACAATAATAGCCAAGAGCAAAGGCATCATAACCTTGCTGAAGCGTTCAATACCAGCCTCAACCCCTCGAGCCACAACTAGATATGTCATCAAAAGGAAGACGTACTGATATATCAAAGGTTTCCAAGGATTTGAAACAAAATCATTGAACACCTTTAAGAAATCCTTATCAGGAGTCAGTTGATTACTTAATGATTCTACTGTATAATGCAAGGTCCAGCCTGCAACAACAGAATAGAACGACAAGATAAGCACACCTGCTATCACACCCATGAAACCAGCAACTATCCAAGGCTTTCCAGGTGCCAATACACGATATGCGCCTACTGTGTTGGCTTTACTAGCACGTCCGATAACAAACTCGGAAATCATCACGGGCAAAGCTAGCATTGCTACAAAACACAAGTATACAAGAATAAAGGCAGCGCCTCCATTACGGCCAACCTCGGTGGGGAAACGCCATATATTGCCAAGTCCTACTGCAGAACCTGCTGATGCTAATATGACACCTAATCTACTTCCAAAATTACCTCTATCTGATGTTGTCATGTTTATTTTTTGTTAGAAATATATCCAACTGAGTACAAAATTACAACTTTTTCTTGTATTTTTGCAACAAATTACACAAATATCAGCACACTATGGTACAAATAGCATATAAGAAATATCCTCTTTCAATTACAATTGCTACAATTATTACAATTATTTCTCTTATTCCGATTCCCGAGGTTCCGCAACTCCAAGATATCAGTTTACTGGACAAATGGGTACATTTTGTAATGTATGGGACCTTGAGTTTTGTAATATGGTGTGAGTACCTCTATCGTCACAAAAAAACAGAATGGATAAAAACAACAATAGGAGCCGTAGTGGCTCCCATCGTTATGAGCGGGATATTAGAACTCATGCAAGCCTATTGTACAACATGTAGAAGCGGCGATTGGCTCGACTTTGTTGCAAACAGTATAGGCGTTGCCATTGTATCTATACCTTGTTATATCTGGTCTTTCCAGAGACGATAAGGATTTTGACGCATGTGGCTATTATAGAAGCGAACATCTCCTGTAACCTCACGACCTATGAAGTCTGGCTTCTCATAAGGATCATTTTCGCCTTCTAGCTCCACCTCGGCCATTATCAGGCCTTCATTCTCTCCGTAAAACTCATCTATCTCCCAGATGTGTCTGCCATCTGGTCCTTTGACAAGATACCGGGTCTTGTCTATCACACCTGGTTCGCATATCAACATCAGATCGCGTGCATCCTCGACAGATATCTCCTTTTCGAATTCATATCGAGCCAATCTACCAGGACTTCCAGGCCCCTTGATTGTCAGATATCCTTTATCGCCACGAATCCGGACACGAACTGTTCGTCCCTTACCAGAGGCTATATAACCTTGTTGGATACGGGTGTGATCGTAAGCCTGATTCTTAAATTCACCAACGACCAAGAACTTACGTTCTATCTCAAAATGCATTTAGAGAGAGAATAGAATTATCAGCGCGATGGCGCCCAATGCCAAAGCACCGGCAATATAATAAACCACCTTGCGAGCCTGCTGTTCCTCACGTGCAGCACGTTCTGCTGCCTTTCTTGCCTTTCTTTCTTGTTTCTGACTCATAGTATTAATTTTTAATTGTAATTATTCTGTTTCCTCTGCGCCAAACTCCATCAGGTAACTCTTGATAAAAGCATCAATCTTACCATCCATCACACCTGTTACATCGCTGGTTTGATAGTTGGTACGATGATCCTTGACGCGTCGATCATCAAATACATAACTGCGGATCTGGCTGCCCCACTCAATTTTCTTCTTGCCAGCCTCCACCTTTGCCTGTTCCTGCATTCGGTGCTGCAATTCCTTGTCATACAACATTGAACGCAGCAAACGTAAGGCGTTTTCTTTGTTCTTAGGCTGGTCACGAGTCTCTGTGTTCTCAATAAGGATTTCCTCCTCTTCACCAGTATAGGGGTCCTTGTACTGATAACGCAATCGCACACCGGATTCTACCTTATTAACATTCTGACCTCCAGCACCACTTGAGCGGAAAGTATCCCAAGAGATGCGAGCTTGCTCGATATTAACCTCTATGGTATCATCTACCAAGGGGGTCACAAAGACAGAAGCAAAAGAGGTCATGCGTTTACCCTGAGCATTGTAAGGAGACACGCGAACAAGACGATGCACGCCATTCTCACTCTTGAGATAGCCATAAGCAAACTCGCCCATTATCTCTAGCGTACAAGTCTTGATACCTGCATCATCACCATCCAACAGATTGCTCACGACACACTTGTACCCATTAGACTCTGCCCATCGCATATACATACGCATCAACATCTGAGCCCAATCCTGCGCCTCTGTACCACCTGCACCAGCATTGATCTTGAGTACAGCATCCATAGGATCTTCCTCACGGCGCAACATGTTCTTCAACTCCAAATCTTCAATGGAGGTAAGAGCTTTGGCATAGAGTTCGTCGATCTCTTCTTCTGTTACTAATTCCTCTTTATAATACTCCATAGCCAAGTCCAGTTCGTCTGCCATGGCCTTGACTTCAGCGTATCCTTTTATCCACTTTTCCAGACCCTTCACTAGTTTCATTTGGGCTTCGGCACGCTTCTGGTCATCCCAAAAGCCAGGATCCTGTGTTCGCAACTGCTCCTCTTCCCACTGCATCTTCTTCTGGTCGATGTTTAGGTAACGATTGAGCTGTTCTGTGCGTTCTTTTACTTCTTTTAATTGATCTAACGTTATCATGGGGATTACTCCTCGTACATTTTTTCGATTTGACTTTTATAATTTTTATTGAGCACCGGACGCTTCACCTTCAAGGTGTTCGTCAACTCGCCCTTCTCTAGACTAAATGGTTCTGGCAACAAGGTAATTCGTTTCACTTGTTCATAGTGTGCAAACTCTTGTTGCAAAGTATCAATTCTATCTTGAACGAACTTGATAACTTTGGGATTTTCGCACAAATCCGAAATGCTATTATAAGAAATGTTATAATCCTTGGCCCATTCTTCCAGCAGCTTATATTCTGGAACAATCAGTGCTGACACGAATTTGCGCTGGTCAGCAATGATTACTATCTGATCTATGTAACGATCTACACAGAATTTTGATTCCAGCAGCTGGGGAGCAATATACTTGCCATTACTTGTTTTGAACAAGTCCTTGATACGCTCTGTAAGATAAAGTTCGCCATCCTTCATGTATCCAGCATCTCCCGTATGGAACCAGCCTTCCCCGTCAATAGCATTAGCGGTCACCTCCGCTTTTCGGAAATAGCCCTTAGTTATGGTGTCGCCCTTGAGCAGCACCTCATTATTTTCACCGATCTTTAACTGAACACCATTTAGCAAACGGCCTACAGAACCTACCGAGATTGGTTTATTCCATCGGTCGCAAGTAACCGTTGCCGTAGTTTCGGTCATACCATATCCAGCAATCATCATGATGCCCGCAGAATGGATGAATTCTTCGACAGCAGGGGGAATTGCAGCTCCAGCTGTGGGGAAGAAATTGTGATTTTCCAAGCCCAAAGTCTTTAGCAACAAGGCAATGATCGTCTTTTCATAAAAATGATACTGCATTTTCAATCCCAGAGGAGGATTGAGGCCACGCATTCGATACTGGACATTGTATTCACGACCTACACGCAAAGCATCTTGCAATAACTTTTTTTGCATAGGACTGCTCGTGTTGATCTTCTCTTGAACCCCTGCATACACCTTTTCCCAGAATCGTGGAACGGCACACATGCAGCTGGGATGTACTTCACGCAGACTCTGCAAGACATCTTGCGGTTTCAAATTCACCGCCAAAGTGGCTCCTTCTGCAATACAAAGATAGGTCCACGCACGTTCAAAGACATGAGTAAACGGTAGGAAGTTCAACACAACATCCTTTTCACTTACATTCAATGCACCCACATGAGCCTTGATAGCAGTAGAATACATGCGATGAGTGAGCATAACACCTTTGCTTAGGCCCGTCGTACCACTAGTATACAAGATATTAGCAAGATCATCCTGATCCAACTCTGCAGTACGTTTTTTTATCTCTTCCGGATTGGGGTTATCTTGTCCCATTTGCAAGAATTCATCCCAATAGATGCTACGATTTTGGTCTTGAGGATTCTTCTTGACGTCCTTACTTAAAATTATAAGACGTCTGACATGGGGCGCAAATTGCAGTACACGAAATGCGGTGTCGTATTGATACTGTTCACCAACAAAAATATAGCGAATGTTAGCATCACTCACCATATAAGTCACTTGCATCTCACTGCTGGTAGCATAAAAAGGAATAGTGACAGCCCTAATTCCATAAGCGCCGAAATCCAGACAAAGACATTCCGGCATATTTTGAGAAAAACATGCTACATTTTCCTGAATTCCCACGCCAAGATGGAGCAATGCGTTGCTCACTAAACTGACATTGCGCGAGAACTGTTTCCATGAAATGTCCTTCCACACGCCAGCCTGATAGTCACGATAGCGCATAGCCACACGATCACCATACTTTTTGGCTTGGGAATGGATAAGAGTGGACAAAGGACTTTGATTCTGCATGATATCACAGTTTAGATAGCACAAAGATAGCATTTACCACGCAAAACACCAAATAAAATTTGACATAATCGGTTATTTTGCCTAACTTTGTTGACACATATATGGTAAAAATGGACACAACACTCTTGACATCCGAGGCTGTTAGCCTTTTGAAGCAACTGATAGAAATTCCTCGCACCAGCCGCAACGAAGCTCAATCTGCAGATTTATTATACCAAATCATGACAGAACAGGGGCTCTCTCCGCACCGATTAGAGAATAATATATGGAGTATTGCTCCCGGGTATCAAGGCAATCGTCCGACCCTTCTGCTCAACGCACATATCGACACTGTCAAACCCGTGTCCGCCTGGACACGTGATCCATTCAAGGCAACCCAAGAAGGTGATTATCTATATGGCCTAGGCAGTAACGACGATGGAGCATCACTGGTCTCTCTCCTACAAGTGTTTCGACAACTGCGCGAAACCTCACAAACCTACAACCTGATATTTCTCGCTTCGGCGGAAGAAGAAGTCAGTGGAAAGAACGGCATAGAGCTTGCACTCACCCAACTACCACACATCGACGTAGCTCTCGTAGGCGAACCTACGGGAATGCAACCTGCTATTGCTGAAAAAGGACTGATGGTGTTGGATGTCACCGCACATGGCAAAGCAGGACATGCAGCACGGAATGAGGGTGACAATGCCATTTATCACGCTTTGGATGACATTCAATGGTTTCGTTCCTATCAGTTCCCTGATCAAAGCGACATGTTAGGTCCTGTCAAAATGACTGTGACTATCATCAATAGCGGAACACAACACAATGTGATTCCCGACCAATGCACATTTACAGTCGACATTCGCAGCAACGAATGCTATAGCAACCAGGAAATCTACGAGACGATTTGCCAACACATACATAGCGAAGTACACGCCAGATCATTTCGTCTCAACTCCAGTCGTATCTCTCCCAATCACTCTTTGGTGCAACGTGCAGTATCACTCGGTCGTGTTCCTTTTGGAAGTCCCACGTTGAGTGACCAAGCACTCATGTTATTCCCTAGCATCAAAATGGGACCTGGACAAAGCTGTCGCAGTCACACTGCCGACGAATACATCCGAATCACCGAAATTCAGGAAGCCATTGAGCTCTACTTACAGATGCTCAACGGCCTATCCATGCCTCAGGATTGAGCTTTTTCGTTTCCTGCCGCAACTGGAAGTGCAAGACATATTGTCCTGTACCGTCATCGGCTACTGTACCCAGAAGGTCACGGGCTTTCACCTTTTGGCCCTTGGTGACAATCACCGAACTCAGATTACAATAGACTGATATGTAGCTACCATGACGTACCAAGATATTCTTCATTCCACCAAATGAGAATACCGCACTAACCTCTCCGTCAAAGACCGCACGAGCTCGAGCGCCTGCTCGACCAACATAGTTGGTTCCCTTGTTATCCAACTGGACTCGTGCCATTCCTGACAGATTGCTGCCATAGTGACTACCTATCATATATTGTCCGGTGATAGGCACGGGCAAACGTCCCTTGTTTTGGACAAATGTGCCATCCAAAGCTTTCTCTTCAGGGGTAAGCCATTTGGCAGTAGAACCACCAGAAGAAGTTGTAGTTTTACTGCTAGAAGACGATTTGGTAGATGATTTAGAAGATGAAGCTCCATCACTCTTTCCTCCTGCGGCTTGCCGTTTTCGTTCTTCTTCAGCCTTGCGACGTGCTTCTGCCTCGGCCCTTTTGCGAGCTTGTTCTATTTCATAAGCTACTACCTCATCTATCTTTTTCTGAAGTGCTGTTATCTGCTTCTCCTGGCTACCAATTTCCTTTTGCAAGTTTTTCTGTGCCTTTTGCAGACCTGTTACCACGGCACGTTGTTCCACTTGCTGGCGATTCAGCTTGGCGCGTTCTTCTATCAAGATGTGCATACGCTCGTTTACCTTGCTCTTCAACTCCAACAATTGGTTTTGTTTCTCAAGCAATTCAGCCTGTTTTTGTTGAACCTGCTCTCCCATCTCTCGCTCAAAAGAGGCATACTCTCTGGTATACCTCAATCTACGGTACATCTTAGTGACGTCACGGGCTGATAGCGCAAACAACAAAGGACTCTGCACTTTACGATAACTCTGTGCCATACGAAGAGCACGAGTGTACTTGGTCTTCTTTACTGTCAATACTGAATCTAACACGCGAATTTCCTCTTCCAGTCGAGCCACCTCTCGATTGAGACTATCCAACTCACTCTCTGTTTGATGAATATACTGCACTCGAGTTTCTATCTGTTGGTCCAGATACTTGATAGTTGCCTCGCGCTGTTTCACCTCTTTTTTATTTTTGGTGAGCGCATTCCTATTCTTGTCCAACGCTTTCTGCAGCTGGGCTTTCTGGTTCTTCAAGTCCTTTACCTTTTTACTGTTCTGGGCGGCCATAGGAGCAGCCAAGCACAGCGCCAACATCAAGGTCAGTATTTTTCTTATCATCTTATTTTATAGAGACAAAATTATTGGGCAACAGCCATTATCATCTTCATCACCGTTTCCAGGGGCACCGCTGTATATTTTCCACTGACGCGAGTACGAGTATCCCAGTCCTGGCTTTCTTTAGGATTGTTGAGCGTGAAATTTGCAAAATAGCTACGACCACCATTTGTCAGCTTCAAGTCTACTTTCCGAGGGAACCTGCCTTTTCCAAGATTCGTCCAGTCTCCATAACTGCACTGGAAATACTTGCTCTTGACATCTCCAGCCTCACCCCAGAACACACGTTGCATAAGGTCGAAATCGATGCCTGCTTGTTGCAGCATGGGAATGTCACTATAAGCAGCTCGACAATATTGATTATGTAGACGATCAAGCACCAAGACGGAGTCACGTGTCAACTCCAAAGTACCTACATTGATTGTAATAAGCAAAGTGTAAGTTAGGTTGATCTGGATAACATCGTTTCGCTTCAGACGATATGTTCCACCCACTTTCACACTCTTTTTACCCATGCCCAGTGTCAAATCCATCTTCGAAGACAGGGACTCCACACCAGTGGGACTAACCTTGAGCCTCTTTCCAGGTTCTTGTACATCCTGTTCTCCAGCGCGATCATTTCCTCCGACGACCACATCCACTAGATTGGAATCTGTTGTTTTCTCTGCCTTCCTTGTACTTCGGCAACCAGTTAGAGTCAATAGTGCAGCAAGTGCTATTAGTGTTATCTTTTTCATCTACTTGATGTATTTTTTTTGTTTTATTTTCTTTGGTAGTGTTGCATTCTCACATCCCTTTTGTTGTGCTACTTTCCAATATTGGAGAGCTTTCTCTATATCACCATTCTGAGCATAAATGTCACCTGCATGCTCTACCACCTCGGCATGCAAATCATCATCTGAGATCATCATACTGTCACTGGTCTCAGGCTTGATCACCATATCGATGTAGCGTTTTGCTTCACTGTAATCTCCTCGTACGAAGAGCACCCAAGCATACGTGTCGAGATAGGTCTTGTTCGTTGGTTCTAGTCGAACCGCACGATAGCCCATCTGCTCAGCTTTGTCCATATCTTCTTCACGCAGAGAAAGATAGTAAGCGTAATTGTTGAGGCATGAAGCGTTGTCCGAACGGTACACCAAACAACTATCATAGGCAGCGAATGCTTCTTTGACGCGACCTAGTTCGTGATAACTATCTCCGAGCAACGCCCAAATATCAGACACCACGCTGGGGTCTGCGCCATCGGTTCCCTCATCCAAAGTCCTAGTCAATACCGTAATAGCCTCCTCATTTTGCTTCAATTGTCCTAGTGCCAGAGCAAGATAGAAAGGATAACCCAAATTGTCTGGCACAGAATTGACACCTATCCTACATACTTCTGCCAGTTGTTCGAAATCGAGACGCTGACGATAATATTCAAAAAGGTAATTCAATGCAGCCGTATTTTCTGGTTCGATGCGAAGCAGCTCCCGCAAAGTGGAGGCTATGCTATCCTGGTCTGCTTTCATCTGCATCAAATAGGCAGCTCTGACCTTCAGAATCTCCGCATTGGGATTACGCATTAGTGTGTCTATGACAGCCAACATCTTTTCGTTACGCAGGGTGTCGTCACGCAGATCATTGGAAAGGACCCCAAGCGCTGCAGCACGCAGGTCACTGGAAACATCCGAACTATATAATAAGGAATCACGCAGATGGGCACGTTCTGACTCCAGTTTGGTCTGTTCATAATAATCCAGCATCACCAACTGCAAAAGGGGATTAGTAGGATCCGTCATTCGAACACGTTCGACACAGGTCCACGCTTTCTCAAGCAATTCAGCATTGAGGTATTCCTGAGCAAGGGTGAGAGGGATGCGCATGTCATGAGGATTCTCCTCCGTCAGGGACTCCAATTCTGCAAAAGCCCTCTCCTGTTGTCCTTTGTCCAAATAGAGCGCAAACTTTTGCTTTGAGATTTCAAGATTCTTGCCTTCGATCAGTTCTATTCGGTCCAGGGCCTTGACGGCCTCCTCGGTGTTTCCACGCTGTTTTTGCAAAACAAACAGACGATACAAGACGTCCGAACGCTGCTTTTGTAATTGAGCCATCTGTTCTAACACAGGAATGGCCTTGTCCTCTTGTTCACTTTGCAGATAAACCGACGCTAAGGTTTCTAGGTACCATGGATTCTGGGGATCCAATTCGCTAGCCCGACGGAGCAGGGCAAAGCCAAGACTATCCTGACGCAGATAGAACTTGACCATGGAAATCTCGTATAGCGCCTCGGATGATGTAGAGTCAATATCCAGACAATGCTGGAACATGTCCGTTGCTGCCGACATGTTTCCCTGCTCTTTCTGCTTGAGTCCCTCCATATAGAAATACTGGAGGCGTCGTGCATCAGGAGCCGACAAAGCCACCCGAGCAACCACCGGCTGCTCCTTGACCTTCTGCTGTTTCTTTCGTGCCCCTGCAGGAGCCACCAACAGCACTGACAACAGCAATGTCAACAGATACCGCATTTCCTATTTTACCCTAAATATTTAGTTCTATACACCGGTATGTCCAAAGCCACCTGCACCACGCTCGGTATCATCCAGCACCTCCACGGCTTCCCACTCGGGTTGCTCATGACGAGCAATTACCATCTGAGCGATACGCTCACCGTCCTGAATCACAAAAGGCTCTTGACTCAGGTTGATAAGAATAATGCCTATTTCGCCACGGTAATCTGCATCGATGGTACCCGGGCTATTGAGTACCGTAATGCCTTTTTTGAGAGCAAGTCCACTACGAGGGCGAACCTGAGCTTCGTATCCAGCAGGAAGAGCAATACGCAAACCGGTGGGAATCAGCTTACGCTCCAGAGGCTGCAGGGTGATGGGTTCGTCAATACTGGCACGCAGGTCCATACCTGCACTTTGAGCTGTTTCATAACGGGGCAACTCATGGTGGCTGCCATTTATAATCTTTACCTTCATCGTGTTATATCGTTATTAGTGTACAAATTTACACCTTTTCTGTCACATTCCCACCCTTTTTATTGAAAAAGATGAGATTTTTATGTTACTTTTGCATTATGAAATGGGAACAACTACTATCCAACAAGCGTCTGGGGCAAGAAGGTGGAGCTCAAAGACGCGATGACCGCTCGGAATTTCAGCGTGATTTTGACCGTTTGATTTTCTCTGCAGCCTTTCGACGTCTGCAGAACAAGACCCAGGTTTTCCCCCTGCCTGGCAGCATCTTTGTACACAATCGACTCACGCACTCTCTGGAGGTGAGCAGTGTAGGACGTTCACTGGGCAACGACGTGAGCCGACTCCTATTGGAACGCCACCCTGAGCTCTATGCCACACACCTAACGGAACTGGGCAGCATTGTATCTGCAGCTTGCCTAGCGCATGACCTTGGCAATCCGCCATTTGGACATAGTGGTGAAAACGCGATTGGTACCTATTTCAGTGAGGGCGATGGCCAGTGGCTGAAGGCCTATATTTGCACTGAGACCGGTGACGGACTTTCGGAAGAACAGTGGCAAGATCTGATTCACTTCGAGGGCAACGCCAACGCCTTCCGACTCCTGACCCACCACTTCAAAGGCCGTCGAGAGGGAGGTTTTGGCATGACATACAGCACCCTAGCAAGCATTGTCAAATATCCATTCAGCAGCAATCTTGCCTCGAAACGCAAGTTTGGTTTTTTCCAGAGTGAGGTGAGTGACTACAAGAAAATCGCCGATGAACTGGGCATTAAATGCAACCCAAGCCCTGAAGGCACCGTTTCTTATGCTCGTTATCCTTTGGTTTATCTGGTAGAAGCAGCCGACGACATTTGTTACGAGATTATGGACATCGAGGATGCTCACAAACTGAAAATCCTCACCACCGCAGAGACAAAGGGATTGTTGCTGGCTTTCTTCAGCAAGGACAAGCAGAAGGAAATCGAGGAGAGGCTGGACACCCTGGAAGACATCAACGAACAAGTTGTCTACTTGCGTTCTATCGCCATTGGCAAACTAGAAAGCGAATGTGTTCGAGTGTTTGTTGAGAATGAGCAGGCCATCCTAGACGGCACCTTCACTGGCACACTGATAGAGCACATCCACGATATCCCCAGACAAGCCTACGAGAATTGTGTCCAAATGGCCTATGCCAAGATTTACCATGCACAAGCTGTGGTGGATATCGAGATCGCCGGTTACAAGGTTATGACCCAACTGCTGAATCTGATGGTACAAGCTGTCACCCATAGTGACAAGGCCTACAGCAAGATACTTATCAACCGAGTAAGCAGCCAATACGACATCTTGGCTCCTACCCTCTACGAGCGCATCATGGCTGTTTTGGATTACATAAGCGGTATGACCGACGTATATGCCCTAGATCTCTACCGCAAGATCAATGGTATGTCACTGCCAAACGTATAGGAACAGGACGTTTTACTCGATATAAAACAGACGCTGATAACCATCCATGGCTTTCAGCAATTCAGGATGCTCTTTGGCAAAAGAGTCGATGTGTCGCATACGTTTTTCTTGCAGAATCTCATCTACTGCGATGAGAATTCCCGTTTCCTCGACATCCCCGAAACCATCGTTGATGGCCGTACCAAACAACTTCATGGTAGGGCTCAGACCCATATACGCATTGACAAGAGGAGGAATATTATAACCCAAGGCACGTACCTCACGATTGAGTATTCGATAATCCTGCTTGAAATCCGTTTCTGTAAAAAGCGCCTTGAATATAGCATCATCATGCTCTAATTTCAACGGTTCCATCGGGAAAACTAAGTTATCTGGGTCAGGGAAATGCTTGTTGAGAAAATACAAGATCATGTCTCTTGCCATGCGATCATAGCTGGGATACATCGTAAACTTGCCGAAGAAATATTTCACAGAGGGTTCTATGACCGCAATTGCTCCCAATCCATCCCACAGATTATCCAGGGCAAATATGCTCTTCCTACCACGCTGTGCGCCCTGATACTCGACAGCAACAAAACTGCGACCGAGTTCTACTGTCCAGGGGGCGTATTCACGCATAAACTTATCACTAAAGCGGAACATGTGACTGGTAGCGAGTATAGGCTGTCCTTGCTCATCAACTTGCCAATCCTTACCCAATATATACCGATAGCCACCCAGTATCTCCTCGGTTTCGGGATCCCAGACGATCAACTGCTTGTAGGGGTTATCGCAAGTGTCAAACTCGTCAAGATCCAAGCTTTTGCCCGTTCCGCCACCTGCCGTACGGAAAGCGATTTCGCGCAGTCGACCTATCTCTCGTACCACATTGGGCGAGTCTTGCCAGGTGACCACATAGACCTCGTTATTACTCTTATTGGTCATGCGGAGTTTCTTCTCGGGAGTCAACTCCGATTTGATCACATCTACAGGGATACGAGGGATGATTTCTTCCATTCAGACTATGGCGTTAAATTACAGTTTATACACCTCATCCTGGACCCATTGTGCCCATTCCATCGGTGTTTTTGTACGATCAAAGGTTTGCCAAGGTATGGCTTTTCCTATTTTGACAGTATAGTGTCTGCCCCTACTGCGATACATCTCATCGGGCAAGAGAGCCATTGCGAAATTAGGCAGATGCAGCGCCTTGCAGATATTGGCAACTAGATAGAATCGATTGGAGTTCTGACCTTCGAAGTGCACAGGTACCACATCTCGCTGATGTTGTACGCTCTTGGTGACAAAGGCCTTTCCCCATTTCAGATCACGTATCACGCCATGTTGCTTTCGACTACAGAGGCCAGCCGGAAACATGACCACATGACAATCTCCACTGAAGGCTTCTTCGACCATGGCAGGGAAGTTCCTTGCCTGGGCTCCCAACTTGTTGATGGGAACACACAAGGGCGCAAGACCGTCGAGATTCATCAGCAGGTCATTGACTAGATACTTTATCTTGCCATCATAATGACCACCCAAGACAGACCCCAAGGTAACTCCGTCGATAGCTCCCAAGGGATGATTGCTTACAAAGGTGCAAGGTGACGAGGGCAGATTCTCTTTTCCCTCAACATCCACCGTCACTCCCAGATAATCGAGAGCACCCTGACAAAAGTCAGCTCCTACCCTATTCTCGCAAAGATAACCATTGATGTAGTCCTGGTGTATGAGGCCTTTTAACATCGATATCAGGAAACCAGGCACATATTTCGCCTTTTTCCCCATTCGAGCACGAACTATAGCCTCGATGTCTATCATCAGATGATACGGATAGTGCGGTTGTTGATACGATAACGACCGCGAGGCAGACCATTCAACCAGTTGACACCACGAGACAACTGCATGTTCATGTACAAACTGCCACCTTGCGTATAGATGGGAAGCATCTGGTTGTGCTCGGACTTGACACGTAAACTGTTACCCTTCACCGAAAGTTTTACAGGGAAAGCACTGGTAGCCATCTTTCTTCCAGGAACCTCACTCCAAACCTGAGTGTTTATCGTAACAGAATCGTTAGTCGAGTAAGAGCGCTGATTCTTATCGGCCACAGCAGTCGCGCAACCAATGGCCAAAGCGACCACTGCCAGCATCACACGTCTTACATTTGGGCAAATATTCCTCATTACAGATACCTTTTGACCATTATACACAACAAAATTAGCAAATAAAAGCAGAAATTCCAAACACATCAAGAAATTTTCACACATGTGTAACCGTTTTTTAATATTTTCACTAAATTTGCCGTACAAAAACGTACATCTCCATGTCAAAACGCACATACGCACTCTTAATCATCCTTTTGTGCTGCGTCCAGAGCTGGGCACAGCGAGATTACATGCGCATCGTGCAGTGGAACGTGGAAAATCTGTTTGATTGCAAGCACGATACCCTCAAGGATGATTTCGAATTTCTCCCCGAAGGAACACACCGATGGACAACAAATCGATACTGGAGGAAGATAGAGGATGTGGGACGAGTAATCATGGCCATAGGCGGAGACTGCCCTCCTGCTCTAGTAGGATTATGCGAAGTGGAAAACGACTCGGTGATGGAAGCCCTGACACGACACAGCACATTGTGGTCCTTGGGCTACAAATACGTGATGACAAACAGCCCCGATCCTCGTGGAGTGGATGTCGCACTGATGTTCCAACCCGAGATGTTTAGATTGTTGGGTAGCGAATCCTTTCGTATTCCCTCGATAGAACATGGATACAAACCTACGAGAGATATCTTGCACGCCTGGGGAGAAACGCCCTGGCGAGATACATTGCATATAATGGTTTGCCACCTGCCTAGTCGTGCCAGCGATACGCGAGAGAGTGACCAGAATCGTGCCTTCGGTGCACAAACCTTACGTGCGAAGTCTGATTCTATCTTGGCAAGCGGGCATGACGTTCGACTGGTGGTGATGGGAGATTTCAACGCAGGACCTCGAGATGTTGTATTTTCGCGATGGATTCGACCATTTTTGCCACAGAAAGGCATAGAAAAACAAGGATTATATACGCTGACTCCTCAAAAGAAATACTCGAAAACGGGAACTTACTATTTTCAGCACAACTGGGAATGGATAGACCATATACTGGTTAGTCAACCTCTTGCACGCACAGACAGCCAAGCGAACATCTACGTTGCAGATTGGATGAAGGAAGAAGATGCACGCGGAATCTGGCACCCCAAGCGCACTTTCCTAGGACCAGCTTACCACGGTGGGGTCAGCGACCACCTGCCTATTTACTGGGATTTGCGAGAATACTGAGCCAAAAAGTCGTCGATGCTCATACCCACATGCTTCTGGAAACAGTTCCTTACGGTCTTGGTTGTTCCAAAGCCGATTTTTAAGCACTCTGTAATGGAAGTTATCGTTCCGTTCGCTATCTGCTTCTTCAGTTCTGCAATGCGATAGGAATTGATGTAATCGTGCACATTGTAATAGTCCTGGCTACGCAAGCACTGCAACAAGAGGTGGCGATTGAGTCCGGTCTCCTCACACAGTTTGTCTCGGCCAAAGGTATAGTCCTTCCAGTCATCGGAATGGTTCTGCATCCAGAATTCTATCCGATGAAACCGCTGTAAATTGGCCTCATTGAAGTCTGCCTCTGCCTGATTCAGTTCCTCGGTAGTAGGCTCTTTCTTCACCTTTTCTATCACAGGACGGGGCAAGGTAAGTGCCATTGACTCGAGCGTGCGGAAACAGAGATAAAGATTCAGAATAGTGAACACCAGCAGATAGATCATGGCCAGTGCGGGACGATAGACCACTGTCATGAAGATATAGAAAACAGCACTGAGCCCCAGCACTGTGCTGTAACCTATCAGATAACGAGGGAACGGTACATGGGTAAGGCGATGAGGAAGACGAAAAATGTTGAGGATATAGTAGATGCAAATACCCAGAATGCCCAGTCGGAGCAACACATCGCCACTAAGCAGGTGCTCGGCAAAATCATCGATATCAACGATGACAACAGGACGGCTACCCATCAGTCCGCCCAAACCATAGATGGTGAGCATGATGATTGCAGGCAAGGCATAATTCCACATACGTCCCCACTGCAAGTAGCCAGGCATGGGGATGCTCAGGGGGAAAATACTCTGCAGATAGGTAATGGCCATGAGCAGAAGCAGCAACGAGGGATGCATAAATCCCAGCTGCTCGGGCACGGCCCTGTCGCTGAAGAAGGCGGCGACGGCTATCATGACGGCAAAGATGCCCATAATCCACGCCAGAGAAAGGTACTTGACCTGATGGCGGGCAAAAAGTCCCATAACTGCAGTGATTACCAGGTGTGCTGCAGCACAACAGGACATGATCAGCAGAACGGCTTGGTGTGTCATAACTTCCCTGTTTGTTGTTTCTTGATTACAAATATAGCCAAAATTGTGTTCTTTGCCAAACGGTTTTCCCTATTCCGATGATTTTTTGGTCAACAAGAGTACTCTTACGGCACCGTACACCCGGGTGTACGAGCCAAAAAGAGTACTGTTTTTGGGTCATTAGTGTACTCTTTTGGCACAGAAAGAGTACTCTCTCGGGCAGGTAACACAACAGGTCCGATGCTGGAGCACCGAACCTGTCGACTTGTATGTTGAATTCTACGTTTTAGAAATCCTCCTCTTCGGTTTCGCCCCAGATGTTCCAGTCATTATCTTCCCCTACCAGAACGGGCTTGTCCTTGTCGGCTCCACCTTCAACAATAGAGAGGGCCATCATTTGTTCTACCTGTGTTTCGTTGATCTCCACCTCGGGAGTGATATACTTTTTCATCTTACTTCAGTACTTTTTTTCCGTTAATAATGTAAACGCCCTTGGTGGCATTCTTCACGCGACGACCGCTCAGGTCATACATCTCACTCTTCTTCTCCAGACTCTCCACACGGTCGATGCCGGTTGCCGTCTCGAAGTAGAAGCCCTTGACATTGCTGGTAGTGTTCAGATAAGCACGGTTGGCGGGGATGGTCATCTCGCCACTTATCTGGTAGAAACCTACTCGTCCATCCAGATTCTGCAGGACATAACCCGTCGTCACCTTGGTTGCCTCATTTACTCCAGTGAGCAAGCCCTCGGTTTTGGTCTTGGTATCGTCAGACACACCACTTACCGTCTTGTTCAGGACGTTGCTGCTGTTCAGTACCACAGGGGTATTTGCGGGAATCTTATTGCCCACTGGGGTCAGGACGAGCATGCCGCTCTCCTCGGTGCCAGTCACCTTTGAAGCTGTCACGCCAGCAGGAACCTCCACCTCAAAGGGTGCCATGAATGTGCTCCACTGTGCAGCAGTAACAGCCATGATAACACTCTTGGCAAACTGGATGGTGTATGTGTGATAATTGCTGGCGTCTTCGCTGATGTTGTCGCCCTTGATGGTGATGGTCAGAATTGCAGTTGCAGCATCGTACTCCTTCTCGATGGTTGCTCCCACACCGTCCGAGGTCAGTGCCAATTTACTTTCATCATAAGGAGCATTAACAACCGCCGCAGTACCATTGAATGCCACATCACTACCATTGTAAGTAGCTGACGCAAGACTGGAATTGTAGATCATTTCGACATCATCAATCCACATCTTATCATTTTCACTTGCAACACCAGGTGTTCCACTCGTTGCAAAAGTAGCTAGCGCATAATAAGGACGAGCGCTAGGAGTTGCATCGTCATACACAAAAGGCACGTTGTACTCTGTCCAAACACCACCATTTGATGCGGGAGTTTCCTTAGCATGAGCTATCAACTTTGCACATTTACTAGCATTTGCAAAGGGGTCTTGATAGTACCCTTTCTCATGAAGCAATATGGAAATGTTAAAGTTCTGGGCTGTAGATGCTTTTATCCAAACCTTCACGGCGTCAGGGCGACCCGAGAATTTCATTGCCTGCTCCTCCTTCGATTCATTTGTATAATTGTAGTTGCCTGAGGCGTCAGCAGGATCCATAGATCCGCCATACACGCAACCATTAGTTAGGTTACCCTGAGCCGTTGCAATACCCAGCACCTTAGCGCCCCAAATATACGCGCTAGATGTGCCAGCAGAACCTGGGCGAACGTCATCACTGACCTTAAGTTGTTCTTGAGCTGCAGAATTGTACAATGTACCTCCAGAGGTCATTGTTGCAAAGGAGCTCCAAGAAACGGGTTCACTACTTTTAAGTGTTTTAAATCCATACTTTTGACTTGTCTCCTCCCAATTCTCAAATCCAGCATTTGCCAACTGGTACTGAGCATTTGCCGAGGAAACAACAGTTCCCATAGCCAGAATCAAAAATAGTTTTTTTACCATATTGATTTTATGTTATTTATTGTTTACGCTTTTTTACTGGTACAAAGATACGAAATAAGTAACAAACCTGCGTGGAAAAATGGTACTTTCATACATTTGTACCAAAAAAAACACAAAATGACCGATGGGGAAAGCAGCCAACTATCCGGGTTCGTTAGTAACGTAACAAAGCCGTTACGTTTAATTTGAAATCACCAGGGGGAATTTGCATGGTAAGATAATTTAAGGTATTGAATATTAGTTATATACATACCTATATACATATATACAACATGTATTCTATTCTACTATCCTTTGCATAAAATTTCTGCATTTCTGCTTCAAATTCCATCACCTCCACATGCAACATGGGGGTGTAGAGGCCCCTACATGAGTACCCCCTGTTACGTTTGGAAATTCGGATGATATACCCTACCTAAATAAAACGTAACGAGCGTGTTACGTTACGGAATCTCTCACCTCCGCAAAGTCCCAAGAACGTAACGTAACAAAGTTGTTACGTTTATAATGTACATGTATATAGCAAAAGGGCGCATCGCCTAACGGCAATGCACCCCTCACTAATTATTGTAAAGTAGCAAATTACCTGATGAACTTCTTGCCGTTTACAATGTACACACCACGCTGGGCGCTAGATACGCGACGACCGTTGATGTCGTAAATAACATCGGTTTCATCGGCAGAAACAGCATTGATGGCGTCTACGACATTGATGATAGCAGTGTACACTACATCGTGAGCAGGAACGGTCTCGCAAGACTCACCTTCCCAACCAACCAGAGTGCGGGTATAGCGATCGTCACTCTCGGGAGTGTACTCAGGAGCAGCGGGCATAGCCTCACCGTAAACCACATCGTAGGTAGCGATCACTTCGTCACCAACCTTGTAAGTTACGGTGTAGTGGTTGGCCGTGTAGGTGCCAGCTACGGTAACATCGTGAGCGGGCATTGTTTCGGGAGCCTCGCCCCATGCGAAGGTGTAACCCTCGCGCTCAGTGTACTCACCTGCGGGAACCTTTTCGCCATAAGCAACAGTAGCAGTGCCAGCAACCTCACCGTCGATGGTGTAGGTTACAGTGTAAGTGTTGACGGTGTAAATACCCTTGATGGTTACATCCTCGGTGATAGTAGCGGGAATCTCACCCCAAGCGAAGGTGTAACCCTCACGCTCCTCTACCTCGGGAGCAGTTACGCTGGCACCCTCCTCTACAGTTTCAGTAGCAACGGTATTACCCTCAACCTCGAAGTTTACGGTGTAGGTGTTCTTGAAAGTGTCCGAACCAAACTCAACGTGGATATTCTGGTCAAGCATGGCGAAATAGAGATCGATGTTGACATACATCTTGTTATCATCGAACTTTCCCTTCAGGGTTACAGGCAGTTCACCCAAGGCAGGACCAGCCCAGTCATCTGCACCAAGGGGAACCATTTCGCCCTCGTACTCCAGTTCAAAACCTTCGTCACCAGGACCTACGGTAATGGTACGGGTCAAGTCAAATGACTTATAAGAAGCAGCCTGATCCATATTCATTCCGTCAACTTCGATATTTCCAACAGGCATGGGCTCACCTTCTGACCAAAGAATAAAGTTCTTCAAGGCAAACTTATAGGTGCCATCACCATTGTCGGTAAGGAGTACATTTGCATTCTGAGGCTCGGTGCTAGTGCCATTGATGGTAACCACCAGGGCGTCTGTGTAAGTCTTTGTATTGAAATCGTCTGAACCGAACTCTACATGTATATTTTGGTCGAGCATGGCAAAATAAATGTCAATGTTGACATACATCTTGTCGTCATTAAACTTGCCCTTCAGAGTTACAGGCAGTTCACCTAACGCAGGACCTGCCCAGTCATCAGCACCAAGAGGAACCATCTCGCCCTCGTACTCCAGTTCATAGCCTTCGTCGCCAGGACCAACGGTAATAGAACGAGTCAAGTCAAACGACTTGTAAGAAGCAGCCTGATCCATCTTCATTCCGTCCACCTCGATATTTCCGACAGGCATGGGTTCACCATCTGACCAAAGGATAAAATTCTTCAAGGCAAACTTGTAGGTGCCATCACCATTGTCAGTAAGAAGCACATTAGCATTTTGGGGCTCGGTGCTAGTACCATTAATAGAAACCACCAAAGCATCTGTGTAAGTTTTTGTCTGTGCCATACCCATCACGGACACGAGGGCACAGGCAATTGAAAGTAAAAATTTCTTCATATCTTTTTTTGTTGTTCTTTTCCTTATTATATATTAGAAGCGGTAGCCCAAACCCAGAGTGGCATAGATGGGATACATCTTAAAGGCTACAGCATCGAAGTCGGGCTCGATAGCATCGGAAAGACCCCAGTCGAGCATAGCAAAGACATTGAGGTGACGAGTGGCCTTGTAATCGAAGGTGAACTCGAGACCTGCATTCCAGTTACGCATGTTGTCCGAGAAGTCGTAGGTAGCAGGATTGTTGCGATCCATGTTGACCTTCTCACCAGTGGGAGTGTCCACACGCAGATAACCTACACCCTTGCTGTTGTCATACACCTCTCCGTCGAAATTGGTCTTAAAGAGCACGTTGACATAAGGACCTGCGCTGATGTTCCAACGAGGACTCACGCGCACGGTAGCCTGCACAGGGATAGTCATACCCATACTCTCGATGTTGGTAACGTCAGTACCCGTGAAGTATCCCGCCATGGTGTTGCCATCCATGGTCAGACTCATCTTGTAGTTCTTCACCTCGGCCTTGGTGTGGAAACCCTGGTGGAAAAGGTGCCAACCGGCAGTCACACCCACGCGACGGCAAAACATCTTAGTAACATCCAGGGCAACGATGCCACCACCCTTGGGGCTAAAACCCTTGATGGCACGAATCTCACCAGGCAGAGGTAAGGGAGTGGTTCCACCAAAACTATATCCCACGCGGGCAACGAACTCAGCACCACTCTCGTGCTGAGGCCCCCACTTCTCCCACTTGTCCTCGGTGTTCTGAGCCAAAGCAGAGAGGCTCGACAATGCAGCAATCACTGCAACGCATATCGTTTTCATATTCATAGTCAGAATCATGTTTGCGGATTAATACTCACACTCCAGGGTGATGTTGTCGATAAAGAGTTTGTTGCCAATAGCACCACGGAAGTAAGCTCCCTGCCAGCTGCTAGAGAAACCTATAATCAGATTATAACCATTGTTGGCCAAAATCTCGGGATCAATCTCCTGGGTATATTCGATGTCCATCTCGAAACGCTGCCACTCGCTAGTCACACCATGGATGGGATTGTTACCCACCAAATCGCGACGAATGGTGCGGCCATCCACCTCTTCATAATAATAGTTGTGAGGCAGACGAGCCATGCCGACAATGTACTTATTGATCAGCACATCGTTACCATCGAGCATTACCTCGTTGCCCTGCTCATCCTGATTGCGGTAAACCACCACATAGGCATCGGGCTCATCGATGGCACCCTCTACCTTGTTGCCCTTCTTGTCCTGGAAGAACTCACCCAGTTCGAAACGCAAATCTACTGCAAACTTGATGGGTTTGTGCTTGAAGGGAACACCAAAACGTGTGGCCTTCAAGGCATCCTTCAGTGCGTTGGCAACATCAAACTCACCAGTGAAGAGGCTACCTGCTGCCATGCGCATATCCACCATCACACCAAATGAACCAGTGCCCATGGTTTCCAACTTGACACAATCGCTACCGTCAGGACCACCGCCGATGAGGGGGATGGAAGGATATTCCATTGGCTTAGCGCTAGACTTACTCAACTTGAAACCGGGATTGCCACACTTCCAGGGTTCAACGCCAAAGATGTCTGCCACATTGAGACTGTCACTCTCTGTCCACACAAAGTAACAACCTCTGTCGTTGACCGTCTTGGAAGGATCGTTGAGCGCATAGTTTCCATCGAAAGTGAATGTATAGAACTTGTGGCCAAAACTGGGATCCACGTCATGTACGACTCCAATCTTATAGTCACGACTCCAAGCCTTATCCTCGGAAACGATGCGGAAATTATGCATCTGGTCGCCAGAGAAATCGACCATAGAACCATTTACAAAAGGAACCAGAGAACCCTCATCATTCATAAAGATGGTAGCTCCAGGAGTCACTGTCAGCGTCAAAGGCAAGCTGCCAATCTGAACTCCAGGGCGGACAAAGAAACCGATGCTGTCCGAAACAGAGGATACCGTCTGCAAGGTATCGAATGCATGATAAAAAATTGACTCAGGATCGTCCACATGGACACTGGCAACCTCAATGTCGCACTCGGCATTGAGAGGCTCCTCGCTACAAGAGGCCATAAAGAAGCCTGCAAGCAAGAGGGATGCTGCTAAGTATTTGTTCATCTGATAGTTAAGAATTACTTTGCGATAATTATCTTTTTACTACTGCAAAGATAACCCATTATACGCGAATGCGTGCGCAAAATCGGTAGAATTGACGTTTTTTACCGATATTCCATCTAAAATTGTCTATTTTGCCGCTTTGGACTTCCGCTCCACAACGGCTTTTCTTATGATCACATCCTCCACAGGACGGTCATTTTTATCCGTGTTTACAAGCTGAATTTTCTTTACAATATCCATACCCTCTATTACCTCACCAAAGACCGTGTACTGGCCATCCAGATGGGGTGTTCCACCGTATTGAAGATAGTCTTCGTACATCTGACCGGTCATCTCAATACCCTTCTCGGCCAGGGACTGACGCATCTTGCCCAGATTGGAAGGGCCCCAACTCTTGCCATAAACAATATAGAACTGGCACGCACTACTTCGTTGTTCGGGATTTACATCATCTCCCTCGCGAGCAGCAGCCAATGCACCACGCAAGTGATAATAATAAGGTAATTGGAACTCAGGCTCCAAAGTGTACCCCAAATCACCCTCTCCCAGGAATTGTCCGGGTTTTGCATGTTTGCTGTCGGGATCTCCTGCCTGTATCATGAAATCACGTATCACACGGTGAAAGAGGACACCGTCATAAAATCCTTCCTTGGTAAGCTTAAGGAAGTTGTCGCGATGGATAGGAGTGTCGTCCAAAAGGGCAACACGGATATCACCCATATTCGTTTCCAGTCGCACTACAGAACGTTTCTCACGGTGCTTGGCTCCAAGAGGGAGGACCAACAGCACACCAAATACAATACAGAAGAGTTTTTTCATCATAACGGGACAAAAGTAGTCATTCTGGAGCAACTATGCAAATTATAACTGAAGAAAATGCAAAAAAGTGCCATTTCAACGGAACTTTTCGTTCAAAAAGAGCCCTTCTTCCCCCGTGGCACGCCGAAGCGAATAGTTGAAGAAAAACATCCACTCTCCCACTCCTTAAAAATTTATTTTTATTTTTGTGTGGAAATATGCCAAGAATTTACTAACTTTACACTCCAAAAGAAACAACAACGAATGACCTGCGAAACGTATCACATTCCAGTATTGCTCCACGAAACCGTGGATGGGCTTGAGATACAGCCTGATGGCGTCTATTGCGACCTCACCTTTGGTGGAGGTGGCCATAGTCGCGAAATCCTCAGCAGACTGGGTGAAAAAGGTCACCTCTACGGCTTCGACCAGGACTTGGACGCAATGCAAGGGGCTTTCGATGACCCTCGATTTACATTCGTGCGCAGTAATTTCCGTTTTCTCGAAAACTGGGTTCGATACTACGGGCACGAGCAAGTGGATGGCGTGATGGCCGACCTGGGCGTGAGCAGTCATCACTTCGACGCAGGAGAACGCGGATTCAGTTTCCGTTACGACGCACCCCTAGACATGCGCATGAACCAGCGAGCCACGCTGACAGCCCAACGTATCGTGGAAGAATATGACGAGGAACAACTGGCCAACATCTTCTATCTATATGGCGAGATGAAGAACAGCCGCAAACTGGCAAGCACCATCGTCAAGGCACGTGCCGACGGAAGCATCGCCACCACAGGCCAGTTGGCAGACCTGCTGCGACCTCTCGTTGGCAGAGACCGTGAGAAGAAGGAACTCGCCAAAGTGTTCCAAGCACTCCGCATCGAGGTAAACGGCGAGATGCAAGCCCTGCGACAGATGCTGGAAGCAGCTGCCAAAGTTCTGAAACCAGGAGGACGATTGGTAATCCTCACCTATCACTCACTAGAGGATCGCATGGTCAAGAACATGATGAAATGCGGCAATGTGGAAGGGAAAATGGAGCAAGACTTCTTTGGACGCATACAATCTCCCCTCCGACAAATTGGGAAAATGATAGTACCCAGCGACGAGGAACAACAACAGAACCCAAGAAGCCGCAGCGCAAAACTGAGAATAGCAGAGAAAATATAGCAGTCGACATGGAAGAACAAGACTACACCATATACAACGAAGAGGAACAACTGGTAGAGGAGAGCACTCCCCAGCAGTTGCAGACCGAGGAGGAGCAACCTGTGGTAGAAAAGCAGGAGACGCAAGAGAAGCGTAAGCTCTGGAGCTCTATCTTCACCGAGGGCGAGTCTCTCGGCGAGGGCTCTTTTGATGCCAAGGAACTCGTCATGGGCATGCACATGAACCCCCAGTGGGTTCTGCGTCAGTTACCCCTGCTCGGCATTATTCTGCTGGGATTCCTGGGATTGGTGACAATCCGATATATGGCACAACAGGGCATCATCGAAAAGGCTAAACTGGAAACCGAGGTTGATGATTGGAAATTCCGCTCTATCACCCGGTCAAGCGAACTGACAGAACAGACTCGTCAGAGCCAAATCGAGGCATTGCTGAAGTCTCGCGGCGACAGCACACTGACTTCTGCAACCGAACCTCCCTACACAATCAATGAAGAAGAATAATGGCAGACAATAGAAGCGCAATACAAAGATACCGCATCATACTCATCATAGCGTCGATGGTGGGGCTCTATATTCTGGGCACCGCAGCACGAACTATGCTCACTCGCGCCGACTATTGGAAGACTGTCAGCGACACCTTCGTTGCAGATAGCATAACGCTAGAAGCCAACCGAGGCAATATAATGTCTAGCGACGGCAAACTGATGGTTGCGTCTCTGCCCGAGTATCGCATCTACATGGACTATGTCGTCATAGACCGAGACTCACTGGCTCGCGAGAAAGCCCAGATATGGCGAGACACCACCTACGAGAAATACAAGGACAGCATCGCCATCGGACTGCACAAGATATTCCCTGACAAGAGCACAGAATGGTTCAAGAACCGTCTGGAAGAGGGAAAGCGCAAGGGCAGTCATGCTTGGAGTGTATACCCAGGTTGGGTAACCTATATCCAGTACATGGAGTGCAAGGATCTGCCTCTCTTCTGCGAACCACCTTACAAGGGAGGATTCTATGCAGAGAGGAAGATGCACCGCAAGAAGCCCTATGGTTCACTTGCCAGCCGCACACTAGGCGCCATATACCGTGACTCGGACGCTGCAAAGAGTGGACTGGAATGGTGCTACGACACCATCCTTCGAGGACAGAATGGACTCAGTCACCGCACGAAAGTACGCAATGCCAAGGTGATGTTTGTGGACAACGAACCTGTCAACGGCCATGATTTGGTGACCACCATCGACGCAACCATGCAGGACATTGCAGAAAAAGCCATTGTCAACAAATTGAAAGAGGTGAAGGGTGAGAAGGGTGTTGTTATCCTGATGGAAGTTGCCACGGGGGACATCAAGGCCATGGTCAGCATGACCCACGTAGTAGACTCTGCCACTCACACCGATGGATACTATGAGATACAGAACGATGCCATCAACGCACTATGGGAACCCGGTTCTACATTCAAGACTAGTAGTATCATGGTGGCCTTGGAAGACGGGAAGATAGACACCAGCACCTGCGTGGAAACCGGCAACGGTATCTACATGATGCATGGCCGTCCCATGAAGGACCACAACTGGCGCAAGGGCGGATATGGTCGTCTGACAGTCCCCGGTGTGCTGGAGCAAAGTTCCAACATCGGTGTAAGTCGTCTGATTGATGATGCTTATCACGACAAGCCCGAGGAGTTTGTCAAGGGATTGTATCGCCAAGGCGTGGGCATCTCGCTAGGACTGCCCATGGGTGCCGACCCCAAAGTGCGTATGCCCAACACAGACCGAGACAAGGGCAACTGGAGTAAGACTGCATTGGCATGGATGAGTATCGGATACGAAACCGCCCTGCCTCCCATCAGCACAGTGGCCTTCTACAATGCTATCGCCAATGGCGGTAAGATGGTGCGTCCTCGCTTTGTCAAGGCCGAGATGTGCAACGGCCAGATTGTGCGCGAGTTCCCCGTCGAAGTAATCAAGCAACGTATCTGCTCAGAGCGCACATTGAAGAACATCCAATACATCCTGGAAAAAGTTGTCAGTCGAGGACTCGGCAAGAAGGCCGGAAACAAACGATTCCATGTAAGCGGCAAGACGGGTACAGCCCAGGTGGCCAAGAACGGAAGCTATGCCTCTCGTCGATATATGGTCAGCTTCTGCGGATACTTCCCCAGCGAGGCACCCAAGTATAGTTGCATCGTCTGCATCCTCAAGGACGGACTGCCAGCTTCCGGTGGTGGACAGTGCGGCCCCGTCTTTAGCGAGATTTCCCAGTTTGTCATGAATCAGGGCGTCTACCGTGATCCTCGCGAGGCATGCGACAGTACCAGCACATTTGTTCCCCTAGTATCAAATGGAAACATGAAGGAGACCAACAACCTGCTGGATATGATGCAGATGAGTTGGCGACCCACCAGCAATTTGGCCACACCCTGGTGTACCACCACATACAACGGTGTGACCAACAAAACTGAGGTTCACTCAAAGACGACCACCAAGGGAGAAGTTCCCTCGGTAGAAGGAATGGGAGCCCGAGATGCTGTGTTCGCTCTGCAACAAGAGGGATTGAAAGTACGCCTTCGTGGTACTGGCCGCGTGGTAGAACAGAGTATACCTGCAGGCACCAAGGGCGCCAAAGGCAGGACCATAACATTGAACTTAAAATAAGTACGAGATATGAAACTGAAACAACTGATCGAGCGTACCACTCCGGTGCATATCATCGGGAGTGTCGAGCATGAGGTAACTGGCATCGAGATAGATTCTCGCCAGATCAAGACACAGAATGCTTTCATTGCTATGCGCGGTACACAAGCCGACGGACACAATTATATACCCAAAGCTATAGAACTAGGTGCAACCACCATCATTTGCGAGACTCTGCCCGAGACTCTCGCCGAGGGCGTCACCTATGTACAATATGCCAATACCGAAGACGTGGTAGGCTCCATCGCCACGCACTACTACGGCGACCCTACCGAGCGCATGAAACTGGTGGGAGTAACCGGTACAAATGGCAAGACCACCATCGCCACATTATTATATAATATGTTCCGCCGTTTTGGCTACAAGTGCGGATTGTGCAGCACCGTATGCAACTATATCGACGGCGAAGCCATTCCCACAGAATGCACGACTCCAGACCCCATCACGCTCAACCGCTTGTTAGGTCGCATGGCCGACGAGGGATGCGAATATGCGTTCATGGAGGTAAGTAGCCATTCTGTAGCACAGAAGCGAATAGGTGGTCTGACCTTTGCTGGCGGATTGTTCACCAACCTCACCCGTGATCATCTGGATTACCATGGCACATTTGAGAACTACCGCGATGCGAAGAAGGGGTTCTTTGACATGCTGCCCAAGGGCACATTTGCTGTCACCAATGCAGACGACAAGAATGGTCTCGTGATGACCCAGAACACCAAGGCAGAAGTTCGTACCTACAGTTTACGCAGCGCAGCAGATTTCAAAGCCAAGATACTGGAAGAGAGTTTCGAGGGCATGAATCTGGAGGTAAACGGCCGTGAGGTCTTCGTACAGTTCGTCGGTCGTTTCAATGTCAGCAACCTGCTTGCCGTATATGGCGCTGCTGTCATGATGGGTCGCGAACCCGAGGAAGTGCTTATCGCACTGAGTGCCATGAAGCCCGTCAACGGACGTTTTAAAGCCATCCGTAGCCGCGAGGGGGTTACTGCCATCGTGGACTATGCACACACACCTGACGCCTTGGTAAACGTACTTGCCACCATCAACGAGGTGCTGCAGCATCGTGGTCAGTGCTGGACCGTATGCGGCGCTGGCGGCAACCGAGACAAGGGCAAACGTCCCTTGATGGCTCAAGAAGCTGTGAAGAATAGTGACCGAGTCATCATTACCAGCGACAATCCACGTTTCGAGGATCCTCAGGAGATCATCAACGACATGTTGGCAGGTTTGGATGCAGAACAGCGTCGCCAGGTCATCTCTATTGTAGACCGTCGCGAAGCCATTCGTACCGCTTGCATGATGGCCCAACCCGGTGATGTCATCTTGGTGGCAGGAAAGGGCCACGAGGATTACCAGATTATCCAGGGCGTAAAGCACCACTTCGACGACCACGAGGTAATACGTGAGTGTTTCGGTATTGCTAACTCTTAATTCTGCACACACAAGAAATGTTATACTATCTGTTCAGATATTTAGGCCAATACGGCATTACAGGCGCTCACCTGTGGAGCTACATTTCCTTCCGTGGTCTTCTCACGCTGGTGCTCTCACTCATCATATCGGTATGGTTCGGAGAGTACTTCATCAAGTGGATGAAGCGACACGGAGGTAACGAAGCACAGCGTGATGCAAGCATCGATCCCTATGGAGTAGAGAAGAAGGGCGTACCTACTATGGGCGGCGTCATCATCATTGTTGCCACCATTATTCCCTGCCTGCTACTGGGACGCTTGCGCAATATCTACATGTTGCTGATGATTCTGACCACAGTGTGGCTGGGTGCAATCGGTTTCATCGACGATTACATCAAGATGAAGATAACCAAAGATGGACTGCGCCCTATCTATAAACTAATAGGACAAGCTGTCTTGGGCCTCATCATCGGACTTACCTTGTGGTTAAGCCCCGATGCTGTTATCCGCGAGAACGTGAAGATTGAGCAGCAAAACCACAAAGAAGTGGTTGTGCACAAGAGCGAACCCGTAAAAAGCACCATCACCACCATCCCGTTTGTCAAGAACAACAACCTCAGCTACAGCGGGATGTTCTCGTTCCTGGGTAAGTATCGAACAGCCGCTGGCTGGATATTCTTTGTATTCATGGTGACTTTTGTTGTCATGGCTGTCAGCAACGGTTCTAATCTGAATGATGGTATGGACGGCATGTGTGCGGGAAACTCCGCTATCATGGTCTTTGCTTTGGGCATACTCGCTTATGTAAGCAGTCACATTGGTATGGCCAGCTACCTCAACATTATGTACATTCCGGGTAGTGAGGAACTGGTGATATTCACCCTTGCGTTCATGGGTGCTTTGATCGGTTTCCTGTGGTACAATGCCTATCCCGCCCAAGTGTTTATGGGCGATACGGGTAGTCTTGCTATCGGCGGAATCATCGCTGTGACAGCTATCATCATCCACAAAGAGTTGTTGATACCCATCCTTTGCTTCGTGTTCTTGGCAGAGAGCCTCAGCGTGATGCTGCAAACCCAAATTGCACGCATGGGTAACAAGAGAGGAGAAAAGTGGCGCATCGTAAAACGAGCCCCCATACACGATGCATTCCGAGTAAAGCCTGGCCAGATACCCGCAGATTTCAAGATACTGTTCAACTGGCCCAAGGGATGCTGGTTGGAGTCAAAGATTACGACCCGATTCTGGATTGTGACTATCATCATGGCCGCATTGGCTATTGTAACACTGAAGATACGATAATTAAATATGAAGATTGCTATATTAGGTGCCGGTGAAAGCGGTGTAGGAACTGCTGTTCTTGCCCTGAAGCAGGGATATGAGGTCTTTGTCAGCGACATGGGCACCATCAAGGAAAAATACAAGCAGATGCTGGACGACCGCAAGGTCAACTGGGAAGAAGGTAAGCATACCGAGGAAAAGATCCTGAACGCCGACGTGGTGGTCAAGAGTCCTGGTATCCCCGACACTGCACCTCTCGTTCAGAAGCTCATTGCCCAGGGTACTCCTATCCTGAGCGAACTGGAATTTGCAAAGCCCTTCAGCAAGGGCAAAACCATCTGTATTACCGGTTCCAATGGCAAGACTACCACAACTACCCTCATCTATTACATCATGCAACGAAGCGGTGTAGATGTAGGATTGGCAGGAAACATCGGCCGCAGCTATGCCATGCAGGTAGCAGAAGAAGACCACGACTGGTACGTGCTAGAAATCAGTTCATTCCAGTTGGACAACATGTTCAACTTCCGTGCTGACATTGCTGTTCTGATGAACATCACCCCCGACCATCTCGACCGCTATGCCTTTGAGATGCAAAACTATACGGACTCCAAGATGCGCATCATCCAGAATCAGACACCTACGGACCACTTTGTATACTGGCGCCAGGACGAACACATCGAGGAGGAACTGGAGAAGCGTGCCAAGGGCTATGCACCCCAACCCACACCTTCTAGTCGTCCCGTCAATGTTGGTAACCCTACCCTATGCGGTTTTGTGGATACAGACTTTGAGCAGCTTGGCTTGGACTTCTCTCAGATGGGGCAGCACAACAAGCGTAATGCCCTAGCTGCTTATCGTGCAACAAAACTGGCAGGTGCCCCCGAAGAACTGATTCGCCAGTGCTTGGTGGAGTTTCCCGGAGTGGAGCATCGACTGGAACGAGTGGCCGAGAAAAATGGAGTTTTGTACATCAACGACAGCAAAGCCACCAATGTGGACGCTTGCAATGTTGCCCTCGAGGCTATGGATCGCCCCACTATCCTGATTGTTGGCGGAAAAGACAAGGGCAATGATTACAGCACCATACACGAACTGGTACGTCAGAAGTGCGCGGGTCTTGTTTACCTGGGTGCAGACAATGCCAAACTACACGCAGCATTTGATGATCTGGATATGCCCATCGCCGACACCCACAGCATGAAGGAGTGTGTGGAAGCATGCGTGCGAATGGCAAAGCCCGGCAACGCAGTGCTACTGAGCCCTTGCTGTGCAAGTTTCGACCTATTCAAGAACATGGAGGACCGCGGTGAGCAATTTATCGCTCTCGTGCGCGCGCTATAATAAATAAGGTAAGGAAAATGAAGATACCCGGTATCCACATAAACAAGAACAGTCTGCTCCAGGGAGACACAACGGTATGGATCATACTGTTTACTCTGTGCATGATATCTCTTGTCGAGGTGTATAGTGCATCCAGCAACATGAGCTACAAGACAGGAGATTTCTGGCGTCCTGTTGTGCAGCACGGCTCGTTTCTCGGCATTGGCATCTGCATCGCATGGATCGTATCAAAATGTCATTGCGCTATATTCAAACTGGGCAGTATCGCCTTGCTTGCCTTGTCTATCATACTTTTGCTGGTAGTCTTGGCCATAGGATCAGACACCAACGGAGCAGCCCGCTGGATGGGCTGGGGTATAATCAAGTTCCAGCCATCCGAATTTGCTAAACTCTCACTCGTGGGATTTGCCTCATTTGCTCTCGCAACCTGGCGAGACAAGACAACCGAGGGGGCATCAAAGTATGCCTTCAAGATGGTAGCCTGGACCACATTGATTGTCTGCGGACTCATCGTAACAGAGAATTTCTCCACCGCGGGCATACTTTTCTTGGTGATCCTGCTCATGTGCTGGTACGCTCAAGCTCCCAAGCGCTGGCTGATCTATATCTGCTCCTTCCTGGTTCTGGCAGGAGCAACCGGTTACGCATCTTGTAAACTACCCTCGGATGAGACCATTGCCAGCGTGAGCGAACTGCCTGGCATGCATCGATTCAGCACTTGGGCCAATCGCATACGCAACAGCCACGAACTGCCTGAGAATCCCCGAGACTATGTCATCAATGACAAGAACGTGCAAGTAACCCATGCCCAGATAGCCATTGCCACATGTGGAGTGGTGGGTCGTGGTCCTGGCCAAAGCATCGAGCGAGATTTCTTGCCACAGGCCTATTCCGACTTCATCTATGCCATCATCATCGAGGAGGGAGGACTGCTGGCTGGTACAATAGTCATGGTTCTCTACCTGCTACTGCTCTATCGAGCCTTGCGAATAGCACAACGCTGCAAAAACAGATTCCCTGCCTACCTGGTGATGGGACTGACATTGATGTTGGTGATTCAAGCCATGGTCAATATGGCCGTAGCCGTAGGTGCAATGCCCGTGACAGGACAACCCCTGCCCTTGGTTAGTAAGGGTGGAACCAGTATCTTCGTCACCTGTGCCTACATCGGAATGATTTTGAGTGTTAGCCATACGGCAAAACAAATAGAAGAAACAAAGGATAACAATGGATAAGTTAAGAGTTATCATCAGTGGTGGCGGCACGGGAGGACACATATTCCCCGCTGTAAGTATCGCCAACGCACTAAGAGAAATACACCCCGACGCAGAGATCCTGTTCGTGGGTGCCCAGGGAAGAATGGAGATGCAGCGTGTCCCCGCTGCTGGATATGAGATTGTGGGTTTGCCCGTAAGAGGTCTTTTGCGTCCTCTGTGGAAACCCGGAAACATCAGCATCCTTCTCGACTTCCTGAAGAGCAAGCGCATGATCAAGAAGACCATACGCGAATTCAAGCCCCAGGTGGCTGTGGGTGTGGGAGGCTATGCCAGTGCAGCCACGCTCAACGCTGCCTACGATCTGGGAGTCCCCTGCCTGATTCAGGAACAGAACAGTTTTGCAGGACTCACCAATAAGTCTCTGGCCAAGAAGGCTCAGAAGATATGCGTAGCCTACGAAGGCATGGAACGTTTCTTCCCCGCCGACCGTATCCTGTTGACCGGCAACCCTGTGCGACAGGGACTACTAAACGTTGACCTGAAGAAAGAGGAGTGCCGCGAGGCATTTGGTTTAAAACCCGACGTACCCACCATCCTGCTTATCGGTGGAAGCTTGGGTGCTCGCACCATGAACGAAAGCGTACTGGGAAGCCTAGACCTGATTGCCAATAGTCCTATCCAGTTCATCTGGCAAACCGGCGGATATTACAGCAAGAGCATACAAGAAGCTCTGGCCGAAAAGGGCAAGCCCGACAATCTGGTTGTCACAGATTTCATCAGCCGTATGGACCAGGCCTACAAGGCTGCCGACTTGGTAATCTCACGCGCAGGTGCCAGCAGCATCAGCGAACTCTGTCTGTTGGGCAAACCTAGCATACTGGTTCCCTCGCCCAACGTGAGTGAAGACCACCAGACCCACAACGCCATGGCACTTGTCAAGAAAGATGCTGCCATCATGGTACGTGACGTAGAAGCTGTGGAGAAACTGATACCCATGGCCATAGAGACCGTCAAGGACGAGAACAAACTGAAGAACTTGGGTGAAAACGCCTATCAGATGGCATTCAAGGACTCTGCAAGAGTGATTGCCGAAGAGGTGCTGAAACTGATAAAATAAGGAGAACATGAATCTGAATGATATAAAATCCGTATACTTTGTAGGTATAGGCGGCATAGGCATGAGCGCTATTGCCCGTTACTTCCTGCATCAAGGTGTAATCGTGGGTGGATATGACAAGACACCCAGCGACCTGACAGAGAAGCTACGCCAAGAAGGAGCACAAGTACACTACGAGGAGAATGTGGATCTAATTCCCACTGAATGCAAGGATCCTGCTACTTGCCTCATCATCTATACTCCCGCCATCCCTTCCGAGCACAAGGAACTGGTGTTCTTCCGCCAGGGTGGATTTGAAATACAGAAACGTGCACAGGTTCTGGGCACGCTGACCCGCACCCTCAAGGGACTTTGCGTAGCAGGCACCCACGGCAAGACCACAACAAGCAGCATGGCTGCCCACCTGTTGCACCAGAGCGAGGTGGATTGCAATGCTTTCCTGGGAGGTATCACCAAGAACTACGGCACAAACTATATCCTGAGTGAGAAGAGCCCTTATGTTGTCATCGAGGCTGACGAGTTTGACCGTTCCTTCCATTGGTTGACCCCATGGGCTACCATCATCACTTCTACCGACGCCGACCACCTCGACATCTATGGAACAGAAGAGGCTTATCTGGAGAGCTTCAGCAAATACAGCAGCCTGATTGTTCCCGGAGGCTACTTGATTCTGCACACCGACCTTGCCATGAAGCCCAACACCGTAGAGGGCGTGACCACATACACCTATAGTCGCGAGAAAGGTGACTTCCATGCCGAGAATGTGAAAATCGGCAATGGCGAAATCACATTCGACCTGATTTCTCCCTTAGGTAACATCGAGGGCATCAGCCTGGGTGTTCCCGTGAGTGTAAACATCGAGAACGGCATAGCAGCAATGGCACTGGCCCAGTTGGCCGGCGTGCCCAACGAGGACATCCGTCGAGGCATGCTGAGCTTCAGCGGAGTGGACCGCCGTTTCGACTTCCACTTGCGCACCGACAAGATGGTGTACTTAAGTGACTATGCCCACCACCCCGCCGAGATCAAGCAGAGCGTGCTGAGCGTGAAGCAGTTGTACGAGGGTCGTCGTGTAAAGGCCATCTTCCAGCCTCACCTCTACACGCGCACACGCGATTTTTATAAGGATTTTGCAGATGCACTCTCGTTGCTGGATGATGTGACCATCGTAGATATCTATCCCGCTCGCGAGTTGCCCATCCCCGGTGTCACCAGCGACCTGATTTATGACAATCTGCGTCCTGGCATCAAGAAGCAAAAGTGCCACAAGGAAGAAATTCCCGAGATTGTGCGCCAAGGAGGATTTGACGTCCTGGTCACTCTAGGCGCTGGCGATATTGAGAACTATGCAGAAGAGATAACCAACATCCTGCGAGACTAGACATGAAGACCGCCATTAAGACTATACTCCTGTTGGCAGCCCTGGGTTACCTGGTCTTTGCCCTTGTGCAGTTCAGCCATCCCGCCGAGGATGTCGTGTGCTCTGGCCTAGACATTGTCATGGAAGACACTCTGGAAACAGCCTTCATCACCGAACACGAGGTGCAGAACATCATGGCACAGCACAAGTTGTCTCCCGACGGCATGAAGATGGGTGACATCAACCTACGCGAGATAGAAGAGAAACTGTCGAGCAGCCCCTACATCGACACTGTCTCGTGCTACCAGACGGCCAACGGCAAACTGTGTATTCAGGTAACCCCCATGCACCCTGTTCTGCATGTGATGACAGATGACGGTGACGAATACTATCTCGACCGCACGGGTGAGGCTATGCCCGTGGGTAATCTGAATGCCAACTTATGCATCGCCACGGGGCACTTCACACGCAAATATGCCGCCAACATGCTGGCTCCCCTGGGTGAATACCTGCTCCACGACGAATACTGGAACCTGCAGACCCAGCAGATTGTAGTCGGCAAGAAAGGCCATGTAGACCTATATCCTCGTGTGGGTGAGTTCTACTTCCATTTGGGATTGCCCACCAATCTGGCCGATAAGCTTTCGCGCGCTCGACTGTTCTACGAGCAAGGCGTCGTGAATGCCGGTTGGAACCGCTATAGCGAAGTGAATGTGGAATACAGCGGACAGGTTGTGTGCAAGCGCAGAGAGATCAAACACGTGCCAGCTCCCACACTAGCCCCACAGCCTGCAGTTGCTCCCGAGGGCGAGAACAATGCCGCTGCAGCACCAGAGAACAAACCAGAGACGCAAATCAAAAAGCAATAATAAATACACACACATATGACAACTGAAAAAGAGATTATCGTAGCACTTGAGTTCGGTTCGTCGGCCATTCGAGGCATCGCCGGACATCGCGAACTTGACGGCAGCATGAGCATCCTCGCCATCGAGCAGGAGCAGACCACCGACGGTGTACGCAAGGGTGTCATCTACAACATCGACAAGACCACACAGGCCATCTCGCGTATCATCAATCGTATCAACGACAAGTTGGACATCTATGTGACACGAGCCTACGTGGGTCTGTCTGGACAGTCGCTGCACACCGCTAGCAACTTCGTGAGCAGACAGTTGGACACCAAGGTCAAGATCACTGCAGACCTGGTAGATTCTCTGATGGACACCAACAGTGCCACCGCCTACACCGATTCTGAGATTCTGGACGTTGCTCCTCAGGAGTATCGCGTGGACAGCCGTTCGGTACAGGACCCCATCGGCGTACAGTGCGAGCATATCGAGGCCCGCTACATGAATGTTGTCGCCAAGACCATTCTGCAGGAGAATATCCAGAAGTGTATGCAGGGTGCAGGCATCGAGATTGCCGACCTTTTCATTTCTCCCCTCGCCCTGGCCGACAGCATGCTCAATGATAATGAGAAGCGTTCGGGTTGTGCACTCGTGGACTTTGGTGCCGACACCACCACCGTCAGCGTCTACTCCGGCAACCTGCTTCGCCACTTGGTAGTCATCCCTCTGGGCGGCAACAACATCACCCAGGACATTGCCAGCAGTCAGCAGATGGAGGCAGAAGAGGCCGAGCAGTTGAAGCGCAAGAACGGAATTGCCTATGTTGCCAGCGACAGTGACAACCCTCACAACTTCCCCATCAGCAACGAGCGCACACTCAACGAGAATGAACTACAGAACATCATAGGCGCACGCCAGGAGGAGATCATCCACAACGTGTGGAACCAGATCAGCTCCATGAGCGACAAGTTACTCTCTGGCATCATCATCACCGGTGGAGCCTCACAGCTGCGAGATATGACCGAAGCCATCAAGCACCACACCCATTTTGCCAAGGTGAAGATAGCCAAGGCGCTGATCACCAGTACCGAGGTGGCACCCGGCGTGACTACTCCCGCTGGAGGCAGTGTCGACGTGCTCATCGCATTGCTGAAACACGGCGAGGCCGACTGCAAGGGCGAGGCACCCACAATTGAACTGGAGCCAGCCGTTGCCGAGATTTTGGAACAGGCAGAAGAGACCAATCGTGAGGTGAAAGTCGAGGAACCTGTTGTCGAGGAGCCTAAGGAAGAGAAACACGAAGAGCCCGAACAGCCTAAGGCTCCCAAGAAACCCTTTGGCGAGCGACTGAAGGGATTTGGCCGCGCCTGGAGCAAGCTCTTTACCGAAGAGGAAGAAGAATAATAGGAACCACATAATCACATAGAAACATGTATTCAGAAGATAACAATTTCAGTCTGGAAGGCGGTATCCAATTCGAAGGATTCCAAGTCAACAATCCCAGCATCATCAAGGTGATTGGTGTGGGTGGTGGCGGTGGCAATGCCGTCAACCACATGTACAACGAGGGCATACACGACGTCACCTATGTACTTTGCAATACGGACAACAAGGCCCTGAGCGACAGTCCTGTTCCCAGCAAACTGCAGCTGGGTAAGGAAGGTCTGGGAGCAGGTAACCGTCCCGAGCGTGCTCGAGCAGCAGCACTGGAGAGCATCGAGGACATCCGCAACATGCTCTCCGACGGCACACGCATGGTATTCATCACCGCTGGCATGGGTGGTGGCACAGGTACAGGTGCAGCCCCCATCATCGCACAGTGTGCCAAGGAGGCAGGCATCCTGACCGTGGGTATTGTCACCATTCCCTTCCTGTTCGAGGGTAACAAGAAGATCGATCAGGCACTGGACGGTGTGGAGGAGATTTCCAAGCACGTCGATGCTCTGCTGGTCATCAACAACGAACGCCTGCGCGAGATCTACCCCGAGTTGACCGTCATCAACGCCTTTGCCAAGGCCGACGACACGCTGAGTGTAGCTGCTCGCAGCATCGCCGAGATCATCACCATGCACGGCAAGATCAATCTCGACTTCCAGGATGTAACCACAGTACTGAAGGACGGTGGCGTAGCCATCATGAGTACCGGATACGGCGAGGGAGAAAACCGTGTGACCAAGGCCATCAACCAGGCCCTCAACTCACCCCTGCTCAACAACAACGACATCTTCAACAGCAAGAAAGTGCTGCTCAACATCAACTTCAGCGACGAGAGCGAGGATGTGCAGTTGACCATGGAGGAGATGAACGAGGTACACGAGTTTATGGACAAGTTCAAGCGCGACGTAGAGACCAAGTGGGGTCTGGCTACCGACACCACCCTGGGCAACAAGGTCAAGATCACCCTGCTGGCTACCGGATTTGGTCTGGAGAGCGTGCCCGGCATGCAAAACATGCTGGCCAAGCAAACCAAGGAGCAAGAGGAGAAAGACCAGGACAAGTTGGAGGAACAGGCAGAACGCCGCCAGCACTACTACCGCCAGCACCAGTTCATCACCACACGACGTCGTCCCAACATCTACATCTTCTCACCCAACGACATGGACAACGACGACATCATCTCACGCGTAGAGGCTATCCCCACCTACAAGCGCACCAAGGATGAACTGAACCAGATCAAGGGCATGACCAGTCAATCCACCGTCTCGGCCGAGGAGAATCCCGAGAGCGGAGAGGGTGAAACTCACATCGTATTCTAATATAAGTATATCATTATGGCACTTTTCAATCAAATCAGCAAGGATATCATCGCCGCTATGAAGGCCAAGGACAAGGTCCGTCTGGAGGCTTTGCGCAACGTCAAGAAATACTTTATCGAGGCCAAGACCGCTCCTGGTGCAGGCGACGAGCTAGCAGATGCCGACGCTCTGAAGATTCTGGCCAAACTAGCCAAGCAAGGCAAGGATGCTGCACAGATCTTCATTGGTCAAGGTCGACAGGATCTGGCCGACGACGAACTGGCTCAGGTAAGCGTGTTCGAGGAATACCTGCCCAAGCAGCTCTCTGCCGACGAGCTGAAAGCACAACTGCAGGTCATCATCACCGAGGTGGGTGCAGCAGGTCCCAAGGATATGGGCAAGGTGATGGGCGTAGCCACCAAGAAGCTGGCAGGTCTGGCCGAGGGTCGCGCCATCAGCGCTGCTGTCAAGGAACTGCTCGGCTAACTGAGCACCTCACGCAAGATAGCCATTGACTTGAGTTCTGGGAAACCCGGAACGTGCAAACGATAATAGTCATTCAGCACCTGCATCACGCGCGCACGTTGAATTCTAGTAAAGGAATAAAGATGCATGTTGGCGTAGTCCATACGCAACAGACGTGACACATACACTGCCTCCTCGGGTTGCAAAAAGGCACCATGAGGGGGCAGCGTCGTTGTCATCTCGGCATTCTGCAGGTCAAACAGCATGCCTGCACAACGCCCATCCTCAGGCAGATCGGGCCAGAAACCCAGGAAACGCGTCAGGCGAATCAGGAACGTGACAGGGTAATTGGCAAATCCGCGCTCACTCGCATCCAGCCACATCAGCGAATTGTAGATGTAATCAAACAACACCGGATTGACATGCTCCTCGCGCAAGGAATAATAGAGAAACTCGGCCAAAAACAACGCAATGGTTGCCTTGACAGGGTGGTAAGGCAGCGACGAGTAAGGCTCCAGCACATGCACATCCTGGATATTCTGCAACTTGCGGTTCTCGCGGTAGTCAAAATCCACTTCCAGCAGCGAAAGGGGCGAAAACAAGACGTTACGCAACGTCGATTTTCTCGACTTGGGAATCCTGACCATAAAGGGCAATGTGCCATGCACATCAGTGAAAATATCAGCGATGATGTTGCTATCTCCATACTTGACAGTCCTCAATACAATACCCTTTGCTTTTTCTTGCATAACGACACAAAGATAACTAAAAACCCCGACATAGAAGCCTAAAAAGCTTTAATTTGAATAGTTATCGTGATTTTTTCGCACAAAGGTTTTGCAGATATGCGAAAATGTCGTACCTTTGCACCCACAAATCGGACATAAGTGCCGATAGCGGGGAAACACCCCGTGGTGGATGGTCCATTCGTCTATCGGTTAGGACGAGAGATTTTCATTCTCTAAAGAGGAGGTCGACTCTCCTATGGACTACAAAAGGAAAATAATATAATATTAAACGAAAGATGGCAAATCACAAATCATCTGTTAAGAGAATCCGTCAGGAGCAGAAGAGAAGACTGCACAACAGATATTACGCTAAGACCATGCGTAATGCAGTTCGCAAGCTGCGTGCAACCACCGACAAGGCTGCCGCTATCGAGATGTATCCCAGCGTTCAGAAGGCTCTGGATAAGTTGGCTAAGGTTAACAACATCCACAAGAACAAGGCTTCAAACCTGAAGTCAAAGCTGGCTCTCTACATCCAGAAGCTCGCCTAATTTCGGCTTCCTGCTTACGGAAAGAGATAGAGCGACGTCCCCATGGGATGTCGCTTTTTTGTTTGTTCCCATTCGAGACCGTAAATTCTTAAGAATTTATTTCCGCAAATCAGTTTTTTTCGCTATCTTTGTAATCTAAATTCAAGGAAAACAAACATGGAAGAAGAATTGCAGCAGAATCAGGCCAATTACTCAGCCTCCAGCATCCAAGTGCTCGAGGGACTGGAGGCAGTACGCAAGCGTCCAGCGATGTACATCGGTGACATCAGCGAGAAGGGTCTGCATCATCTAGTATACGAGACGGTAGACAACTCTATCGACGAGGCCCTCGCTGGCTATTGCACCCACATAGAGGTGACCATCAACGAGGACAACAGCATCACCGTCCAGGACAATGGCCGTGGTATCCCCGTGGACATGCATGAGAAGGAGCACAAGAGCGCTCTCGAGGTAGTAATGACCGTGCTCCATGCTGGTGGTAAGTTCGACAAGGGCAGCTACAAGGTATCCGGCGGTCTGCACGGTGTGGGTGTCTCTTGTGTCAACGCACTGAGCACAAAGATGATTTCACAGGTCTACCGCGATGGCAAGATCTATCGTCAGGAGTATAGCAAGGGCAAGCCCATGACCGGTGTCGAGGTCATCGGCGAGACCGACATTCGCGGTACCCGTCAGCAGTTCTGGCCCGACGGCAGCATCTTCACCGTCACTACCTATAAGTACGACACCCTGGCCAACCGCATGCGTGAGCTGGCCTATCTGAATGCCGGCATCACCATCACCCTCACCGACATGCGTCTGGATGTCAACGAGGCAGCAGGTGTCGAGGGCATCCGCAAGGAAGTCTTCTACAGCCAGGGCGGTCTCAAGGACTTTGTCCGCTACATCGACAGTACCCGCACTCACCTTATCAACGACGTAATCTATCTGAACACCGAGAAGCAGAATACCCCCATCGAGGTAGCCATCATGTACAACACCGGCTACAGCGAGAATCTGCACTCGTATGTCAACAATATCAACACCATCGAGGGTGGTACCCACCTCCAGGGTTTCCGCACCGCACTCACCCGCACACTCAAGGGCTATGCCGAGCAGCAGTGCACCAAGGAGCTGGAGAAACTGGAGAAGAACCACGTAGAGATCAGCGGTGAGGACTTCCGCGAGGGACTGACCGCCGTCATCAGTGTCAAGGTAGCCGAGCCCCAGTTCGAGGGACAGACCAAGACCAAGCTGGGTAACAGCGAGGTGGCAGGTGCAGTGCAGCAGGCCGTAGGCGAGGCTCTGGCCAACTATTTGGAGGAGCATCCCCAGGAGGCCAAGCTCATCGTTGACAAGGTGATTCTGGCAGCTACAGCACGTGTGGCAGCACGCAAGGCACGCGAGAGCGTACAGCGCAAGAGCCCCATGGGCGGCGGTGGCCTGCCCGGCAAACTGGCCGACTGCTCAGACAAGGACGCAGCCAACTGCGAGATGTTCATTGTCGAGGGAGACTCGGCAGGTGGTTCGGCCAAGCAAGGCCGCAAGCGCCAGTTCCAGGCTATCCTGCCTATCCGTGGTAAGATATTCAATGTCGAGCGCGTGATGTGGCACAAGGCCTTTGAGCACGAGGAGGTGAACAACATCATCCAGGCCCTGGGCGTACGTTTTGGCTTGGGCGAGGACAGCAAGGAGGCCAACTACGACAAGCTACGTTATCACAAGGTGATCATCATGACCGATGCCGATGTCGATGGTTCACACATCGACACCCTGCTGATGACACTCTTCTACCGCTACATGCCCGAACTGATTCAGAACGGCCACCTCTACATCGCCACTCCCCCTCTCTACCGTTGCTCTATCGGTAAGGTCGAGGAATACTGCTACACCGAGGCAGATCGTCTGCGCTTCCAGGAGAAGTACAATGGTGGCCGCGAGGAAGGCATCCACACCCAGCGCTACAAAGGTTTGGGTGAGATGAACCCCGAGCAGCTGTGGGAGACCACCATGAATCCCGAGACCCGTCTGCTCAAGCAGGTGACCATCGAGGATGCTGCTGGTGCCGACTACGTCTTCTCTATGCTCATGGGCGAGGATGTAGGTCCCCGTCGCGAGTTCATCGAGCAGAACGCCACCTTCGCCAACATCGACGCATAATTCCCACACAGATATTACAACACACAGGACTCACCCCATCGGGTGGGTCCTTTTTACTCAAAACACAACCATGAAAACACTTACACCCTTCGTCACCGTTGTCATCATTTCACTTTTCCTTCTGGCTTGTTTTGGCAACAGAGAGGTGAACCAAAAATTAGATGAATTAGAAAACGAACTGGCCAAACCTGTAGGAATCGTACAGAGGGCAGACTCCATCTTCCACGTTCTCGACAGCATGAACAATGCCGGTCTCACTCTCCCCAAGGCTCAGCAAATGAGACTCGAACTGGTACGTGCTGAAGCCCAAAACAAGGCCGACATCCTCTTCACAACCGACAGCGCTGTGAAACGGATTGTCAATTATTACGACAGAAAAGCCCTACCGGAGTACCAATACCGAGCCTACTATATGCTGGGCAGTGCCTACCGCGACATGGGCGAAACGCCCCAGGCCATCGAATGGTTTCTTCGGGCTACCGAGGTCATCGACCAAAAGAATGTGGATGTAGACTATAGAATCATCAGCGGTATCTACTCTCAACTGGCAGAGCAGTATCACCAGCAACTCCTTCTAGATGAGGAGATTACATGTCGCAAGCGATCTATTGAATATTCCTTTCTAGCACACGATAGCCTTTGGGCGGCTTACGATATGTGCCAAATGTCAGGAGCATACTTGTTGCAAAACAAAAACGATGAAGCAGAAAGTATACTGATGGCAGGCAAGGAAATTCTTCTGAAAACAGGTCACAAACGCACATGGCTCACATTTACTCCAAAGCTGATGCACCTTTATCTGAAGCAAACCGAAAAAGAGAAAGAAACCAAAAAACTGATTGACGATGTAGAAGAAGAATTCAACATTGGCGTCAATCTTGATAATATCCCACCAAGTTGGTATCAACTAGGGTTTTACAAGGGAATGTACTATCTAGGGACAGAGAATCTGGACTCAGCAGAGTTTTGCTTTCGTCACCTAGAAAGGAGGGGCGAAAAATACACCGATCTCGATGCACTGTACCAAGGACTCTTGCGCGTTTACGAGAAGAAGAATATCCCCGATTCCATCGCAAAATATGCCAAACTGTATTGCGAAGTCAACGACTCCTCCATCGCCATCAGCGATCGAGAACTGACAAGCAAAATGGCGGCGGCCTACAGATACAGTCGCTTCCAGCAAGAGGCCAGTCGACAAAGCCAGAGAGCCACAGAGGCTCGGCTGCACCTCGTGCTCTCGCTGGCTTTGGGAGCAATTCTGACACTTTGTCTGGGCACCACAATCCTATATCTTCGCCATCGCAAGAAAGAAAAACAAAAAGAGCTGGAACACCTGATTCTCGAATACAGCCAAACGAAAAAAGATTATGAAGACAGACTCCGTACTGCAAACAAACTAGAAGAGACGCACAAGCAGGTCAATGCACTCTTCCAGTCAGAATTGGAAAATAACAAGACTGAAACAGATAGACACAGGGCGCTATACCTACAGGCGCGTCAGGAGATTGAAAAGATCAATCTACAATATGCAGAAATGATTACAGAACATAACGCAGAGATAGAAAAACTGCAACAAAAACTGAACGAACTGAGCAAACATGGTGGAGTGACGGCCATAGTAGACCGCAAGGCCGGATTCTTAGAAAACAACACCGTGCTGAAATTCCTCAACTTTGTAGATTCACCACTGAGCAAAATCAGTGACAGCGATTGGGAACAACTCATCCAAGTATACTGCCAGTACTACCCCGAACTGATCCACGACCTCCAGCATAGTCCCCTTGTCAGCAAACAAGCGTTGCGTGCCTGCCTCCTCATCCCTCTCCGACTGCGCTCCAGCGATATTGCCAACATTCTGCAGATTCCCATCCAACGTGTCTCCAACCTGAAGCAAGAGATCAACACCTCCCTTTTCGGCGACCGATCTGCCAAAACACTTTTCAACAATCTGGAACAACGATACAGCATTTACGGTGGCATCTAACCCTCATCCGATACATGTGGTTACATAAAATGTAATTTTTGTAAATTTACCCCCTCCCCCTACAGTAGAATTCATTTTTTTACAAGCAATTACACTGCATAATTAACAATTGTTAACGCACCTTCGTGAAATCTGGTGTAATTTATCTCCAGAATATTTTTGGTGTTATTCAGCTATTCGTCATAATTTTGTGCAAGGATTTTACAAACCTACAAAAAAATTTATGATGAAAAAAATCTTATTCTTCGCACTTCTTTTGCTGGCTCCGTGCACCAGCATTCTGGCAGATGGCATTGATCTTGTATTATCAATAAGATATGTTGATCCTACAAAACCCAAAGACGAAGACACCGGTTCTGGTCACAAGACTCCCATCCGCAGGCCCGTCATCAGTTTGTCTGAAAATACCCTCACACTGAATGGAGCATTTTCAGAAGGCAATCTCTACATTGTTAATGAATATAATGTAGTAGTATTTTCACACGTGATAGACGAAAACAGCAATGAAATCGTGATTCCCGCAGACATCGTAGGAACATACGAATTGCAAATCGTGTGCGGTGACTTTTGTTACTACTGCGAAATCGATTTACAATAAAGCACAGAATCACCAACAAAACACTTGTATAGTAAACATATGACTCACGCCATTATCATACTAGCACACAAGAATATCTCGCAAGTCGCAAGGCTTGTGAGATATTATGAACAGAACGGCTAAATTCAATGGCACTAATTACACAAAGAATAAACCTGCAAACTATAGAGCACATTAAACTGGTGTTTATCCCTATCAGCAACATAATTATTTACTAAAAAGGATACAAAAACATGAAAAAGTACTTATTTCTGCTGACTATGCTTGCCGGAATGGCAACAACAGCAAAAAGCCAG
>JAZRYA010000082.1:0-37796 GCA_045600505.1 Bacteroidaceae bacterium
AAATCTATCTGCTCACCCGCTCTCACCTCGATGCACACAAAACGTCGACTGCCAGTAGGGTCTACCAGCGGATGACGTTTGTTGGTGGTAGCTATGAAGCTCGCATAACGGCGCTTGCTCACAAAGTGCTTCCCGTAGGGAGGACGCAGTTTGACGTCACCCTTGGAGAGCAGGTACTTCAGGGTTGGCTGCTGGCTGCGCTTGAGCGAGTCAAACTCATCAATATTGATAAGGGCAAACGACGACAATCCCAACGACAGATCGGTGTCACTCTTGAAATCTACCCTATCGTTGTAATAGTCACGCAGTTCCGGAGGCATCAACTGGACACAGAAAGTAGTCTTACCACAACCCTGTCCACCTATCAGCAAGGGCACTATAGCATTGCCTCGCATTCCAGCACGACCCAACCAGTGAGCCACCAGCGAACGGAACCACAACCGCATGAATTTCTGCACATTAGGCGTATCAGATGGAATTCTGTCTATCAAGGGAGCCACTCGATCTCGCCCATCCCACCGAGGAAGATTCATCAACCAATCCGTCAAAGGTTCATAGAGTGGAACGTCATCACTCCGCACCAGCCGTCTCACATCCTTGTCCCAACTACCCAAGCCCACCTTCAGGGCACGGTTTGTCATCGAGTTTAGGGCCGATTCCGTTAGGTCCTGCCAGCCATAGTGATAACCATCGCACTGCCGGAACTGCACCACGCCGGTCATCACATTCCGTCGCAATTCGTAATGAGCACGCAAAAAGGCCTCGGTGCGTATCGTCATCAAGGCCGATTTCTCCACATGCCCCAGATTCAGCGCTGGCAATTCACCGTTGGAATAGGCCGACTCAAAGAGCAAACGTAAGTAATCCTCCGAAACCTGGAAACACGACTTCCAGCTCGTCCTCTTGATGGCAAACTCTATCGGCAAACCACTTTCATGGCAATAATCGGCCAACAGCGAAAGTGCCTTGGGATACAAGTCCTCTTTCTTAGACACAGTCGCAGCCGCATCATCCAAGGCCGATCGCAAGCACCATTCATAAGCCATGCTCAGGGTTTCAATCTCATTGTACCCAGGCAACCTGCGAGGGTCGGCAAACTCCTTTTCTGATGTTCGGAACTCAGGAAGGGGCGTCAGCATTTTTGGCACCACATATTCTTCACTATCAGGACAATAGAACACACTTGGGTCATAACTCAGCAGTACACTCTGGCGAAGTTTTGGTTCTACATTGTCCCAGCAGATTCCCAGTTGTGACGAATAGAGATAATGCAGACGGCTAAAAGCATTCTGATGGCATCGTTGCATCTCCTCTTCGGTAGTTGGCGCCTCGTCATCCACTGTTCGAATGGCCGCAACCAGCACCAGCGAGTGCCCATCAGCTCCCACATAGACTAGCCGAGTGTAGGGAATCTGCGAAGCCTCATCGCGCAATCGCTGTGCCTCCTCGGCAGAAGGAAGGTTGCTCAACTGCAGGGTCACTAGACGGTCATATTGTAACAACTTTTCGAAACCCTGACTCATACGTAACTCTGCACCGAAGCACACCTCTGGTATAGGATCTGTATAGGGCTCTACACTCTCACGACGGAAGTTCGTCTGGCTCTGCAACAAGGGGAAATGTTCCCGCAGCCGTTGCACCTCCATCTCCACTTCGCCTTTGCGGATCATATCCGCCACCTCCTCCATACTCACAATCGTATGGGGCTTGTTCTTTCCCGTTTTTTTGATTAGTGTTGGCATCGTATATTTGATTAGTTCCTGTAAGACAAATATACAATATTTGTGCCAAACTTTCTTGTCCAGCCCCTCCATTTTCTCGTTTTCCTCACACAATTCCCTCCATAGTGTAAGCAAATGTAAGCAAACACTCCCGCATACACTGCTTTATTTATCTATTCACCAGCACATTACCCTATGTCCAGTGTAAGGTGTAAGCAAAATCACTTTTTCAAAATTTCTTTTCTTCTAGAAATCCTGCCCCACCATCCCATGTGCAGAGCTTTACACGAAACATAAATTCCACTGACAACTTTTCCGCTTTTTTCTTGCCCATCCGACAAAAATGCACTACCTTTGCAAATACCAATGCACCCACGCACACACGTGCATAGGCGCAATTTATTCCATTTCCTCACAATAACTTGTGGTTCAATATGTTATGAGAACTGCAAGGAACTATAGAAATACAGCATCAACACCAGCTCGCAATCTGCAAAGATGTATTCACAACTGGATAAATTCAAGAAAAAAATCACGAAAAACAAACTGTTCAAAGACTCTTTTTGGGCTTTATTTGGTAGTGTATTAGGGAAAGGCCTATCTTTATTGGCAGGCATCCTGGTCGCCCGTTTTTTAGGAAAGGAGATCTACGGACAATATGGGGTCGTTAAAAGCACTCTCATCACAATTGGTATGTTTTCCACCTTTGGTTTAGGTTATACCGCTACCAAATACATTTCTGAAAACCTAGAAAACAGCAAAGAAAAGATCCAACCCTTGTGTCGTTTATTGTTAACAATAACATTTTGCTGCAGCACAACGATTTCCGTCCTAGCTTTTATTTTTTCAAAACAAATTGCCACTTTCCTTGAAGCGCCAGGTCTCGATACGGGTATTAGGATGTGCAGCATAATCATCATTTTTAATGCTCTCACCCTCACCCAAATTGGAATTATGTCTGGTCTTGGGAAATATAAGACTATTGCCAAAAACAACACTTATTCTGGTGTTTTAACTTTCGTCCTCAGTTTTTTCCTGACTTATAAGTTCCTTTTCTCAGGAGCACTTTGGGCCCTTTTGATTTCTCAATGTTTTAATTTTATAATCAACTTCCTGTCGATAAAAAAAACACTGTCTACAACGTACCCGACCAATGGCATAATAAACAAAAAAACTAATCTTACAAAAGAGATTATGGGATTTTCGCTCCCTGTAGCTCTTCAAGAAAGCCTAGTATTCATCTTTTCATGGATAAGTACATATCTTTTAATCGTACTCACAAACTACGGAGAGGTTGGAATCTTGTCTGCAGCAACCCAATGGAATGCCATAATACTATTCATCCCTGGGGTCCTGAGGAATGTCACCTTATCCCACTTGTCGGGCATTGGGAACAACACATCGGGACGTAAAAAGATACTTTATTCGATGTTGTTTATCAACTTCTCAACCACAACCCTAGCGTACCTTACCATTTGTATTTTTTCATCAATTATAAACAGCTTCTATGGGCCATCATTTAATGGAATCGCCACAATAATCTCCATATCGACCATATCCACAATCTTCAACAGCATGTCCGACGTATATGTCCAAGAATACATGTCTAGGAACAAGAACTGGCTCATTCTGTCCCTAAGAATGCTGAAAGACGGTTCAGCAATTGCTATGGCTGCATTTTTCATCATTGGGCTTAATCTAACAGGTGCTAAAGCGACCGCAATTTCGTCCGTATTGTTCTCGGTACTCTATTTTGCAGAACTGGCACTCTTACATCAACACATATCAAGAAGAACAGCACACTCTTTCTCGACATGCCAATAATTCTACCCTTACCCACTAAAGAGAGGGGAACAAAAATTTGCTATCTAGCAATTGTTTTCACGCTATTAATGACTGTCCAAGCGATGGGCTTCTTCTCATCTCTTCCACCACTCCTATTAGGTGCAGCTTCATACATTTGCTTAGGAAACGCTTTGTTATATAAAAAAGATACAGATATATTGTCTATCATCTTTCTTTTAACTTTGCCACTATCAATCATTCTAGCCTCCCCCGACGCAGTATTCAAATCCTGGCAAAGACTATTATTTTTTCTGCCGATCTTCCTTTTAGGATCACCGATCTTCACGAGTCTGAAATTTGAAAGAATTAGGAAAGCGTCATTCCGAGTCTACATTATCGTGTTTGCAATTTTATCTGTCGTTTCTTTTTTCTGTTATTTTTTTGGAATTAGTCTTCAAGCAATAAGGAGCGAGGACATAGATGAATTTATGTACCAAACTGGTTATTTTAGCGGAATTACTAGACATTCCATGATGCTTGGCCCCCTCAGCGGAATTGCATCCATTTACTTTTTTTTTCAAAGTAGAAAAGGGATAAAGAATGTGTATACTATTTTAACCATCATCTGTCTAGGTTCCACATTGTTCTCCGCCTCAAGAGGTGCCTTTATTGGGACCTGTGCGGGTATCGTTTACATCATCTATTCGTCATCATATAACACACTTGATTTTTTTCGAAAAAGCGGAATTATTGTACTGTTCGCGACAATAACCTTTTCTGCATGGGGTGGTGCCCTGAAAGGAATACAAGAAAAGGGCATGCATCGCCGCACTGAATTGGGAGAGTACGATTCAAGGACTGAAAAATATTATGCCAGAGTTGATGAATTTTGTGACAGCCCGATTTGGGGAGTCGGATTCTCTGCTATAAATCCCTATGGAAAAGACAAATACCAAGAGGCTACAGGCATTATCGAACCAGGATCTTCCTGGCTGGGCGTTTTATCAATGACTGGGTTACTTGGATTCTCTTTGTTTTTTTTATTATATTATAGATCGTTTAAGGTTGTGCATTCCAACAACAAGAATCCACTTTTGGCTGCACTTCTCATCATGATGGGTGTCCACTGGACCATTGAGGGCTACATATTTGCCGCAGGAAACCCATTCTGCTATTTCTCATGGCTTCTTCTTGGATATGCTTACGATAAAAGATCAGAAGATGTTGAGTCAATAGAAGAAGATAGCGAGTACGAAGAAATCAGTGACCGTCCAGTAGAATAAAACATCCAACAAAGAATGAAACCATACAATCCGAAATACGTTATTTGGTGGGACTCCCCATGCAAGGGCATGATCAATGTCCTGAAGCATTTTTGCGAAACGTACTCGAAAGAGAGCATTGTAGTCACCGGAGGTACTGGAAATTACCGCAAAAGCATGGGATGGTGTGATATGCAGCAATGTTTTGACAATCACATAATAGTCAAAGAGGACAATTGGGAGAAAGACACGCTTTCCCTCTTCAACAAATATCATAATTGCGTCCACGTATTTAATGGAATAACTCGAAAATATTTTATCCACCTCATCAGGAGAGCTGTAGCCGAAAACGTGCATTTTGCCATTATGACAGAAGCATATTCAAATCTTGAATCCGGATACAGAAGATGGTTAAAAAAGCTCTATATAAATTGCTATCTTCCGTTCGTCATTCGCCCTATCGCAAGAAAATCACTTGGTGTGTTTTGCCTTAGTGGTAAAGGTGACCTCAACCAATTTAGGCACCTTGGATTCGCAAAAAACAAGATTGTTCCCTTTGGTTACTGGACAGAGCCTAGAGCATACACCTACAACAGCATCGACAACAAAATCCACATTCTCTGTCCCGGTGTTTTGAAAAGATATAAAGGGGTGGACGTATTAATCCATGCAATAGCTACCCTTAAAAAGAAAGGCAAGGTTGACGGCATCTGCATACACGTGACAGGCAACGGCCCAGAAAAGACCAACCTAATGGAGCTTGCACAAAATCTTGATGTTGTTGACGTCATAGAATTTCACGGAGCTCTAAATGAGCAAGACTATCAAGAGTTGTTGTCATATATTGACATCCTAGTCGCTCCCGGTTATGTAGAACCCTGGGGCATAAGAATCAACGAAGCCATACAAAGAGGTCAAATCGTAATTTGCAGTAACGGACTTGGAGCATTTTATCTGATTGAAGAGTCTGGTGGCGGCTTGATATTCAGAAGCGGGGACGCACAAGACCTTGCAGGCAAAATCGATGGCATCATTTCGCTGCCTCCAGGTGAAATTGATAAGTTAAAAAAGAAAAATCTAACTTTTGCTGATAACATCTCATGCTACAACAAAGCTGGCGAGTTATTTCAAGAGCTAAACAGACTATACAAACAAAGCAAATAGTCTTCTGCCCAATGGTTACCACAAACATCCAAGAATTCGTATTCTGGACAAAGAACCGTTTCTTTCGGTCCGAATCGCAGAAAGCGTTTGACAAAGCAATCTCATATTGCAGTCTATCTCCCGAGCAACGAATCAATCAAGATTTCGAGAACAGAGTGCAGCTGGTCAACTATGCATATGAGCACTGCCCTTTCTACAAGTCTTTGTACGATGACCACGGATTTCATCCCTCCCAACTTAAGACGGAGAAGGACTGGGAACTCATCCCTATTATAGAAAAACGTATGATACGTGAGAACACAGACCAATTCGTGTCAAACCAATTCAATAAAACTCAGCTCGGCGAAATAACAACAGGTGGCTCAACGGGAAAACCGCTAAAGGTTTATAAATCAAAGCACGTCCATTACGAGGTGCTCGGTTGGCGAGCTCTATCATGGTGGGGTGTCTCCCCATCAAACAACGAGGCAATACTGCATCGCAGAGTTCCGGCAACCACTAAGCAGAAGTTTCTCAACAGACTGAAATGGTGGCCCACCAAGCGGGCCTACCTGTCTGCAACCGCAATATCAGACAAAGACATCGCATCCTTCTTGGCAGACATAAAACGCAACCGCATCAAGTGGATTGTTGGATACTGCGCATCTATCGAGCACGTTGCAGATTACATACTGAAACACAACTATCAGATAAGCGGTATAAAGTTGATCTGGTCCACATCGTCCCCACTCACGAAAATTGTAAGAGAAAAGATAGAAACTGCATTTCATTGCAAAGTCATGGACCAATACGGATGTTGCGAGATGGGAAATATAGCCATCCAAAAGCCTGGCGAGGATGTCCTAACCATTAATTCGGATTATGTTCATGTGGACATCGTCAACACAAGCAACAAATGTGTGACTAACAAAAAAGAATATGGCGACATCTTGATTACCGATCTTTCCACAAGAGAATTCCCTCTCGTCAAATACCGACTTGGCGACAGAAGTCGCATCCATCAAACAATGGAAGAAAGCGAGGACGGTTTCCCTAAACTGGACTTTGTGCAAGGTAGAATCAGTGACGCCGTGTGGATGCCTGATGGAACCTATATTGACGGGGCTTTCCTAACAACCATTTGTGATAATTATAGTGAGTACATTGCTTGCTATCAGATACACCAACAACTAGATTATTCTATCGATATTAGTTTTGTTCTAAAAACAGAAGATAAATCAATTATCAATAGAATCGTCAACGATTTCAAAGTCCTAACAAAAGAACAAGTTGAAATTCGACCCAGAATCGTGAAAGAAATAGCTGATTTTGCAGGAAAAAGGAAATTCATCATCAGCGAAATCTCATTAGCGAAGCAAAAATAAGTCAAAATGAAAGTCCTAAGCTTCCTTACAAGTATTTCCCTAAGAACAGGTGGTCCTTCTCGCAGTGTGCCAATGCTGGTGCGTGGACTTGCAGAAGCAGGAGTCGACATCACCTTGATGACGGTGTACTCCGAGGACATGAACACTCATGCACTGGAAGGGACTTCGGCAAAACTAAAAGTCCTGAAACGAGACTACACCCAGAATGAAGTGGAAGAATTCGTTGCCTCGGAGAAATTCGATATCATCCAGGTTCAAAGTATGTGGGATCTACGCTATCATAATATGAAAAAGATAGCCGACAAATACCACATACCCTATATTGTGACACCACGAGGAATGCTGGAGCCCTGGAGTCTCTCGCAGAAGAAGTGGAAAAAGAAACTGGCACTCTGGCTCTATCAACTGAAAGACCTGAAAACAAGTGTGTGCATCTTCACCACAGCAGAAATGGAAGCACAGAATGTACGTAAACTGGGTGTGAATGTTCCTATAGCAGTGATTCCCAATGGAATATCAACAGAGGGATACACATGTAGGAAATCCATGGACAAGGTAAAAAAGCAAGTGCTATTCCTGTCTCGCATCCATGAGAAGAAAGGCATAGAGATTCTGGTGGACGTATGGGAACAGTTGATTCCCCAATTCCCCGACTGGAACCTGGTGATCGCTGGTAATGGCGAGGAAGTATACATCAACCAGTTGAAAGACCTTGTCAGCCAGAAATCTCTTAACGGGAGCGTGCAGATCATTCCTCCCGTCTTCGGAGAAGAAAAACTGGATCTGTACCAGACATCATCGCTCTTTGTGCTTCCTTCCTATAGCGAGAATTTCGGAATGGTAATTGCAGAGGCCATGTCTTGTGGTGTCCCAGCAGTCACCACTAAGTTTACACCCTGGAATCTGTTGAATGGCAATATGGTTTCTATGGGTGTGCAAGCAAAAGAGAAGACTGGATGGTGCATTGAACTATCAAAAGAAGAACTTGAAAAGGCAATGCGCGAAGCCATGTCCATGTCTGCCCAAGAACTATATGACATGGGCCAGAAGGCCTCACTGCTCATAAAGGAAAACTTTGACTATCGCAGTGTCGCAAAAAAAACAAAAGACCTATACTGCTGGATCCTCGGAGAGGGAAATAAACCCAACTTCATTTACTGACAAGTGGGTCACGGGGCACGAAAGAAAAACATACCTACAGAAGCAACAATGAAAAAGAGCGTTGGCATAATAACAATCTTGAAGGTAGACAATTACGGGGCTGAGTTGCAGGCCTATGCTACCCAGAAGGCATTGCAACAGATGGGATACAACGCTGAAATCATTGACTACCTGTTTTACAAGAACCCCCGACACATCCAAACACAAGGTTCCAAACCCGTGTTCCAGATGTCAGCCAAGAAAAAGTTGGCAGAATTCCTCTATCCCAAGATTTCCAAGCTGAAACAAGTCTTGCAACACAACAATGATGCCAAGACAAGGGCTGCCAGATTTGCTAAATTCCACGAGGATAACACTCGATTCTCGGCAGAATTTCGAACATACGAGGACTTGCAGAAGAATTGCCCTGAATATGATGTCTACATTGTGGGCAGTGATCAGGTATGGAATCCTGGCATTTTCTCGTCACTGGATCCCTATTTCCTGAAATTCGCGCCCGCTGGCAAAAGGAAACTATCCTATGCGTCAAGCTTTGGAGTGGGCCAGCTGCCAACCGAAACAATAGATTACTATAAAGAGTCTTTGTGCCAGCTGGACAGCATCGCCGTGAGAGAGGAGAATGCTGTGGATCTGGTAAAGGATGTCTCGGGACGTGATGCACAATGGGTGCTGGATCCCACCCTGCTACTGGACAAGGATGCATGGATGTCGGTCGCAGAAAGCATGTCCGGGGTGCCTGAGCGATATGTGTTGCTCTACGAGTTGACGCCTTGTCCCTACCTGAAGACACTGGCAAAGCACATCGCAGAGATGCGCCAGGCAAAGGTGGTGAGAATCACAAAGGATGCTGCACGAGTGGAGAATGATGAAGAGATAATAAACATCACGGATGCAGGCCCCAGCGAGTTCCTCGGTTTGTTTGCCAATGCGGATTTCGTGGTCACCAATTCTTTCCACGGCACGGCCTTCAGCATCAACTTCAACCGAGATTTCTATGTGGTGACACCCAGCAGGAAACAAAATAACAGCCGACAACGGAGTCTCTTGAGACTCTTTGGGCTCTCTGAAAGATTGATCATAGAGGACACCCCATTTGAGGACATAAACACTGATTCCATAGCTTTTGAGAAAATAAACCTCGCACTGGGAACTGAACGTGTCAAATCTGTGCAATACCTAGAAAATAGCATTGATGGAGAACAATAAGCCTGCCCCAAACCTTTGCAGCCCCGACACATGTACGGCTTGTGGAGCATGCTCCCAAGTTTGCAAACAAGATGCAATCCGCATGACAGAGGACGGACATGGTTTTCTCCATCCTACCGTCGACAAAGATAAATGCATCGGATGTACGCTTTGCGAGAGAAAATGCCCCATACTCTCACTCGATGACATGAGAAACAAGAAAGCCAACATGGTCGTAGCAGCATGGCACAAGGATGATCAGACACGCATGTCAAGTTCGTCTGGAGGAGCTTTTTCCGCACTTGCGGAATACGTACTATCACGGGGAGGAGTTGTATGGGGAGCCGCTTACGATAATCATCTTAAACTGAGATATCAATTCGTTGATACAGCAGATGACTTAAGCAAACTCCGACGTTCAAAATACATACAGAGTGAGGTCGGCAACACATTCCTCAAGGTAAAGCAACAACTGCAAGAGGGCAAGGAAGTGCTGTTTGTCGGTACCAGTTGCCATATTCGGGGACTATATCAAATTGTTGGACCAGATCTTAGGAACGGACTCATTACTGCAGATTTCGTATGCCATGGGGTACCATCTCCTGGCGTCTTCAGGAAATACAAGACATGGATAGAAAATAAATACTCAGACCAGTTGGTCGACTTTAATTTCCGAGATAAAAGATACGGATGGGACAATGGTGTGCTTACCATCGGAACATTCGCGAGATCTGGCGAACACAAATTCATGAATGATGAAAACAGCTATTTTACAGGGATGTTAAATAACATGTTCATTCGCGAGTGTTGCCATAAATGTTGTTCTAATGGACTGGAACGTCATGCGGACTTTACTCTTGCAGATTTCTGGGGAATTGGAAGAAACATCCCCTTCAAACACGAAAAAGAAAAAAGGAAAGGGATTTCAATGCTTGCTCTCAATTCGGAGAAGGCAAGAGAACTTTTTGACAAAGATCTGTGTCATAGACTGATATGGGAAAAGAGGACCCTAGACGAAGCAACAAGGGGGAACGGAAATTTCGTAAATCCTTCACATAAAAACCCAAAAAGCAACCTGTTCTGGAAGATGTATGAAACAGGTACAGATTGGGAGGATATGATAAAAATATTACGACCAAGCTTCTCTCAGCAATGCAAACTGTTTGTGAAGAGATTCTTTGGACCTACAATAGCCAACAAACTAAGAAAATTAACCGGTCGGTAGATGGATAAAATCGAACAATATAAAGATAGCCTCACCACAAGAAATAAAGTGGCAAGATTATGCTGGAATGTTTTCTGCGTAATCCTGTTCCGTCCTTTTGGACTTCCTGTATTCAACGGATGGAGGAATTTTGTCTTACGTATGTTTGGCGCAAATATAGGAGCAGGAAGCATTGTATACGCCAGCGCCAAAATATGGTATCCCAAAAACCTTTACATGGGAAAACGGGTATGCATTGGGCCAAACGTAAACATCTACAATCCTGCATCCATCAAAATTGGGGACAAGGTCACAATATCCCAAGGAAGCCACCTCTGCACCGCAACACATGACATAACATCGATTAACAAACCCCTAATAGTCAAACCCATAGCCATCGGATCTTTCTCATGGATATGTGCAGAGGTTTTTGTTGCTCCAGGAATAAACATCGGTGAAGGTGCTGTCATTGGTGCAAGGGCTGCAGTCTTCAAGGATGTGGAGCAGTGGACTGTGGTGGGCGGAAACCCCGCCAAATTCATTAAGAAAAGAGAGCTGAAATAGACACCATGCTAGATATTACTGTCATCATACTCACCAAAAACGAAGAATTGCACATCCGGAGATGTCTGGAAAATGTGACCAAATTCTCACAAAAAATATTTGTGATAGACTGTCAGTCGACTGATCATACGATAGAAATATGCAGCGAGTACGACAAGGTGGAGGTAGTGCAACATGAGTGGCCTGGTAACCAAGCAGCTCAGTTCAATTGGGCCATTGACAACCTTGACATCGACACAGAATGGATCCTGCGAATAGATGCTGACGAATACCTGCTGCCAGAGTTGGTGGAGGAAATCGAGAGAAAGTTGCCTACCCTGCCCCAGGTGGTGACGGGCATAGAGTTGAAGCGCCGACACATCTTTATGGGACGGTGGGTGAAACATGGCATCTATCCCGTCATCATGATGCGTATGTTCCGAAAGGGCATGGGTCGTTATGATGAAAGATTGATGGACGAACACATCACACTGAAGGAGGGACGAAGCATCGTGCTGGAGCATGACTTCTGCGACCACACCCTGACCAGCATCTCGGACTACTGCGCAAAGCATATTAACTATGCCCAAAGAGAAGCGGCAGAGGTGCTGGCAGAGATACACGATTTGCACAACAACGACTCGAGTTATAATTTGGGAGCACAAGCCCAAATGAAACATAAGAAAAAGGGAACTTACAACAAGATGCCGCTGTACTTGAGAAGTTTCATCTATTTTCTGTACCGATACATCGCAAGAGGAGGATTCCTGGATGGCAAAGAGGGATTTTTGTTTGCCTTTATCCAAGGATGGTGGTACAGAACACTGGTGGACGCCAATGTGATGCAAGCGCATAGAGCATGCGGCAATGATAAAGAGAAAATTCGCGAGTACCTGAAAAAGGAATACGGAATCTCGCTGTAACCATAACTGACGGATAAAGATAGAAAAAGAAAGAAATGAAGATTTCTGTAATCACAACGACATACAATAGTGCTCGCACGGTGAGAGACACCCTGGAGAGTGTGCTACGGCAGACTCATCAGGATCTGGAGCTGATAGTGGTGGACGGAGCGTCGACAGATGGAACTATGGACATCGTGCGGGAGTATGAACCCCGGTTTGAGGGACGCCTGAGATGGGTGTCGGAACCTGACAAGGGCATCTATGATGCTATGAACAAAGGAATCAAGATGGCTACCGGCGAAGTGGTGGGTCCGCTGAACTCGGATGACTTCTACACCAGTAACGAGGCACTGCAGTGGGTGGACGAGGCCTTTGCCGCTACCCCGGAATTGGACGCGGTGTATGGCGACATACACTATGTGGACGAAAAGGACCTGAAGAAACCTGTGCGTTACTACTCGTCACGCATCTTCTGCCGTGGACTGATGCGAATGGGATTCATGCCGGCACACCCATCGTTCTACTGCCGCAAGAGCCAATATGAGCAATGGGGGATGTTTGACACTTCGTTCCGCGTGGCAGCGGACTTTGAGAACCTGCTGCGCCTCATCTACATCGGCAAGATACGCACGAAATACATCCCCAAGGATTTCGTGACCATGCGATTGGGTGGTGCATCGACCAGTGGTATGCAAAGCCACAAACAGATACTGAGCGACCATCGCAGGGCCCTGAAGAAAAATGGAGTATACAGCAATATGTTGTTACTGGGACTGAGATATATCTACAAGCTATTTGAATATAAACACTTATGAACATGTTACCCCTCTACCTGATTTATGGTATTACCTTTGCCGTATCGGTCATCATGGCTCTGATCATGTTGCCGAAGATCATCTCGATCTCGATGGAGAAGAAACTGACCGAGGATCCCAACGAACGGGACGTGCACAAGATACCGACACCCCGATTGGGCGGCATGAGTTTCCTGCCCATCGGACTGATTGGTGTATTCATATTTAACATGTTGTGTGTAATCGTATTGGGTGCAACGGTAAAAGCAAACGACACGAATACCTTTCTGGGATTCCAGGCCTGTGGAGCAGGAGCCCTGTTGCTTTATCTGGTAGGCGTGGCCGATGATCTGGTGGGCGTGGGATTCAAGAAGAAGTTCCTGGCACAAATCGTGGCCGGTGCCCTGCTGGTGAGCGCTGGTGTATACATCAAAAACCTGGGTGGACTATTTGGACTCTACCAAATCCCAGCATGGGTGGGTATGCCGCTAACTATCTTCCTGGTGGTATACATCACCAACGGCATCAACCTGATTGACGGCGTGGACGGTCTGGCAAGCGGCATCTGTATCCTCACCCTCAGCCTGTATGCCATGATGTTCCTGTATGTACGTCACCCTTCGTCGGTAGCCATCTGTCTGTCTATCCTGGGTGCATTGATAACCTTCTTTGTATTCAACGTGTTTGGCGGTGAGAACCACAAGTTCCGCAAACTGTTTATGGGTGACACTGGCAGCCTGACACTGGGTTTCACCATCAGCTATATGTTTATCTTGATTTCAGGATTCAGCACTCCCCGACTGGACTTTACGGGTGGTACTATATATATGGCCGTAGCACCTCTGATAATCCCTCTGCTGGACATCGTGCGTGTGGTGCATGCCCGATGGAAAGATGGGGTTGCCCTGTTCCAACCCGACCGCAGACACATTCACCACAAGTTGTTGCGTACGGGGCTGAACACGACCTGGACGATGGTGACTTTGCTGCTGATGACCGTGGGATTCTGCGTGCTGAATTTTGTGCTAAACTTATGGTTAGAGGGCACAGGCATCGCCCTGATAGATATCCTGTGCTGGTTTGTGATGCATGGCATACTGAACCACTTCATTCGCAGGGCTGCAGTCTTGCATCCCGAGCTGGCCGAGAAATACCGTAATCCCAGAAAGGAGAAGAAATAGGTTAGTCGGCACTTTCGTGCCTAGGTTAGAGGTTAGAGTAGTAAATGCTCGTTGACTTGTTGACTCGTTGACTTGTTGACCCCGAAAATGACACTATTTTTTGAATTAATACGAGTTGCTGTAGGAAATGCCACGGCTTTGTCGGTTGTGCCTAGTGAACAAGACTGGGAATGTCTGTATCGTGAAGCAAAACGGCAAACAGTGGCAGGCGTGCTGTACACGGCACTGGACACACTGCCCGAGGAACAACGACCTCCCAAACGCTTGCTGCTAAACTGGCATCAGATAGCAGAAAAGATTCGATTCGACAGTGAGGCGGCAAACAAAGCTGCCAGCTGGACCAGTCGGAAATTTGCCAAGGTGGGATTCCGAGGTGTGGTGCTGAAAGGGCAAGGCAACGCCCTACTCTACCCCGACCCCCTGCTGCGACAGAGTGGCGACGTGGACATCTGGCTGGAAGGCGAACGAAAACAGATCATCAATTATGTACGTCGGTTTTTCCCACGTCAACGCGTGCAATGGTTGGAAATAGAATTCCCTATCAAGAAAGACACCGTGATAGAGGTACACACAACACCCAGCGTGCTGTTTGACCCATGGGACAACCGGCGCCTGCAACGATACTATCGGACACACGAAGCCGAGATGTTTGCCAACGAAGTAAATCTGCCCGGAGGAGGTACCATCTGCGTACCCACTCCAGAGGTGAACCTTGTATTCCAGTTGACCCACATCTACCGTCACCTGTTCTATGAAGGCATTGGACTGAGACAGGTGATGGATTACTATTATTTAATTCATAATTCACAATCCAGAATTCATAATTACAAGGAAGAGCAAGCAAAAGCCGTAAATGTCATCAAGAATCTACACATGGCAAGATTCTGCAGTGCCCTGATGTGGGTGCTGGGCGAAGTGTTTGGGTTGGAACGCGACAAGATGCTGATGGAACCGAACGAGGCGGAAGGACGATTCCTGCTGCAGGAAATCATGTTGGCGGGAAACTTTGGCCACGATGATGCTCGCAATGAGGTGAAGACAAGTAAGTGGGGCAACTTTTGGCAGATTACCCATCGTAACTGGCGTTTCCTGACCAGTTATCCCAGAGAAGTGCTATGGAATCCCGTGTTCCGTATCGCACAATTCCTATGGCGTTTAGAGAACGGGTATAATTGAAGGTTAGAGGATTTGCTGTTAGAGACAAGAAGCCCGGTCAAAGTTTGGTTGACCGGGCTTTCTTATATCTTCTAAAACATGTGGAGGAAACGACGTTTCCTCTTCTTCTTTGACTCCTCATTTCCGTAACCGTAACCATAGCCGTAACCGTAACCGTAGCCGTAGCCATAACCGTAACCATAGCCGTACTTTTTCTTCTCGATCTTGGCATCGTTGATGAGGATGCACATGTTGTTGAACTTCTTCTCGTCATAAAGACGCTGCAGTTCGGGAAGATAACGACGGTCAATCTTACCCTCGCGGACAACATAGATGGTCATCTCAGCCACACGATTGACAATACCAGCATCGGCAACCACCTGGGCAGGAACATTATCAATAACGATATAGTCGTAATCCTTCTTCAGTTCCTCGACCAGATCCTCGAGCTTGGGGCTCATCAGCAACTCGGCAGGGTTAGGAGGCGTGATGCCAGCAGCCAAGAAATCGATGCCCTGTTGCAGATGGTCGCGGATGATTAGTGAAGAAAGCTCCTCGACTGAACCAGACAGGTAAGAGGTGAGGCCTTCCTTGCGCGAACCGATACCAGATAGTTTGGACTGGGTGCGCTTGCGGATATCACTATCGACCAGAATGACACGCTTGCCAGCCATGCCCAAAGTGACAGCAAAGTTGCGGCTGACAAAGGTCTTACCCTCGCCAGGAGTGGTGCTGGTGAACATGATGACACGAGCGTCCTTGTTGACAAAATTGAGGCTGAAACGCATCATACGGAAAGCCTCGCTGATGGAGTCGGTCTTCTGTTCTCCTACCAGAATCTCCTCGTCGCCAATGCCTTCCTTGCGATGAGGTATCTCGCCCAGTATGGGAATGGAGGTGTACTGCTCGACATCCTTGCGGCCGCGCACGCCCATATTGAGCATGTTGCGGATCTGGAAGAACACAAAGGGGATGACCAGACCGATAAGCAGAGCTACCAATGAAATCATCGACTTACGTGGTGCAATGGGGGCACGACTGCCAAAGGGTTGCTCGACCACACGAATGTTGGCCTCGGTAATGGCCAACTGGAGAGCGGTCTCCTCGCGTTTGTTCAACAGGTAAGTATAGAGGGTTTCCTTGATCTTCTGCTGACGAGAAATGTCTATCATCTTCTTCTCCTGCTGAGGCACGCTGGTGAGGGTGCCTTCGAGGCCTTTCTCCTCACGCTCGGCCTGACGCAACTGGAGCGTGATAGAAGCAAGATAGCCCTGCATAGAGGCGATGATAGCCTGGCGCATCTGAGCCAGGTTACGGTCCAACTGCTCGATGGTGGGACCATTGCTGCCCGAATTCTCGGCCAGACGATTGCGCTGGAGGGCAACCTCATTGTACTTTGTGATCTGTCCCTGAATACCGGCATCGGCGAGACCACCAAGAGTGGGAATCAGGTTGGTATCCTGACTGTTGGCCTTGAGATACTCCAACAGGTACTGAGCCACACTCTGCTGAGTCTGAGTCTGGATGGTGTGCTGACGAGCCGTGCTGCTCTGTTGCAGATAAGTTTGAGCATTCTGGGAGAGATCGACCAGATTATTGCTCTGCTTGAAGTCCGCCAATTTCCCCTCGACCTCACTCAAATCCTTGCTGATAAGTTCCATACGCTCGTCAATAAAGTCGGCGGTACTTTGGGCTACCTTATTCTTATCCTGAACGATGCTCTGTTTGTACGCCTCGAGCAAGGCGGCCAAAATGTCATCGGCACGCTGGATATTGGTGTCAGTACAAGTGATGCGAACCAGGGTGCTCTCTTTGTCCATCTCGCCGCTGGAAACACGACCACAGATCATGTTGGTGGCAGACTCCAGATTGAGATGGGTGATGCGAATTTCCTTACCCACAAAACCTTTGAGATACTGGGGACAGGGAATGACGGTGAAGCGGCCTGCAGGGCTCTGTACCATTTCGCCAAAACGAACCTTTTGCGAAAACTTCTGCTTGCCATTGCCCGTGGTCATCTCTCGGATCTTGCACTCTCGAGGGCTGATAACCTCGATGGTGAAAGTAGCAGGAATCGTCTTCTCGTCGAGGAACTGCACCTCAAATGGCTTGACGTCGTAGAGAGACACATCCTGAAGGCGAATCTTGATGTTGTAAAGCACATCCAGGTGAAGGCCTTTGACCACTTCTTGCACCAACTGGTGACTCTTGAGGATATAGACCTCATTCTTGACACTGGAGCCGGTGACAACACCATTGAGTTGCATCAAAGCATCAGTGCTAACCTTGCTCTTGCCACCACCCTCTTCCTTGACCAACATCACAGCCTGGCGCTGGTAAATGAAAGGCTTGGTGGCCAAATAGAGACGAGCCAGAGCCACACAGGCAATGGCACTGACGATGAACCACTTCCAGTTGACAAGAATGATATCGAGAATATCGCGCAGAGAGATCATCTCCTCGGCTTGCTGACGAGCAGCCGTGCGACGAACACGCGTGTTTTGATTCTGTTCCATATTTCGAATGACGGATTACTTCTTGATTGCAAATACCAATGAAACCACAGACACCAACATACCCAATGCAGTGGCACCTACTGAAAGTAAGGTATAGCCGGTGCTGCCCTTGACACGAACGCTCTTGTTGGGCTGAACATAGACTACGTCGTTCTGCTGCAGATAATAGGCAGGACTCTCGAAAACGCTCTTAGTGTCCTTGAGATCCAGATCGTAGGTGGTGCGCTGACCATTATCCTCACGAATCACAAGCACATGCTCGCGTTTGGCTGAACTGTTGAGATCGCCGGCACGACCGATAGCTTCGAGCACAGTCAGACGCTCGCCAGTGAAGGTTTGGTTACCTGGGTTCTTAACATCGCCGAGCACAGTGACCTTGAAGCTCATGATCTTGACATTGACCACAGCATCGCGTATGTAGTCACCGCCGATAAACTTCTGCTGAAGTTCCTGGGCCAGTTGCTTACAGGTCTTGCCCTTGGTGTTGATGGTACCAAAAATGGGGAACTCGATGTTGCCCTGTTTATCAACAAGGAAGTAAGCAACACCAGAGGTGGTATTAGTTCCATTACTTGTACCATTAGAGGCACCAGAACCATCACCAATGAGGGTGTTGTTGTTAAAGGGATTGATGAGCTCCTTGTTCTTACTAGCGACAGAAATGGCCAACTCATCATCAGGCTGAATGGAAAGTTCAAAATCCTGGCCGATGTTCTGAGGGCTGGCATACTGGGTGTCAGCACCCTGGAGGTAGATGATTTTCTTGTCACTAATGCAGGATGTGACACTGAAAGTCAGAACCATACCCAAAAGCAGGAGGTTGTATTTTGCAAAAAATTTCATACAATACGAGGTTTTTTGTCCATTTTAGTACACAAAGTTAGGCATTTTCTCTTAAAAAATAGCAAAAAAGAAGGATATTTCCATAGAAATATTGTATGTTTCGTAGAAAATTCTTTACTTTGCAACACTATGACCATGAAAGCAACGAGATATTTTGTGATTTTGCAGGCTGTAATGGCGGGATTGTGCATATGGGCACAGGACCAAGTAGTGAAGGGTAACGCTTCCTATTACAGCGACAGACTGCATGGCAGATATATGGCCAACGGTCAGAAATACAATCGGGACAGCTTTACTTGCGCACACCTGAAATATCCCTTGGGTACACGACTGAAAGTGCGCAACCCAGTGAATGACAAGGAGTGTGTAGTGACAGTAACAGACCGCGGTCCCTATCACAAGAAATTCCTCATCGACCTAAGCAAAGCTGCAGCCCGGCATCTGGGCATATTGGGTGCAGGATTCATGATGGTGGAGATAACACCCTACTATGAAGGTCAGATTCCATATAAACTGGAAGTGGTGGAAGAGGAAATCCCCGAGCTGGATATGGAATACACACCCGCGGCAACCTATCCGGAGCCCGTATGGCAACAGAAAAAAGATTCGACAGAAGTGAAAAAGAAAGTCCAGGAGTAAGGTCCTGGACTTCTTTTTGTTATTTGTTGTGGTAACCACTTTTCATACTGCTCCATAACGACTGGCCCGCTTGCTGAATACAAGACTGGCAGTAATGAAATACAAAGCGCATTGTATCCACAAGGCACGATACTCGAAAGCAATCTCGCCCAGCGTTGCCCCTGCACCCATAATACGCACATAACCATGCATGCCGAACGTAGAGGGGAAGAGCCAAGAGAGGTAACGCCAAAACTGGGGCTCGGAAGCCACTGGCCACGACATACCGCTAAGGAACAGCAGAGGAACGGACATGAAAACATAAACCATCATGGCATCCTCGCGATGACGAATGAAACCCGACAGGGTAATACCCAAGAATATGCAGGACAGAATGTAGGGGGTGACAAACATCAGGAAAGTACCATAGTCGGCCAGACGCGGCAAAGAGAACAATGAAGTGACACCCGCATACATGTAGATGGCGACCAGCAAAAACAGGGGGAAGTAGAACAAAGTCTTACCTGTCACAATGTTGAGCGAACGACGATAGCCCAAGCTGTCCAGCGGAGCACTGAAATAGGAGTTCTTTTCCTCACATCCTCCCATCGACATTCCTAGGGACAATAACAACAACTGCTGGATGATGAGCATGAGCACTGCAGGAATCAGGAACGATGCAAAACCGCTCTGAGGATTGTAAAAGGGAATATAGTCGTTGCGCACAGGTGTTCGCAGAACGGACTCCTGGCGGTCGGTGCTGCCACGCAGGTAATTACGAACCTTGATGTCGCTGTTCATGTCCAAAGAGACAAACGAGGCGGCCATCAGACCTGATTTGTAATAGAGCATGCAACGCATGTCGCTGTAGTAACCTATGTAGGTTTGGCGACCACGAGCTATGTCTCGGTCAAACGTGGAAGGAATGCGGAGGATACCATAGACCTGCTCACGTCGCATTAGTTCCTGCGCACCGGCCATGTCTGTTTGATAAACGACAGCGACTTCTGCCGTAGCATCGACCTTGCGAACATACTCGCGACTGAGACGAGAATGACACTCATCCACCACAGCCACAGGCACATCACAAGCCACCTCAGTATCGTAGATATACGAGTAAAGCAAGGGATAGGCCAAGGGCACCAACACGCAAAAGATGAGGAGACCCTGATCGTGCAAAACTTGCATCATCTCGCCATACCAAGCACGCAATATATTACGAATTATCTTCTTCATTACGCTTTGTATTTAGCCCGTAGGAAAGCCCAACGGTAACGATGAATGACTAGCAGGGGCAGCAACAGAAAAAACAGTAGGGCGGCAATACTAGTCCACACGTAAGCCAATGGGTATCCACTGAGAGCAGAATTGGCATAGATGAGAAAGTAGTGACGCAGAGGGAATATATTGCAGAACGGCTGCAACACTGGATGCATAGCCGAAACTGGGAAACTGAACCCTGCCATGGAAATGGAAACAATACCCAACAAGGAACATACACTCATAGAGAAACGCATCTGACCTGCAAAGATTCCAAAAATGAACACGGCTATGGCCTGTGAAGCAAGTATTCCAAGACATCCCCACACCATCATCATCCAGATGGAACAATGGCAGGGAAAGCCCAGAAGCCGATAGAAATAGAAGTTCATGGCAACTATGAAGAACTGGTAACAAAGCGTGAGAGGCAACATCTTGCCTATCAAAGCTACCGTCTGCGAACAACCTGCTTCACGATAGAGACGGCGTTGGGTACCTCGTTTCCACTCCAAACCTATCAGATAACAGGCTGAGAGCATGGTTAGAATCATGAGGATACCTGGCAAAATCTCGTTGCACAAGAAAATGGAATAATTGAGGCGGGGATTACCCATAGCATGCTTCTCGATGACAATTGGTTGCACCACTCCCATTGCTTGTTCGGGCGTAAGTCCTCGTCCATAGAGGTTCTCACGGGTGATGGAAATGCCCAGCAACTCGGACGCCATGCGCAAATCCTTCATTACCAGAGCCGCGGGGATATAGTACAGTTCGTTGGTATAAAACGAAATCTGAGGCTGACGACTAGCAATGGCCTTTTCTGTCGTGCCCCGTGGAATGTAGAAGATCGCATAAATCTCGCCTCGCTGTAAGGCCCTGCGCGCCTCGCCAAAATCATTGTAGCGAGCAATTATCTGAGTCTGCTGCAAAGCATCAACAGTGCGCAAGAAGGAACGTGTGACCTGGGTGTTATCCTGGTCGACCACTGCCACAGGCAAGTCGGTGGGTAGACCCTCCCACATCAGAGTGGTGAAGAAGATGATGGTGACAATGGGAGCCACCAACAAACTGAACACCAGTAGGGGGGTACGGACATATCCACGCAATTCTCGCAAACTGATAGCGAAAACTCGACGTAAAGAATCAAAGAATGAACAAGTCATCAGTCAGAACGAATTTACTTCTTCTCTGCAGCAGGGAAATCACGCAGCACAACTGACATTCCAGAATGGGCATCGCACATGTCTGAGCCATCGACAGGAACTGCCTTAACTTCAAACATCTTCAGATCATAGTCGTCAGTAGACTTGGTGGCTTTCCAAACAGCAAAGTTACCCACATTCTTGATACGACTGATACGAACACGAATGGTCTTGTCAAATGCAGGGATATAGGCGTCTGTCTCAGTCCCTACAGTAAGGTTTGGAAGATAGTCCTCACGTACATTGAACACCATCCACACATTACCTGTCATAGCTACATTCATGATAGGGGCGCCAGTACCAACCAGTTCACCCAACTCGGGGAAGATTTCAGTCACTTCTCCATCAGCCATCGCTGTCAAGATGGTTTCGTTGATGTAGCTATGCACCTCACTCACAGCACCCTTGGCCTGAAGTACCTTAGCATCAGCGGCAGCTTTATCTTCACGGCGAGCACCATTCTTGGCAATCTCATACTGAGCCTTAGCCGCCTTTTCTGTTGCAACCATAGCATCATACTGAGCCTTGGCTTCATCACGTTTTTGCTCAGAAATAACACCTTTCTCGAACAGGTTGCTGACACGCTGGTAGCTTTTTTCTGCGACCTCTAGTCCTGCCTTCGATTTCTGCCACATCTCATATGCGCCTTGGACCTGTTCCTTCTGGGCACCATTGTGTGCTTTGTCATCCAGTGCCTGAGCTGCAGCTTGGAGAGCATTGGCTTGGTCTAACTTCGCGGAAACCTCGGGGGCTTCCAGAATAGCCAAAGTGTCGCCCTTATGTACAATGTCGCCTTCGGAAACTCGAATCTCGAGCACACGACCAGGAACCTTGCTGGATACTCGATAATCAGTAGTTTCGATTTGTCCCTGGATGATATCGGACCGCTTGGGCATGGTGAGACCTACGATGACAACTACGGCCAGAACGGCCAGAATAACGACAGTAAAGAATACTGCCAAACTAGATGTTTTCTGCGATTTCATATCTTGTGTTATCATTTCTTTGACAAACGTATTAAAGAATGCCGAGGGCGCGCTTGAGATTAATCTGTGCCAGGCGCTTGTCGATGCGAGCGTTGAGCAAAGTACTGTGAGCTGACAACCATGCGGCCTGGGCTTCAATGACATTACTAATAGGAATGACTCCTTCTTGCATTCCAACATTCGCATAACGAAGATTCTCTTCTGCCGCAGCAAGGCTACGCAGAGCGGTCTCTTCACGGCTGGCAGCTTCCATCACTTTTTGCGAACATTGGGTAGCTTGAAGCTCTATTTTTTCACGTGCCTCATCCAGAGTGAGTTCTGTCATACGAGCCTCCAATTTCGATGCACGCACTTTGTAATACCCCTCTCCCCAATCTACCAAGGGGACACTGAGCATTGCTCCAATTGCCCACGTGCCCTTCATTTTCTTTTCAAAACCATTGAAGAGTGATGGATTTGTCCACATATAGTTGGCGGTCAAGGCCAATTTGGGCAAGTAATCTGCACGAGTGACTTTGACTTTCTCCTGGTTAATCTTGGTCAGTAGGTCCAAAGAACGCAGTTCTGGGCGCATGGAGAAATCAAGATGTTGGGGAATTGGTGAATTAGAGGCATTGAGTTCCTCCAGGTCAGAATCTGCAGGATGCAAATCTGTGTTGATGTCGATGCCACATAACTGGCACAAGAGCATACGAGACAAAGCTAGGCCATTATCTATCTGGATTAGGGTAACATCGACCTCGTTTTGCTTCACCTTCACACTTAGCCCATCGGCCTTGGAGGCTACACCCTGCTCGATGAGTTGCTGTACGCTATAATCGAGGGTATCTACGAGCAACTTGTAATGCTCGGCTAAACGACGCTTGCTCTCCAACGAGGCAATCTGCCAGTAGGTGGTCTCTACCGACACAACCAGTTCCTGAGTCTTCTGACTTTTCTGGATACCTGCAATCTCCTCGGCATACTTAGTGATATTGTTATAGGCCATGATCTTTCCACCCATATAGAGAGGTTGCGTCAGGGAGAGGGCCATGGCAGTAACATTGCGGGTATCCGTACGAAAGGCATCAGTGATGCTGGTTCCTAGTCCGTTGAGCATAGGAACCAAGTTTTCTGGTATACCTCCCAACGACTGAACCAACTGTCCCAATTGGGGATTCTGCATGGCCATGCCCTGAAGCGTTGTGCCTACTGTTGTGCCTACGTTTTGCAGGGCCTCCTTTTGACCATTGTTGAGCAAGGATAATTCTCGTCCTGTACGCATATAAGCACCTGTTCCATCAACATGAGGCAAATACTTGGTGAAAGACTCGCGACGTTGGAGATGAGCAATCTGTTGTTTGATTTCAGCAATACTCAAATCTTTATTATTATTAACAGCCAATGCTAAGCAACTATCAAGGCTGAGCGTAACACCTTGAGCAGATGCCAAAGTGGACATGATGCATAATAATAAAATGACAAATTTACGCATTTCTATGTTTTTTAGAATTTCGATTGCAAAGTTACGGCAAATGGGTACATATAACAAAGGTTTATAAGGCCCTTATTTTGTTCTATATGTACTATTATTAAAGCAAATCTCGTTTTTTTGTGGTCAAATACTCATTTGTGTCAATTATTTTGTACCTTTGTGTATATGAACAACAATAGCTTTCCATTCCAAAGAATATCTCTGAAAGACCTAGAGGACAACATCACAAGCAACGGAAAACTAACTGCGCTGATGGATGTATGTGGCTTCTTCCTATGTCAACAAGGATGGGCAGAAGTAACACTGGGTGAAAAAAGTTACACTATACGCAAAGGGGACATCTATCTGTACACCCCCTCTGCTTATGTCAATCTGGTAGAACGAAGCGACGATCTGGAGGGCATCATCATCAAGACATCGCTAGATCTGATCTACCCATTTTTGGAAAATAATATCAATACACAAAGTCTGATTCTCTTGAGAGAGAAACCCTACCTGACTCTTACGGAAGAACAACTCCAGCGAATTCACGAAATGTCATTTATGTTGGAAGAGCGTCAAGAACGATATCGCGCTCTACCCTACCAGTCTCCAGCTCGCCCCATCTTGTACAAACAGATTCTGAATCTTGTTGAAGCATATATCAACGAGCTACTGTATGACTATACCTGTGATGGAACAGACGTGCCAAAATCACAGGACAACAAGGACAAAGTATTCCAAAACTTCATGATTTCGCTACTCAAAAACTACAAAAAAGAGCGCGAAGTTATCTTTTATGCCCAGGAACAATGTCTCTCACCTCGCTATTTTTCATCAGTAATTAAGCAAAAGACTGGACATTCTGCATCGCAATGGATCGTGGAGATTGTTATCAGCAACTCTAGCCAGTTGTTAGCACACACGGAAAAAAGCATCAAAGAAATAGCAATGGAATACAACTTCCCTACACAGTCTTTTTTTGGGAAATACTTTAAGCAATACACTGGTGTATCACCTAAAGAATACAGACAACGCCACCGCTTTTAGGAAGCAGGGCATAGTTGCACTGCTACCATTGCAACATAAGTATAAAAAAGAAAAGCGCTCTATCCTTCTCGGACAGAGCGCTTCATATTTTTGCAAATTAGAATTATTCTGCAGGTGTTTCTGCGGGAGCTTCAGTTGCAGTCTCTGCAACAGGAGCCTCAGCGACGGGAGCCTCAGCACTCTTCTTAGAGCGACGAGTACGCTTAGCCTTCTTAGCGGTCTTTGCCATATTCTCATCGAAGTCTACGAGCTCGATGAAGCACATGGGAGCATTATCATTGGCACGGAAACCGGTCTTGATAATGCGGGTGTAACCACCGGGACGATCTGCAACCTTCTCAGAAATAACCTGGAAGAGCTCGGTGATAGCATACTTGTTCTGAAGATAACTGAAGACTACGCGGCGTGAATTGGTAGTATCCTCCTTTGACTTGGTGATCAGGGGCTCAACATACTTCTTCAGTGCCTTAGCCTTGGCGAGGGTCGTAGTGATTCTTTTGTGCATGATCAGAGAGGTTGCCATGTTTGACAGCATAGCGCTTCTGTGGGATGCAGTACGACCCAGATGGTTGAATTTCTTATTGTGTCTCATTTTAATTATTCTTTATCTAATTTATACTTAGAAATGTCGGTTCCAAACGACAGATTCAGACTCTCGAGCAAATCATCAAGCTCAGTGAGCGATTTCTTACCAAAGTTGCGGAACTTAAGCAGGTCGGTCTTGTTGAACTGCACCAGATCACCGAGTGTATCTACATCAGCAGCCTTCAAACAGTTCAATGCACGCACGCTCAAATCCATGTCAACCAACTTGGTCTTGAGCAACTGACGCATATGAAGTACCTCCTCGTCAAACTCCTCATTGCCATCACCATCAGAATTCTCCAGAGTGATCTTCTCATCCGAGAACAACATGAAGTGATGTATCAGGATCTTGGCAGCCTCCTTCAGGGCATCTTTGGGGTGAATGGAACCATCAGTAGTGATTTCCAGAACGAGTTTCTCGAAGTCGGTCTTCTGCTCGACACGATAATTCTCGACTGCGTATTTCACGTTTCTGATAGGAGTGTAAATTGAATCGATAGGAATTACATTAACATCAGTGCAGTACTCACGATTCTCATCAGCAGGAACATAACCACGACCCTTGTTGATAGAGATCTCAATCTGCATAGATGCTTTTGCATCTAAATGGCAAATAACTAATTCAGGGTTTAACACTTCAAATCCAGTCAGATACTTGTTAAAGTCACCAGCCTTGAACTCGGTAGTGTTCTCAACGGTAACGCTAACTTTCTCGTTCTCGAATTCTTCTACTATTTGCTTGAATCGAACTTGCTTCAGATTCAAGATAATGTTGGTTACATCCTCCTTGACACCAGGTACGGTTGCAAACTCGTGCTCAACACCACCAATTGAAATAGTGTTAATAGCGAAACCGTCCAATGAAGAGAGGAGAATACGGCGCAAAGCATTACCTATGGTAGTACCAAAGCCACCTTCCAGAGGACGAAACTCGAACTTGCCGTACTTTTCGTCCGCCTCCAACATTAAAACTTTTTCAGGTTTTTGAAATGCTAATATCGCCATCCTTAATTATTATTTAGAATACAACTCAACGATCAACTGCTCCTTAATGGTCTCGGGGATGTCAGCACGCTCGGGCTTGTGCAGGTACTTACCAGACTTGGTGTTCTCGTCCCACTCAATCCAAGGATACTTACTGTGGTTGAAACCAGCCAAAGCTGCCTCTACAACCTCCAGAGACTTAGAGCGCTCACGTACACCAACAATCTGGCCGGGAGCAACAGAGTATGAAGCGATGCCACATACCTTGCCATCTACAGTGATGTGCTTGTGATTAACCAACTGACGAGCAGCACGACGAGTGGGAGCAATACCCAAACGGTAAACTACGTTGTCCAAACGGCTCTCCAGATTCTGAAGCAGAATCTCACCGGTGATACCACTTGTACGAGCAGCCTTCTCAAACATGTTGCGGAACTGCTTCTCCAATACACCATAAGTGTACTTTGCCTTCTGCTTCTCTGCGAGCATGACACCATACTCAGAAGTCTTACGACGACGGTTGTTACCATGCTGACCAGGAGGGAAGTTTCTACGAGAGCGAACTTTCTCAGAGCCTAAAATGGTCTCGCCAAAACGGCGGTCAATTCTTGATTTTGGTCCAGTATATCTAGCCATAATTTTCTAATTTTTAGTTCAGCGTCCCTCCAGGTTTAGCAGCCGCGACCACAGAAAGGAAATGTAAGTCAAAGAGACCCGCAGGGAGCTGATAGGATTGATTGTGTCTGATGATGAATTAAACTCTTCTTCTCTTGGGAGGACGACAACCATTGTGAGGCAGGGGTGTAACGTCGATGATCTCTACAACCTCGATACCTGCACCGTGGCAAGTACGAATAGCTGACTCACGGCCATTACCGGGACCCTTAACATATGCCTTCACCTTTCTCAGACCCAGGTCATAAGCAACCTTGGCACAATCCTGAGCGGCCATCTGGGCAGCGTAGGGAGTGTTCTTCTTAGAACCACGGAAACCCATCTTACCAGCTGAAGACCAAGAAATAACCTGACCCTCGCTGTTAGCCAAAGATACAATAATGTTGTTGAAAGAGCTATGTACGTGCAACTGACCCATAGCGTCAACCTTCACGTTTCTCTTCTTAGCTGCGACTGTTTTCTTTGCCATATCTAATTATTATTTAGTAGCCTTTTTCTTATTAGCAACGGTCTTCTTCTTACCCTTGCGAGTACGTGCATTGTTCTTAGTACTCTGACCGCGAACGGGCAGACCATTACGGTGACGAACACCACGATAGCAACCGATATCCATCAGACGCTTGATGTTCATAGCGATTTCTGAACGAAGATCACCCTCTACCTTATACTCGGCACCGATAATCTCACGGATCTTAGCTGCATCGTCATCGGTCCAATCAGAAACCTTCTTGTCACGATCTACACCAGCCTTATCCAAGATCTTAGCTGAGCTACTGCGACCTATACCGTAAACATAGGTCAAAGCGATTTCACCTCTCTTGTTCTGAGGTAAATCAACACCAACAATTCTAATTGCCATATATTATTCTTTTCTTTGCAAAAATTATTAACCCTGACGTGTCTTGAACTTGGGGTTCTTTTTGTTAATTACATACAGACGGCCCTTACGACGGACAATCTTGCACTCTGGAGTACGTTTCTTTAAAGAAGCTCTTGTTTTCATATTGTTCTTTTTTTATTTATATCTGAATACTATGCGCCCTTTGGACAGGTCGTAGGGACTCATCTCTACTCGAACCTTATCTCCAGGCAGAATCTTGATGTAGTGCATTCTCATCTTACCAGAGATATGCGCTGTTATCTCGTGACCATTCTCCAACTCAACATGAAACATTGCATTAGAGAGGCTTTCTACGATAACGCCATCTTGTTCTATAGCGGACTGTTTTGCCATATTAAATGCTCTTTTCTTGTTTTTCAATTTCCTCAAACGAAGAGAGGATGTCAACTTTACCATTATGAATGGCTACTGTATGCTCGAAGTGCGCCGCAGGTTTCCTATCCTGTGTACGGATGGTCCAACGGTCTGGCAACATACAAATCTTGGGACTTCCCATCGTAATCATAGGCTCTATGGCAATGCAGAGACCATTCTTGATTTGAGAACCTGTACCTCGACGTCCAAAATTAGGCACCGCAGGATCCTCATGCATCTCCTTGCCAATTCCGTGGCCGACAAACTCGCGAACCACTCCATAACCTTGGGCTTCACAATGTGACTGAACTGCATAACCAATATCTCCGATACGCCTACCGGGCAGAGCAGCCTCAATTCCCTTATACAATGACTCTTTCGTAGTACGAAGTAAGGCTTTTACCTCATCCGAAACTTCTCCTACACAGAAAGTGTAGCAAGAGTCACCATTAAATCCATTCAACAGTGTGCCGCAGTCTACAGAAACGATATCGCCCTCTTGTAAGGGAGCATCCGTAGGTATGCCATGCACAACCTGATCGTTGACCGAGGTGCAGATAGATGCAGGGAATGGACCTCCGTAAGGATTAGGAAACCCCTTGAATGTGGGGGTGGCCCCATGATCTCGTATAAATTCCTCTGCAATCCTATCTAACTCCAGGGTTGATATTCCAGGTTTTATTACCTTTCCTATTTCCGCTAGCGTAGCACCTACCAAAAGGTTGGCAGCACGCATCAGTTCTATTTCCTCTTCTGTCTTTAGAAATATCGACATGAAATCTCTTAATAGGCAGAAACGCCACCACGACCATGAATACGTCCTGAACTCAACAGACCATCATAGTGTCTCATCAACAGGTGGCTCTCCACCTGCTGCAGAGTGTCGAGAACGACACCTACAAGGATGAGCAATGAGGTTCCTCCAAAGAAGTGTGCGAACTCGGGCTTAACATCAAGCAGGCCTGCAAAAGCGGGCATACAAGCGATTAATGCCAAGAACACAGAACCAGGGAGGGTGAGGTGAGACATAATCTGATCCAGATAATCAGCTGTATCCTTTCCAGGACGTACACCAGGAATGAAACCGTTGTTACGCTTCATGTCCTCTGCCATCTGCACAGGATTCATCGTGATAGCAGTATAGAAATACGTAAACGCGATGATCAAGAATGCAAAAATGAGGTTGTAAGGCAGACTGGTGTAATCAGACATCACCATTGCAATGCGGGTTGATGCAGCGCTGTCAGAAACAAAGCCAATCAACTGTGCGGGGATGAACATAATTGCCTGTGCAAAGATGATAGGCATAACGTTAGCAGCGAACAGCTTCAAGGGGATGTACTGACGTGCACCGCCTACCTGCTGACCACCTACCAGACGCTTAGCATACTGTACAGGCACCTTGCGTGTACCCTGAACGAGCAGGATTGAAGCAAGAACAACAGCGAAAAGGATAACGATCTCTATAACGAACATCACCAGACCACCACCAGTCAAAGCATTCAGGCGAGAGACAACCTCCTGACCGAAAGCCTGGGGAAGGCGGGCTATGATACCCAACATAATGATCAATGAAACACCATTGCCGAGACCCTTATCAGTGATGCGCTCACCCAACCAGAGAATGAACATGCTACCTGCAGCCAAGATGATGGTAGAGGCAATCAGGAACATGGTCCAGTTGAGACCAGGATTCAAAGCACCAGCAGCCTGACCTCTCAAATTGAGAAGGTAACCGGGAGCCTGAAGAGCCAAGATAAAGATGGTGAGATAACGAGTGTACTGATTAATCTTGCGACGACCACTCTCACCCTCACGCTGCATCTTCTGGAAATAAGGAACAGCAACAGCCAACAGCTGAATAACGATAGAAGCTGAAATGTAGGGCATAATACCCAACGCAAAAATAGATGCGTTTGAGAATGCACCTCCAGAGAACATATTCAACAGAGACATAAGTCCTTCGTTGGTCTGCTCACGCAAGGCTCCCAACTTCTCAGGATCAATACCGGGAAGTACGATGAATGAACCGAAACGATAAATTGCGGCGAAACCAAGGGTGATGAGGATTCGTGTTTTCAAATCCTCAATCGCCCATATGTTCTTAATGGTTTTTACAAACTTCATAATCAAAATTACAATTTGGTGGCAGTACCACCAGCGTTCTGAATAGCAGCCTCAGCAGTAGCAGAGAATGCGTTAGCAGTTACATCAACCTTGGCAGTCAGAGTGCCATTAGCCAGAACCTTTACCAACTGGCCAGCCTTAACCAGACCTGCAGCAATCAGTTCCTGTACGCCAATGGTGGTGATGCCATTGTCAGCCAACTTCTGGATAGAAGAGAGGTTTACAGCCTGGTACTCAACACGGTTGATATTCTTGAAACCAAACTTGGGAAGACGACGCTGCAGAGGCATCTGACCACCCTCGAAACCAATCTTTCTCTTGTAACCTGAACGTGCCTTAGCACCCTTGTGACCACGGGTAGAGGTACCACCCAAACCAGAGCCGGGACCACGACCGATACGACGACGAGAGTGAGTAGAACCACAAGCAGGTGTCAAATTATTTAATTTCATATCTTATCGAATTAACTAGTTGATTTTAAATTAGTCAATCACCTTTACCAAGTGATGAACTGTCTGAATCAAACCACGATTAGAGGCATTATCCTCAATCTCAACAACCTGATTCATCTTCTTCAAACCCAGAGTGTCCAGAGTGGCCTTCTGAGTGTGAGGGCAATGAATACGGCTTCTTACTTGCTTTACTTTGATAGTTGCCATAGTAGTTTTCCTCTTTAACCTCTAAATACTTTTTCTACACTGATACCACGGTTGGCAGCAACGGTCTTAGCATCACGCATCTCAGAGAGAGCTGCAATAGTAGCCTTAACCAAGTTGTGGGGGTTAGAAGAACCCTTTGACTTTGCCAAAACGTCGGTAATACCAACGCTATCCAGAACGGCACGCATAGCACCACCAGCAACAACACCAGTACCATGAGAAGCAGGCATAATCAAAACCTCAGCACCACCAAAGTGAGCGGTTGCCTCGTGGGGAACAGTACCCTTAATAACGGGAACCTGTACCAGATTCTTCTTTGCAGCCTCTACGCCCTTGGCGATAGCAGCGGTAACTTCGCCAGCCTTACCCAGGCCCCAGCCGATGATACCATTCTCATTACCAACAACAACGATGGCGCTGAAAGTGAAGGTGCGACCACCCTTGGTAACCTTGGTAACACGATTGATAGCAACCAATCTGTCCTTTAATTCGATATCGCTATTTATCTTAACCTTATTAATTGCCATAATCATTAGAATTTAAGTCCACCGTTACGAGCAGCATCAGCAACCTCCTTTACACGGCCGTGATACAAATAACCGTTACGATCGAATACAACAGTAGTGATACCAGCCTCGAGTGCCTTCTTGGCAGCCAACTCACCTACTTTTGCAGCCTGCTCCTTCTTGGGGCAAGCCTCCATGCCGAGTGAAGAGGCAGATACCAAAGTAACACCAGTCAGGTCATTGATAATCTGTACATAGATCTGCTTATTGCTGCGGAACACGCTCATACGAGGACGCTCAGCAGTACCGCTGATCTTATTACGGATACTATACTTAATCTTAATTCGTCTTTCTAATTTTGTTGTCATAGTCTTACAGTTTTAAAGTTACTTAGCACCAGCTGACTTACCAGACTTTCTACGAATCTGCTCACCAACAAACAATACACCCTTACCCTTGTAAGGCTCAGGCATACGGAAAGAACGGATCTTGCTGCAAACCTGGCCCAAGAGCTGCTTGTCGCAAGACTTCAAAATGATCAGGGGGTTCTGGTTTCTCTCAGACTTAGTCTCAACCTTGATCTCAGCGGGGAGTTGGAAGTAGATGGGATGAGTGTAACCCAGAGCGAGCTCCAACAGGTTTCCCTGGTTTGAAGCACGATAACCTACACCGACCAGTTCCAACTTTTTCTCATAGCCCTCTGATACACCAACAACCATATTGTTGATAAGAGCACGATAAAGACCATGGAAAGCCTGCTTCTGACGATTCTCTACATCAGCAGCCTCGTCGATCTCGAAAGTAACTGTACCCTCGGAAATGTTTATCTTGATGGAGGGATGAACAGCCTGGCTCAACTCACCTTCCTTACCCTTAACGGTAACCACATTGTCATTGCTGACACTGAGGGTAACACCTGCAGGAATAGTAATGGGCAATTTTCCAATTCTAGACATATTTCAATCCTCCTATTAATATACGTAGCAAAGAACCTCGCCACCGATCTTCAGGTCAGCAGCCTCCTTGTTAGTCATTACACCCTTGGATGTAGATATGATAGCAATACCCAATCCATTAATTACTCTAGGCATGTCCTTGTAACCAGTATACTTTCGCATACCGGGAGTGGAGATGCGGATCAATTTCTTGATTGCGTTAGCCTTGGTAGCGGCATCATACTTCAACGCAACCTTGATGGTTCCCTGAGGGCCATCCTCTACGAACTTGTAGTTCAGAATGTAACCCTTCTCGAAAAGGATCTTAGTGATTTCCTTTTTCAAATTTGACGCGGGGCACTCAACAACTCTGTGCTTGGCCTGGATTGCATTACGCAACCGAGTCAAATAATCTGCTATTGGATCTGTCATTTTATATAATGTTTTAATTAATCGGGACTCTCCCGACAATATTAAAAAAATTGTATACGCTTACCAGCTTGCCTTCTTCACACCGGGGATCAGGCCATTAGATGCCATCTCACGGAACTGAATACGGCTGATACCGAACAGGCGGATATAACCCTTGGGACGACCAGTCAGCTTGCAACGGTTGTGCAGACGGATAGGATTGGCGTTGCGGGGGATAGCCTGCAGCTTCTGTGCAGCCTCGAATGCATCTACGGGATCACTGTTGGGATCGTTAACAATCTTCTTCAGTGCAGCACGCTTCTCAGCATACTTGGCTACCAGCTTGGCGCGCTTTACTTCGCGAGCCTTCATTGATTCTTTTGCCATATCTTATTAATCGTTTTTAGCGTTCTTAAAGGGAAGGCCGAACTCCTTCAGAAGAGCATAACCCTCCTCATCAGTCTGTGCGGTGGTCACAAAAGTGATATTCATACCCAGAATGCGATCGATAGCATCGATGTTGATTTCGGGGAAAATAATCTGCTCCTGGATACCCAGGGTGTAGTTACCACGACCATCAAACTTGCTCTCGATACCCTTGAAGTCACGGATACGGGGCAGAGCCACGCGAACCAACTTCTCCAGGAACTCATACATACGCTCACGACGCAGAGTTACCATAACGCCGATGGGCATCTTCTTACGCAACTTGAAGTTTGCAACATCCTTCTTAGATACGGTAGCAACGGCCTTCTGACCGGTGATAGCGGTAATCTCGTTGATTGCAACTTCGATAATCTTCTTATCAGCAGTAGCCATACCAAGACCCTGATTGATCACGATCTTTTTCAGTACGGGAATCTGCATAGATGAAGAATAGTTGAACTGCTTCATCAAAGCAGGAGCAATACGCTCTGCATATTCTTTCTTAAGGCTTGCAGTATTTGCCATTTTCTAGTCTCCTAATTATTTTTTTGTTACCTTGCGAACTGCACCGTTAGAACGAACGACCTTGCCATCCTCTACGCGGTTCAGCTTTGAGATCTGAATGGGAGCCTCCTGCTTAATGATACCACCCTGGGGGTACTTTGCACTGGGCTTCTGGCTCTTTGAAACCATATTCAGGCCCTCAACAATAGCGCGCTGCTCCTTTACCAACACTTTCAACACGGTACCGGTCTGGCCCTTGTCGTTACCAGCGTTTACGTAAACTGTATCGCCTTTCTTAATGTGTAACTTACTCATTACTTATATTCCTTAAATGATTAAAGAACCTCAGGTGCCAATGAAACGACCTTCATGTTGGCTGCGCGAAGCTCACGAGCAACAGGACCGAAAATACGACTACCACGCAACTCACCAGCATTGTTCAAGAGAACACATGCATTGTCATCAAAACGAATGTATGATCCGTCAGCACGACGAACCTCCTTCTTAGTACGTACGATCAAGGCCTTTGATACTGCACCTTTCTTAACATCACTGGTGGGGATTGCGCTCTGAACAGCAACTACAATCACATCACCAACAGAAGCATAGCGACGACGAGTACCACCAAGTACACGGATGCACTTGGCCTCCTTTGCACCGCTATTATCTGCTACAACTAATCTAGATTCTGCTTGTATCATGTTTACTTAGCTCTTTCTACGATTTCTACTACTCTCCATCTCTTAGTCTTGCTCAGGGGACGAGTCTCCATGATCAGAACAGTGTCGCCCATATGGCAGTCGTTCTTCTCGTCGTGAGCATGGTACTTCTTCGTCTTGCTGACGAACTTACCATAAATAGGGTGCTTCTCCTTGAACTTAGCAGCTACTACAATGGTCTTATCCATCTTGTCGCTAACTACAACACCTGTTCTTGTCTTTCTTAAATTTCTAGCTTCCATGTGTAGGACCATTTATTATTTGTTAAGCTCTCTCTGGCGCAGAACGGTCATCAAACGAGCGATATTACGACGTGCAGCCTTAATCTGAGAGTTGTTCTCGAGGGGAGAAACAGCATGGTTGAGCAACATCTGAGTGTAATTGCTCTTCTCGGTCTGAATCAGCTCCTGCAGGTCGGCAGTAGCCATCTCCTTAATTTCAGCAATCTTCATAATTATGCGTTTTTATCGTAATCTCTTCTAACAATAAACTTAGTTGTCACAGGCAGCTTCTGTGCAGCCAGGCGCAGAGCTTCCTTAGCAATCTCATAAGATACACCCTCAATCTCGAAGATGATACGTCCAGGAGTGATGGGGAATACGTAACCTACGGGATCTCCCTTACCTTTACCCATTCGGACGTCTGCAGGTTTCTTAGTGATTGGCTTATCAGGGAAGATGCGGATCCAGCTCTGACCCTCACGCTGCATGTAACGTGTCATAGCCACACGGGCAGCCTCAATCTGGCGAGCGGTGATCCAGTGTGTATCCAGTGACTTGATTCCGAATGAACCAAAAGCCAGCTGGTTACCGCGCTGTGCGTTACCCTTGCGGGCATTCTTTTGCGGTCTTCTATATTTTGTTCTTTTAGGTTGTAACATGATAATCTAATTTTTAGCGATTATTGTTCTTCTTGCGACGGAAGTTCTTGCCTCCGCCATTGCCGAAGTTACGGCCACCGTTCTCCTTCTGCTGAACGAAATTAGGAGCCAAGTCCTTCTTGCCATAAACCTCACCGCGGCAGATCCATACCTTGATACCGAGCAGACCAACCTTGGTCAAAGCCTCAGACTGGCAGAAATCAATGTCAGCGCGGAAAGTGTGCAAAGGAGTACGACCCTCCTTGAACATCTCAGAACGAGCAATCTCAGCGCCATTCAGACGACCAGAGATCTGAACCTTGATACCCTCAGCACCAGCACGCATAGTGTTGGCAATAGCCATCTTGATTGCACGACGGTAAGCAATCTTACCCTCTACCTGACGAGCGATATTGTTACCAACAATAGTAGCATCCAACTCGGGCTTCTTCACCTCAAAGATGTTGATCTGAATCTCCTTGTCGGTTACCTTCTTCAACTCTTCCTTCAGTTTGTCTACCTTCTCGCCACCCTTACCAATGATAAGACCAGGACGGGCAGTGCAAACAGTAATAGTCACAAGCTTCAAAGTGCGCTCAATGACAATCTTGGAGATGCTGGCGTCGCCAAGGCGAGCATTCAAGTACTTACGGATCTTGCTGTCCTCCAGCAAAGAATCTCCAAAGTCCTTGCCACCATACCAATTTGAATCCCAACCGCGGACAATACCCAGACGGTTGCTTATAGGATTAACTTTCTGTCCCATACTTTTACTTAATCATTAACGTTCTTAGTGTCAACGTACAGGGTGATGTGGTTAGAACGCTTACGGATTCTGTAACCACGACCCTGAGGAGCGGGTCTCATACGCTTGAGGGTTGCGCCCTCGTCAACGAATACGCGAGTAACGAACAACTCTCCGTCCTCGGCCTTGCGCTCGTTCTTCTGCTCCCAATTGGCAATAGCAGAACGAAGAGCCTTCTCTACGTCAGCAGAAGCTGCCTTCGAAGAAAACTTCAGGGTACCGAGAGCTCTGTTTACCTCCATGCCGCGGATCATATCAACCACATATCTCATCTTGCGGGGAGAAGAAGGTACATCCTTCAGTTTTGCAAAATACTGGGTCTTCTTTGCTGCCTTGATAGCTTCAGCAGCTAATCTTTTTCTTTTTCCCATTATATTATTACTCTAATTTTTTTACGAATGCCTGCTTACTTCTTCTTCTGACCAGCATGGCCACCGAACTTACGAGTGGGAGCGAACTCACCGAGCTTGTGTCCAACCATGTTCTCAGTTACGTAAACAGGAATAAACTTATTACCGTTGTGCACTGCTACGGTATGACCCACAAAGTCGGGTGAAATCATAGAAGCGCGGGCCCAAGTCTTAACGACTGTCTTCTTGCCACTCTCGTTCATGGCGAGAATTTTCTTCTCGAGATTTACCTCGATGTATGGACCTTTCTTAAGTGAACGACTCATAATTTACTCAATTAACTTGCTTGTTTACTTCTTGTTAGCTCTCTCGATAATGTACTTGTTAGACTGCTTCTTAGGTGCACGTGTCTTGAGACCCTTAGCATACAAGCCCTTACGTGAACGAGGATGACCTCCTGACTGACGGCCTTCACCACCACCCATGGGATGATCGTGGGGATTCATAACCACACCACGGTTGTGAGGACGACGACCCTGCCAGCGAGAGCGACCAGCCTTACCTGAGCTCACCAAAGCGTGATCAGAGTTACCAACGCTACCTACAGTAGCCTTGCAGGCACTGAGAATCTGACGAGTCTCGCC
>JAZRYA010000083.1:0-50483 GCA_045600505.1 Bacteroidaceae bacterium
GCATTCTCGGGACGCTGAGCCAACTGCAAGGCAGCATAGGCAGCAGCACCACTGCTGATTCCCACGATGAGGCCCTCGTAGAGACTCAGTTCACGTCCTGTCCTCAGGGCATCGTCATTCTCTACCTGGATGATTTCATCTACCACTTGTGCATCGTAATTGGTTGGTACAAAGCCTGCTCCGATACCCTGTATCTTGTGAGGACCTGCATTGCCTCCACTCAAGACTGGACTGCTGGCAGGTTCGACAGCAACCACCTGGACAGCGGGATTGTGCTGCTTCAGGGCACGGCCAACACCCGAAATGGTGCCTCCTGTGCCAGCTCCTGCCACAAAGATGTCCACCTTGCCATCCGTGTCACGCCAGATTTCCACGCCTGTGGTGCGAAGATGTGCCTCGGGATTGGCAGGATTGTCAAACTGACCCAAGATGACAGCACCAGGTGTCTCCTGCTGCAAGCGTTCTGCCTCGGCAATAGCACCCTTCATACCCTGGGCACCAGGGGTCAAGACAAGACGTGCTCCGGCTGCACGCAACAGGTTCTGACGCTCCTTGCTCATGGTGTCGGGCATCACGATGATAGCCTCATAGCCCTTGACACGGCTGATCCATGCCAGACCTACACCGGTGTTTCCACTCGTGGGCTCTATGATGACGCTGCCTGGCTGCAGGATGCCCTTGCTCTCAGCATCCTCTATCATATTCAGTGCCACACGATCCTTGACACTGCCACCAGGATTGAAATACTCTACTTTAGCCACTACCTGTGCCACAGCGCCCTTTGCTGCACTGATGCGTTGCAAATCGAGTAGGGGAGTGTTGCCTACCAATTCTGTCAGTTTCTGATAAATCATAGTTTTGTGCTTTTAATGTTGTGCTGGTGTGTTTGGCTTATCCGCGTTTTTTCATGATAGAATTTACAACTCTCACTGAACTAACCAATTTGCCAGTGCTGGTAAATACATCGACATTCCATACATGGCTGCTACGGCCGATGTGTACGGGAGTGGCCACACCACGCACCGTGTCGCCCTCGTGAGCCGAACTGATGTGATTGCCACTCACTTGCATTCCCACTGCCATCTCGTCGGGCTTGCAGACAATCAGGCTACCCAGTCCTGCAAGGGTCTCGGCCAAGGCTAGTGTTGCTCCACCTGCCAGGATTCCGAAGGGCTGACGCGTACGATGGTCGACGGGCATAGTTGCCTCCACACGATTGGGGCTGGCAAAGGTGTACTGGATACCCAGATTTCCCATCATGGTGCTTGCACTCTGTGCGTTCAGTGCATCCAGGGGTATTTCATTGGTGCGTGCCTCCTCCACGATGGCACGCTCTATGGCTACTGCCACTCCATCCTCGTCGTTGCTCAGGGTCACAAAGTCGGCACAGCGGCGCACTCCCTCTGTGGCATTGGCCATGGCTACACCTGTGCCTGCCATCTGTATCATGTTGATGTCGGCAGCACCATCGCCGATGGCTACCACGTCCTCCATCTTGATACCCAACTTCTGCACCAGCGCGCTCATCGCATAGCTCTTACCTACCTGGTAACCAACTATCTCCAGCATATAGGGATTGCTGTGGATGGTGTCCATCACGCCATTCAGGTGGCGCTGCATGTGGTCGTCCAGGGCAGACAGGGCTTGTTCGTCGTCGCTGAAGAGCATGACCTCGGTAGGCCAATGATCCAGGGTGATGGAGATAAACTCCTCCTCGCGCAACTGCATGCCATTCATGGTTGCCTCGTCGATGACGTGGGTATCCTGTATGTTGTTGCTCACCACCGTGCCCTCGTCATAATAGGCGATGGTCATGTTCATCTTGGCGGCACGTTTTTCGAGATAGGGCATCATCTGGGGGTCGATAGTGCGCTCAAAGAGCACCTCGCCCGTGCTGGCAGAGATGACCTGCGCACCGTTGCACGAGAGGATGTATCCGCCATAGGTAGGCAAGTCAAGTTCCTGGGCTACAGGTAGTATGCCCGATGTGGGGCGACCACTGGCCAGGGCTATCTTGATGCCCATCTGCTGTACTTTCTTCAGGGTGGCAATGGTGCGCTTACTCAGTTTTCTTTCACTATTCAGTAGGGTGCCGTCAACGTCCAGCACAAGTAATTTGTACTTCATGGCAGTTTGGTTTTTAGGGTTATTGTTATTCTCCACAGAGAACCTTGCAGACGCGGTCTTGGAAGTTCTTGCCAGTGGAGGTGGATTTTATACCTTGATTGATGATGCTGAATGCCAGAATGTGGCCATTGGGTGCTGTGGCGTAGCCCGAGAGGGAAGAGATGCCCTCGACAGTTCCCGTCTTGGCATGGACATTTCCTTCGGCACGACTCTTCTTCATACGGCTAGAGAGGGTGCCGTCTTGTCCTGCAATGGGCAGAGAGGGATAGAGGTGTTGGCGGGTGTTCTCCTCCCTCCATGCACAAGTGAGCATGACTACCAGCAACTCGGGTGTCACGTAATTGTAGAGCGAGAGGCCACTGCCGTCGGCAAACTGGTAGTTGTCGGGGGTGAGGCCCCAACTCTTGACGAGGCTGTTGATATACTGCACTGCTTGCTTGCGTCCTGCATTGGGCTGTTTCGAGTAGGCTGCCAACTGGTAGAAGAGGCTCTCGGCATAGATGTTGTTGGAGTTCTTCATCATGCGCTGCAGCACCTGGTCGATGGTGTGAGTGGCGTTTTTGATGAGGCGACTCGATGCCGGACAATTGTGCTGGGTGATGGAGGCGTCCCTCAGTCGGATTCCCACGCTCACCACATCCGTACGAAACTCATCTTGGAATGTATCCTTACCGTCTACCGTGAGCACTCGCAAGGGACCCCACTTGTCGTCCCAGCACCATCCCCAACCCAGGTCTTTGTCGTCCTTCATCGACACATCGATGTAGAGATGACCAGCTATGCTGTCGATTCCCTCGCGCTGCAAGGCAAGGGCAAGATTATAGACATCGCCCTGGGAGAGCAGAGGATCCATGCCTCCCACCACGTAGACATCGCCCACGAGTGTACTATCAATAATATCGCCTGTGACACGCAAGTCGGTGGTCAACTGGTAACGGCCACCCAGATAATGCAGCGCACTGATGGCTGTAACCAGCTTCTCACAACTGGCAGGGCGCATGCGATGACGATGATTCACGGCAAACAGGGGGTTGCTGTCCGTGATATCATAGACGTACATGCCCAACTGGGTCGTCTCGAAGATGCGGTTGTTGCACAGCGAATCCAACTTCCACTGCAGCTTACCTTGCCAAGTGGCCGTGTCACACTGAGGCAGTGAATTATAGATGCGATGCAGGTCGATGATGGGTTGCTGCTGGCTCTCGTCGACACTGACAGAGTCCGAAAGTACCAATGTTAATGTGTCGGGCTTTGTCTCGGCAGATTGTCCCTTCAGAGCCGGCACTGCAGGTATGGCATCTGGCTGAGTGACACGCTTGCGCTTTGGCTTCTTGTCAGCCTGTGCTCCGAGCGATATTAATAAGAATAGGAATAGTATGAAATGTATTTTTTTCATTGTATGTGTCATAGATTGTGACAAAGTTAAGTAAAATCTCAATAAAAAGGAACTTTTAAGTACAACGAATTGACTTTTTCAGTAATTTTGTGGTAATAAATACAACTGACAGTATGATACGTAAGTTTGACTTTCTGATTATCGGTGGCGGTGTTGCCGGCATGAGTTATGCACTGAAAGTGGCCCGCTCGGGAAAAGGAAAGGTGGCACTGGTGTGCAAAACCACACTGGACGAGGCCAATACAGCCAAGGCACAAGGCGGTATTGCGTCGGTAACCAATCTGGAAGTAGATAATTTTGAAAAGCACATCCACGACACTATGGTGGCTGGTGACTTCATCTCTGACCCCGCTGCAGTAGAGCAGGTGGTGAAGGGTGGCCCCGCAGGTATTCGTGATCTGGTGCAATGGGGTGTCAATTTCGACAAGAACGAGAAGGGTGACTTTGACTTGCACCGCGAGGGAGGTCACTGCGAGTTCCGCATCTTGCACCATGCCGACGACACAGGCTTTGAGATTCAGCGTGGTCTGATGGAGGCTGTACGCCACGATGAGAACATCACCGTGCTGGAAAATCACTTTGCGGTGGAGATCATCACCCAACATCATCTGGGTATCCGCGTCACCAGACGCACTCCTGACATCGAGTGCTTTGGTGCCTATATCCTCAATCCTGAGACTGGTAAGATAGATACCTACCTGTCCAAAGTAACCCTGATGGCTACTGGTGGCACGGGTGCTGTCTATGCTACCACCACCAATCCCAACATTGCCACGGGCGATGGTATAGCCATGGTCTATCGTGCCAAGGGTAAGGTAAAGGACATGGAGTTTGTGCAGTTCCATCCCACAGCGCTCTACAATCCTGCTGAGCGTCATCCTGCCTACCTTATCACTGAGGCTATGCGTGGCTATGGTGGCATACTGCGCTTGCCCAATGGCGAGGAATTTATGCAGAAGTACGACGAGCGTCTCTCACTGGCTCCCCGCGACATCGTGGCACGTGCCATCGACAAGGAGATGAAGATCCATGGTCTGGATCATGTTTGTCTGGATGTCACTCACAAGGACCCCGAGGAGACCAAGCATCACTTCCCCAACATCTATGCCAAGTGTCTGTCCATCGGCATCGACATCACCAAGGAATACATCCCTGTAGCTCCCTGTGCTCACTATATGTGTGGCGGCATCAAGGTCGATCTCGACGGACAATCCAGCATCCATCGCCTCTATGCTGTGGGCGAGTGCTCTTGCACGGGTCTGCATGGCGGTAATCGTCTGGCCAGCAACTCGCTCATCGAGGCTGTTGTCTATGCCGACGCTGCTGCCAAACACTCGCTGGAGGTCATCGACGGATACGAGTTCAATGACAAGGTTCCTGAGTGGAATGACGAAGGTACCATGACCAACGAGGAGAAGGTGCTGATAGCTCAGGATGCCAAGGAGGTCAATCAGATCATGTCCACCTACGTAGGTATTGTGCGCAGCGACTTGCGTCTGCATCGAGCCTGGGAGCGTCTCGATCTACTTTACGAAGAGACAGAGCACCTGTTCAAGCGTGTGAAACCTACCAAGGACATCTGCGAATTGCGCAACATGATCAATGTAGGTTACCTCATCACTCGCCAAGCCATCGAGCGCAAGGAGAGTCGAGGTCTGCACTACACCATCGATTACCCGAAACACGCCTACGACGAGAAATAAAAAAAGAAAGCCTCTCACACACGAGAGGCTTTTTCATATCCTGATTTTTGCTATTATCCGCTTACTTGCGTTCCCAGAAACCTGGCAACAAGATAAACAGTACCGTGAAAATTTCGAGACGACCCACCAACATATAGAAGCTGAGCAACCACTTGCCTGCCTCGTGCATCGATGAGAAGTTGCTGGCAGGACCAAACACGCCTGTACCAGGACCTACGTTACTGAGACTGGAAATACAAGCACCGATAGCACTGTCGACATCGATACCCAGCATAGTAAATATGACAATTCCAAGCACACTGAGCAAGGTGTACATGATGATGTAGCCCATAGCTCTACCTACTCTGTCATGAGGCACTACCTGTCCATTGAGCTTGATGCTGGTGACGGCACGAGGATGCAGCATGAGGCGGAATTCCTGAAGCACTACCTTTATATATAATAGGAAGCGTACCACCTTGATTCCACCGGCCGTACTACCCGCACAAGAACCAACTGCCATGATCAAAACAGTAGGCATCCAGAACGAGGCACCCCAACCTACATAGTCGAAATACTCACCCTGATATCCCGTAGAACTGATTACCGTGCTGACATGGAATATGGCTGCTCGCAACAGATTCTCACCTCCACCAGGCATCAGTGCGTCGGGATTGTGATGATGTACTGGTGCAAAGTGGAACAAGAGGCAGAAGATGGCGATAGAAAACAGCACGATCCACAAGAAAGCCTGCATCTCTTCGTTGCGTGCAAACACCTTGGCACGGCGGATGGATAGGAAGTAATACAACGAGAAGTTGATACTGGCAACGATCATAAAGAAGGAGGCCACATACTCGATGTAGGGAGAATGATAATAACCAATACTTGCTGTGTGCGTACTGTATCCTCCCGTGGCTATGGTGGTCATGCTATGGTTGATGGCATCATACAGATTCATAGGACCTATCCAGTATGCAGTAGCACACAAGATGCTGAGGAACAGATAAATAGTCAACAATCGACGAGCCGTGTCTCCTATCTTTGGTTTCAATTTGTCCAGACTGATTCCAGTCACCTCGGCCTGATACATGTTGCTGTTCTTCATCTCATAGACAGGAATCAGGGCAAAAGAGAACACGACGATTCCCAGACCTCCCATCCACTGAGTAATGCTTCGCCAGAGCAGCAATCCATGTGGCAGCTCGTCGATGTTGGTCAGCACGGTGGCACCAGTAGTGGTAAATCCACTCATCGTCTCGAAATACGCACTGGCAACATCTATTTCCAATCCATCGTAGAGCAGGAAAGGGAACATGCCAAAGAACGAATAGACAACCCAAGTAAGCGAAACAATAAGCAAACTGTCGCGACGAGTGATGGTGCGCTTTCTGTCTTCCTCGGATTTGCCATGACTCCAAGTAAGCAAGAAGAGACCCGACACAAGCGTAGTGACCGTGGTTATGGCCATCGCCTTGAAATCCGTCTCGCCGTGGAAGTAATTGTAGTAAAGTGACACCACCAATGCAAGAGCCATAAACAGGCTCTCCATCACCAGCAACATGCCAAATATGTTCTTTTTCATATCAGTAACTTACCGAACATTCTATGCCCAACTCTCTCACTCGCTGGGCGATGTTATCCAATTGTTCATGCGTTGCCTTGCGCAACAGAGGGGCAGGAGTCTCACGATCGATGGTGTAGATCATCACCTGACGAGGATTGATTTTGCGCAGAGCATCCAACCAGGGACCTACATATCTCTCACCCGTGTTGTCCACATCCTTACCCTCAAATTCTCCACCCATAAACATCGTCTGGATGATACATCTGTCGCCCATCTCTGCCAGACGACTTACCAGCGCATCCACGTCCAGATGACCTGTGGGACGATCCACTTGACGGATGTACTCAGGGTCCACTGTATCCAGTTTCATGATTGCATTGTCCACCTGCAAGAGGGTCTGAAACACCCGTTCATGAAACACTTGTGTACTGTTACAAAGCACTGATATGCGGGCAGATGGAGCATACTGGTCGCGCAATCGACGTACCTCGGCCACCACCTCGGGGAAGTAGGGATTCATCGTGGGCTCTCCGTTTCCTGCAAAGGTGAGCACATCGGGCTTCAAACCCTCGGCTTGCATCTCCACCAACTTCTTTTCCAGTGCCTCGCTCACTTGCTCGGTGGTGGGCAGAGGATTATGTGTGCGGTGATCAGCATTGAATCCACACTCACAATAGATGCAGTCGAAACTGCACCACTTACCACCCTCGGGCAGCAGATTGATGCCCAAACTGATGCCCAGACGACGACTGTGGACAGGGCCAAAGATGAGAGAGGGATATATCACTGTGCTCATTACGCGCGTACATTATTATATTATCTGGGTGCAAAGATAGTAAATTAGTTTAGATTTTGACGCTCATCTGCAGGGAAATGTCGTTTTTCCAGGGAGAGAATATCTCTTGCAACCCGCTGCTTTGTGTCTCTCTGTCCAGGAAACGGGTGACTCCGTATTTGCATTCTGCCGTCCATCTGCCATCGCGAGATTTCCAGCGAAGGGTGCCTGCCAAGCGCACTCCACGTCCCGAGAGCATGGGAAAAGTCATAGTGCGATAGAGCATCGGCTCGTAGACATAGATGCGTGTGTCGTAATCGGGTGTGTGAAACCAAGTTCCCAGCAGAGCCATTCGCCACATTTCATTATTCGAGGTATATCTAACTCGCTGTGCTACAGCCACTCCTGTCTTGCTAACTGCATGCAGAAACAAGCTAGATTGATAATCCCATTGTCGCTGTGTATTGTGATTCCACTGCACTCTCACCCGATGATGAGACGCAAAAGCACTGCTCGTTTCCTTGTGTTTCCACTGATAGCGTATGGTCCACTGGTTGCGTTTGTTTATCTTGTGCTGACTTTCCATCATCACATCTTGTCCCTGGCTGCTGTGATTTATTCCATAGTGTGCCCAGGGATGATAGAAAAAATCTACATATCCCGATAGTGTCCAACGAGTTAGGGGTTGTGCTTCGAGGCGCAGCATCACCCCATTTTCATTCTGCACACCGCCACTTTCGCTGATGGCCGAGGAATGAAACGAGTAGTAATGCGGATTGTAATATCGCTGGATAATTCCCAATCTGTATTGTCTGTTGAAGCGAAAAATAAGCCGATGGAGTGTGGCAATTCCCTTTTGCTGTGTGCTATAGGCCGTTTCTCCTGACAATGAAAATCGATGCTGATAATAGCCATAATGCACTCCCATCACGCCAAAGTCAGTTCCTTGGGGCATAATCTGCCTATAAGGTTGATTTCCAGGTTCTAAACTACGGTGCATGTGTTCATAGTATCCCGTGATTCCTGCCTGCAAACCATGGTGTTGCCAACTGATATCAGCTCCTGCCATAGTGCTTCCCAAGTTGCCTTTCTTGTCCAGTTCTGTCGCGGTACGATGCAATCCTGACTCGACAATGGTCTTTACTGTGGAGTCCTCGTTCAAGGTAGCGTCCAACCGTCGATGAGAAGTCCAGGCAGTCAGCGTAATATCGTTCCATTTCATAGCCACAGCCGTTCCTCGCAGATAATTAACTTCATCACTGCCTATCTTGGCTCTTATGCCTTTGGTTGGTTGATTGATCAAGGTCGACTTTCCCATACCAAAGGCGGTGTTCATCACGAGTCCCTCGCCAAAACCTAGGCGATAATCGCCCACTACGAGTTTGCTGATGCAACCTACATCCTGCAACATGGCATGAAAACCATAGGCGTCCCAACCCTTGTTGTTACGAAACGGTTCGCCAGCATCCTTTTCCACCGACACACCAGCTTGCAACCTTTTGCCTGCACGCAATAGATAATTGAGCCGATGATACAGCGGATTGCCTGCATAACCTCCATCTTTTACCGGTTTGTCATATCCTGCACGATAGTAGAGAGGTATGTTGATAAGTGTTGATAACTCTTGCTTTACGGGTGTATATGGTTTGTTATCAGTAGATTGTGATTCTAAGTTATCAACATATAAAAATAAAGGCAGAAAACGACGCACCCTATAATCCAGCGATCTGATAGCCATCAATTCTGCCAAATCACGCATTCCGCGATGATGAAATAGGTACATCTGTATCTCATCTACCTGCTGCTCACCCAACCAAGGCAGCTGCAAGAGATCCTCTCTGCTAGCCGTTTTCAGGTTGATTTTATGCGTCGTTAATTGCTCCAACTCTTCCAATCTATCCATCCAACCCTCGTCCTCAACAAGTTCATCTTCAGACACTTCGTCGATGAAGTCCTGCCAAGTCACCTCGCTTTGTGCAACCACTTGCAAGGTACAAACTAGCGTGAAAAATAGAAGAAAAAATCGTCTCATCAACGGCAAATATACTAATTTTCCGAGACATATACTCTTATCGAGTCAAAAGAGTACTCTTTTTGCCCAAAAACAGTACATGTTTTGCCTCGAAAGAGTACTCTTTTTGTGCCACGAGGTATAGGGTATAAAATAAGCCTATTTCTTATTAAAATATGTAAAGTAGGCATTCCATTTCCGAAAAATGAGTATCTTTGCACGCAGATGAGAAAATTGATGCTATTTCTAGGTATCTTGCTGGCCACAAACACCATGCAAGCTCAGGAGGAGGACTATGTCAATATGGCCGCCAAACTGCCTAGTGCCAAGAAAGCATTTGTGCTCTATCGCTATCCCAACCCCACCATCGAGGATGGAGACACCATCTGGACTTATCTGTTGCCCGAATACTATATGTATGCCCCCTTGCGCTTCAAGGACAAAAAGGCATTGCAGAAGTATAACCGACTGGTTTACAACGTGAAAAAGGTGCTTCCCCTGGCACAGAAAGTAAACCAAATGATCAATGAAACCTACCTGACGCTGGAACAATTACCCGACAAGAAGAGTAAAGACGAACTCATCAAGAACGTGGAAAAAGAGCTAAAACAACGCTACACTCCCGAGATGAAGAAACTTACCTATAGCCAGGGAAAACTCCTTATCAAACTGGTAGACAGAGAGTGTAACCAATCGAGCTTCGAGATAGTAAAGGCATTTTTCGGCAATGCAAAAGCTACTTTCTACCAGATATTTGCATGGACTTTCCACGCAAGTCTGAAGAAAGAATACAAACCCGACTCTGATGATCGACTGATAGAAAGAGTGGTGGTGCAGATAGAACAGGGCGAAATCTAACCCTGCAACTTCAACTTTCTAGCAAATTCCCAGATGATAATGCCAGCAGTAACACTGACGTTCATGCTGTGTTTAGTACCAAACTGAGGAATCTCGATGCAACCATCACACATGTCAACTACCTGCTGCTGAACGCCTTTCACCTCATTTCCCAGCACCACAGCATACTTATCAACACATTTATCATCACTGTTGATAACCATATTCTGCAACATCGTACTACCCTCGCATTGCTCGATTGCCAGCACTTTATATCCCTGATTACGAAGCCATTGCACAGCATCCTCCGTCTTTTCATAATAGTGCCACTCCACCGACTCCTCTGCACCTAGTGCCGTCTTATGAATTTCGGGATGAGGTGGGGTAGCAGTGATTCCACACAAACATACACCAGCCAGGCGAAATGCATCGCTAGTACGAAAAACAGAACCTACATTATATAATGAGCGAACATGGTCAAGTACCACATACAGAGGCAGTTTCTCGCTTTCATGGAACTCCTCTACCGACATTCGGCCCATTTCAGTCACTTTCAGTTTGCGCATAATAGTTGACATGTTGTTGATAACTGTGTGCAAAGGTAATAATTCTGTTAGAAACCTGTAAATAAAAAGATAAAAGAAAAACATAAAATTGTTTGGAAATACAAAATAAGTTTCCGGTAGCAAAAAGTTTAGCATAACAAAATAAGTTAGCGTAGAAATAAAAAAAACATTTCAACAGCATTTTCCCGAGTTATCCTATCCACTTTTGGCAGATAATTATTAACTTTGCAGTTATCAACAGGGTGTTTATAACTTGCACTATGCAATGTATGTCTATCTATATATCAATAAATAAGGCTACATCAGCCATTGTGGATAAGATAAGGTCTGCCCGTACCCTATTTTTAATAACCAAATAAGCAAATTTTAAACCAAAATTTTATCTACACAATCAACACCCTATCAACATCATCACAAAAAGATTTTGAATTTTTAAAAAGAAATATATTAATAATGTTATGATAAAAAAAGATTGGATACAAAAGGGTTTTGTGGACGAACCTATTCCCGAGGGAGTGGACCTGAAGGCAGAAATCCGTCGCATGTGCAAGGAGAAGAATGCAGTGATCATGGCTCACTACTATACCGAGGGCGAGATTCAGGACATTGCTGATTTTGTGGGCGACTCGCTGGCATTGGCTCAGAAGGCAGCCAAGACCGATGCTGACATCATCGTGATGTGCGGTGTTCACTTCATGGGTGAGACCAACAAGATCCTGTGTCCCTACAAGAAGGTGCTGGTTCCTGACTTGAATGCAACTTGCAGTTTGGCCGAAAGCTGTCCTGCCAAGGAGTTTGGCGAGTTTGTAGCAGCTCACCCTGGTCACACTGTGATAAGCTATGTCAACACCACTGCTGCTACCAAGGCTGTGACAGATGTAGTGGTAACCTCGAGCAACGCCCGTCAGATTGTAGAGTCTTTCCCCAAGGATGAGAAGATCATCTTTGGTCCTGACCAGAATCTGGGTGGATATATCAATAGCATCACTGGCAGAAACATGCTGTTGTGGAATGGTGCTTGCCATGTACACGAGAAGTTCTCACTGGAGAAAATACTGAAGTTGAAGGAGGAAAATCCCAATGCTAAGATATTGGCACATCCCGAGTGCAAGGGTCCTGTGGTGAAGGTGGCCGACAAGGTAGGTAGCACAGCTGCCTTGCTCAAGTTTGCCATTGCCGACGAAGCCCAGGAGTTCATCGTAGCTACGGAAAGTGGTATTCTGCACGAGATGCAGAAGTCGGCTCCTCAGAAGACTTTCATTCCTGCACCTCCCAACGACAGCACTTGTGCTTGCAACGAGTGCAATTACATGAAACTGATTACGATGGAGAAACTCTACAATACACTGAAGGAGGAATGGCCTACTGTTGAGGTAGATGTTCAGGTAGCTGAGAAGGCTATTCGACCCATCAATCGCATGTTGGAAATCAGTGAGAAACTGGGACTCTAATGTTAAAATTTTTACAAAGGATAAGTCAACTACTAGCCCGCTACACCTCTATATTTATTATAGGTGTGGCGGTGCTTGCTTTGTGTGTGCCTGAAACTTTTGCTTGGGTGCAAAAGGGAGCAAGGCCTACGGTAATACTAGGCCTGATCATGTTGACAATGGGCTGCACACTCAGTACCGAGGACTTCCGTATATTGTTCTCTCGTCCACTGGATATATTGATAGGTAGTTTGGCTCAGTTTACTATCATGCCCTTGGTGGCTTGGAGTCTTTCTCGCATCTTTGGACTCAATCCTTTCCTTTCAACTGGTATCATCCTAGTAGGATGTTGCCCTGGTGGAGTGAGCAGCAATATCATGAGTTTTCTGTGCAAGGGTGATGTAGCCTTCAGTGTGGGTATGACCACGGTAAGCACCTTGTTGGCACCTTTTGTTACGCCTTTGCTAGTGCTGGTACTGGCTGATCAGAGCATCCAGGTAGATGCTTGGGGTATGTTTCAAAATATATTGATAGTCACGCTATTGCCAGTTTCGGTAGGTTGTTTCTTCAATTATGTATTTGGCAAGAGTAAGCATTTCCAGCAAATACAGAGCGTGATGCCTGGAGTAAGTGTTATCTGTCTGGCATTGATAGTGGGTGGTGTCATCTATCAGGTGCATACTCAGTTGCTTGCTCATGGGCTGGACCTTATTCTGCTGACCTTGGTTGTCATCTTCTTGCACAACGGCTTAGGTTATTTGTTGGGTTATTCTGTAGGCAGATTGTTTAAGTTTTCTACTGCCAAGAATCGTACCATCAGTATCGAGGTAGGTATGCAAAATGCAGGTATGGCTACTGTGCTTGCCAACAATCATTTTGCTACGCCAGCTTTGTTGGCAGCCAATCCTATGGCAGCACTCACTGTAGTGCCTTGCGCGCTGAGTTGTGCCTATCACAGCATCAGTGGAACTATACTGGCAGGTATATTCTTACAGTGGGATAAGTGTAAGAAAAAGTCTAAGGGCTAAAGTATAAGGGCTAAAGTCTAAAGTCTAAGGGCTAAGGGCTAAAGACTAAAGGCTAAAGGCAAAGGACTAAAGTTTAGTAATATGGATACATTACCCTCCCTCATTACGGATTTGGCACTTATCCTGATCGTTGCTGGGGTGGTGACTATTGTATTCAAGCGACTCAAGCAACCTCTGGTGCTGGGGTATATAGTGGCTGGTTTTCTCACTGGTCCTAACATGCCCTATATGCCCACGGTGCAGAGCATAGAGAGTGTGGACCTGTGGGGACAGATAGGTGTCATCTTCCTGATGTTTTCTCTGGGTCTTGAATTCTCGTTCAAGAAACTCCTGAAGATGGGTTTTGCTCCTGTGTTGTCGGCTTGTGTCATCATGATGTGCATGATGGGATTGGGTTGTGGCATAGGATTCATATTTGGGTGGTCTACTATGAATCTGCTCTTTTTGGGCGGTATGTTGTCCATGAGCAGTACCACTATTATATATAAGGCCTTCAATGATCTGGGTCTTGCCAACAAGCGATTTGCCAGCAGTGTATTGTCAGTGCTCATTCTCGAGGATATTTTCGGCATTATCATCATGGTTGTGCTTGCTACTCTCTCCTCAAAGACAATGGAAAGCAGCGAACTGATGATGAGTATGGTCAAGTTGGTGTTTTTCATGGCCTTGTGGTTCTTGGTAGGACTGTGGTTGATACCTATTTTTCTGCGCAAGAATAGAAAGTATATTAATAATGAAACACTGCTGATAGTAAGTTTGGGCCTGTGTTTTCTGATGGTGGTGATAGCCAACAAACTCGGTTATAGTCCTGCCTTGGGTGCCTTTGTGATGGGAAGCATGCTGGCAGAAACCATCGAGGCAGAGAAGATAGAAAATGCTGTGATTCCTGTCAAGGACTTGTTTGGTGCCATCTTCTTTGTTTCTGTGGGTATGTTGGTTTCTCCTACGGTCTTGGCTCAGTATTGGTACATCATCATCATCTTGGTGATAGCCGTGATGGTGGGTCAAATGGTTTTTGGAACTATCGGTTTTCTGCTCTCTAGTTCATCGTTGCGTGATGCTATGCAGAGCGGATTTTCTATGGTGCAGATAGGTGAGTTCTCCTTCATTATTGCCAACTTGGGAGTAAAACTCGATGTAATAGACAGCTTCATTTCGCCTGTGATAGTGGCTGTGAGTATCATCACAACCTTCTTCACTCCCTATTGCATCAAACTGGCTGCACCTGCTTATGCCTATCTGGGTAGAGAAATACATACCGAGAAGCACAATTTGCCTGATCATTTCAGGCGACAAAAGGGAGCGAAAGAGCAAGCTTGGCGTGATTTGTTGCGACAGATATTGCTGCAAACTTCGGCCTATACTATATTGTGCGTAGCCATCTTGGCCTTGCTGTTTGTGTCCGTTTTGCTGCTTTGTCGACAGTTGTTTGGACACTGGCCAGGCAATGCCGTCTGTGGTGTGCTTACGTTGCTGTTGCTCTCCCTCTTCATTCGTCCCATAGTAATGAAGAAGGTACATTCCATCGAGGCTAAATTTCTGTGGAAACAAGGGTTTGTTCATCGCGTTTTTCTCCTCTTTTTGGCATTATTGCGCTTCACATTGGGTTGCGTGATTATCTATTATGTGCTGAATTTTCTTTCGCCCTATCGATGGTATTGGCACATCTTGGTATCTATTTTGTTGATGCTGTGCATGCTGTGGAGTAGGGTAGTCAAGTACTTGAGTGTAAGGTTGGAACGCACTTTTGTGCAGAATATCCGTATGCGCGAACATGTGCGTCGACGCAATGAAAAGGAGAAGAGTCCATCGTATGCCCGTCAGTTGAGAGGTAGAGATCTGCATATAGCCCGATTGAAACTTCCCTCAGCATCGATGTGGGCAGGCAGCACGCTGGCACAATTGCGCATAGGAGTGCGAGAACAGGTGCATGTGGTGGCCATCGTGCGTGATGAAGAGCGCATCAATATTCCTGGTGGCAGAGTAATGCTTTTTCCCAATGACATCATCGAAGTGCTAGGAGACGACGAGAGTATCGAACTATTCTGTCAACACATGGCTACTGACGTGCAGGCTCCTCCTCTGGAAGGTCACGAGGAGATGCAGCTGCATCGTATCATCATCGGTGCTCAGTCGCCCCTGATAGGATTGTTTATCAAGCAAAGCGGCATTCGAGACGACTATCATTGCATGGTGGTGGGGTTTGAGGATAGTGAAGGAAACTTGACAATTGCCAATGCCGACCGTGTGATCAATCGTGGAGATACGATGTGGATAGTAGGCGAAATGTCGGACGTACAAAGACTCAAAACTAGAATTTAAGTACAATTTATTCAACTATTAGACTTTGTAGAAAAGAAAGTAACGTAATATTATGATAGTGTTACAAATTCTATTATCTTTGTAGGACTAATCATAGAGATAAGGAAAAAATATTTATAATCTAAGAAAAGTAATAATTTATGCAACTAAAAAATCTGCAGCTAGACTTCAAAGGCACTGCCTGGAAGCACGAAATTGATGTTCGCGATTTCATTCAGCAAAACTACGAGCCCTATGAAGGCGACGAGAGTTTCCTTGCTGGTCCTACCGAGAAGACCAATAAACTGTGGAATATCCTGAGTGAGATGTTCAAGGTAGAGCGCGAGAAGGGCGTCTATGATGCCGAGACCAAGCTCCCCCAGAGCATCGACACCTATGGACCTGGTTATATAGACAAGGAGAGCGAGGTAATCGTGGGTGTGCAGACCGACGTGCCCCTGAAGCGTGGTATCTTCCCCAAGGGCGGTATCCGCATGGTAGAAAGCGCATTGAAGGCCTATGGTTATGAGCTGGATCCTGCTACCAAGATTATCTACACCAAGTACCGCAAGACCCACAACGAGGGTGTGTTTGCTGCCTACAACGACGACATCAAGGCTGCTCGTCATGCTCACATCATCACTGGTCTGCCCGATGCTTATGGTCGTGGTCGTATCATCGGTGACTATCGTCGTATCGCCCTGTATGGTACCACCAACCTGATCGAGGAGAAGAAGCGCTTCCACAAGCGTATCGACATCCAGGAGTTTACCGAGGAGATTGTACGTTGTCGTGAGGAAATCACCGACCAGATCAATGCCCTGAAGGAGTTTGAGCGCATGTGTGCAGCCTATGGTTTCGATGTAACCAAGCCTGCCACCAATGCTCGCGAGGCCGTGCAGTGGACCTATTTCGGTTATCTGGGTGCTGTGAAGGACCAGGATGGTGCTGCCATGTCTATCGGTCGTATCTGCACTTTCCTCGATATCTTTATTCAGCGTGATCTGAAGAACGGCACTCTGACCGAGGCTGAGGCTCAGGAGCTCATCGACCAGATGGTGATGAAGTTGCGTATCGTGCGTTTCCTGCGTACTCCCGAGTACAACGACCTCTTCAGCGGCGACCCCATCTGGGCTACTGCTTCGGTAGCTGGTATGGGTATGGACGGTCGCTCTATGGTTACCAAGACCGACTATCGTCTGTTGCACACCTTGTACAATATGGGTCCCTCGCCCGAGCCCAACATCACCGTGCTGTGGAGCTCTCGTCTGCCCGAGCAGTTCAAGAAGTACTGCGCCAAGGTATCGATGGACACCAGTGCTATCCAGTATGAGAACGACGACCTGATGCGTCCCGATCTGGGTGACGACTACGGCATTGCTTGCTGCGTAAGCCCCATGAAGATAGGTAAGCAGATGCAGTTCTTCGGTGCTCGTGCCAACTTGGCCAAGTGTATGCTCTATGCCATCAACGGTGGTCGTGACGAGATGCACAACATCCAGGTGGGTCCTTGCTTCAGCCCCATCACAAGCGACTATCTGACCTTCGAGGAGTTCTGGCCTCGCTTCGACGCTATGATGCGCTGGTTGGCCAAGACCTATGTCAATGCATTGAAGATCATCCACTACATGCACGACAAGTACGACTACGAGGCATTTGAGATGGCTCTGCATGATGGTGATGTACAGCGCACTCGTGCCACCGGTATTGCTGGTATCTCTATCGTTACCGACTCTATCGCTGCCATGAAGAATTGCAAGGTGCGCATCATCCGCGACGAGACAGGTCTGGCTGTTGACTACAAGATCGAGGAGGGTAGCTATGTTCCCTTCGGCAACAACTGCGACGAGACCGACCAGATTGCAGTGATGCTGACCGAGAAGTTCATGGAGTACATGCGTCAGCATCGTACCTATCGTGATGCTATCCCCACTCAGTCTCTGCTGACTATTACCTCGAATGTGGTATATGGTCGCAACACTGGTGCTACTCCCGATGGCCGTGGCAAGGGTGTTCCCTTCGCTCCTGGTGCCAATCCCATGAACGCTCGCGACATGAAGGGTGCTGTTGCTGCCCTGGCTTCAGTGGCCAAGTTGCCCTTCCACCACAGCAAGGACGGTATCTCTTACACCTTTGCTATCAGCCCCAGCGCACTGGGTAAGGATCGTGAGATGCAGGCAGAGAACCTGGTCAACCTGATGGATGGCTACTTCACTCCCGATGGTGGTCAGCACCTCAATGTCAATGTATTTGACCGTCAGCTCCTCGAGGACGCTATGGAGCATCCCGAGAAGTATCCCCAGTTGACCATCCGTGTCAGCGGTTATGCTGTCAACTTTGTGAAACTGACTCGCGAGCAGCAGCTCGACGTGCTCAGCCGCACTATCAATAATTGTCTGTAAGGGTGAAGGGTAAGATCCACTCCCTAGAGTCCTTTGGCACAGTAGACGGCCCTGGAATCAGATTCGTAGTCTTTTTCCAGGGCTGCCCTATGCGCTGCCAGTTTTGTCACAATCCCGATACATGGGACGCTGGTGCCGAGGTGCCCTATGTGTGGACGGCAGAGGAACTGCTGGAGGAGGTGGAACGCTACCGCAACTACATCAAATCGGGCGGTGTGACGGTGTCGGGTGGTGAACCTCTCATGCAGGCAGATTACTTGCTGGAGTTCTTCACCCTCTGCCAGCAGGCAGGATTCCATACTTGCCTCGATACCAGTGGCGTCATATTCAATGATAAGGTACGTCAAGTGCTGGAAAAGACCGATCTGGTGATGCTCGACATCAAGACCGTGGACGATGAACTGCATCCTCGACTGACGGGATGCACCAGACAGAATAATCATCGTTTTCTGGAGTATCTGCAAGAGCAAGGCAAACCCACTTGGATACGTCATGTGGTGACGCCTGGCATCAATGACGATGAGGCTCATGTAACAAAAGTGGCAGAATATGTGAGCCAATATAGTGTGGTGGAAAGGGTGGAAATACTGCCATATCACACGCTGGGCAAGCACAAATACGATGAAATGGGTATAAAATACCCGCTGGAGGGTGTGCCTGATTTGCCTCTGGAAAGCCAAAAGCGAGCCAAAGAGATATTTGCATCAAAGTTGACTTGCAAGATTCTATAATACGATATCCCCTCGACAAAATGCAGTTGAGGGGATATTTTGTTTGTGCATTTTTATTTTTTTTTTTGATAAAAAGCAAGCACGACTTGCATCCTTACAACTTACAACTTACAACTTACATTAAGGAAATGTGTGCATAAGGCAGCATTTTACCGGAAATTTTCTAGGAGTTTATATATATACCTTATTATATATAGTATATAAAATATTATTATTCTACTGATAACTAGATACTTAGCTATTTTTATAAAACTTACATTAACGTAATGCTATTTTTCATTTTTGAAACGGATTTTGCAAAAAATATCGAGTTTTGACGCAGAACACGATAGGTCTGCAGGTGTCATGAAACACCACCTGTAAGGCAAAATGTAAGGTGTGGAGTCGTTGCTTACACTGATTTTCTTAATGTAAGTTGTAAGTTGTAAGTTTGGACACAGACCCCACAAAAAAAGGGCCGAACTCCGTGTTGGAATCCAGCCCTTGTCCGTATGCTAGTATGCAGTATTATTCCTCCATCATGAACATGGGATCCCATGCAGGCAGCTGGATGGGCTTCTGATTCATCAGCTTCATGATGTTCTCGGGGATGTACTTCTTGTTGACAACCACGCGGAACATGTACTCGTCAAACCACTCGTCGGTCATGATCAGGTGACCACTGTAACCGTAAGTGGGACCCCAACTGTTCTCGACCTTCCACTTGGTGGGCTTGCCGTTCTCGTCCAGGTCCACTGCCATCAGCGTCATAGCGTGGCTGCTGCCGCTGTCAAAGGTCTGGATGCGCTGCTTCTTGGTCATGCCAAAGGTGGTGCCCAACAGGCCATCGTAGTCATAGTTGTGCACGTCGAGCAGGCCGTTTCCGCGATTCAGCTGCTTGCCTACGTCGCACGAGAAGTACATCTGCACACTATCCTGCAGCGAGGCGATAGCCAGAGGCTTCAGGTCCTTCATGTCCAGATTGAGGTAGAGCCAGTTGTGGCCATCGTAGAGGTGGCGGTCATAGTCTATCTCATATACCTTATTATATGGACGGCTGGGGTCGTTCATCAGCATCACGTAATCGTTTTGCAGGTCATCGTCGGTGCCACACACCTCGTGATAGAACTCTACGGGAGTGTACTTCTTGGGTGCGCTCAAGTACTTGCCATTGTTGTCCTTGGGAGCCCAAGTGAACTCCTTGACGGGCTCACCATAAGCCAGAACAAGCATCTTGTAGACGGTCTTCAGCTGCTCCACCTTGTAAGCCTCCAACTGCTTGACACTAGCGCCAGCAGCGGCCTTCTCGCGGATGTTGATGGCAATCTCGCGCAGCTTGCGCTTCAGGTGGCCATTGTATTCGCTGGTGCTGTTGCTGACAAAGGTCTCGGGCATGATTTCCTTGGGCACTACGCCATACTTGGTTACCAGGTCGGCCACGCCAGTATAGGTGCCACCATCCGAGAGGGGATTCTGCATCAGCCAAGTCACCTTCTGCGAGTCGAGAGCCTCCTTGCGAGTGTCGATGATGCCCTGCAGGAAGAGGTTGGACTTCTCCAGCTGGTCGTAGAAGAAGAGATAGACGTGAGAGAACATAAAGTTCTTGACGTTCAGTTTCTTCATAGCCTTGTGGCGCAGCACATTGGTGCCAGTGAAGAGCCAGCAACGACCCGAGCTCTCCTGGTTGGTAATGCCAGTGTTCTTGATGTCTACACTGAAGTAGGTATCGTTGGCCTGCTGATTGTTGTTGACCAAGGCCATTTTATTGATGCTGTTGGCCTGAATAGCGTTAGCCAGAGCACGCTCGGTAGCTGTGGTGGGTTGGTTACTCAGGGTGTTGAGCACCTCGGGAGTGATGTTGCTCTGTGCCATAGCGAGGGCACCCTGCATCATCATCAGTCCTGTCAATAGTTTTCTCATATCTTTCTTATTTTACGGGTTCTATCTCGAAGATGTATTGCTGTTCCTTGTTGTTGCCCAGATGGTCCTCCACAGTGTTCCAGTACTGGTTGCCACCGCTGCCAGCATTCTGGATGCTGAACTTACCGTCCTTCTTGGCCAGGATATAGGTGTTCCAGTCGGCGCTATAGGGATTATTCTTCGACTTCCAGAATCGGCCTATCTCATTGATGTATCGGCCATCTTGCTTGTTGGTGATCTTGAATCGCTCGGTCTTGGGATCCAGTTCGATCATCCATTGCTGGCGCTGGGGATTGATGACATCGCGCTCGGCCTGGAAGACGGGATAGTCGCCCACGCGGTCGGCACCTGCCTCGGCGTTGGTCAGATACTGGCCATTCACCTTGATGAAGTACTCGCCATCAGCCACAATCTGCACGGGGAAGGCATCGAGGCCATAGGTGTATTGCGACTTGTATTGCTTGATGAGGCTTGCTGCCAACTCGTTGACCCAGGGAGTGATGACGTCACCACTGACCACGGGCTTAGCCTTGACGATAGAGCCCTCGTAGTTGCGGCTGATGATGGCCTTCTGAGCCTGCTCGATGGCAGCCTGAGACTTGTAGTGACCGATGAAGGCTACCGAGTCCTTGGCACTGAGGGCTTGCTGCATGGCCAGCACCTGCATACCGCGATTACCCAGCAGCTTCATGCTCTCGACCCAGGGACCTATCTCGTTCAGCATCTCGGGGTGGTTGACACTATCGGCCAACAGCGCATCGGCAGCGGCAGAGAGCAGCATGAAATCGCCCAAGGGCTGACCGCTCTTGAGGAAGAGGGCACTCTCGCCCTCGCGACGCAATCCATGGCCGGTCTTACCCAGGTCGATGTTGTTTTGACAGAAGAAGGCGAAAGCTTCCTTGGCGGTAGGCATCAGCACCTCCATAGCACGCCTCCAACTCTCCTCGCTGTTGTAGTTGGGCATGTTCCAGGTGTAGTCGGCAATCGAGTAGAGACTCACCTTCGAGGCCTCGGCATACTCCATAGGATTGCTGCAGAAACCGCTTACCATATCATTGATATCCAGTCCGTTGCCATAGGTCTTACCCATCAGCAGTCTGCTCTGGCAATAGTCATTCACAGGATAGTTGAGCCAGATGAAGGCCTTGCGCTTGATCTGACTGTTGATCCACTCCATGTCGTTCTTCTCGATCATGTCGACTACCGAGTTACCTGTCCACATGATGCGCACTTCGGGGTACATCTTGCTGCCTAGGGTAGGCAGGTATTCCTTACCAGCCCACAGCTTGTTGTACTCGGTGGGACACATGATGAGGGGCTGCACGTCCTTGTGTTTGCGCACAAACTGGTCGGTCACGTAGTTGAGCAATCCGGCCTGTTTGTCGCCCTTGGCACCCTCGCCCCAGATGTCATCGAAGAAGACGGCAAAGGTGCGCACGCCGAGGCTGTACATCGACTCGAGTTTGCGAACCACAGCCATCGAGTCGGCCAGGTTCCACTGGATGTCCACTCCGGGATGCAAGGCCCACACAAACTGCACGTGATTCTTGTGTGCAGCCTCCACCAGCTCGCGTATCTTGCTAGCCTCCTCGGCAGGATAGGGGTCACGCCAGTGCTTGCGGTGATAGGGGTCGTCCTTGGGGCCATAGACATAGGTGTTGAGCTTGTTCTGGCCATAGAAGTCGAACTGTCGCAGACGGTCCTGGTGACTCCAGGGATTTCCGTAGAAACCCTCGATGACACCACGGCACTCCACACTGGGATAGTCCGTTATCTCGCACTGCATCACCTGGGGTTGAGCAGCTATTGCTTTCAGTGTTTGTTCGGCATAGAAGAGACCTGCTTCGTCTCGTCCTGCCAGGATGATGAGGTTGGGTGTAACTTTCAGATAGTATCCCTCTTTCTTGTTGGGAATCAGTTTCTTGTACCTCGAAACTGCCTTGTCGCCATACACGCCACGGATGGTCTGTACGTTGTCAAGTTGGCTGTTATCAAAAGCCTTATCACCCCAAGTAATCTGTTGTGGAAGGGGCGAAATAGTCACCTTTTGAGCCTGCATCGACAGCGATGCCAGGGCCAGTAAGAGGGTGGTAAGAGTCTTTCTCATGATAGGTATATTATTAAGGATAAAGAGGCCCCTCCCCCGTGACGGGAAAGGGGCACTCTGGGGGTATTGTTTACTTGATGTACTCGGCCAGGTCGGTCAGGCGCATGTCACCCTTACGCAGGAAGGTGTCGTGCATGGCAAATGCAGCAGACAGTGCGTGATGAGTGTGACCACCGTTCTTGCTAGCATACTTCAGATAGTCGCGCAGCATGGGCTGGTAGTCGGGATGAGCCACCTTGATCAGCTCCTCCGCCTTCTGCATGTCGCTCTTGTGACGCAGGTCAGCTACACCATACTCGGTGATGACTGCATCGATGTAGTGATTGGTGTGGTCGATGTGGCTGGCAAAGGGCACGATGCTAGAGATGGCGCCGCCCTTGGTGGTAGAACCGCAGGTGAAGATAGACAGGTAGGCGTTGGCAGCAAAGTCAGCCGAACCGCCGATACCGTTCATCATCTTGGTACCGCAGATCTTGGTCGAGTTGACGTGACCATAGAGGTCGCACTCGATGGCAGTGTTCAGTGCGCAGACACCCAGACGAGCGATGACCTCGGGGCAGTTACTGATCTCCGAGGGACGGATGACCAACTTGTCCTTGAAGAAGTCCATATCATCGTAGATGCCACGCAGGCAGTCGTTGGTCACGGTCAGCGAACAGGTACTTGCGCTCAGTACGCGGCCGTCGCGCATCAACTGCACGGGAGCATCCTGAAGCACCTCGGTGTAGATGTTGAAGTTGGGCACCTCGGGGCACTGACCCAGTGCACCCAGCACGGCATTTGCACCGCTACCCACACCGCTCTGCAGGTTCAGGAACGACTTGGGAATCAGCCCGCTACGCAGGTTGTAGAGCAGGAAGTCGGCCACATTCTGACCGATCTGGCTGGTGATGGGGTCGGGATCCTTGAAACCACGAGCCTCGTCGGGCACGTTGCACTCGATGACACCCACGATGCGGTCAGCATCTACCTCGACGTAGGGCTTACCCACGCGGTCGCTAGCCTTGCAGATGTTGATGGGAGTGCGGAAGGGGTGGTCCTCGATCTCATAGACATCGTGGATACCCATGCTCTTGGGGCTGTGGAAGGCATTCAGCTCGACGATGATGCCCTCGGTAGCCAGACGGCACACGGTGGGAGAGATACCACCGGCAGCGGTCAGGTAGATGTGGCACTTGCTGCCTACCTTTTCGATGGCACAAGCCTCGATGATAGCCCAATGGATCTGACCCAGGTAACCCTGACGGATCTGGGTAGCCATGTTCGACAGGTTCAGGTCGCTGTAGTTTACGGTGTTCTTGTTGACATTCTTGCGGAAGTCGGGATTGGTAGTGTAGGGAGCACGGAAGTCGATAGCCTCGGCATTCGACAACTCACCGTCACAACTCTGACCGGTGGATGCACCAGTGTAGATGCTGATCTTGAAGGGACGGCCAGCAGCATGCTCAGCCTCTGCCTTGCGAGCAATCTCGGCGGGAGTGCACTTGGGTGCACCTGCGGGAGTGAAACCACTCAGACCGATGGTCTGTCCGTTCTGGATAAGTGCTGCAGCTTCGGCAGCAGTGATTTTGTTAAATTCCATTTCTGTATAAGTTGTTATTAGTTCACATTTCGGTACAAAGTTACGAAAAAATATCGTATAACCTCCTATTTTTCCATTGGAAAATAGTTGCCTGGCCAAGCACCCTAGGGTATAAGGCAAAAAAAGAGTACTCTTTCGGGGCAAAAAGAGTACATGTTTTGGCCAAAAAGAGTACTGTTTTTGGGTCAAAAGAGTACATGTAATTTTGGTCATTCCTAAGTCTAGGGGAACGACACTTTTATCGTTGATATTGGTACAAATAGAGGGGGATTTTTACGAAATATGGATGGTGAAAAAAGGGACAAAAAGAAAAAGTAGAGAACTTCACAGCCCCCTACTTTTCATAAACTAAACCTTAACTATGAAAAAATCTAATGTTATTTCGCTGCAAAATTGAGAATATTCGAGCATAAAACCAAGAAAAATAGAGAAAATTTTAGGGTTGTTAACATTTTTTAATTATCATAGAGCTATGCTCTACGGGGTTTTTACTTGATTTCGCCTCTAAAATTTTGTATCTTTGCACCCGCAAAATATAGTATTCGGAATGAAAAAATTACTGATAGAGACCTATGGTTGCCAGATGAATGTGGCCGACAGCGAGGTAGTAGCCTCGGTGATGGGCATGGCTGGCTATGAACTCTGCGAGCAGATAGAGCAAGCAGACGCGGTCTTTCTCAACACCTGTTCGGTGCGTGACAACGCCGAGCAGAAGATATACAGCCGACTCGAGTTCTTTCACTCGCTGCAGCGCCGAGGCAAGAAGCTCATCATCGGCGTGCTGGGCTGCATGGCCGAGCGTGTCAAGGAGGAACTGATAGAGAAGAACGGAGTCGACATCGTCTGTGGTCCCGACTCGTACATGTCGCTGCCCGACCTGATTGCTCAGGTGGAGGCTGGCTACAAGGCCATCGATGTGGAGCTCTCGCTCACCGAGACCTATCGCGACGTGGTGCCTCAGCGCATCTGTGGTCCTCACATCGGCGGTTTTGTCAGCATCATGCGAGGCTGCAACAATTTCTGCCACTATTGCATCGTGCCCTACACCCGAGGCCGCGAGCGCAGTCGAGATGTAGAGAGTATCCTGCGCGAGGCTATCGACTTGCGCGACCGTAACTTCAAGGAGGTGACCCTGCTGGGACAGAATGTCAACAGTTATCACGGTCAGGATGCCGAGGGCAGAGAGGTCGATTTCCCCGAACTGCTGCGTCTGGTGGCACGTGCTGTGCCCGAGATGCGAGTGCGATTCACCACCTCTCATCCCAAGGACATGAGCGACGAGACGCTGCGTGTGATAGCCGAGGAGCCCAATGTCTGCAAGCACATCCATCTGCCCGTGCAGAGTGGAAGCAACGAGGTGCTGAAGCGCATGAACCGCAAGTACACTCGTGAGTGGTACCTCGACCGTGTGGCTGCCATCCGTCGCATTGTCCCTGATTGCGGATTGAGCACCGACATCTTTGCCGGCTACTGCGGCGAGACGGAGGATGACCACCAGATGAGCCTGTCGCTGATGCGCGAGTGCCAGTATGACAGCGCATTCATGTTCAAGTACAGCGAGCGCCCTGGCACCTATGCCAGCAAGCACATGCCCGACGACATCGAGGAGGAGACCAAGATACGTCGGCTCAACGAGCTCATCGCCCTGCAGAACGAACTCTCGGCAGAGAGCAATCGCCGTTGCATCGGCAAGGAGTATGATGTCCTGTTGGAGGGCGTCAGCAAGCGTTCACGCGAACAACTCTATGGCCGCACCGAGCAGAACAAGGTGGTGATTGTCGACCGTGCAGGTCATCACATCGGCGACACCGTGCGTGCTCGCATCACAGAAAGTAGTAGTGCAACCCTGAAAGGAATAGTAATCGATGCCTAAGAAGAGAAGAAGAATATCCCTGCAATGGCAGGCACTGACCAGCACCATCAGCACCACGTTTGTGCTCATCTTGCTGGGACTGGTGATTACTTGTGCATTCACCACCCGTCGCCTGAGCGACAGCGTGCGTGAGAGTTTTGCCGTGACCGTCATCCTGGGCGATGATGCCACCGACAAGCAGGCTGTGGATCTGGAGAAGAAACTGAAGGCAAAGCCTTGGACAAGCCGCGTGGTGTACATCTCTCGCGAGAAGGCACTGAAGGAGCAAACCGAGGCTATGGGTACTGATCCCAGTGATTTCCTGGGTGCCAATCCCTTTAGCCCCTCTTACGAATTGTATATGAAGCCCGATTATGCGTGCACCGACAGTCTGCTGATGATCAGCAAGATGCTGAAGAAGAACAAGTTGGTGGCGGATGTGATGTACCAAAAGGACTTGGTGGACCATCTGAATGCCAATCTCCAGCGCATCATGATCGTGCTGGTGACTCTGGCTGCTCTGCTGCTGCTCATCAGCATTGTGCTCATCAACAACACCGTCCGACTGAGCGTCTACTCGCGTCGCTTTGTCATCCACACGATGAAACTGGTGGGTGCTAGTTGGGCCTTCATCTGTCGTCCCTTCCTGGTGCGTGCCTGGTGGATAGGTCTGGTGGCTGGTGTGCTGGCCGATGGCGTCTTGCTGGCTGCCTTGCATGCCTTGTATGGCTACGACCCCTCGCTCAGCGAGTTTGTGACGCTCAACGATGTCTACATCACCTCGGGTGCAGTGCTGGTGTCGGGATTGCTCATCACGCTACTGTGCACCTTCATCAGCGTGTCGCACTATCTGGGCTTGCGCGAGGGTGACTTGTATGAATAAAAGAAAATAAGATATGGATAAGAAAAACTTTGCATTCGATCGTGTCAACTACATCCTGTTGGCCATCGGTATGGCTATCATCATCCTGGGCTTCATCCTGATGTCGGGTAGCGGCAGCAGCGAGACCGTCTTCAACGAGGATATCTTCAGCGCTCGTCGCATCAAGCTGGCTCCTGCCGTGTGCTTCTTTGGATTTATCTTCATGACCGTCGGTATAATGTACAAACCCAAGGATAAGAAATGAATGAAGTGCAAGCCCTGTTGATGGGCATATTCCAGGGACTCACCGAGTATCTGCCCGTGAGCAGCAGCGGTCATCTGGCTATTGCTGCGGAATTGTTGGGTGTGCAGGACCCCGATCAGATCATGTCCTTCACCGTTGCCGTGCATGTGGCTACTGTGCTCAGCACGCTGGTCATCCTGTGGCGCGAGGTGGAGTGGATACTGACAGGCATGCTCAAACTGAAGTGGAACGACGAGATGCGCTATGCCGTCAACATCCTCATCAGCATGATTCCTATCGGCATTGTGGGCGTCCTGTTCAAGGACCAGATCGAGGAGGCATTCAGCGGACTCATCGTAGTGGGTTGCTGTCTGCTGGTGACTGCTGCCTTGCTGTCATTCAGTTACTTTGCCAAGCCTCGCACCAAGGAGAATATCTCTATGCTCGACTCCTTCATCATCGGTGTGGCACAGGCTATCGCTGTGCTTCCCGGACTCAGCCGCAGTGGCAGTACCATCGGCATGGGACTCATCTTGGGTGACAAGAAGGAGAAGTTGGCTCAGTTCTCGTTTCTCATGGCTATCCCTCCCATCTTGGGCATGGCTCTGCTGGATGTCAAGGACATGGTGGAGATGGGTGTCGAGCAGGCTATGGCAGGTATCTCCGTGTCTGCATTGATTGTCGGTTTTGTGGCAGCATTCATCACCGGATGCGCTGCATGCAAGTTGATGATCAATCTGGTGAAAAGGGGCAAGATGATCTGGTTTGCTGCCTATTGCGCCGTGGTGGGCGTGGCAGTGCTGGTGTGGCAGTTGTTCCTATAATATAATATATAAGGATTGCGCGTATGGATTTTGTGCAAGGCGAAGTGCTATGTTTTGACAAGCCTCTCACTTGGACCAGTTTCAATCTGGTAGCCAAGGTGCGCTGGCAGCTTTGCCACCAGTTGGGTGTGCGGAAGTTGAAGGTGGGTCATGCAGGCACGCTCGACCCTCTGGCTACGGGCGTACTCATCGTCTGCACCGGTCGTGCCACCAAGCGCATCGACGAATTGCAGGCTCACACCAAGGAGTATGTGGCCACGCTTCAACTGGGAGCTACCACGCCCTGCTTCGATCTGGAGAAGCCCATCGATGCAACCTATCCCACCGAGCACATCACTCTCGAGCTTATCCAGCAGGTGTTGCCTCGGTTTATGGGACGTATCGAGCAGGTGCCACCTGCATTCTCGGCTTGCAAGGTCGATGGACATCGTGCATACAAACTGGCTCGCAGCGGGGCAGAGGTGGAGCTGAAGCCCAAGATTCTGGTTATCGATGAACTGGAGATTCAGAACTTCGACGCCGAGAAGATGCAGCTCACCATCCGTGTCGTCTGCAGCAAGGGCACTTACATCCGTGCCTTGGCCCGCGACATTGGTCAGGCTCTCGACTCAGGAGCCCATCTCATCGGACTTCGTCGCACTCGCGTAGGTGAAATCCGAGTAGAGAATTGCCAGAAGATAGAGGACTTTGAGTCGTGGCTGCAGGCAGAAATCGAGCGCAACCCACAACTGTTGCAATCGGCAAACGAAGGACAATCAAAATAGAAAAACAGAAACAAACAATATGAAACTCTCACAATTCAAATTCAAACTTCCCGAGGAGCGTGTTGCTCAGTATCCCACTCCCTATCGCGACGATTGCCGTCTGATGGTGGTACATGCCAAGAGTGGTGTCATCGAGCACCGAGAGCAGTTTAGCGATATCCTGGAATACTTCGACGAGAAGGATGTCTTCGTATTCAACGATACTAAGGTCTTTCCCGCGCGCCTGTATGGTAATAAGGAAAAGACAGGTGCCAAGATCGAGGTTTTCCTGCTGCGTGAGCTCAACAGCGAGTTGCGTCTGTGGGACGTGCTGGTAGACCCTGCCCGAAAGATTCGTATTGGCAACAAATTGTATTTCGGCGAGGATGACTCTATGGTGGCCGAGGTAATCGACAACACCACCAGTCGTGGCCGTACTCTCCGTTTCCTCTATGATGGTCCTCACGAGGAGTTCAAGCAGGCTTTGTATGCTCTGGGCGAGGCACCCCTGCCAAAGGAAATCATCAAGCGTCCCAGCGAGCCCGAGGATATCGAGAATTTCCAGTGCATCTTTGCCAAGAACGAGGGTGCTGTCACTGCTCCCACTGCTGGCCTTCACTTCTCTCGTCAGCTGCTCAAGCGCCTCGAGATCAAGGGTATCGACTTCTCATTTGTCACCATGCACTGTGGTCTGGGTAACTTCCGCGAGATTGATGTCGAGGATCTGACCAAGCACAAGATGGATAGCGAGGAGATGCACGTCAATTCCGAGGCTTGCCGCATTGTCAACAAGGCCAAGGCCGAGGGACATCGCATCTGTGCTGTAGGTACCACCGTACAGCGTGTGTTGGAGTCAGCAGTCAGTGCCGACGGCTGCCTCAAGGAGTTTGACGGATGGACCAACCGCTTCATCTTCCCTCCCCACGAGTTTAAGTTGGCCGATGCTATGGTTGCCAATTTCTACATGCCCCTGAGCACCCTGCTGATGCTCACTTGTGCTTATGGCGGTTACGATCGCATCATGAAGGCCTATAAGGAGGCTCTGCGCGACAATCGTTACCGTTTTGGTACCTATGGCGACGCCATGCTCATTCTGCAAGACTAGTACATGCACAATTTATATCTGAGTCTAGGCTCAAATATCGGTGACCGTCACGCGCTTATCCAGCAAGCTCTGCAGATGCTGGACGAGCGCGTGGGTTCGGTCTATCGGGTATCTTCTTTCATCGAGACAGAGCCCTGGGGATTCGAGAGTGAGCACAAGTTCCTCAATGCTGCCTGTCTGGTACACACTATGATGTCGCCCCAGGATTGTCTGGAGGAAACCAAGCGCATCGAGCAACTGCTGGGTCGTACCCAAAAGAGTACAGACGGACAATATCACGACCGACCCATCGACATCGATCTATTGATGTATGATGACGAACACATCACTCAGGACGACCTCGTCCTGCCCCATCCTCACATGCACGAGCGGGACTTTGTAATGATACCTCTACGCGAAATACTGCAATAAAATTTGGTAATTTTGTCAAATTGCCGTAACTTTGCACCCGAAATAGAAATGTGGATAGATTTGGGCTGCTTGCAACCACAGTAAAAAATGCTAAAACGACGGGCTATAACAGTGCCCGTTTGCATTATCTCCCAAAGTCTTTCCCATATATATTAACTAACAAAATTAATTTATTATGGGTTACTTATTTACTTCAGAATCCGTTTCAGAGGGTCATCCCGACAAGGTGGCCGACCAGATCAGCGATGCTGTGCTGGACAAACTGTTGGCCTTCGATCCTCAGTCTCATGTAGCTTGTGAGACACTTGTTACCACAGGTCAGGTGGTGCTGGCTGGTGAGGTTACCACCAGTGCCTATGTCGACCTGCAACGCATTGCACGTGAGGTTATCAACCGCATTGGTTACACCAAGAGCGAGTATATGTTCGAGGGTAACAGTTGTGGTGTGTTCTCTGCCATTCACGAGCAGAGCCAGGACATCAACCGTGGTGTAGAGCGTGTCGATCCTAAGACTCAGGGTGCAGGTGACCAGGGTATGATGTTTGGTTACGCTACCAACGAGACCGACAACTACATGCCTCTCAGCCTCGACCTTGCTCACCGTCTGCTGATGGTATTGGCCGAGATTCGTCGCGAAGGTAAGGAGATGACCTACCTGCGTCCCGATGCCAAGAGCCAGGTGACCATCGAGTATAGCGACGACAATGTACCTCAGCGCATCGACACTATCGTACTGAGCACACAGCACGATGAGTTTGACACAGATGAGGCTATGCAGAAGAAGATCCGTGAGGATGTCATCAAAATCTTGGTTCCTCGTACTCTCGAGGGCATCAAGAACGAGCACATCCGTTCACTCTTCAATGACCAGATCACCTATCATGTCAATCCCACGGGTAAGTTTGTTATCGGTGGTCCTCATGGCGACACGGGTCTCACAGGTCGAAAGATTATTGTAGACACCTATGGTGGTAAGGGTGCTCACGGTGGAGGTGCCTTCTCGGGCAAGGATCCCTCGAAGGTAGACCGCAGTGCAGCCTATGCTGCTCGTCACATTGCCAAGAACATGGTGGCCGCAGGTGTAGCAGATGAGATGTTGGTGCAGTTGAGCTATGCAATCGGTGTAGCCGAGCCTGTGAGCATCTATGTCAACACCTATGGACGTAGTCATGTAGCAATGACCGATGGCGAGATTGCAAAGAAGATCCAGGAACTCTTCCGCCTGACTCCCTATGAGATAGAGCAGACCCTGAAGTTGCGCAATCCCATCTACGAGGAGACTGCAGCCTATGGTCACATGGGACGCGAGCCCAAGGTCGTTACCAAGCGCTACGAGTCACTTTATCGTGAGACAAAGGTGGTGGAGGTAGAGCTCTTCACTTGGGAGAAGTTGGACCGTGTGGACGACATCAAGAAAGCATTTGCATTATGAACAACATCCAAAGTGTAGCTGTCTATTGTGCCTCGAGCACGCAGATAGACGAGAAATACTTTGAGGCAGCACGTCAGTTGGGCCAGGGTTTGGCCCAACGTGGCGTGACGCTGGTCAATGGTGCTGGCAACATGGGACTTATGCAGGCCAGTGCCGATGCTTGTCTGCAGCATGGTGGCAAGGCCATCGGCGTAATTCCCTCGTTCATGGTCGAGGAGAACTGGCAGCACACCGGCATGACAGAGCTCATAGTTGTTCCTGACATGAGCACTCGCAAGAACAAGATTGCCGAAATCAGTGATGCTGGTATTGCCCTTCCTGGTGGTTGTGGCACTTTTGACGAACTATTTGAACTGATCACCAACAAGCAATTAGGCCTGTATCTCAAGCCTATCGTCATCCTGAATATCGATGGATATTTCGACCCTATGCTCGAGATGATGGACCGTGCCATGAAGGAAAACTTCATGCGTCTTGCTCATGGTGATATCTGGAAGGTGGCAACAACGGCCGAGGAAGCCATCAATTTGGTATTCGAGACTCCCATGTGGGACGTGAACATACGCAGATTTGCTAAGATATGATCATAGGCGAGGGCGATAGCATACAGGTAGCCGAGGGAATTGACCTTCAGACGGAAGGTGAGGAACTGGGTGTGACGACAGACACTGTGGTCCACCACGGCTTCAGCGTGTGGCGTATTGCCCAGCGTATGCAGGGATGCACACCCCAGCAACTCGATTCTGTCATACAGGCACATCTCCCCAAGCGAGAGCGTTTCCTGAGCGATCGTCCCGACACCCTGTCCATCCCTGGTCTTCCAGGTCACCAAGCCTATGAGATAGAGGCCTTGAGTAAGGTCTATGAAGAGACTTTCTTCAAGGACAACTCGATGCTGCATCCCGAGTTGAAAGTTACTAGCCAGGGACACAGTGCCGTGCCTGTGCCTTATGCCTTGTGGCGTGACGACTGGGTCACATCTGCCTTGCTGGTATGTTTCATCATCCTTGTGTATGTGGTAAATCGCACTCGTCGCCAGTTGGTGCAGCAGGCCAAGGACTTTTTCTTTGCGCCACATGAGCGTCAAGGACTCTTTGCTGTGGAGACGGCAATCGAGACACATGCATCGCTCTTCATGGTGCTCCAGTTGAGCTTGATGGGAGGTCTGATGGCATTTGCTTATGCACAATATACACTCGACCTCTTCCTTGGGCAGATTTCGCCCTACCAATTGCTGGTACTCTACGTAGGATGCTTTCTGGCATACTTCGCTGTCAAGCGTATAATGGCAGGATTTGTACACTGGGTGTTTTTTGAAAAAAAGCAACAAAAACAGTGGTCTGACAGTTATAATTTCCTGATCACGGTCGAATCTATCCTGTTTTTTCCCCTTGCGCTTATCTTTGTATATTTCAACATTTCCATTCTCCAGGCCGCGCTGGTATTTGGAATTTTGCTTGTCATATTCAAGATTTTGCTGATGTACAAGTGCTATACCATCTTTTTCCAAAAATTCTATTGCCTTTTCCATCTTTTTGCGTACCTTTGCGCCTTGGAATTGATGCCCATGTTGGCATTGTTCAAGTCTTTGCTTATTGTAACAGATAGTTTGATAATAAAATTTTAGGACGTTTATGGTAAAGAAGATTCTGGTTTCACAGCCCAAACCCTCTTCAGAGAAGTCCCCTTATTACGATATTGCTCGTCAGCGCGAGGTAGAGATTGTATTTCGTCCCTTTGTCAAGGTTGTTAGTGTATCTCCCCGTGAGTTCCGTGCTCAGAAGATCAACATCCTGGATTATACAGCTATTGTGTTCACTTCGCGTAACGCTATTGATCATTTCTTCCATCTGTGTCAGGAGATGCGTGTAGCCATCCCCGAGGACATGAAGTATTTCTGCATCACCGAGACTGTAGCCCTGTACATCCAGAAGTATGTGCAGTACCGCAAGCGTAAGGTGTTCTATGGCAGCACCGGTAAGATTGACGACCTGATTCCCCTGATGGTGAAGCACAAGACCGAGCGTTACTTCACACCTCTGAGTGATGTGCACAACGACGAGATCAAGAACAAGCTCGACAGCAAGAAGCTCACTCACATCGAGGGTATCATGTACCGCACTGTAAGCAATGACTTTGAGGAGGGAGAGCCCTTTGACTATGACATGCTGGTGTTCTTCAGTCCCAGTGGTATCCAGTCACTCTTCCACAATTTCCCCGATTTCAAACAGGGTGAGCGCGTGATTGCAACCTTTGGTGCCAACACAGCAAAGGCTGCTGCCGAGGCAGGACTGAATGTAGGACTCGAGGCTCCTACTCCCCAGTTCCCCAGCATCACTGCTGCCCTGAACGACTATTTGAAAAAGGTCAATGTCTGATAGACCTGCACCACTCACCTTGTCGAAGGCCGAACGACTGTGTAGCCTGAAGCGAATAGATGCTCTGTTTGCTGGAGGCAACAAGTCGATGTCGGCCTTTCCTCTTCGTGTGGTCTACATGCTTGTAGAGCGCGCCGAGGGTGAGATGCCTGTGCAGATGATGGTTTCTGTATCGAAACGTCATTTCAAACATGCTGTAGATCGCAACAGATGTAAGCGTCTGGTGCGCGAGGCCTACCGCCATCACAAACACCAACTGTGGGATGCTCTGGGAGAGAGTCAGGCTCTCGCCGTGGCTTTCCTGTGGACGAGCAACGAATTGATGTCTTATGATGTGGTAGAACAGCGCATGGTCAACTTGCTTAACCGCATGGTAGAGAATCTATGAAGTACCTGGCCGAACTCCTGATCTTGCCTATCCGGTTCTATCAGCGGTATATTTCTCCGCTGACACCTCCTGCTTGTCGTTTCACTCCCACCTGTTCTCAATATGCCATCGAGGCTCTGCGCAAGCATGGTCCTATCAAGGGTCTAGCCTTGGCCATCTGGCGTATTCTCCGCTGCAATCCTTGGGGCGGAAGCGGTTATGATCCAGTACCTTGATTTCCATTCCCATCATCCTAGCAAGCAAGGCGAGTGGGTCTTGCAGCATGGAGTGCATACCTGGGGTATTCATCCCTGGCATGTGGACGTGGAGGATGGTTGCCTGGATGAGGCTCTGGCTGTAGGCGAGTGCGGACTAGATAAGTGCTGCAACACGCCGTTAGCGCTGCAGAAGGAGGCTTTTCGTCGTTGCATCTTGGAGAGTGAGAAACGACAGCTTCCCCTCATTCTGCATTGTGTGAGAGCTGTAGACGAATGTCTGGCCATGCGCCGAGAGTTGCATGCTGTGCAACCCTGGGTCTGGCATGGTTTCAGGGGCAAGGCAGCTCAACTGCAACAGCTGCTGCCTCACGGCTTTTATTTCTCCTTTGGTTTTCTCTACAATAGCGAGGCCCTGCAAGCTTGTCCGCTAGACAGATTGCTACTAGAGAGCGACGAAAATCCCCAACCCATCAGCACCTTATATAATAAGGTAGCAGACGAATTGGGGATCAGTATCGATGTCTTGTCCAACAGAATCAAGGAAAATGTCCAGAGTCTGTTGGGCTATCCATTCAATTAAGAGGGCTGCTTGCCGATGTAGGCCAGGATACCGCCATCTACATACAGCACGTGGCCATTGACAGCGTCACTAGCGTGAGAAGCCAGGAACACTGCGGGACCACCCAACTCACTAGGATCGAGCCAGCGACCAGCTGGAGTCTTGGCGCAGATGAAGCTATCAAAGGGATGACGGCTGCCGTCAGCCTGACGCTCGCGCAGAGGAGCAGTCTGGGGAGTAGCGATGTAGCCGGGGCCAATGCCGTTGCACTGGATGTTGTATTCACCATATTCCGAGCAGATGTTGCGGGTCAGCATCTTCAGACCACCCTTGGCAGCTGCATAAGCGCTGACGGTCTCGCGGCCCAGCTCGCTCATCATCGAGCAGATGTTGATGATCTTACCCTCGCGACGCTCCATCATCTCGGGCAGAACAGCTGAACTGCAGATAAAGGGAGCAACCAGGTCGATGTCGATGACCTGCTGGAACTCGGCACGCTGCATCTCGTGCATGGGGATACGCTTGATGATACCGGCATTGTTGACCAGGATGTCAATCTGGCCTACCTCCTGGTGGATTTTCTCTACCAGAGCCTTCACGCCGTTCTCGTCGGTCACGTCGCACACATAGCCGTGCACGTTCTCGATGCCTGCCTCCTTGTAATTAGCGAGACCACGCTCGAGAGCTGCCTCGTTGATGTCGTTGAAGATGATGTTCTTGGCGCCAGCAGCTACAAAAGCCTTGGCGATGTTGAAACCGATACCATAGGAGGCACCTGTGATCCAGGCGTTCTTGCCCTCCAAAGAAAATGGATTTGCCATACTTGATAATAATGTTTAGTAGAAATGTTACTAGGGCAAAATTACGAAATCTCGATGATATAACGAAAAAAAACCGCAGAAAACTGATGTCTTCTGCGATTTTCTTGGTTGGGCTATCCGGTTTCGAACCAGAACTAAGACGACCAAAATGTCTTGTGCTACCATTACACCATAGACCAAACCGGTAAGCTGCCTGTGACCCGCAGCGAGGTTTTGCGATGCAAAGGTAAGACAATTCCGCGGACTTCGCAATACTTTTTGCCCTTTTTTTTATGTTTGCGTCAATTGCTGCAATTGCTGCAATTACAATTAACTGCAATTAAAAGGAACTAGTAAAATAACTTTATTATATATATAAATTTATTTATATATATAATAAAAATTCTTTTCGCACTTTTTTGTCGGTTACATACCCCCCCTATTTGTAATTGCAGTAATTGCAGCATTTGCAGCAATTGCAGCAACCTTCCAGAGATGCCTTGCAAGTCAGAGAGTGCATGTGTGGCACAGAGACAGTACTCTTGCAGCCACAAAGCAGTACACTTATGCACAAAAAAGAGTACTCTCTCGCGGCCGAAAGAGTACTCTATCTGGGGTTGGCGGATTTTCTGTTACTTCACGATGTTCAGGAAGTACTTCTTCTTGCCCTGCTGAGCCAGGATGTACTTGCCATCGAGCAGGTCGGCAGTGGTGACGAGCTGGTTGGGGTCAGTCAGCTTCTCCTTGTTCAGAGAGACGCCACCGCCCTGGGTCAGCTTCTTCATCTCGCCCTTCGAGGCAAAGCACTGAGCGTGCTCGGCCAGCAGGTCGATGGCCTTCACACCCTCGCCCTCGAGCAACTCGCGGCTAACCTCGAACTGAGGAACACCACTGAATACGTCGAGCAAGGTCTGCTCGTCCAGTTTCACGAGGCTCTCCTTGGTTGCCTTGCCAAAGAGGATGTTGCTAGCCTCCTGAGCCAGTTCCAGGTCCTCGCGGCTGTGTACCAGGATGGTAACCTCCTCGGCCAGGCGCTTCTGCAGTGCACGACGACCGGGATCCTGACGATGCTCCTCGATGAGAGCGTCGATGGTCTCCTTGTCCAGACTGGTGAAAATCTTGATGTAGCGCTCGGCATCCTCGTCGGCTACATTGAGCCAGAACTGGTAGAAGGTGTAGGGACTGGTGCGGTTGCGGTCGAGCCAGATGTTGCCCTTATCGGTCTTACCAAACTTCTTACCGTCGGCCTTGGTGATCAGGGGGCAGGTCAGTGCGAAAGCCTCCTGGTCGTTGCCCAGCTTGCGGCGGATGAGCTCTGTACCGGTGGTGATGTTGCCCCACTGGTCGCTACCACCCATCTGCAGTTTGCAGTTCTTGGTCTCATACAGATGCATGAAGTCATAGCCCTGCAGCAGCTGGTAGGTGAACTCGGTGAATGACATTCCATCCTGGAACTCGCCATTCAGACGACGCTTCACGCTGTCCTTGGCCATCATATAGTTGACGGTGATGCACTTACCGATCTCGCGTGCGAAATCCAAGAAAGTGAAGTCCTTCATCCAGTCATAGTTGTTCACCAGCTCGGCGGCATTGGGTGCGTCGCTGTCAAAGTCGAGGAAGCGTGACAACTGCTCCTTGATGCAAGCCACATTGTGACGCAGGGTCTCCTCGTTGAGCAGGTTACGCTCCTGGCTCTTTCCACTGGGGTCGCCAATCATACCTGTAGCACCACCCACGAGAGCCAGAGGCTTGTGGCCGCAGCGCTGGAAGTGACGCAGCATCATCACGCCACACAGGTGGCCGATGTGCAGTGAATCGGCAGTGGGGTCGATGCCGACATAGGCGGTCTGCATGCCACTGCTCAGTAACTCTTCTGTACCAGGCATCATCGTGTGGATCATGCCTCTCCATCTCAGTTCTTCTACGAAATTCATATATTTCAGTGCTTTATTTATCCTTTTGAGCTGCAAAGATACAAAATAAAAATAGATAAGGAAAGGGAAGAATGAAGAATTATTGGTTGCGCTTTGCGATGTTGCGCATCAGGCCAGTATATTTGGCTCGTTTTACGGCCGAACCTCGGAAAAGTTGGCGGTATTGTTCTTCGCTCAGTTGTTCCCAGTCCTCGTGGGTCATCTCTAGCAGTGTGGTCGAGGGTTTGAACTCTTGGATAGGCGTTGCCTCTGTCGTGTGCAGGTGAGGACAGGCACGCAGACAGCGGTCGCATCCATAGAAACACTCGCTGAGATGGGGGCGAGCCCAATCGGGCAAGTCGCCTCGGTGCTCGATGGTCAGGTAGCTGAGGCAAGCCCTTCCGTCTATCCCTTCATGGGGTGTGGTCTTGATGGCCCCTGTGGGACATGCGTCGACGCAATGGTGGCAGTTTCCACAGACTTCGCCAGGAGTGGGCGATGGGCTGATGGGTGTGTCATACTCGTCAGCCTCGTCCGTCAGGAACAGTTCACCCAGGAAAAAGGTGCTTCCCATGTGAGGAATGACTAGTTGGGTGTGCCTGCCTATGAATCCCAGACCGCAGCGCCAAGCCCAGTATTTCTCGAGCACGGGAGCTGTGTCTACGAAGCATCGACCTTCCAGACCTAGTCGCTCCATCAACAATCGCAAGCGTTCCTTCACCACATCGTGATAGTCACGCCCTTGGGCATACCAGGCCAGTCCGGGTTGTGTGGGGGCTGTGCCGGGATTGTAGCTCATGGCCAGCGACACGATGGTGCGCACACCAGGAACCAGCAACTCGGGATTGTAGCGCTTGTCCTCGTATTGCTCCAGGTAATGCATTTCGGCTTGTCGACCATCGGCTATCCATCGGTGGTAGTGGTCAGCCACCTCTCTAGGGACCTGCATGGCAGGTGCCAAGCCACAGCAATGGAATCCGAGACGCGTTGCCTCGGCTTTCAGTGTGTGGGATGAGATGATCTTAGTCAAAAGTCCGGAATTCATAGCCCTGGTCCACTAGCCATTGCAGTGCCTCGGGCAGGATTGATTTCAGTTTGTCGATGCTCTTGATAGAGTCGTGAAAGGTGATGATGCTGCCGTTGCGCGTGTATCGTTTCACGTTGTTCAGCACATCCTCTGCCGTGAGTCGGTTGCTATAGTCACGGGTGACCACGTCCCACATCACCACTCGCCAGCCACAATAGCGCATGGTGCGGTATTGCATCAGTTTCATCCATCCGTGTGGAGGACGAAAGAGCTGGTTGCTGTGCAGGATGTCTTCGGCCTTCTTGACATTGGCCAGGTACTTCCAGCTCGTCCATCGGAGACCTCCTATGTGGTTATAGGTGTGGTTGCCTATGCGGTGCCCTCGTCGGCGCACTTCCTCCAGTAGATGAGGATACTTGCGGGCATTGTCTCCTACCATGAAGAAGGTGGCTCGGATACCCAGTTGGTCCAAGACATCTAGTATAAATGGTGTAGCCTCGGGGATAGGACCATCGTCGAAGGTCAGGTAGACTGACTTCTCGCTGGTGTCCATCCTCCACAGGGCATGGGGATAGAGCCATCGCAGGAATCGTGCTGGCTGTTCTATGATCATAGAGCAAGAGTCCCCCTCCCTCGGTTGTGGGGGAGGGGGATGCTTTTTAGTTCAACATATACTGCAGAGCAGCGTAGTAGCGCTGGAGAGCAGCCTCGTAGGTTGCAGCCTGGTCAGAGTGTGCCACTTTGAGCAACTCGGCTACATCCTGCAACTGATACAAATAGTAGCGACAGTCGCTGACACTGCTCTTGGCGGCACGTCCGGTCAGCTTCATGTAGTACTCCAGGTACTCGCAAGAGTTGACACCGACTTCCTTGGCAACAGCCTCGGCCTTGTCCTTCTTGCCCAGACTGAGCCAGATCTTGGCAATATCCATAGAACCGCTCTGCCAGTTGTGGTGTACGGTGGTAGAGGGAACTGCCTTTTCGGCCTTCTCCATCAGCTTCAGGGCCATGTCCTTCTTGCCTTCCTTCATCAGCTGGCTACCCAGTTGGGCAAACAGGCGACGATGGGTGTAGCACATGCGCAGCACGGTCTCGTCGAGATAGATGTTGGGATTGTCCAGACCACCAAACTTGAACTTGTTCATCAGGTTGTCATACATCTTCTCGCTGTCGATGCGTATGCCGCTAGCCTCGGTGTTGAAGGGGGTGATGCGGTTGGCCAGACCCTCCTGGATGAAGTTCTTGCCCAGGTCGCCATAGTTGTCACTGCCCACGGTCACGGCCACATACATGGGACGCTCCCAGTTGCAACGCAACAGCATCTCGTACATCATCAACTCGCTCTTGTACACCGCATTGCGGCCCTTGAGCGACAGTTTCATCTCGGCGGGAATGCTGTCGCCAGCAATCATCATGCCACTCTTCTTCACAGCCTCCTGGTCGATGGCCAGTACCAGTGAGTCGGTGGGGATGATAGCCGTGCTTGCATTGCCCAGCAGAGCCTGCTTGATCTGGTTGACCTGCTCGCTTTGGCCCAGAATCCACTTGTCCATCACATTGCGCAAGTCATAGGGATTGTCACCCAGAATCTGCTTGAGGGTCTCGTCAGAGTAGCCCGACTTCTTCAGGTTCTCGATGACGTCAGTCAGCAGCGTAGCCTCCACCTGGATACCCTCGTTCTTGCCGGCAACGTACTGGATACGCTTCCAGTCGATGGGCACTGCAGGAGAGTCATAGGCAGGACGCTTCATCTGGTCGATGTACCAGTCGGTCTGCAGATAACTGAGGTTGCAGACGCGAGCGTCGGTGCGGAAGCCCTCGGTCTCCTGGGCGTACCACAAGGGGAAGGTATCGTTGTCACCATTGGTGAAGATGATGGGATTGCCCTGAGCCTGCAGACTCTGCAGATAGTTCTGACCAAAGTCGCGGCAAGTGTAACGACCGCTACGGTCGTGGTCGTCCCAGGTCTGGCTAGCCATCTGGATGGGGATAGCCACAGCGGCACAAGCCACGATAGCAGAGATGTTGTCACTCTTGAGCACGCGCTTCAGACCCTCGGCAATGGCAGCTACGCCCAAGCCACACCAGATAGCATAGGCATAGAACGAACCCGCATAGGCATAGTCTCGTTCGCGAGGCTGCATGGGAGTCTGATTGAGGTAGATGACGATGGCAATACCTGTCATGAAGAACAGGAAGAATACCACCCAGAACTGCTTGACGCCGTCGTTGGGCTCTACGTTGTTCTTGTACACCTGCCAGAACAGACCCAGCAGACCGATGAGCAGGGGCAGAGCGTAGAACACGTTGTGGCCCTTGTTCTCCTTCAGTTCGCTAGGCAGATTGGCCTGGTTGCCCAGACGCATGTTGTCCAGGAAGGGGATACCAGTAATCCAGTTGCCATGCTCCAGTTCGCCATTGCCCTGGATGTCATTCTGTCGACCGGCAAAGTTCCACATGAAGTAGCGCCAGTACATGAAGTTCATCTGGTAGCTCATGAAGAAGTAGAGGTTCTCCATCATGGTAGGCATCTTCACCTGGGTGTTGCTGCCACAGTGATTGATGGTGACGATCTTGCCCTGCACACCGCCCATCCAGTCCTCGTAGGCCTGCTTGTGACGCTCGCTGTACATACGGGGGAAGAGCATGTTGGTCGCATAGACATAGTCGATGTTGTAGCGCTGTATCTCGTAGCTGTCAGCCTCGTCGGCACTAGCCTTCTCCTTACGCTGGTAGACGGGAGCGCCCTGCTTGGTCACAGGCACCCAGTAGCCACCACGCTCGTCGGCCTCGCGAGCCACGGGAGAGGTGTAGGCATTGCCATAGAGCAAGGGACGGTCGCCATACTGCTCACGGCTCAGGTAACTACCCAGAGTGAAGATATCCTCGGGCGAGTTCTGGTCCATGGGAGTGTTGGCGGTGCTGCGGATGACGATGACGGCATAGCTCGAGTAACCCACCATGATGAGCAGCATGCACAGCAGGCTGGTGTTCATGATGCGGGCACTCACCAGATGCACACCATTGCGCTGCCAGTACAACACTGCGCCCAGTGCTGCCAGCACAACTGCTCCGATGAGGTAGCTGCTCCATCCATAGCCATAGAAGGGGATACCGAGCAGACCCACGCTGAGCAGGTACGATGCAATCATGCGGGGACGACGCTGTGCCTCGCTCTGGGTCTCGTAGATAGCCCACAGCACGGCAGTGATCAGCAGTACGATGTAGATGATGAGACCGGTGTTGAAACCGAAGCCCAGGGTGTTGACAAACAGCAGTTCGAACCAGCCACCCACCTTCACGATACCGGGCACGATGCCATAGAGCACTACGGCTACCAGGATGAAGGAAAGGGTCAGTGCAATGACGCTACCCTTGAGGTTGGCGTTCTTGAACTTGCGGTAGTAGAACACCAGCACCAGGGCAGGCAGACACAGCAAGTTCAGCAAGTGCACACCGATGGACAGACCAGTCAGGTATGCAATCAGGATGAGCCAGCGGTCGCTGTGAGGCTCGTCGGCATGGTCCTCCCACTTGAGCATCAGCCAGAACACCAGTGCAGTGAAGAGGCTACTGTAGGCATATACCTCACCCTCGACAGCCGAGAACCAGAAGGTGTCGCTGAAGGTGTAGATGAGGGCACCCACCAGACCACAAGCCTCCACGGTGATGAGCTGAGCCAGTGTGGTGACTTCGCCGTTGGTGCCTACCAACTTGCGTGCCAGGTGTGTGATGCTCCAGAACAGGAACAGGATACACAGGGCACTGAACAGGGCGCTCATCGTGTTGACCATGTAAGCCACCTGCGTGGGGTCGTTGGTCAGCTGGGTAAACAGGTTACCGGTGAGCATGAAGAAAGGGGCGCCTGGGGGATGTCCCACCTCCAGTTTGTAGGCGGTGGTGATAAACTCAGGACAGTCCCAGAAACTTGCCGTGGGCTCGATGGTGCTGCAATACACCCAAGCCGCGATGGCGAAAGTGATCCAACCCATCAGGTTGTTCACAAGCTTGAACTGTTTCATCGTTTTGTTTTTATTTGTTGTTAGTTATTTTATATACGGAGTTGCCCACGAGGTGAGGGTAAGCACTGCCAGAGCGGCCATGGCCAAGACCGAGAGCCAGAACATCAGCGTGCACCACCAGGTGTGGGTCAGCGTGTAATAGTGTGCGACAAAGGGGCAGCAAGACACCAGCATCAGGGGCAGCATCGTGGCTGCATGCTGGGGCTGCAGACCCACCAGTGTGAGTATCAGCGTGCTCTGGAAAATGTAGATGTAGAACATCATGCGCACTCTGATCTTGTCATTGAAACTGTCATTCAGATACACCAGCCCCGTGTAGACGGCCAGCAGGGCAATCACGCCCCAGACGATAGCCATCGTGTGGTCCACAGCCAGATAGTTGTCTGGCAGGATGGGGGTGAATGTGCTCAGCTGTTGCCACCAGTCCACCAGGGCTTGGTATTCATCCAGCACCAGACTCACACCGCCCCAGAACCAGAAGGGAAGCGCCATGCCGATGAGGCCAGCCCAGAACCCGCGGAAGGTGAGGGTACGCATAAACACCAGGAGATACCAGTAGTAGAAGGGAGCTATCAGCACCAGTTGGGGTACAAATATGCTGCCTATGCCTAGCATCACAAAGGTGTGGAACACATCGGTGACGGGTTGGTGTTGCTGGTAGGTACGGAAGAGCAGATAGTGGCTGACGGTCAGGCAGAATGCTGCTACCAGACTGGGCTGGAACGAGTGCACCAGACCGATGCATCCCGTCATCACCAGCCAGGTAGAGGAGACCATGCGCGAGCGGACGCGCAACAGCGCAAACGTGCTGTTGGTCTCCATGACGATGTAGGTGGTCAGCACGCACAGAATCAGACCTATCAGATACGGCACCGAGTAGTCTCCCTGGGGAAACCACCACAGTCCCGCAGCCAATATCGCACACAGGGGCAAGGTGGCCACGCTGCGGCTTATCCGGTTCTGTATCTTTGCTCGCATTCCGAATCAGTCTATTACAGGTCAGCGCCGATGTCGCGACGGAAGTATCGGCCCTCAAACTCTATCTTCTGAGCCTCCTGGAAGCTCTTCTGCAGAGCCTCGGCCTTGTTGGCGCCATAACTGCTGACGGCAATCACACGACCGCCATTGGTGACCACCTGGCCATCCTTCAGTGCAGTGCCGGCATGGAAGACGATGCTGCCCTCCACCTGGTCTATTCCGCTCATGGGTATGCCCTTCTGGTAGCTGCCAGGATAACCGCCGCTCACCAGCATCACACAGACGGCGCTGCGGTCGTCAAACTCGATGCTCTTCTCGCCCAGCGTCTGGGTAGCCACACCCTCAAAGAGGTCCACGATGTCGCTCTTCAGTCGCAGCATCACGCTCTCGGTCTCGGGGTCGCCCATGCGCACGTTGTACTCGATGACCATGGGATTGCCCTCGACATTGATGAGGCCAAAGAAGATGAAGCCCTTGTAGTCGATGCCTTCCTCGGCCAGACCCTCCACAGTGGGACGGATGATGCGGTCCTCGACCTTCTTCATCCACTCGGGGGTAGCAAAGGGAACGGGAGAGACCGAACCCATGCCGCCGGTGTTCAGACCGGTGTCGCCCTCGCCGATGCGCTTATAGTCCTTGGCCTCGGGCAGGATCTTGTAGTTCTTGCCGTCGGTCAGCACAAATACCGAGCACTCGATACCGCTCAGGAATTCCTCGATGACCACCTGTGACGAGGCGTTGCCAAACATGCCACCCAGCATTTCCTTCAGCTCTTTCTTGGCCTCCTCCAGGGTAGGCAGAATCAGCACGCCCTTACCAGCGCACAGTCCATCGGCCTTCAGCACATAGGGTGCTTTCAGGGTCTCCAGGAACTTCAGACCCTCTTCCAGGGTAGTGCCGTCAAAGGTCTGGTAAGCAGCGGTGGGGATGCCGTGGCGCTGCATAAATCCCTTGGCAAAGTCCTTGCTGCCCTCCAGCACGGCGCCCTGCTTCGAGGGACCGATTACGGGGATATTCTTCAGCTCTTCGTCGCCCTTGAAGTAATCGTAGATGCCCTTTACCAGGGGATCCTCGGGACCAACGACCACCATATCGACGCCCTTCTCCAGCACAAACTGGCGGATACTATCAAAATCGTCAGCCTTCATGTTTACGTTCTCGCCCACGTTGGCAGTGCCAGCGTTTCCGGGAGCAATGTATAGTTTCTCGACTTTGGCACTCTGTGCAATCTTCCAAGCCAGCGCGTGTTCACGACCGCCGCTGCCCAATAGCAATATTGTATGCATAATCAATTGAGTCTAAATAATTATGAATTATGAATTGTGAATTATGAATTACTTCAGATAGTCCTCAAAATATCGGGTGATTCTCTCGTGCAGATGGATCTGGTCACGACCCGACATGTTGTGGCCTGCACCAGGGTAGGCAAAGAAGTCGGGCTGAGTGCCAGCATCCTCGCAGGCACGCAGGAACGACAACGTGTGCTGAGGCACACAAGTGGGATCATTGTAACCGATGATGATCTGCAGACGACCCTTCAGATTCTTGGCCTTGTTCAGCAGACTGCTGCCCGCATAGCCCTCGGGGTTCGTCTTGGGAGTGTCCATATAGCGCTCGCCATACATTACCTCATAGTACTTCCAGTCGATGACAGGACCACCGGCCACACCCACCTTGAAGGTCTCGGGATGAGAGCACATCAGGTTGGTGGTCATGAATCCGCCAAAGCTCCAGCCGTGCACACCGATGCGGTCAGCGTCCACATAGGGCAACGACTTCAAATACTCGACACCCGACATCTGGTCCTGCATCTCCACATCACCCAGGTGGCGGAAGGTAGCCTGCTCAAACTCCAGACCGCGGTTCTCGCTGCCACGGTTGTCCAGGATGAAGAGCAGATAACCCTTGGTTGCCATGTAGGCCTCCCAGCCGCGCATGCTCCAGCGCCAGCGCGCATCCACATTGTGAGCATGAGGACCACCATAGACATAGACCACGGTGGGGTACTTCTTGTTGGGGTCAAAGTTGATGGGCTTCACCATGCGGTAGTACAGATCCGTCTTGCCATCATTGGCCTTGATGCTGCCACCGGTGATTTCGGGGATGGCATAGCCCTGCTCGGCCCACTTGTCGGTGGCGGTGAGCAGATTCTTGCTCTTGCCAGTGCTGGTGTTGATGAGATTGATGCTACGAGGCACGGTGGGACTGCTGTATCGGTCGATGATCTGCGTGCCATCCTCGCTCAACTGACCGCCGTGCACACCATCGTGAGTGCCCAGCAGCGTGCGCTTGCCCTGCATGTCGACGCTCCAGATAGCAGACTCCAGGGGGTGCGACTCGTTGCTCAGGTAGATGACGCTCTTGTTCTTCTGGTTGAAACCGAGCATGCCCTGCACCACCCAGTTGCCACGGGTGAGCTGGGTGACAGCGTCGTGCTGCACATCCAGCAGGTACAGGTGGTTGTAGCCATCGCGCTGCGTCTGCATCAGAGCCTTGTTCTCGTCCCAGGGCAGGAAGGTCAGTTCGTGCTGGGGCTCCACATACTTGTCACTCTTCTCCTGCAGCACAGTGCGTATCTTGGCACCCGTCTCGGTGCTGTAGGCCACCAGGCGCATGTCGTTCTGGTCGCGGTTCAGCTCAAAGACGTAGATGACCTTGCCATTGGGCGCCCAAGAGATGTTGGTGTGATAGTCGTCGGCAGCGCCCTCCAGCTGCAGCCACACGACGCGCTGGCTGTCCACCTTGTAGATGCCCACACGCACCTGGTGACTGGTCTCGCCAGCCATGGGATAGTGGTCGGTATAGGTCTTGGCGATGCGCTGCGTGATGTCCACCTGGGGATAGCTAGGCACCATCGACTGGTCCATGCGGTAGAAGGCCAACTGCTGGCCGTCGGCGCTCCAGAAGGTGCCCTTGTGGATGCCAAACTCGTCGCGGTGCACGCTCTGGCCATAGACGATGTTGTCCGAGCCATCGGTGCTGCCGTCGTGACTCACCTGCAGGGTCTTGCCCTCGGCCGTCTGTACGTAGAGGTTACCGCCCACGGTGTAGGCCAGGTGGTGGCTCTTGTTCGAGAGGTCCTGGTTGGCACCCTGGGGGATGTCCTGGCACCACAGGATCTTGCCAGCCTTCCAGTCCAGCATCATGCGCTTGCCGTTGCCGCTGACCATGGCCACGGGTTTGCCAGCCACGGGAAACTGGATGTAGTGTCCGTTGCGGATGATCTTCTCTCCAGCCACCTCATTCAGTCGGTCCACGGTCACGATGCTCTTGCCCGTGAGCAGGTTCTTTGCCCCATCGGGTGTGGTCTCCACGGGCGTGTTGCCCCACCAGTCGGTCTGCATGTTCTCGGGCTGCAGATTCCAGAAATTGTTGCCACTGCCCAGCACCTCCTCCAGTGTCAGGAGCTTCTGTTGGGCCATCATGCCTGTCGATGTCATCATCAGGGCAGCCATCAGTAGGTGTTTAATCTTCATAATCATTTCTTCTTTTGCTCTTGAAGTCACGACCGCCGCCAAAGGCACGCTTGCGGTCCTCCTGTCTCTCGCGACGGTCGCCATACTTGCGCTCACCACGATTGTCGTCACGACGGCCAAAGCCACCACGACGGTCCTCACGGTCGCCACCGCGGAAACCACCACGACGGTCCTCACGGTCGCCACCACGGAAACCACCACGACGGTCACCGCCAAAGCCACCACGGCGTCCGCCACGCTCCTCGTCACCAAACTGGCGACGACGCTCCTCGCGACGCTCACGGCGCTCCTCGTCACGGCGACTCATGCGCTCCTCAAATTCCTCGTCCGTCTCATTCAGACCTTGCTTAAACGAGCGCTTCTCCTTGAAACGGCGCTTCTCGGCCATCTGGCGCAGGTCGTCCTTCGACTTGATCTCGCGGCCCTCGGCACGGGCGTCGGCATATCGGCCGCTGAATATCTGGTACTTTCTCAGTTCACACTCCAGACTGCCGTTGTACAGGGGAGTCTTGAGCGAGGGCTTCAGACCGATAGCCTCGAAACACTCCTCGCGGTAGCTCAGGATCCACGCCTCGTTGTCCATAAACTGGTGCTTCAGTCGCTCGCCGATCATGCGGTACAGGCCCAGCAGGTCGGGAGCCGAGATGCGCTCGCCATAGGGGGGATTGCTGATGAGGATGGCAGGCTCGCTGGGCTGGGTAAAGTCCTTGAAGTCCTGGAACTGGATGGTGATGTCGCTCGACAGGCCGGCAGCCTTCACGTTGCGGGTGGCTATCTCCACAGCCTGGCGGTTGTTGTCGTATCCATACACTTTGTGCGCAAACTCGCGCTCCTGCGAGTCATCGTTGTAGATGCGCTCAAAGAGCTCCTGGTCAAAGTCGGGCCACTTCTCAAAGGCATAGCCCTGGCGGTAGACACCGGGAGCGATGTTCTTGGCAATCAGGGTAGCCTCGATGGGCAGTGTGCCGCTACCGCACATGGGGTCGATGAAGTCCGACTCGCCACGCCAGCCCGTCATCAGGATGATGCCGGCTGCCAGCACCTCGTTGAGGGGAGCCTCCACGGCCTCCTGACGGTAGCCACGGCGGTGCAGACTCTCGCCGCTAGAGTCCAGGCTCAGCGTGCAGTCATACTCTGCCACGTGGATGTGCAGCTGCAGGTCGGGGTTGGTGATGCGGATATTGGGTCGGTCGCCCGTCTTCTCGCGGAACTGGTCCACGATGGCGTCCTTCACCTTATAGGCCACAAACTTCGAGTGGCGGAACTCGGTCGAGAACACCACGCTGTCCACGGCAAAGGTGGTGTCGTTGGTCAGGTACTTGCTCCAGTCGATTTGCTTCACAGCCTCATACACCTCGTCGGCGCTGGTAGCGCGGAAGTGCTTGATGGGCTTCAGCACGCGTATGGCAGTGCGCAACTGGAAATTGGCACGGTAGAGCATCTCCAGGTCTCCGGTAAAGGACACCATGCGACGACCTATCTGGATGTCGTTGGCACCCAGGTTTGTCAGCTCCTCGGCCAACACATTCTCCAGACCTTGAAAGGTCTTGGCGATCATTTCAAATGTTTGCATATTCTGTTTTAAGGTCCCCTTTCGGGGAGTGTTGATTTTATCTTGTTAGTCCGTTAATTGTTAGTCTCTCGTTTGGCCTGCACCAGGTGCTCGCCAGGCTTGGTGCTCTCGGTCACCCACAGGTTACCGCCGATGACGGTGCCTCGTCCCAGCGTGATGCGTCCCAGTATGGTAGCGTTGCTGTAGACGATCACGTCGTCCTCCAGTATGGGGTGTCGGGCAATGCCCTTGATGGGGTTGCCGTTCTCGTCCAGCGGGAAGCTCTTGGCACCCAGCGTCACACCCTGATACAGCTTCACATTGTTGCCGATGATGCAGGTGGCGCCGATGACCACGCCCGTGCCATGGTCGATGGTGAAGTGGTGGCCGATGGTGGCAGCGGGGTGGATGTCGATGCCCGTCTCGCTGTGTGCCATCTCGGTGATGATGCGGGGGATGAGGGGCACGCCCAGGGTCAGCAGCTCGTGGGCGATGCGATAGTTGGTGATGGCCTTGATGATGGGGTAGCAGCTGATGATCTCGCCATAGCTCTCGGCAGCGGGGTCACCGTTGTAGGCAGCCTCCACGTCGGTGGCCAGCACCTGGCGCAGCTGGGGCAGTCGGCTCACAAACTGGGCGGCCAACTGCTGGGCCCTTTCTTGTTTCGTCTCACAGGCGCACTCGCTGTCCTTTTCCTCAAAGCACAGCCCGGCCAGTATCTGCTCGCTCAGCAGGCCATACAGCCGTTCCACACCCACGCCCATGTGGTAGGTGAGGTTGTGGTTGCTGATGTTCGATTTGCCGTAAAATCCGGGAAAGAGGATAGCTCGGCTCAGCTCGATGATCTCGCCGAGCACAGGGCCCGAGGGTAGAGGGTCTCCGTCGTGGTGTTCGTGGAACAGTCCTTTGAGCGAACTGATTTCGGACAGTTCGTTGATGGTTTCGCCTAACATTTGGTTCAGGTTCACAGGACTCATGTTTACTTGTATCATTAAAATAGGCCACAAAGATAAGTATTTCGCGCGATATGCGCAAGCGCGAGGGGAAAAAGTTGAAGAAAAAGCCATCCGTGCTCCTGTGCGTTCCGTGTAATCCGTGCCAAAATATAGCATGATGCCAAATTCCAAAAAAAGTTTTGAAAATTTGCTTTCAGCTTTCAGGATTGGAAGGACAGGAGGAGAAAAGAGTACTCTTGCGAGGGGAAAAGAGTACACCTGTGACCCAAAAAGAGTACTCTCTCGGGGTCAAAAGAGTACTCTCTCGGACCGGGATAAGTACT